>NZ_JAMYEI010000001.1:0-851291 GCF_033790845.1 Dietzia sp. PP-33
GATAGGCCGGAACTGGAAGCGCAGCAATGCGTGGAGGTGACCGGTACTAATCGGCCGAGGGCTTACACACAAACAAGCCAAGAATTGTTACGCGTCCACTGTGCAGTATCTGAAACAACACACCCATACCGCGAGACACACTTCGCGGTGAGGGCCTTGTTTCACAGAGTTACGGCGGCCATAGCGGCAGGGAAACGCCCGGTCCCATTCCGAACCCGGAAGCTAAGCCTGCCAGCGCCGATGGTACTGCACTCGAGAGGGTGTGGGAGAGTAGGACACCGCCGAACACAACTTCATGACCAGCGGGAGGGACATTCGTTCCTCCCGCTGGTCTTATTTGTGTGCCATACATCAACCGCAGTGCCGGATTTCCGGTGCACGTAAGGTGAGAGTCGTGAACGAATCCCGGTCAGAACAACCAGATCGTACCCCGCGACGAGGCGATGGCGACGTACCCCGTCGAGGCGACCGGGCCTCAGGCGGTGTCCGCAGGGACAACAGCTCATTCGGTGAGCGTCGCGGCAAACGGTACGACGGCCCGGAGTCCGGAGAGCGGCGGCGGGCCGGGGGACAACGTGGCGGTCAGGAGCGCGGCGACTCGAGCGGCGCCCCCGCTGATCGTCGTGGCGGCGCCTCTCGGGGCGACCACCGGGGCGGCGGGCGTCCCGGTGACGATCGTCGGACCGCCGGTCGGCCGGGGCAGGACGCCCGACAGGCCGCCCGTGCCGACGAGCCCGACCTGCCCGAGGATATCGAGCCCGCTGACCTCGACACGGAGGTCCGTCGCGATCTTCGCGGACTCGACAAGGCGAACGCCGACACCGTGGCCCGGCACCTCGTGGCCGCCATGTACTTCGTCGACGACGACCCCGAGTTGGCGCTGGCCCACGGGCGCGCCGCCAAGAACCGGGCCGGAAGGATCGGCGTGGTTCGCGAGACCCTGGGGGTCCTTGCCTACCGCGCCGGTGAATGGTCCGAGGCACTGGGCGAACTCCGTGCTGCCCGACGTATCTCGGGTGGTCCCGGACTTCTGGCGATGATGGCGGACTGCGAACGAGGTCTCGAGCGTCCCCAGAAGGCGATCGAACTCGCCCGTGGGGAGGAATCCCGGCAACTCGAGGGCGAGGATCTCGTCGAACTCCGCATCGTCGAGGCCGGCGCGCGGGTGGACATGGGTCAACTCGACGCCGCCCTGGTGACGCTGCAGGACGCCGGGGCGAACGCGGACGCCGTGGGCGAGGAGGCGGCCCGGCTCGACTACGCCTACGCAGAGGTCCTGCTCGCAGCCGGGAGGAGAGACGAGGCCGCGGCGTGGTTCGGTCACGCGGTGAACGCGGACCCGGGTCAGAACACGGACGCCGAGTCCCGTCTGGCCGAGCTCGAGGGCTAGGACAGGTGTCGACCACAACCCTGGCGGACTCCCACGACGCCCTGCTCGTCGACCTCGACGGGACGCTGATCCGAGGCCCCGAGCCGATCCCGGGTGCCGCGGAGGCACTGGAGCGGTCGGGCCTGCCGGTGGTCTATGTGACCAACAACGCCAGCCGGGCTCCCGCGGACACCGCGGCGCATCTTCGCGACCTGGGATTCACGGCCCGCGCGAGCGATGTCATGACCAGCGCACAGGCCGCCGTGGTGATGCTCAGCGACCACGTGGCGCCGGGCGCGAAGGTGCTCGTCGTGGGCCACGACAGTTTCCGAGACCTGGCACGGGAGGCGGGCTACGAGGTCGTCCTCTCTGCCGATGACCGTCCGGAGGCGGTCCTCCAGGGGCTGTCCCGGCAGTTGACCTGGGGTGACCTCGCCGAAGGGTGCCTGGCCATCCGGCAGGGAGTCCCCTGGGTGGCCTCCAACACCGATACGACCCTCCCCACGGAGCGGGGCCTGCTGCCGGGCAACGGATCCCTCGTGGCGGCGCTGCGCGCCGCCACGGACCGCGACCCCGTCGTCGCCGGGAAGCCGGCAGCCGGAGTGCTCAGAGCGGCCGCGGACCTCGTCGGCGCGAAGCGTCCCTTGGTGGTGGGCGACCGCCTCGACACCGATATCGAGGGCGCGGTGGCCGCCGGTATGCCCGCGCTCATGGTGCTCACAGGGGTCCACGGGACCGCGGATCTGCTGGCCGCACCCGAGCATCGCCGGGCCACTCACCTGGCCCGGGACCTGTCCGCACTCGCCCTTCCGGCCGAGCGCAGCCACATCACCTCGGCCCCTGATCTCGAATCGAGGGTGCTGGACGGGGTCCTGCACCTGGGCGCGATCCCGGATGCGCTCCACGGAGTCGATCTCGCGCGCGTCGTCATCCGTCAGGCATGGCGGCACGGGGTCGGCACGATCGGGGATCCCGGACCCGCTGCTCGGTCGAGGCTCGTCGAGGCCGGGCTCGTCGTGGGCTAGCGTGGAGGTCGTGAGTACCCCCGGATCGACACCGCTGCCCGGGCCCGCGGGCCCGGACCTCGCCGAACTACGTTCGGCGTTCGACGATCTCCTCGCCGACTCGATCGGGCCGACCTCGACCGATGGCGAGGGCGATGGCGACGGCGACGGGACGGTCCGCGACGACCAGGTGGAGGCCCTGGACGCCGCCCACGAGTTGCTGGCCGGGGCGCTCTCGGCCCTGGACTCCGCCCGCTGATGGCGGTCTCCCGCAGGCGCCTGGACGCCGAACTGGTGCGTCGCAGGATGTGTGACAGCCGTGAGCGGGCCCAGGACCTCATCGGCTCGGGTCGGGTGATCGTCAACGGTGTCGCGGCCAGCAAACCGGCGACCCAGGTCGAACCCACCACCTCGATCGCGGTCGCGGCCTCGGCGGAGCCCGACTGGGCCTCCCGGGGCGCCCACAAACTCCTCGGGGCCCTGGACGCGTTCGGCGACGTGACGGTCGAGGGCGCCCGCTGCCTCGACGCCGGCGCATCCACGGGCGGCTTCACCGACGTCCTGCTCTCGCGGGGAGCGGCCCGGGTGGAGGCCGCGGACGTGGGTTACGGACAACTCGTGTGGCGCCTGCGCAGCGATGAGCGTGTGGGAGTCCACGACAAGACCAACGTCCGTTCGCTGACCCCGGAGGACATCGGGGGCGAGGTCGACCTGGTGGTCTCCGACCTGTCGTTCATCTCCCTCCCGCTCGTCCTGCCGGCCCTGGCCGCGTGCGTCCGCACCGGAGGAGACCTGTTGCCCATGGTCAAGCCCCAGTTCGAAGTGGGACGCGAGCGGGTCGGTCAGGGCGGTGTCGTGCGTGACCCCGCACTCCGGGTCGAGGCGGTCACCCGGGTCGCGCGGGCCGCGGCCGCCCTGGGTGTCCAGACGCGAGGGTGCGTGGCGAGTCCGCTTCCGGGGCCGTCCGGCAACGTCGAGTTCTTCCTGCACCTTCGTCAGACGGGGACGGGAGGTCCGGTGGAGCTGTCGGCCCGGGCGGAGGACGCCATCCGTATCGCCGTCGAGGAGGGGCCGAGATGACCGACACGACTGATGTGGGCGGCCCCCGCCGCATCCTGCTCGAAGCCAACATCGAACGGCCGGACATCGTCGCCATCGTGTCCCAGGTCGTGGACGCCTGCGCGGCCCGGGGAATCGCGGTGAGGATGCTCGCGGACACCAGCGAGAACGTCGCGACCGGGACCGGCGTGGAGTCGGTGCCGGACACCCCGCAGGCCGCCGAGGGGTGTGAACTGGTCCTGGTACTGGGGGGCGACGGCACGTTCCTGCGCGCCTGCCAGTACGCCAACGCCGCCGACGTGCCGGTACTGGGAGTCAATCTCGGTCACATCGGCTTCCTCGCCGAGTCCGAGATCTCCTCGCTCAGGGGAGTGGTCGAACAGATCGCGGACCGGGACTACCGGGTCGTCGAGCGGATGACCGTCGAGGCCACCGTCCTGCACGGGGACACGGTGATCGGTCGCGACTGGGCGCTCAACGAGGTGAGTATCGAGAAGGTCGCCCGGCAGGGCGTCCTCGAGGCCTCCGTCGAGATAGACGGCCGACCGGTGAGCGACTACGGCTGCGACGGCATGCTCGTGTCGACCCCGACGGGATCGACGGCGTACGCCTTCTCCGCCGGGGGGCCGATCGTCTGGCCCGAGCTCGACGCGATCCTGGTGGTCCCCAACAACGCCCACGCACTCTTCGCCCGTCCCATGGTGGTGGCGCCCACGTCGCGGGTCGCGGTCGAGACAGGAGCCCGCTCGGGGCCGGCGGTGGTCGTCCTCGACGGCCGTCGGCTCGTCAACGCTCCCGCCGGTAGTCGCGTGGAGGTGGTGCGCGGCCGACGTCCGGTCAAGTGGGTGCGCCTGGACGACTCGCCGTTCACGGACCGGCTGGTGACGAAGTTCGAGCTCCCGGTGACCGGGTGGCGCGGACGGTCCGCTGTCCGTCCACTGGCCTAGGGTGGGTGCGTGCTCACGGAACTTCGGATCAGCGGCCTCGGCGTCATCGACGAGGCCGTGGCCGATTTCGCCCCCGGGCTGTCGGTCCTCACGGGTGAGACCGGTGCGGGCAAGACCATGGTGGTCACCGGGCTCCGGCTCCTCGCCGGGGGGCGTGCTGATCCGGGCCGGGTCCGACGCGGGGCCGTCAAGGCGGAGATCGAGGGACGGTTCGACCTGGCGGCCGCCGCCACGATGGACTCGGCGGACAGGCGGCAGTTGGACACACTCCTCGAGGAGGCGGACGCCGAGCTCGACGAGGACGGCACGGTGATCGCGGCCCGCCGCGTGGGGGCCGACGGACGCTCCCGGGCCCGGTTGGGCGGTCGTTCGGTTCCCGCCGGCACGCTGGCCCGGTTCTGTGCCCCGGTGCTCGCCGTCCACGGTCAGAACGATCAGCTCCGCCTGCTGCGGCCCGACAGGCAACGCGAGGCGGTCGATTCCCACGGCGGGGAGCCCGCGAGGGTGGCCCTGGAGGCGTACCGCGAGACCTTCCACCGGTGGCGAGTGGCCGAGAGGTCGCTCGCCGAGCGCACCGGGCGTGCGCGCGAACTGGCCCGCGAAGCCGACCTGCTCCGCCACGGCCTCGACGAGATCGACGCCCTCGACCCCAGGCCGGGCGAGGAGGCCGAGCTCGACGCCGTGATCCGTCGCCTCACCGACTCGGAGGAGTTGCGTGAGGTGGCCGGGCAGGCCCACGAGACGTTGACGGGGGAGGGGGAGTCGACGGAGCCGGTCGTCAACGTCCTGGACCATCTCCGGCAGCGTCTGGCCGGCGCGGGTGACCCGGCGCTGGATCCCATCGCGACCAGCATCGACCAGGCGGTCGCGGCCCTCGGGGACGCCGCGACCGAACTCGGTCTGTACCTGGCCGAGCTGCCCGAGGACGCCGCGGATCTCGACTCCGCACTGGAGAGACGCCATGACCTCAAGGCGCTCACCCGCAAATACGGCACCGATGTGGACGATGTGATCGAGTGGGCCGAGAAGGCGCGGATCCGCCTGTCGGAGGTCGACACGTCCGACGCCGCGGTGGCAGAGCTGACGGCCACGGTCGACAGGCTCGCCGGCGAGCTCACGGAGCGGGGTGCGGACCTCACGGCGGTCCGCAGAGCCGCCGGGGAGGACCTGGCGCGACGGGTCACCGCGGAACTGGCAGAGCTGTCCATGGGCGGCGCCGGGTTCGTGGTCGGAGTCTCCCCGTCCGGAGACGGCCTCGCCGCCGCGACGGAGTCGGGCCTGGACGAGGTCGAACTCGCCCTCGACGGGCCGTCTGGTGTGGTCCCGTTGGGCAGAGGCGCCTCCGGGGGTGAGCTGTCCAGGGTGATGTTGGCGCTGGAGGTGGTCCTGGCAGAGCGGTCCGGAGGCGGGACCCTGGTGTTCGACGAGGTCGATGCGGGGGTCGGTGGTCGCGCGGCCCTGAGCATCGGCAAGAGGCTGGCCGGCCTTGCCAGGACACACCAGGTGATCGCGGTGACGCACCTCGCCCAGGTCGCCGCGTACGCGGACACCCACCTCGTGGTGCACAAGGACGCGGATTCCTCCGGTGGGGACTCCGTGGTGTCGGGCGTGCGGTCTGTCGACGACGCGGACCGGGTGACCGAACTGGCGAGGATGCTCGCGGGTATGGAGGACACCGACACCGGCTTGGCCCACGCCGAGGAGCTCCTCGCCATGGCGCAGGCGGAAAAGTCTCAAGCTCAACTCGACCGTTAATCCGACACGCCGACTCGACCTCCCTCGTCACTAGAATCACACGCGTGATACTCGGGCACATGAAGATGTCGGGTCTCCTCAATCGCCGCTCCAACGACCTCGCCGGTGTGGTCGGCACCGTCCGCCAGATCCGGGCCGGGTCGCCGGTCCCCAGGAAGCTCGGTGCCAAGGACGTCGCCGTGCTCGACCTCAACCGGACGCCGGCCGCCACGGCGCGCGCCGTCGTCGACGCCGCGGTCGCCGCGGTCGTCCACGTACCGCGGTCCGGCGAGGAGATGCTGCCCCGCGCCGCGTTCCGGATCCTGGCCGCGTCGACGATCCCGGTCATCGAGGACGCGGATCTCGCTGAGATCGAGGACGGGACCCGGGTCCGCATCGACGAGGGGGTCGTGTACTCCGTCAAGAACGAGGACCGGCTCGCCTCCGGTCGCGAGGCCGGTCCCACGACGATCCTGACCGAGGTCGACGCGGCGGAGGCCGGATACGTCGAGTCCGCGTTGGCGCACCTGGCCAACGCCACGGAGTTCCTGAGCCTGGAGCACCGGCTGCTCCTGGACGGTGAGGGGCTGCCGGATATCGACGTCGCGTTCACGGACCGCCACGTGGTGGTGGTGACCGGGGATCCCTCGTCGGAAGCCCAGCTCGCCGGGCTGAAGCCGTTCATCAAGGAATACCGACCGCTCCTGGTCGGCGTGGGTGGCGGCGCCGACCTGCTGCGCGAGTCGAGGTTCTCCGCGGACGTAGTGGTGGCCACCCCCACAGAGGTCTCCGACGAGGCGCTCACCGACGGTGCGGTCCTCGTCCTCCCCGCCGACCGCGACGGCAGGGCCGAGGGGCTCGAACGTGTCACCGACCTCGGGGTGGGCGCCACCACGTTCCCGGCCGCGGCGACCGCGCGCGACATGGCACTGCTGCTGGCTTTCCACGGGGGAGCAGAGATGATCGTCGTGACCGGCGATGATCGCGGACTCGAGAACGTCTTCGCGCCCTCCTCCGCGCCGTCGTCGACGATGGTCGACACGGCCGTGTCGTCGCGACTCGTCCACGCCGATGCGTGCTCCACGCTGTACCGGTCGCGTGGCACGGGGATCGGGCTGGCCCTCGTGGTGCTCGCCGCACTCATCGCGGTGGCCGCCGTGGTGGTGGCCCGGGATTCCGCCCAGGACCTGCTCATCTGGGCCATCGAGGCCTGGAACACCTTCGCCCTCTGGGTCCAGGGGCTCGTCCGTTGATCTCCCTGCGTCGCCACGTCCTGACGCTGGTCGCCGTGTTCCTCGCCCTCGCGGTGGGGGTGGTCCTGGGATCGACGTCCGTGGCGACGTCGATCCGGGACGCGGTGGTCGACAACGAGGAGACGACGGCGGCGCGACTCGAGACGACCCGGGACGACCTGGCCGCGCAACGACTCTCCGTCGACCGGCTCCAGGTCATGGCGGGCGAGCTCAGCCCGGTCGCCCTGGACGGCCGACTCGAAGGACGACCGGTGCTGGTCGTGGTGGCGCCGGGAGCGTCCGACGACGACGTGACCGCGGTTGTCGACGTCATCGGTGCCGCCGGCGGCATCGCCGCGGGCCGGGTGAGGCTCACGGACAAGGCCGTGGACCCGGAGGCCGACGCGGAGCTGGAGGCCCTCGTGGCCAATCTCCCGATCGGTGAGGCGCCCGCGGCAGACGCGGACATCGGCACCCAGCTGGGGACCGCGATCGGTCGCGCGGCGCTGCTGCGCACCGAGGACGCCGAGCCCCACCTGGACGACGACGACCGCGAGACCGTGCTCACCACCCTGGCCGACGCGGACATCGTGGAGTTCGAGGCCGGCACCGTCCGGCCGGGCCAACTTGCCCTCGTCGTCACCGGCCCGGGCGAGGTGGAGTCGGCCGCGCTCCGGATGGCCTCGTTCGCCCGATCGCTGGACCGGGAAGGTGCGGGATCGGTCGTGGCCGCCGAACTCGGGGACGCACCGGGCCACGACGCGGTCACAGTATTGCGTTCCTCCGGCGAGGAGGGTGTCTCGACCGTCGACTCGGTGGGCTCCGACGCGGGGCGTCTGGCGACAGGACTGGCGTTGGCGCAGCAGCTCGATCGGGAGCAGGGCCACTACGGGCTGCGGCCGGATGCGACCGCAGCGGTGCCGTCGCTCCCCTCTGCGCCGGCTCGGTGATAGCCTGAAGCCCCGTGGGGTGCACCGGAGCCACACCAGCATTCATCCATTCCGGCGTATGGACACGGGAGTCCCCTTGGCACTGAACCGAGCCACGTCGCGGTCCGCGACCAAGCACATCTTCGTCACCGGTGGCGTGGCGTCGTCGCTGGGCAAGGGGCTCACGGCCTCCAGCCTGGGGCAACTCCTGACGTCCCGCGGACTCCGCGTGACCATGCAGAAGCTGGACCCGTACATCAATGTCGACCCGGGGACGATGAACCCGTTCCAGCACGGGGAGGTGTTCGTCACCGAGGACGGTGCGGAGGCCGATCTGGACCTGGGCCACTACGAGCGCTTCCTCGACCGCGACCTGAGCGCCAACGCCAACGTGACGACCGGGCAGGTCTACTCGGCGGTGATCGCGAAGGAGCGGCGCGGCGAGTACCTCGGCGACACGGTCCAGGTGATCCCGCACATCACGGACGCGATCAAGGAACGCATCATCGCGATGGGTGCCCCGGACGACGAGGGCCGCCGACCCGATGTGGTGATCACCGAGGTCGGTGGCACCGTCGGCGACATCGAGTCCCAGCCCTTCCTCGAGGCCTGCCGGCAGGTGCGCCACGAGGTCGGCCGCGAGAACATCTTCTTCCTGCACGTCTCGCTGGTGCCCTACCTCGCCCCGTCGGGCGAGCTCAAGACCAAGCCGACCCAGCACTCGGTCGCGGCGCTGCGGTCGATCGGCATCGTTCCCGACGGGTTGATCCTGCGGTGCGACCGGGAGGTCCCCGACGGGCTCAAGGCCAAGATCGCGCTGATGTGTGACGTCGACCTCGAGGGGGTCGTCTCGACGCCGGACGCGCCGAGCATCTACGACATCCCCAAGGTCTTGTTCAACGAGCACCTGGATACGCACGTGGTCCGCAAGCTCAACCTCCCGTTCCGGGACGTCGACTGGACCGTGTGGGGTGACCTGCTGGGGCGCGTCCACGAGCCGCGTGAGGAGGTCGAGATCGCCCTGGTGGGCAAGTACATCGACCTGCCCGACGCGTACCTGTCGGTGACGGAGGCGCTGCGGGCCGGAGGATTCGCCCACCGCGCACGGGTCAACATCCGGTGGGTGGAGTCGGACGCGTGCGCCACCGAGGCCGGGGCACGAGAGGCCCTGCGGGGTGTCGACGGCATGCTGATCCCCGGCGGCTTCGGCATCCGTGGCATCGAGGGCAAGTTGGGCGCCGTCTCGTGGTCGCGCAAGAACCGCATCCCGCTGCTCGGGCTGTGCCTGGGTCTGCAGTGTTCGGTGATCGAGGCGGCCCGCTCGGTCGGTCTTACCGGTGCCTCGTCCAGCGAGTTCGAGCCGGACACCGAGTATCCGGTGATCTCCACGATGGCGGACCAGGTCGACGCCGTGGCCGGCAAGGCCGATCTGGGCGGCACGATGCGTCTGGGCGCCTACCCGGCGGTCCTCACCAAGGGATCGCTCGTGGCCGAGGCGTACGGCGCCACCGAGATCTCGGAGCGGCACCGCCACCGGTTCGAGGTCAACAACGCCTACCGCGACAAGGTCGCCGAGTCCGGTCTGCGTTTCTCGGGGACCTCTCCCGACGGCCACCTGGTGGAGTTCGTCGAGTACCCGCGGGAGCAGCACCCCTTCTTCGTGGCCACCCAGGCGCACCCGGAGTACAAGTCCCGGCCGACCCGCCCCCACCCGCTGTTCGTCGCGTTCATCAAGGCCGCGCTGGACTACGAGAACGAGATGCGGCTCCCGGTCGAGCCGTGGCGTGCCGACCAGTCGGGTGACCAGGCGGGGGAGTCCGCCGGGGCGACCATCGCCGCCCCGGACGCCAAGACCTCGACCGTGCGGGCGGGCGGGCGGGCCCGACGCGGAGTTGACGTCCGACGTGCGCTCGGACGGGAGCTGAGCGAGGTGGCGGGCCCCGGAGTCCCCGGGTCGCACGACTACCGGACCGTCGGCAGTCGGGCCATCTTCGACGGGAGAGTGGTGCGGCTGCGCGTGGACACCCTCACCATGCCCGGCGGTGGCACGGCCGAGCGGGAGATCTGCGGCCACGACGACGCGGTCGCGGTGATCGCGCTCGACGAGCGGGACCGGATCACCCTTGTCCGGCAGTACCGCCACGCCGTGGGGGAGCGGCTCTGGGAGCTCCCGGCCGGACTGTGTGACGTGGAGGGCGAGGAACCGCTGGAGTCGGCGCGTCGCGAGTTGATGGAGGAGACCGGGCTCGAGGCGCGGTCCTGGCAACCGGTGATCTCGATCGTGCCGTCCCCGGGCTTCTGTACCGAACGCGTCCACGTGTTCCTGGCCACGGACCTCCGCGAGGTCGGCCGGCCGGAGGCGGAGCACGAGGAGGCAGACATGGAGGTCGCGCGGATGCCGTTCGCCGAGGCTGTGGACGCGGTCCTGGACGGCCGGATAGTCAACGGCATCGCGGTGGCCGGGATCCTCGCCGCTCGCGCGTCGATCGCCGGGCACTGACGCCGGGCGCACCGCGATGACGTCCGCGGGCGTGGCCGCGATCCAGATCCGCGGATATCTCGACCACCTCGCCGTCGAACAGGGGGCCTCCGCGCACACCCTGTCCGCCTACCGGCGTGATCTGGAGAAGTACCGGCAGTTCCTGGCGGAGTCGGGTGTCGGCGACCTCGAGGCGGTGACGGAGGGGCACGTCGAGCAGTTCCGCGCCCGGCTGGCCACCGCCGACCCGGAGGTCGGCAGACGGGCGCTGGCACCCAGCTCGGTGGCCCGTGCACTGGCCGCGGTACGTGGGCTGCACAGGTTCTCCACCCGGGACGGGCTGACCCGCGTCGACGCCGCGGCATCGGTGACCCCTCCCCGTCCGCCTCGGCGGCTGCCCAAGGCGCTACCGGTGGATCGGATCATCGCGGTGATCGAGGCCTCCGGGGGCACCGAACTGGATACCGAGCCCGCCAGGTTGCGGGACCGGGCGATGCTCGAGTTGTTGTACGCCACGGGGGCGCGCGCGGCCGAGCTCGTGGGCCTGGACGTGGACGATCTCGACGGTCTCGACAACCCCGGCGGCGGCACGGTGATCCTGCGCGGGAAGGGCGGGAAGGAACGCCTGGTCCCGGTCGGGGGCCCCGCCTGTGACGCCGTCGGCGCGTACCTGGTGCGTGCGAGGCCCGCGCTGGCCGTCAGAGGGGGGCCGGCACTGTTCCTCAACACCCGTGGGGGGCGGGTATCCCGGCAGACCCTGTGGACCGTGGTGGGTGCGGCCGCGGGGAGGGCCGGTGTGGAGTCCGACATCTCGCCACACTCCTTCCGCCACTCCTTCGCCACCCATCTCCTCGACGGCGGGGCCGATATCCGCGTGGTCCAGGAGCTGCTGGGCCACGCCTCGGTCACCACGACGCAGGTGTACACCCTCGTCACCGTCGACACGCTCCGCGAGGTCTGGGCCGAGTGTCACCCCCGGGCACGGTAACGTGGCCGGGGTTACGGTCCGAGCGGGTGGACACGGCGAGGAACACAGCGGGGAACGCAGCGAGAGGAGACGCGGGTGACGCAGGACACTGGGGCGATGGATCCCGCACTGTTCTCCCGCGCGGAGCTGCTGGGAGCCGACGACCCGGCGGCCGGGGAGGGCTTCTCCGCGATCCCCGAGCCACAGCCGTTGACCTCCCACGGCCCCGCCATGGTCGTCTCGATGTGCAACCAGAAGGGCGGCGTCGGCAAGACCACCAGCACGATCAACCTGGCAGCCGCCCTCGCGGAGTACGGCCGCCGGGTGCTGTTGGTGGACCTCGACCCCCAGGGTGCGCTGTCGGCGGGGCTGGGCATCCCGCATCACCAGCTCGACCTGACCGTCTACAACCTCCTGGTGGACACCACGGTGTCCACCGAGGAGGTCCTGGTCAGGACCCGGGTGGAGGGTGTGGACCTCATCCCCGCCAACATCGACCTGTCCGCCGCGGAGATCCAGCTGGTCAACGAGGTGGGTCGCGAACAGGCGCTGGGCCGCGCGCTGTACCCGGTTCTCGATCGCTACGACTACGTGCTGATCGACTGCCAGCCGTCGCTGGGCCTGCTCACCGTTAATGCCCTGGCCTGCTCTGACGGCGTGTTGATCCCGATGGAGTGCGAGTACTTCTCCCTGCGGGGGCTCGCTCTGTTGACCGACACCATCGACAAGGTCCGTGACCGGATCAACCCCCGTCTGCACCTGACCGGCATTCTCATCACCATGTTCGACCGTCGGACCGTGCACGCCCGCGACGTCCTCGGCCGGGTCGTCGAGGTGTTCGGAGACCAGGTCTTCGACACCCTCGTCACCCGCACGGTCCGGTTCCCCGAGACCACCGTCGCCGGGGAGCCCATCACCACGTGGGCGCCCAGATCGGCGGGTGCGCAGGCCTACCGGGCACTGGCTCGCGAGGTCATCCAGCGCGGTCGGTGATCGAACCGGTGACCGGGGTCGAACCCAGTGACGGGGGCGGTGCCTCCGAGCCCCCTGCCGGGGACGGCGTCTCCGAGGTCGAGGGTCCGCGCGCCTTCACGGTTCATCTGACCAATTTCACCGGCCCGTTCGACCTGCTCCTCAAACTCATCGACTCGCGGCGCCTGGACGTGACCGAGGTGGCGATCCACGCGGTGACCGACGAGTTCATCGCCCATGCCCGCGAACTGGGGCGGGAGGCCGGTCTCGAGGAGGTCACCGAGTTCCTGGTGGTGGCGGCCACCCTGCTCGATCTCAAGACCGCGCGGCTCGTGCCGTCCGGGGAGGTGCAGGACCCCGAGGACCTGGCGTTGCTGCAGGCCAGGGACATGCTGTTCGCTCGGCTCCTGCAGTTCCGGGCGTTCCGTCAGGTCGCCGAACTGTTCGCCGAGCTCGACAGGACCGCCCGCCACTCGTTTCCGCGGACGGCGGGGCCGGACGACGAGTTCCTCGACCTGCTGCCCGAGGTGGAGCTCGGTGTGGACACCGAGCAGTTCGCCACCATCGCCGCAGTGGCGTTCCGGCCCCGGCCGGTCGAGGAGGTGGGGGTCTCGCACATCCACACGGCGGCCGTGTCGGTCCCCGAGCAGGCCGGCCGGGTCCTGGAGTTGCTGCGGTTCCGGGGCCGGGGCGAATGGGTGGACTTCCGCGAACTGGTCTCGGGCTGCGGCGACTCCCTCGTCGTCGTCGCCAGGTTCCTCGCCCTGTTGGAGTTGTACCGGGCGCGCGCCGTGGCGCTCGCCCAGGACGAGGCGCTCGGCGACCTGTTGGTGAGCTGGACCGGTGGGGACGCCGCCGAGGTGACACGCGGAAGGGATGAGTGGACATGAGTCAGGACACCGGCCCCGGCGGGATGGAACCGTCCGGGGATGACGACGACGAGCTCCGCGGAATCGGTGCACCGCCGTTGCGGGCCCGACTCGAGGCGCTGCTGCTGGTGGTAGACCAGCCGACGGCTGAGGGGGCGCTGGCCTCGGCGGCGGAGTCGACACCCGCGGAGGTTGCCGCCGAGCTGCGGGCGTGGCGGGACGACCTCACGGCGGTGGGAAGCGGAATCGACCTGAGGCGTACGGACGAGGGGTGGCGTCTCTACACCCGTCGAGAGCTGGCCCCGTACGTCGAGCGGCTCCTCACCGACGGCACCCGGTCGACGCTCACCCGTGCCGCGCTGGAGACCCTCGCCGTGATCGCCTACCGCCAACCGGTCACCAGATCGCGCGTCGCGGCGGTCCGCGGAGTCAACGTGGACGGGGTCATGCGCACCCTCGTGGCCCGCGGGTTGGCCGTGGAATGCGGCACCGACACGGACACCGGGGGCATCCTGTATAGGACCACAGAGCTATTTCTGGAAAGATTGGGTCTGGTCTCGCTCGACGAGCTCCCGGACATCGCCCCGTTGTTGCCGGATGTCGACCTGGTCGACGAGATGAGCGACGATCCCGCGGAGGACCCGCGGATACCTCTGGGCAGGCGCAGGAAAGCTGCGCCCGGCCCGATCCCCGAACACGACACCGAAGAGATGTGACGAATTCATGAACGAGTCCGCTGGCCGAGACGGCGCACCGGTCCGCCTCCAGAAGATCCTGGCCCAGGCCGGGATCGCCTCCCGCAGGGCCTCGGAGGACCTCATCGCCCGCGGGCGGGTGGAGGTCAACGGGAAGACCGTGCGCGAGATGGGCGTCAAGGTCGATCCCTCCACCGCCGTGATCCGGGTGGACGGTACCCGGATCGTGCTCGACGACGACCTGGTCTACCTGGCACTGAACAAGCCCCGGGGGTACCACACCACCATGTCCGACGACATGGGCCGGCCCTGCGTGGGAGACCTGGTGGCCGACCGTGTCGACGCCGGTCAGCGGCTGTTCCACGTGGGTCGCCTGGACGCCGACACCGAGGGGTTGCTGCTGGTGACCAACGACGGCGAGCTCTCGCACCGACTGATGCACCCGTCCTACGAGGTGTCCAAGACCTACATGGCCACCGTGACCGGTGTCGTCGGCAAGGGAGTGGGCAGGACGCTGCGTGACGGGGTCGAACTCGAGGACGGACCGGCAAAGGTCGACCAGTTCTCGATCGTCGACGTCCACGAGGGACGGTCGCTGGTCAAGGTCGTCCTCCACGAGGGCCGCAAGCACATCGTCAGGCGGTTGCTCGACGAGGTCGGCCACCCCGTCGAGTCGCTGGTCCGGATCCGCTTCGGCGCCGTCGCACTGGGCGACCAGCGCGCGGGGAGCTTCCGCAAGCTCAACCGCAAAGAGGTCTCGGACCTCTACGGGGCGGTGGGCCTGTGAACGCGCCGACCGGGTCCACCAGCGCCCCCCGGCTCCGGATCGCTATCGACGGCCCCGCCGGCACCGGTAAGTCCACCCTCGCCCGCACCCTCGCCGCCCGCATCGGGGGCGCCTACCTCGACACCGGTGCGATGTACCGGGTCGCGACCCTCCGGGTCATGCGCGCGGGCATCGACCCGGACGACTCGGCCGCGGTGATCGCCGCCTCCGCCGACCTGCCCCTCGAGATCGGCACTGACGCCGGCTCCGAGCGGATCCTGCTGGACGGTGAGGACGTGAGTGAGGAGATCCGCACGGCACGGGTCACCGCGGGCGTGTCCGCGGTCTCCGCCGTACCGGAGGTACGGGCCAACCTCGTCGAACTGCAGCGACGTCTGGCGTCCGGCGGCGGCGCCGTGGTCCTCGAGGGCCGGGACATCGGCACCGTGGTGCTGCCCGACGCCGAGGTGAAGATCTACCTCACCGCGAGTCCGGAGGTCCGGGCTCGTCGTCGCACCGAACAGGACGTGGCGGCCGGACGCGCCGCCGACTATGACGAGGTGCTGGCGGCCGTGATCGAGCGTGACCGCAAGGACTCCACCCGCGCCGCGAGCCCGCTCCGGCCCGCTGATGACGCGGTCGTCATCGACACCTCAGATCTCACCCTCGACGAGGTGCTCGACCGGTTGGTCGCACTCGCAGAGGGCGCCGACGCGTCGCACAACGACGCCGCAGAAGGGAACGCACAGTGACCAGCAACGAGGACTTCGATCTACCCACGGGCCCCGTCGAGGAGACCGTCGAGGACGCCTGGAACGACGACACGGACTGGGACGCCGTGGCCGAGGAATGGGCCGAGGAGATCGGCGCCGAGGTCGACGGGGTGGAGATCCTGCCGACCGTCGCGATCGTGGGACGCCCCAACGTGGGCAAGTCCACACTGGTCAACCGGATCATCGGTCGCCGCGAGGCCGTCGTGGAGGACGTCCCCGGCGTGACCCGGGACCGCGTGTCCTACGAAGCCCTGTGGAACGGCCGGACCTTCATGGTGCAGGACACCGGTGGATGGGAGCAGGACGCCAAGGGCATGCACCGCTCCATCGCGCAGCAGGCGGAGATCGCCATGGGCACCGCCGACCTCATCGTCCTGGTGTGCGACGGGAACGTGGGCATCACCTCCGCGGACGAGACGGTGGCCAAGAGCCTGCGCCGCTCGGGCACGCCCGTGATCCTGGCGGTCAACAAGGTGGACAGCGAGAAGGCGGAACTGCAGTCGGCCGAGTTCTGGGGGCTGGGTCTGGACCAGCCCTACGCCATCTCGGCCGCCCACGGCCGCGGTACGGCCGACCTGCTCGACGAGGTCCTGGACCGGTTGCCCACCAAGGCCCGGATGCGCGAGACGACCAACGCCCCCCGACGCGTGGCGCTGGTCGGCAAGCCCAACGTCGGCAAGTCGAGCCTGCTCAACAAGCTCACGGGGGAGGAGCGGTCGGTGGTCGACAACGTCGCCGGTACCACCGTCGACCCCGTGGACTCGCTCGTCGAGCTCGGTGGCAAGACTTGGCGCTTCGTGGACACCGCCGGTCTACGGCGGAAGGTCAACCAGGCGTACGGGCACGAGTACTACGCCTCTCTCCGTACCCGGGGGGCCATCGAGGCCGCCGAGGTGGTGGTGCTGCTGCTGGACGCCTCCGAACCGATCACGGAGCAGGACCTGCGGGTCATCTCCATGGTCGCCGACGCCGGTCGGGCACTGGTGATCGCCTTCAACAAGTGGGACCTGGTGGACGAGGACCGCAGGTACGACCTGGACAAGGAGATCGACCGGGAGCTGTCCAAGATCCTCACCTGGGCGTACCGGGTGAACATCTCCGCCACCACGGGCCGCGCCCTGGCCAAGCTGGTGCCGGCGATGGAGGGCGCACTCGACTCGTGGGACAAGCGCATCCCCACCGGTCCGCTCAACACCTGGATGAGCGAGGTCGTGGCCGCCACCCCGCCGCCGATGCGCGGCGGGAAGCTGCCGCGGATCCGCTTCTGCACCCAGGCCACCACGAGGCCCCCCACGTTCGTGTTCTTCTCCACCGGATTCCTGGAGGCCGGATACCGGCGATTCCTCGAGCGGCGCCTGCGCGAGACCTTCGGCTTCGACGGCTCTCCCGTGCGCGTGAACGTGCGCGTCAAGGAGCGCCGGCAGCGCAAGTGACCTGCCGATTGGAGTGCGCCGACGGGCGTGCGCTAGTCTGATCCAGTCGCCGCGCGAGCGGTGGCGGGCGGGCTGTGGCGCAGCTTGGTAGCGCACTTGACTGGGGGTCAAGGGGTCGCAGGTTCGAATCCTGTCAGCCCGACAGAAAAGCCCCGGTGAGAGTAGGTTTCTCACCGGGGCTTCATCATGTTCGCGGACGTGCTCTCGTGGTAGCGATCGACCGGCCCCGGCACATCTCAATAGGTAGGGCCCCTGACCTCTCAGTCCTGCAATTGCGCTAGGCGTCGCGCGAGGCGGGTTTGCCTGCGGGGCGAATGGAGCACCGTCCTGATCGCGGCATCACGGAGGTGGCGGAGCACGGGTGTGCGAAGGGTGGCCATGCGCGTCATGCGATCGGTGAAGCCGATCACCTTGACTGCCGCTGGGCGGCGAATGAGTTCGTACTCTGCAAGCGTGTCCTCGTTACGGGTGCCGGAGAGAACGTCGAGGAGGTGGCCGCCCAGGTCGACTGCGTCCTGGATTCCGAGATTCATTCCCTGGCCGCCGGCCGGACTGTGCACATGGGCAGCGTCGCCGGCAAGAAAGGCGTTGCCCTGTCGGTAGCTCGCGGCCAGACGGTGAGCCACACGAAATCTCGAGCTCCAATCAAGAGAATGAACGGTGGTCTGACCGGGTCCACGCTCATCGAGCAGGTGTTGGATGTCGGTGACGGTAGGTCGCGCTGGCGCATCGTCCACTGTGGCAACGATGCGGTGTTGACCACCGGGCAGCGGGGCTACGACCATCAGTCCTTGCTCCGCGAGGAACAACTGCACCTCGGTCGGCGCGAGGGGCCAGACCATCGAGACATCCGCGAGCACGAAAGAGTCGGAATACTCCGCACCCTCGAACGCGATCCCCAGTTGCTGTCGAACGCGGCTGTGGCCCCCGTCCGCGCCGATCACGAATCGCGCGTCGACAGTCTCGCGGGTCCCGTCACCGCGTCGCAGGACGGCGACCCGTCCGGACGACGTTGACTCGAATGACTCGAACGCGACCTCTCGATCGATGCCGCAGCCTGTGTCGGAGAGAGCTGAGGCGAGTAGCTCCTCCGTGCGTGCTTGGGAAAGCATGAGGGTGAACGGAAAAGGAGTGCGGAGACCGCGGAAATCGATGTGCGCGAGCTTCGTGTTCCGGGCGCGCACCGTGAAGTCCGGGACGATGATGCCTTCCTCGAGCATGCGGGTCGCGAGTCCGATGTCGGCGAGGAGGTCGAGCGTGCGGGCATGGATGACCGCCGCGCGCGAGGTAGAGGCTCCGCTCGGCGCAGCGTCGATGATGCGGATTCGAGCTCCATTTTGACTCATCTTGACCGCTGCCGCGAGGCCAACAGGCCCAGCTCCGACGATGAGGGTGTCGATTTGAGTGGGCGACGAGGATGAAGCCGTCATGCGTTGACAGTTCCATCGGGACGGCGGAAAAGTCAACGGGCGTTGGGAAGGTGCCGAATGCCACCTGACCAGGCTGTAGCTCTTACCGCGAAGAGTCTCCGCTCTCGCGACGGGCGGAGTATGCCGAGCCCCGCGGGGACAGTTCGTAGCCTTCGGGCAGGCTTCGGGTGAGTCTGTGGAATTTGAGTTTGCGAACGTTGCGCTTGAAGACCGCCTTGTCCATATCGCTGTCCATATCGCCGTCCATGTCGCCGCGCAGGGATTCTGCGGAGCGACCGGGAGGCCCCTTGATGAGGTAGAGCGTGCGGAGTGTCCATGTGCCGTGATCCGAAGTCCTGACGAGCTCCTTCACAGATGTCGCTCCCGCTGCGGTCGCTTGGTCTTCTGTGATGTCACGTATGGCGACTATTGAGACCTCGCCGACGTTCACCACGCCAGCCGAGCTGCGGAATGTGTGGCCGTTCTGCACTCGTGGCTTCTTCCACCATCGGAACTCGAGCGCGATACTCCCGGCGGCAAAGCCGGCAGCTACGCGGCTGGTCCATATCGTGCTTCTGGCGAGAACTCGGCGGGCGCCCGCGTCTCCGAGGCGGACAGGGATTCACGGTACGTCCGTTCCGCTCGGGCGAGTATCTACCGAGCCAGGAAGAGACCCTCATAGGCCGGGGTCGGTGCGGGCACCTTGACCCCGCGGGGCCGCGACGGGTGTGATGGCATGCATGGCCGAGAGCATTCGATTCACCAGTACGAAGGGCCTCGAGCTCGCCGGCGTGTTGGACCCGCCCGAGGGCGCGCTGCGCGGATGGGGACTGTTCGTGCACGGATTCACCCTCGGCAAGGATTCGCCGGCGGCGTTCCGGATCTCGCGCAGCCTGGCCGAGGAGGGGATCGGGATGCTGCGCTACGACAACCTGGGCATCGGGGAGTCCGACGGTGACCTCGGTGACGGGTCGTTCACGACCAAGGTCGCTGACACCGTGCGGGCCGCGCGGTTCATGACCGATCGGGGGACCCCGCCGGACCTGATCGTCGGTCATTCGTGGGGCGGGGCGGCAGCGATTCTGGCGGCCCAGCAGGTGCCGAGCATCAGGGCGGTGGTGACCATCGGGGCCCCCTCCGAGCCCGCCGAGGTGGAGCGCCACTATGACGCGATCGTCGGCGAGGTAATGGAGGAGGGCAGTGGCACGTGGTCGATCGGTGGTCGCGCGCTGACCCTGAAGCGGGAGTTCGTCGAGGACGTGCGCCGCGCCGATCTCATCGGCCACGTCCGCGCCCTCGATCGACCGCTTCTGGTCATCCACTCGCCGACCGACGCATCGGTGGGAATCGACAACGCCGCTCAGATCTTCCAGGCGGCACTCCATCCACGCAGCTTCGTCTCGCTGGAGGGATCGGATCACTTCCTCACCGTGGACGGGCAGGCGCAGCGCGCGGCGAAGATCATCAGCGCCTGGGTCGACCAGTACCTGTGACCCCGGCGGACCCGACCGGAGGGGCACGGTTTTGGGCCCCTGGTGGGTTAGCCTTGCGTCCGGACAGCCCGCGGGCCGCAGGCGCCCGTTCGGCGGTGAACTTCTCGTGAGGGGTGATGAGGGGTGGGAGAACTACTCGTCGTGATCGGCGTGGTGGTCGTGGTGGTCGCGGGGATCGGGATCGCCCTGAAGATGGCGAGGTCGCGCAGGCCCGACTCCGGTGGGCACCGACGTGATCCTCTCGCCGCAGATCAACCCGTGCACGGCTTCGGGCCACGCAACCTCGGTCCCGGTGCGATCGTCGCCTACGGCGGTATCGACTTCGTGGTCCGCGGCACCATCACCCTCCGGCAGGGGTCATTCGTGTGGTGGGAGCACCTCCTCGACGGCGGCGACGGTGCGCAGTGGCTCGGGGTCGAGGAGGACGAGGGCCAACTCGAGCTGACCTGGTGGACCACCAGGAAGGGGCTCGGGGTGGGTCCGCAGGCCGAGGTGGTCGTCGACGACCGGGTCCACCGCGAGGACGAGTCCGGCGAGGCCGAGTACTCGTGCGAGGGGACCACCGGCCTTCCCGAGCGGGGTCGGATGCGGTACCGCGACTACCAGACCGGCGACGGTAGCTCGCTCCTGTCCTTCGAGGACTGGGACGGTGCCGGGTGGGAGGTCTCGACCGGTCGGCCGCTGTCTCCCGGCGAGTTCACCGTCTACCCGGCTCCGCCCGCCCCCGGCGATCCCGGGTACGCCCCGTGACCCTGTACCGACTCGACCTCGAACCCGACGATGTGGCGGCGGCCTCCCTGGGGTACCGAGTCGACCTGGCACCGGCGCCGGAGTCGCTGGTGACGGCGTTGCTCGAGCACCCGACGCACCCCGCTGCTCTACGGTTGTCCATCCTCGGGGCATCCCACGCGGTCACCCTCGTGGTCGAGGGAAGGGACACCGTGACGGAGGAGGTCTCGTGTCGGGCCTCGTCCTCGGGCGGCGGACTGCCGTCGGTGAGTGCGCTCCACCCCGGGCCGTGGGGCGACCACCACCTCCGGGGGGCGGTGGAGTCGCTCGCGCCCGAGGCGTTCGCGAGGGTGGTGGAGGAGTTGACCGCGCTCGCGGACTCGGGGCCCGAGGTCCTCGCGGGCCGCTTCCCCGGTGCCGAGGGCGCGCTCACCGTCGTCTCGGCTGCCGCGGACCCGGCGGGGTGGCGGTGGCGCACGTGGCACCTCTACCCGGCGGTCGACATCGACGGCGCAGGAGCCGGTGGAGAGGTCGTGACCACCGTGTCCCGGCTCGAGCTGGCGCTCACCGACTCGCTGACGGAGGTGGCGTCGTGAGCCGGTACCGGGGATGGATCATCGCCCTCGTCGGAGGGGTCATGGCGGTCATCCTCGGACTCGTCCTGGTGGCCGCCGGCACCGACGCCGTGCGGTACGTCCGGGAGAACTACACGCCCGTGGCGAGTGCCTCGAACACCTACGAGTGCCGCGGCGACAAGTCCGCCACCGTCGCCGACATCTCGGACCACGAGCGCCCGGACGCGAGTGGACAGCAGGACCAGACCGAGTACCTGCGGTACGGGGACGACGTCATCCAGGTCGGACCCTCGGGTGCGATGACATGTCGGGTCCAGCTCGACGCGAACTCCCGGACGCTGCGCTCCGGCGGATTCCTGTTCCTCGGAGGCGCCTTCGGCCCGAGGAGCCCGGCGAGCTCCTCCGGCGGGAGTTCGGGCGGGTTCGGCGCCAAATGACCACCCCGACCGGCCCTGAGGGCCTCCATCCGAAGGAGAAACGGTGAACCTTGCCGACCACATCCCCGACCTGATCAACGGCATCGGAGTGTCACTGGCGTACTTCGGGGTCGGTGCCCTCGTGCTCGCCGCCGGTTTCCTCGTGCTCGATCTGCTCACCCCGGGCAGCCTGCGCCACCACGTCTTCGTCGACCACCGCCCCAACGCCGCTGCCCTCCACGCGGCCTCGGCCCTGGCGTTGGCGATCATCGTTGTCACCGTGATGGCTAACGCCTCGGACAGGCTCGCGTGGGGACTGGTGGACGTCGTGGTCTACGGGCTGCTGGGCGTCGTGTTCCAGGCCGTCACACTGGTCGTTCTCGAGTTCCTCGTTCCGGGTCGGTTCCGTGACCTGGTCACCTCGCCCAGATTCAGCACCGCATCGCTCGCGGTGGCGGCCACTCTGGTCGCCGTGGGTGCGGTCAACGCCGCCGCCATTGCCTGAGGAGCGGACGGTGGCGCCGCCGACCGCCGAGAGGTCCGACAGGGACACAGGCACAGACGCCGGTACCACCGCTCGGATCCCGGCCGGGCGCTGGTGGCGCCCCGTGGTCCTGGCGGCGGTGGCCGCGTGCGCCGCGTGCGGACTCATCTACGAGCTGGCGTTGCTCACCCTCGCGACGACGGTCCAGGGCGGGGGGATCGTCGCGACGAGTCTCATCGTGGCCGGATACGTCGCCGCCCTCGGCGTCGGCGCACTGCTGGCCAAGCCTTTCGTCGACCGCGCGGCATCGACGTTCGTCGGGGTCGAGACCGCCCTGGGCCTCGTCGGAGGGGTCTCGGCGACGGCGCTGTACGTCGCCTTCACCACGCTTGGGTCCCAGACCGGATCCCTGGTGGTCCTGGTCCTGGCCACCGCGGTGATCGGTGCCCTCGTCGGCGCCGAGGTACCGCTGCTCATGGCGCTCCTGCAGACAGGCCGTCGGAGCGGGGCGGAGGAGTCGGGGAGGACCCTGGCCAATCTCAACGCCGCCGACTACCTGGGGGCGGTCGTGGGTGGCCTGCTCTGGCCGTTCCTCCTCCTGCCCTCCATGGGGATGCAGCAGGCGGCGGCCGTCACCGGTCTCGTCAACATCGCCGCCGCCGCGATCCTGCTGGGGCTCGTGCTGCGTCATTTCCTCTCCCGCGCGCGGACGGTCGGCGCGGGACTGGTCCTCGCGCTCGTCGCCGTCCTGCTCGCCGCGCTCCTCGTGGCCGTCGACGACGTGACGGAGTGGTCCCGGGCCCGGCTGTACCCGGACCCGGTGATCCTGCACTCACAGTCCGCCTACCAGGAGATCGTCGTCACCAGTGCGGCCTACAACGGCCGCACGGATCGTCGCCTCTACCTCGACGGCACGCTCCAGTACTCGAGCCTCGACGAGTACCGGTATACCGAATCACTGGTCTTGCCCGCCGTCGCGCGCCGACCGACCGACGTCCTCGTGCTGGGCGGCGGCGACGGACTGGCGGCCCGGGACCTGCTCGAGGTCCCCGGGATCCGTCGGGTGGTGCAGGTCGAACTCGACCCCGCGGTCCTGCGGATCGCGCGGACGCACCTTCGAGAGGACAACGAGGGCGCGTTGGACGACCCGCGGGTGGACGTCGTCGTCGACGACGCGTTTGCCTGGCTGCGCAGGGGCGGCGACGGGGCGGTGCCCGCCGGCGGGTTCGGTGCGGTGCTGGTGGACCTGCCCGACCCCCGGAATCCCGCTCTGTCCCGCCTGTACTCACAGGAGTTCTACGGCCTGGTCCGCCAGGTGGTCCGGGACGACGGTCTCATGGCGGTCCAGTCCGGCAGTCCGTATTCCACGCCACACCAGTTCTGGCGGACCGCGTCGACCGTACGGTCCGCCGGGTGGGGCACGACCCCGTACCACGTGCACGTCCCGACGTTCGGGGACTGGGGGTTCGTCCTCGCGTCGAAGGACGGGACGCCACCGGACCTACGACTGCGGTCCGACGTCGGCGGTCTCCGGTACCTCGACTCCGGTGTCCTCGCCTCCGCCGCCGAGTTCGGTCTCGACGTGGCCCCGTTGGATCTCGAGCCCTCGACCCTGGACCGTCCGAGGATCCTCGACGACACCCGCCGGGGTTTCGAACGCTGACGGATCGTCGGAACGTCGGAACGCCGGGGCGTGCATGGGTGAAGGTCTAATATGAGGATTCGCTGAAGCAGGAGGTGGCGGATGGTGGGGCTCGCGATCGGAAGCAACGTCGATGTACCGGGGGAGTCCGTGACCATCGACGCGCGACGGTTCAACCGGCACACCTTCTGGTGCGGTCAGAGCGGCAGCGGTAAGACCTACGCGCTGGGCGTCGTCCTGGAGCAGCTGCTCCTGCACACGGAACTGCCGATGGTCATCCTCGACCCCAACGCGGACTTCGTGCGTCTGCCCGAGGTCCGTGAGAGTGCGAGCGAGGCGGACGTCGCCCGGCTCGCCGACACCGACATCCGGGTCTTCCGCTCCTCGAAGGGGCAGGGCGATCCGCTGCACGCCCGATACGTGGACCTGTCCCCGTCCTCCAAGGCCGCTCTGCTCCAGCTCGACCCGATCGCGGACGCGGAGGAGTACAACGTGCTCCTGCGTACCGACGTCCGCGCCGAGACCTTCGACTCGGTGGGTGCGCTCTCGGCGCTCCGGTCCTCGCCCGACCCCGGTGAGGTGCGATTGTCGTACCGGATGGAGAACCTGCAGGTGCTCGAATGGGATCTGTGGTCCCGCGGTGCCGGATCCGTCGTCGATGTGATCGATCAGCGCCCCCGCGCCACGGTGATGGACCTCGGCGGCTTCACCCACCCGGCAGAGTCCAAGGTCGCGGCGCTGGCAGTGTTGGAACACCTGTGGTCCCGGCGCGAGCACCGTGAGCCGATCCTCATCGTGATCGACGAGGCGCACAACATCTGCCCGCCGGACCCCCGGACCGACGTCGAACGCGCGCTCACCCGTCAACTCGTCCAGATCGCTGCCGAGGGCCGCAAGTTCGGGTTGTGGTTGCTGCTGTCGACCCAGCGTCCGAACAAGATCCATCCCAATGTGCTGTCGCAGTGCGACAATCTCGGCCTCATGCGTGTCAACTCGCCCCGGGACCTGATGGAGCTCGCCGAGGTGTTCGGATTCGCCGGCGAGGACCAGATCCGACGTTCGGCCTCGTTCGCCCAGGGACAGGCGTTGTTCGCCGGGGGCTTCGTCTCCGAACCGACATTCGTCCAGATGGGCCGTCGTATCACCGAGGAGTCGGGCGGGGACGTGTCGGTTCCGATGCGCGTCGACAGCACGATCGGTGAATAGGTCCCGCGCCCGGGCGCCCACTCTATGCTCGATATGAGATCGGTCTTAGTTGAAGTTGGCCGAGGCGTATCGGAGTGAGGTGGACGTGTCCGAGTTCTACCGAAACGCAGTCGAGCAGTCCGATGCCGCGCAGTTCGTGGTGAATCCTGTCTTCGCGCGGCCGGGTGAGGCGACGAGCCTGGCGAAGTTCCGGATGCCGGACGGCATGATGTCCGGGGACACCGCGTACCAGATCGTCCACGACGAGGTGATGCTCGACGGGAACTCGCGGCTCAACCTCGCGACCTTCGTCTCCACCTGGATGGACGACCACGCGCAGAAGCTGTACTCCGAGACCGCTGACAAGAACATGATCGACAAGGACGAGTACCCGGCAACTGCCGGGATCGAGGACCGCTGCTGGCGGATGCTCGCGGACTTGTGGAACGTGCCCGACGCGCAGGACACGATCGGGACCTCGACGGTCGGCTCGTCCGAGGCGTGCATGCTCGGTGGTCTGGCCCTCAAACGCCTCTGGCAGGAGAGGCGTCGGGCCGAGGGCGAGTCGACGGACAGGCCGAACCTGATCCTCTCGGCCGGCGTCCAGGTCGTGTGGGAGAAGTTCTGCAACTACTGGGAGGTCGAGCCGCGCTACGTGCCGGTCACCGAGGAGCACCTCGTGCTCGACGGCGTGGGGCTCGAGGACTACGTCGACGAGAACACCATCGGGGTCGTCGCCATCCTCGGTCAGACCTATACCGGTCTGTACGAACCGGTGGAGCAGATCGCCGCCGCGCTCGACGAGATCCGGGACCGATCCGGGTTCGACGTGCGGATCCACGTCGACGGTGCATCGGGTGCCATGGTCGCGCCGTTCTGCCAACCCGAGCTCATGTGGGACTTCAGGGTCGACCGGGTGAACTCGATCAGCACCTCCGGGCACAAGTACGGACTCGTGTACCCCGGTGTCGGATGGGTCGTGTGGCGGGACAAGGCGGTCTGCCCCGAAAGCCTGATCTTCCACGTCAGCTACCTGGGTGGAGACATGCCGACCCTGGCGTTGAACTTCTCGCGTCCCGGAGCGCAGGTCCTCCTGCAGTACTACCAGTTCCTGCGCCTGGGCCGCGACGGCTACCGCGCTGTCCAGCAGGGTTCGATCGACGTCGCGACCTACCTGTCCTCCGAGATCGGTGCCATGGAGCCGTTCGAACTCGTCAGCCGGGGCGACACGATCCCCGTGTTCGCGTGGAAGCTCAGGACGGGCCGACGCAACTGGGACCTGTACGACCTGGCGGACCGGCTGCGGATGCGGGGCTGGCAGGTGCCCGCCTACCCGATGCCCGACAACCTGTCCGACCTGGTCGTCCAGCGCATCGTCGTTCGTCTCGGCCTCAGCCGCGACCTCGCCGAGTTGCTCCTCGCATCGATCAAGGAGGAGGTCGCGTTCCTGGAGAACCTCGACGCACCGATTCCGCGGCAGCGTAGACGCACCAACTTCGCGCACTAGGCCCTCGTATGGGCCCCACCTGGTCTGCAGTGGGGAGGGATCGAGTGCTCGGCGACGCCGCGGCGGTGGACCCGAGTCGGGGTCAGGTGTGGTCGTCGAGAAGGTGGATGGCGGTGTCGATGCACTGCAGCGCAGCCGCGTTGTCGACGCGGGCGAGCGCGAATGCTGCGACGATCATCGCCGCGCAGGCGTCGGCGAGCCGGGCGTTGGCGCCCGGGTCGTGCGTGGGCCGATACGCGGTGACGCCGCGGCCGATGGCCGCGCGCAGCTCCTCCCGGTAGGCGGCGACGGTCTCGCGCACCGCGGCGTCCCGCGCGATCGGCGCGTTCGCCGAATTGATCAGGAGGCATCCGTTCGCGGACGCAGGAGAGTCGGCGTTGTGGAACGTGCTGCGCAGCCGCCCGAAGTACTCGACGATCGCGTCGCGGGCGACCGGGGTCGCGCTGAACGGCTGCAGCAACGGGCGGATGACCTCGTCCAGGTAGCTGTCGACGGCCGCGTCGAAGAGGCCGCGCTTGCTGCCGAAGGCGTTGTAGATGCTCGATCGGTTCAGTCCGGTCGCGCGCTCGAGGTCCGGAATGGCGGCGTCCTCGTACCCGGATTCCCAGAAGATCTCGCGAGCTCGACGGATGACCGCTGCGGTGTCGTAACTCTGTGTGCGCCCCATGTCGGCTCCCCTTTGTGCAACAGTCAGTCTAGTATATAGTGAAACGGTCAGTTCAGAATAGTTCCATCCCACTTCGATCAACGAGGTCGCCTCATGCTCACCCTCTCTCTAGTCCTCGCAGCTCTCGCGGCAATGGTGCACGTCGCCATCTTCGTCCTCGAGTCATTCATGTGGACGAGCGCCCGGACCCGCAGGGTCTTCGGAACGGGTCTCGACGAGGCGCGTGCCACCCAGCAATTGGCCTTCAACCAGGGCTTCTACAACTTGTTCCTGGCGATCGTCGCGGTGGTCGGCATCGTGATCGTCCTGGTCGGTTCTGTTCCGGTGGGAGCGGCGCTGCTGTTCGCCGGAACCGGTTCCATGGCCGCGGCCGCACTGGTCCTCTTCCTCTCCGCCCCGGACAAGCGGGGAGCGGCCCTCAAGCAGGGCGTCCTTCCGCTGCTCTCGGTGCTCGCGCTCGTGGTCGCCCTCTAGCGTCCCGGGTCCCGATCCCACTCCTCACCTGCCCACGCACGCCCTCCGTTCAAGGAAGTCACACGATGTCAGTCGCCACCAGCACCAGCACCAGCACCGTCACCAGCACCCAGATCCAGCTCGCCGCGCGCCCCGCGGGGTGGCCGACCCAGGAGGACTTCCACACGGCGACGGTCACCTACGGACCACTCGAGCCGGGCCAGGTCCGGGTATCGAACCTCTACGTCTCGGTCGACCCCTACATGCGGGGTCGCATGAACGACGTCCGTAGCTACACGGCCCCCTACGCGCTCGGCGAGACGATCACCGGCGGCGCGATCGGGCGCGTCACGGCCTCCACCGACGAGTCCGTCCCCGTCGGCAGCGTCGTCCTACACCAGCACGGCTGGTCGGACCTCGTCCAGGCGGACGCCTCGACCTTCACCGTGGTGCCCGAGCTCGACGGAGCACCGCTCTCGCTGTATCTCGGAATCCTCGGCATGACGGGATTGACCGGCTATGTGGGGCTCACGGCGATCGCCGACCTGAAGCCCGGCGACACGGTCTTCATCTCCGGCGCCGCCGGCGCGGTCGGGACCGCGGCAGGGCAGATCGCACGACTCCTGGGCGCCGGGCGCGTCATCGGATCGGCGGGATCACCCGAGAAGGTGCGTCTGCTCACCGAGAAGTACGGCTTCGACGCCGCCCTGAACTACAAGGACGCGCCAGTACGCGAACAGCTCGGCGAGCTCGTCCCGGGCGGCGTCGACGTGTTCTTCGACAACGTCGGTGGCGACCACCTCGAGGCCGCGCTCGACGTGATGAACGACGGCGGACGCATCGCGCTGTGCGGGGCGATAGCCGGCTACAACGCCACGGGCCGGAAGCCCGGGCCGGACAACATGGCCAACATCATCACCCGGGCCCTCACACTCAAGGGCTTCACCCTCGCCGGATATCTCCACCTCGCCCCCGGGTTCAAGGAGAAGATGGCGCGGTGGTTCGCCGCCGGTGAGATCGCCTACGACGAGACCGTCGTCGACGGGATCGAGCACACGGTCGACGCGTTCCTCGACATGATGCGCGGAGCCAACACCGGCAAGATGGTCGTGCGGCTCACGCCCGGGCAGGAGTAGCACCCACGCCTGACTTCTCGTGCGCGGCGGGTCTGTGCCGGTCCCCGCCCCCGGTGAGCGGGACGGCGTGTACTCGCCCGAGGGTGCATCATGGAAAATGCAGTCCATCGGCGATGATCGCCGGAGCGGGGGAGAGAGGTGCTCGGTCATGACCATTCACGATCAGGACGGTGAGGGCACGGACGCCCGGGCCCGCCTGATGCGGGATGTCGACCACCTGTGTTCCGGCACGGTCTCCTCCGGGCCGGTGGAACTGTCCGACCGCGCTGCCCTGCTCGTCGCGTGCGGGCTGGTGGAACCGCGGATCGCCGACGTCGTGCTCGCGCGACTCCACCGCAACCTGCCCTTCCCGACAGTGGGTGGCTTCCACCAGGTGCGGATCATCGAAGAGCAGCGTCACGACCTCAGACGACTGCTGGGCACTCCGGTCCCGTCCGTCCTGCGGATGGCGTTGCGCACGCGACTGGCCGACCTGGACCGGAGGTACGTCGCCCTGCGCACGGGATTCACCCGGGGAGCAGGTGTGTTCGCCTTCCGGATCAAGGACATCCGCGCGGATCGGAGGCGGGGCGTCCACCTGGACCCGGAGGACCGCGGCCGCCTGTTCGACGCCCTCGCCTCCACGCCCACGATGGCACCGGTGCCGATGGTGCCCAGAACCATCGTCGAGTTGGGCACCGCCGCTGCCGCCTACGGGCAGCGGGAGATGGGGCGGGTCACCCTGCCCCACCGGGTCCAGTCGGTGGTGGAATCCCTGCCGTCACTCCCGCGTATCCGGGCGGACCGCCGTCGCATCCCCGAGATGTACACGGCGCTGCTCATGGAGGCCGGCTGGCTGTACGACCGACTGTTACGGGCCTACGTGCGCGGGGGACGATCGGTGGAGGAGATCCGGCTGCAGTTCGATGCGGAGACCGAGATGGTGGGGATCGCCGGCGACATCTGCCGTCTGCGCGAGGCGGCCGCCACCCCCGGGCTCCCGCCCGCGCGTGACGGGTTCGCCACGCGCACGGGCATGGGAACCGCCATCGACGAGGTCTGGGCCGAGGTGGTCGACCGGGCGGTGGCGTTCCGCGAGCTGGTCGAGTCTGTCGAGGGCCGCGCGGATGTCGCGGTGGCGGAGGCCGCCCGTCTGGACGACATCGCCCGGGACTACGGGGTCCGACCCCCCTCCGCCGCTCAGTCGCCGACCCCGGCGGACCTCACGGCCGAGCACCTGGCCGCGCGCGCCGGCGATCGTATGCTCTCCACCGAGGCCATGCGCCGGCTGCGCGGACAGATCGACCCGGATCGCTGACGCGCGCGGCCAGCGGGGTGCGCCGCCGTGGCCGTCACCCCCTGCGTACGGTGGCATCAACTGTTCTCTTGACCGGGAAGGACTCCACGCGTGGGCTTCGCCAACCGCTTCTGGAAGCTGATGGGCTCCACCCAGGGCCGGGACACCTCGCGCGCGCAGAGCGCGGTCGAGGCGTCCCACGGATTCGACGACTGGGCCGAGGGGATGGACGACGGCGAATTCGCGGACGCCGCCCACGGCCTCCAGCTCTTCGGGGATCCCCCCGAGGACCTCGCCCGGTTCCTGGCCCTGGCCCGGGAGGCGGCCTCCCGGGCCGTCGGCCTCCGACCGTTCGACGTGCAGCTCCAGGGCGCGCTACGGATGTTCGCGGGGGACGTGGTGGAGATGGCCACCGGCGAGGGCAAGACCCTCTCGGGCGCCGTGGCCGCGGCGGGCTACGCACTGCAGGGCCACACGGTCCACGTCATCTCCGTCAACGACTACCTCGCGGCCCGCGACGCGCGCTGGATGGGGCCGATGTTCGAACTCCTGGGGCTGACCGTGGGTCACGTCACCGAGTCGTCGACCCGTGAGGAGCGTCGCACCGCCTACGCGTGTGACGTCACCTACGGCTCGGTCTCCGAGATCGGCTTCGATGTCCTGCGGGAGCAACTCGTCACCGACCCGGCGGACCTCATCTCGCCGACCACGGACGTCGCGCTCGTGGACGAGGCAGACTCCGTACTCGTCGACGAGGCGTTGGTCCCGCTGGTCCTCGCCGGGTCCACCTCCGGAGAGGCGCCGACGGGGGAGATCCTCGCCGCGGTCCGGAAACTGCGGCCGGGTCGCCACTACGAGACGGATTCCGAGCGGCGCAACATCTACCTCACCGAGGACGGCGCCGAGGCGATCGAGGGTGAGCTCGGGATCGACGACCTCTACGCCACCGACCACGTCGGGACGACGCTGGTCCAGGTCAACGTGGCGCTCCACGCCTGCTTCCTGCTGCGGCGGGACGTGGACTACATCGTCCGCGACGGGCGGGTCCAACTGGTCAACGCCTCGCGGGGTCGCGTGGCCGAACTGCAACGTTGGCCGGACGGGCTGCAGGCGGCGGTCGAGGCCAAGGAGGAGGTCGCGGTCTCCGAGGCGGGACAGATCCTCGACAGCATCACCGTCCAGGCGTTCATCGGTCGCTACGACCGGGTGTGCGGGATGACGGGAACCGCCCTCGCCGCCGGTGCGCAGCTGCGGGAGTTCTACTCGCTCGGTGTGTCCCAGATCGATCCCAACACCCCCTGCGTCCGCTTCGACGAGGCCGACCGCACGTTCATCGACAACGACAGCAAGACCCGCGCGGTCGTCGAGCACATAGCGGCGGTCCACTCGACCGGTCAGCCGGTCCTCGTGGGCACGCACGACGTCGCCGAGTCGGAGGAACTCGCCGTACGCCTGTCCGAGAAGGGCGTGGCCTGCGTCGTCCTCAACGCCAAGAACGACGAGGAGGAGGCGGCAATCATCGCGGAGGCGGGGGACGTGGGCAACGTCACCGTCTCCACGCAGATGGCGGGTCGCGGCACCGACATCCGTCTGGGTGGCTCGGACGAATCGCGCCGCGACGAGGTCGTCGAGCTCGGTGGACTGCACGTCGTGGGGACCGGGCGCCACCGGACGGAGAGACTCGACAACCAACTCCGCGGCCGCGCCGGACGCCAGGGCGACCCCGGCAGTTCGGTGTTCTTCGCCGCGATGGACGACCCGGTGGTGACGTCGGCTCTGGAGCCGGAGAAGATCCCCACCGCGCACGACAGGATGAGCGGGTTGCTCAAGGGCAACCGTGGACGTGACGCCGTCGATCACGCCCAGCGGGTCACCGAGGGGCAGATGCTCCAGATCCACTCCAACACCTGGCGCTACAGCCGGCTTCTCGCGGAGCAGCGTGACATCCTCGCCGAACGCCGGGCGGCCCTGTTGGTCACGGAGAAGGCGTTCGAGGAACTCGCAGCACACGACCCCGAGCGCAGTGCCGAGCTCGTCGAAGCACACGGCCGGGATGCCGTGGTGCAGGGGTGTCGGGAGATCATGCTGTGGCACCTCGACCGGGGTTGGGCCGTCCACCTGGAGAGGATGAACGACATCCGCGAGTCGATCCACCTCAGGGCCCTGGGGCGCGAGAACCCCCTCGACGAGTTCCACCGGATCGCGATCGACCACTTCCGTGACCTCGCCTCGGATGCGGTCCGTGAGTCCGAGACGACCTTCGAGGAGATCGAGTTCACCGATTCGGGGGTGGACCTGGAGGCCAACGCGATGGCCCGTCCGACCTCGACGTGGACGTACATGGTCCACGACAACCCGATGGCGGCGGGGGGCAACGTGTTCTCCGGGATGATGTCGACGTTCCGATGAGTTCGGCGCGGGAGGGCAGACGCGAGACCGATCTGCGGGAATGGCGGACCGGTGAGGGCAGGGTCCTCGGAGCGCGCATCCCGCAACCCCGTGGCGGTCACCTCTCCGCCGCGGTCCCGCCCGGCCTGGGTCAGGAGCCACCGCCGCGGGCCCCCGAGGTCAGTGACAGGTTCTGGACGCTCCCCAACGTCATCTCGCTGGCGCGCATCGCGCTGATCCCGGTGCTCGTCGTGAGCATCCTGGTCTGGGACGACCCCCCACTGGCGCTGTGGCTCCTCGGGGCGCTGGTCGTCTCCGACTGGCTGGACGGCAAGATCGCACGGCTGTGGAACATGCGGTCGACCTGGGGCGAGCGACTCGACCCCCTCGCCGACCGCATCCTGGTGGCCGCCGTTCCAGTGGCCTTCGCCGTCGCCGGATACATCCCGGTCTGGGTGGTGGTGGCGCTACTCGTGCGGGACGCGCTGCTGGTGGGGACCCTGCCCGTCTACCGACGACGAGGGATCGAGCCCGAGGTCACCTACCTGGGTAAAGCCGCCACATTCGCGTTGTTCTGGTCTCTCCCGCTGCTGCTCGCCGGCTACGCCGGGGCCCCCGGGGGTGAGGGGCTGCAGATCCTCGGCGAGGCGTGTCTGTACTGGGGCGTCGGGCTCTACGCGTGGAGCGGTGCGATCTACCTGTGGCAGGCGCGGAAGATCGCCGCGACCGTACCCCCGGGTCGTGCCGGATCTACTGCCGTGGAGTCCCCGGGCGGTGTGTAATGTCGCCACATGTAATCGTCATGTGAGCCACGCGAGAAGGGCACGTCAGTGAGCGACCAGAACATCCCCGATCAGCTCCGGTACACCGACGAGCACGAATGGGTGGAGCGGGTGTCCGACACGCGCGTTCGCATCGGCATCACCGAGTACGCCCAGTCCAAGCTGGGGGACATCGTCTTTGTCCAGCTCCCGGACGTGGGCGGCGAGACGGAGACGGGCGAGCCGTTCGGCGAGGTGGAGTCACCCAAGAGCGTCTCCGACCTGTACGCGCCGCTGAGCGGGAAGGTGGTGGAGGTCAACACCGCCCTGGAGACCTCGCCCGAACTCGTCAACTCGGATCCGTACGGTGAGGGGTGGGTCATCGTCCTCGAGATATCGGATGTCGACGACCTGGAGGCGCAACTCGAGCAGACGTTGGACTCCGACGGATACGCCAAGATCACGCAGGGCTGAGCGGACTCCGCCGCCCCCGGCCCCGCGGCCGGACGGTCCGGCATAGAATCGCAGGGCACCGCACGGTGAGCCCCTCGTTGGGCTCGGACGAGGAGAGACGAACGTGACCGAGAACAAGAACATGCCCGAGGCGACCGCCGAGACCACCTCGGTGTTCCGTGCGGAGCTTCTCAACGAGTCCGATCAGCAGGCGGCGCAGTCCGAACCCGCCGTCACGGGTGTGGAGGGACTGCCCGAGGGACAGGCGTTGCTGGTGGTCAAACGGGGCCCCAACGCGGGCTCGCGGTTCCTCCTGGACCAGGCCACGACATCGGCCGGCCGACACCCGGACAGTGACATCTTCCTCGACGACGTCACGGTGAGCCGTCGTCACGCCGAGTTCCGGAGCGAGGGCGGGACCTTCAACGTCGTCGACGTCGGTTCGCTGAACGGCACATACGTCAACCGCGAGCCCGTGGACTCGGCGTCGCTGTCCAACGGCGACGAGGTCCAGATCGGCAAGTTCCGGCTCGTGTTCCTGACGGGTACGCCCGGGCAGTGACAGCCGCCGGACACGGCGCCGCGGACGAGGGTCATCTGTCGATCGGCGGTGTCATCGCACTCCTGGGTCCGGACTTCCCGGACCTCACGGTGTCGAAGGTCCGGTTCCTCGAGAACGAAGGCCTGGTCACTCCCGAGCGGACCGCGAGCGGGTACCGACGGTTCAGTGTCGAGGACCGGGAGCGTCTCCGGTACGTCCTCACGGCGCAGCGGGACCGGTACCTCCCGCTCAAGGTGATCCGGGAGGAGCTCGACGCCCTCGACTCCGCGATCGCCGACGGGTCCACCACCGCACTGTTGCCACGGCACGGATCGGACGGGGTGCCGGGTTCGACTCCGGACGATTTCCGAAGCGACACCGTCCTGAGACTCACTCGGGAGAACGTCGTGGACCAATCGGGGGTGGAGGCGGGGCTCGTCGACTCGCTCGTGGACGCCGGGCTCATCGTCGCCGGTCCCGGTGGCTTCTTCGATCCGGAGGCGGTTCTGGTCGCGCGCACCGCGCACGATCTCGCGGGTCACGGAGTGGACGTACGTCATCTCCGTGGCTTCCGTACCGCCGCGGATCGACAGACGGGCCTCATCACACAGATCGCCGGGCCGGTGGCACGGCAGGGCGACGCGGACGCCCGCGACCGGGCGGCAGAGCTGGCGCGGGAGATCGCGGCGCTGTCCGTCGCGCTCCACTCGACGCTCGTCACCGTCGCCGTCCGGCACGCACTGGAGTCCTGACCCGAGCGCCCCGGGGCGCTCGGGGCTAGGCTGGACCCGTGGGAGAGGCGGAGGACATGGGAAAGAACATGCGCGAGGTGAACGTCGTCGGCATCCGTTTCGAGGAGCCGGAGTACGCACCAGTACTGATCCTGCACGAGAAGGACGGCGGGCGGTACGTGCCGATCTGGATCGGCGCGTCCGAGGCTGCGGCGATAAGCCTCCAGCAACAGGGAGTACAGCCGGGGAGACCGCTGACGCACGACCTCGTCGCGACTCTGCTCGAGACCTTCTCACACCCGCTCGAGCAGGTGGAGATCGTAGGGGTGTCGGAGGGAACCTTCATCGCCGAGCTGGTCTTCGACGGCAAGCGGGTCTCCGCCCGCCCGTCCGACGCCGTGGCCGTGGCGCTGAGGACCTCGTCCCCGGTCCTGGTCAGCCGCGAGGTCCTCGACGAGGTCGGTATCTCCCTCGTCGAGCAGGGGGAGGAGGAGGTCGAGGCCTTCCGCGAGTTCCTCGACCAGGTGAGCCCGGATGATTTCCTCGGCGGCGGGAACGGGCCTGAGGAAACCGGCGAGAGCTCTCCCTGAGTGCGGTGACCTGCCAATTCCTTCCTCACAGCAATCACTCCAGCACCAGTTCGCAGGTCGCGGATAGGTCTCAAGTTCAACTTGAGGTTGAGGTTTACCGCGTGTCCTATTGATCGCGGACCCTCGCGGGCCTAGCGTTGCTCCCAGTGAACTACACCGATGGTGTTCACGCGTCCAGGATCCGGACTCGCCAGAGCCCGGCACCGTGTCGCCACGATCGTGGCGACACCCCACAGCTTGAGGGAGCAATCGTGGCCGACCACACCCGGGACCCGGAGTCGTCCTCCACCGGTACGCACACGGAGGGTCTCTTCGGAGGCGACATCGAGGCCACCCAGGCCACGTTCGACGAGGTGCAGCCGGGACTGTTCCCCGACGACGGCATCCCCGACGGGACGAGCGGCTACCGCGTGCCGATCGCCTGTCAGATCGCTGGTATCACCTACCGCCAGCTCGACTACTGGGCCCGGACGGACCTGGTGGTGCCGTCGATCCGCAACGCGGCCGGCTCCGGAAGCCAGCGCCTGTACTCGTTCAAGGACATCCTCGTCCTCAAGATCGTCAAGCAGTTGTTGGACACCGGGATCTCGCTCCAGAACATCCGCAAGGCGGTGGATCAGATCCGCTCCCGCGGTGTGAAGGACCTGGCGACCATCACGCTCTTCTCGGACGGGCGCACGGTCTTCGAGTGCACCTCCAAGGAGGAGGTGTTCGACCTCCTCCAGGGCGGACAGGGGGTCTTCGGGATCGGGATCGGGGGCGCGATGCGCGAGCTCGCCGGATCGATCGCCGATTTCCCCGCCGAGACGGTCTCTGCGGAGGACATCGTGGAGCCACTCGAGGACGAGTTGGCCGCCCGGCGCCGCGCCCGGGCGTCACGGCGTACGGGCTGACCGCGGGAGTCGTCTAGACTCAGCGGTGCGTTCACGCGACTCACGGGAGAGTCCCTCGGCCCCGGCCGTCGGCGCCGAAGGAGCAACTCCTCTCCGAGAATCTCTCAGGCACCCGGACCGTGCAGTCGTCTAACGCCTCTGGAGAGCGGTGGAACAGACCACCCGCCCACGGGGAAAGCGGGGCCCGCTGACGGGCCCGGTGAATCTCTCAGGCGCCGGCACCAGCCCGGCAGGGGACAGAGCGGAGAGGGTAGCACCGGCCCGCAGGCCGCCCGTCCGGGCGGCCCCGCCCTTGGAGGAGCTCCTGTGACGACGACCCCGCACCCCGCCCGGACCGGAGGCGAGTTCGTCGCCCGCCATCTGGGACCCGACGCCGACGGACTGGCCCACATCCTGGAGACCATCGGCGTGAACTCGCTCGACGAGCTCGCCGAACGCGCCTTCCCGTCCGTGATCGTCGACGAGGTGGGCGCCGATGGCCGCGCCGCGGGTATCGATTCACTGCCCGAGCCGCTCTCGGAGGCCGAGACCCTGGCCGAACTGCGGGCACTCGCGGAGCGCAACACGGTGGCCGTGTCCATGATCGGACAGGGATACTACGACACCCTCACCCCGCCGGTCCTGATCCGCAACATCATCGAGAGTCCCGCCTGGTACACGGGGTACACCCCCTACCAGCCGGAGATCAGTCAGGGACGGCTCGAGGCCCTGCTCAACTTCCAGACGATGGTCTCCGACCTCACCGGCATGGACATGGCCAACGCGTCGATGCTGGACGAGGGGACGGCCGCGGCCGAGGCCATGACGATGCTGCGCCGGGCCAACCGGTCCTCGAAGAGCCCGCGCTTCGCGGTCGACGCGGACGTCTTCGGACAGACCGCCGCCATCCTGGCCACCCGTGCCGAGCCGCTCGGTATCGAGATCGTCACCGCGAACCTGATCGACGACGGGTTGCCGGAGGGCGACTTCTTCGGCGCCCTCGTGCAGACGCCCGGCGCGTCGGGACGCGTCACCGACGTCGCGGGTCTCATCGACCAGTGCCATGAACGAGGGGTCATGGTCGCAGCCGGCGTCGACCTGTTGGCCGCGACCGTGCACACCCCGGCGGGGGAGAAGGGCGCCGACGCGTGCTTCGGTTCCACCCAGCGCTTCGGGGTCCCGATGGGCTTCGGTGGACCGCACGCCGGCTTCCTGGCGTGCCGCACACCGCACGCCCGCAACCTTCCGGGGCGCCTGGTGGGGGTGTCGACCGACGCCGACGGCCGGACGGCATATCGCCTGGCCCTACAGACCCGTGAACAGCACATCCGCCGGGACAAGGCCACGTCCAACATCTGCACCGCGCAGGTCCTGCTCGCGGTGCTCGCCGCGATGTACGCCGCGTACCACGGGGCCGCGGGACTGACCGCGATCGCCCGTCGCGTCCACGCGCACGCGGTGAGCCTGGCCGACGGTCTCACCACCGCCGGGATCGAGGTGGTGCACACGGACTTCTTCGACACCGTGCTGGCCCGCGTCCCGGGTCGTGCGGACGAGGTGCTGGCCGCCGCCGCCACCCACGGGGTCAACCTGTGGAAGGTCGACGACGACGAGGTGTCCGTCTCCTGTGACGAGGCGACCACCGCGGAGCACATCGGAATCGTCCTCGAGGCCTTCGGCGCAGGCGGGGGGCCGGTGCCCGAGATCGCCGTGGACGCGTCCTACGGAGACCGTACGAGCGGGTTCCTCCAGCACGAGGCGTTCGTGCGCTACCGCACCGAGACCGCGATGCTTCGGTACCTGCGGGCACTCTCGGACAAGGACATGGCGCTGGACCGCACCATGATCCCGCTGGGCTCGTGCACCATGAAGCTCAACGCGACCACCGAGATGGAACCCGTCACGTGGCCGGAGTTCAGCCGTCTCCACCCCTTCGCCCCGGCCGATCAGAACGGCGGCATCCGTGAGCTCGTGGCCGATGTCGAGCGGTGGCTCGTCGACATCACCGGTTACGCCGCGGTCAGTCTGCAACCCAACGCCGGCAGTCAGGGCGAATACGCCGGCCTGCTCGCGATCCGCGCGTACCACCGGTCGCGCGGCGAGGAGGACCGCACCGTGTGTCTCATCCCGTCCTCCGCACACGGGACCAACGCGGCCTCCGCGGTCATGGCGGGGATGAAGGTCGTCGTGGTGGCGTGCCGCCCCAACGGTGACGTGGACGTGGACGATCTTCGCGCCAAGGTCGACAAGCACGCCGCGGAGCTCTCGGCGATCATGATCACCTACCCGTCCACGCACGGTGTGTACGAGCACGACATCGAGGAGATCTGCGCGATCGTGCACGACGCCGGCGGCCAGGTGTACATCGACGGCGCCAACCTCAACGCCCTCGTGGGAGTCGCCCGCCCGGGCCGGTTCGGAGGCGACGTCAGTCACCTCAACCTGCACAAGACCTTCTGCATCCCCCACGGTGGCGGTGGTCCCGGGGTGGGGCCGGTGGCCGTGGCCGAGCATCTGCGCGAGTTCCTTCCCGGCCACCCGTACGAGCACGGCCTGGGCTCGGGGGGTGTGGTGTCCGCCGCGCCCTTCGGCTCAGCCTCGATCCTGCCCATCACCTGGGCGTACATCCGCATGATGGGTGCCGACGGGCTGCGTCGGGCCACGCTCACGGCCATCGCCAGCGCCAACTACCTGGCCCGTCGTATCGGCGGGCACTTCCCGGTGCTCTACTCGGGCGAGGACGGCTGGGTCGCGCACGAGTGCATCCTCGACCTGCGCCCGCTCATCGACTCGGTGGGGATCTCGATCGACGACGTCGCGAAGCGACTGGCCGACTACGGTTTCCACGCGCCCACGATGAGCTTCCCGGTGCCCAACACCTTGATGGTGGAGCCCACGGAGAGCGAGGACCTGGCCGAGCTGGACGCGTTCTGCGACGCGATGGCGGCCATCCGTGCCGAGATCGACCGCGTCGCCTCCGGCGAGTGGACGGTGGAGGACAACCCGCTCCGCGGGGCGCCGCACACCGCTGAGAGCGTCTCGGCGGACGACTGGGAGCACGGGTACCCGCGCAGCGTGGCGGGATACCCGCTCGGTTCGTCCTGGCGACCCAAGGTGTGGCCGGCCGTGCGCCGCATCGACGGTGCGTACGGAGACCGGAACCTGGTCTGCTCGTGTCCACCGCTGGAGGCGTTCGCGCAGGACTGACGGCGGGCGGCACGGCGTTGTCGTACCCACGTGACACCGTGCGGGGCATGACGACGACCGGATCCCGTCCCGTTCCCGCTCTCCCCGCGGCCTGTCTCGACTGGTGCCGTGCCCAACCCCCCGCCCTGCTCGTGGCCGACGAGTACGTGGAGATCGACCTGGACCTGTGGAACCTCAGGTTGGCGGAGCGCGGGGTCGACCTCCGGCTGGTCGCCGGTGGACCGGACGGCGGCCGGGTCGAGTCCGGATCCGGATTCCTCCGCAGGAGTGACCTGTGGGCGGCGGGCCGCCGGGCTCGCGGGAGCCTCGAGGAGTCGGTGGTCGCCCTCTATATGTGCGCGGCCTGGCTGGCCGGGCATCCGCAGCGTTCGGGGATCCGTCGGGGGCTTCCGGACTTCCGCCTGCCGGAGTGGGACCGTGCCGCGTGGCGGTCCGTGTCCTCGCACGGGTATCCGCTGGTCCTGCACGAGGTGGTGGACTGGCTCGACGCCCCGGCCGAGGCGATGAACCTGCTTCGCAACGGGGCACCACACGGGAGCGCCGGTAGAGGCGTGCCCGACCTCGGGTACCCGCTCGCCTCGCTCTATCTGGCGTCGCTCGGGATGGCATGGTCCGAGCAGACGATAGTCCCCGTCGACCCGGCGGGTATCGGCTCGTTGGTCCACGCGGGATGGACGGAGGTCGAGTCACTCGGCCGGTTGACCCCGCGCAGGTATCAGCGGTACCTGGACGTGGTCTCGGCCTGGGCGGACGAGGCGGCGGTCGACCCGCTGGTGGTGGAGATGTGGCTCGTCCACCACTGGCACGACCGGCGCTCGGCGGTCACACCGTCCGGCTCGTCCGCGGAGAGCCCACCCGGCAGTCGTCCGCGTTGACCGCCGGGAGCGGCTAGTGTCCGCTGCATGGAACCCACGACCACGACCGTCGACATCTCCGTCGGTAGCCTCGACGTTCTGGAATGGCGTCCGAGCGGCCCCGTCCAGAACACCGTACTGGCGCTCCACGGCTTCCCCGAGTCGCCGTGGGAGTGGATGTCCGTGGCCGAGGTCCTCACCCAGCACGGGATCCGGGTGGTCGCCCCGGCGCAGCGCGGCTATTCGGCGGGTGCCCGCCCGGACTCGGTCGGCGCGTACGCGATAGAGGAGCTGACGGCGGATGCGCTCACGATCCTGGACCACCTCGGGATGGACAGCGTCCACGTACTCGGGCACGACTGGGGAGCGTCGGTCGCGTGGTGGTTGGCGGCCCACCACCCGGAACGGGTCGCCACGCTGACGGCCGTCTCCGTGCCCCACTTGTCCGCTTTCGGCGAGGCCCTCGCGTCCGACCCGGACCAGCAGGCCCGATCCGCCTACTTCACGCTGTTCCGCCAGGCGGGCAAGGCCGAGGACGTTCTCCTCGAGGACGGGGCCCGCCGGCTGCGGTCGATGTTCGACGGGCAGGTGTCCGACGATCTGATGAGCAGGCATCTCGAACTGGTCGGCGAACGGGCCGGCCTCACCGGGGCGTTGAACTGGTATCGCGCGATGCGGCGGTACGACCTCCCCGACGTGACGGTACCCACGACCTACGTCTGGGGTGAGGACGATCCCGCGATCGCGCGCTCCGGTGCTGAGGCCACCGCCTCCAGGATGGCGGGGGACTACCGGTTCGTGCCGCTGTCCGGGATGGGCCACTGGCTACCGGAACAGGCCTCCGAGGTGGTCGCCGAGGAGGTCCTGGCACGGATCGGGTGACGCCGGCGTCAGGCCCAGCGCAGCTCTCGTTTGAGGAGCTTGCCCGACTGATTGCGGGGGAGTTCGTCCACAAAGACGACCCGCTTGGGCACCTTGAACGGCGCGAGGTGCGCACGGGTGCCATCGATGATCTCGGACTCTGTGGCGCGGGTGTCGTCCTTGAGGACCACGACCGCGGTGACGGCCTCGATCCACTTGTCGTCCGGGGTGCCGATGACGGCCACCTCCGCGACTCGCTCGTCCCGGTACACCGCGTCCTCGACCTCTCGGGAGGCCACCAGGACGCCACCGGTGTTGATGACGTCCTTGATCCGGTCGACCACCTCGAGGAAGCCCTCCGGGTCACGCACCACCAGGTCCCCGGAGTGGAACCAGCCGTCGCGGAACGCCTCGGCAGTGGCCTCGGGCTTGTTCCAGTAGCCCGTGCACAACTGTGGGGACCGGTAGACCACCTCGCCACTCTGGCCGTCGGCGACCTCGGCGCCCGACTCGTCGACCACCCGCGCCTCGACGAAGAACACGGGTCGGCCCGCACTCGCCGGCCGGGCGTCGTGCTCCTCCGGGCGCAGGACGCAGGCCAGTGGGCCGATCTCCGACTGACCGAAGCAGTTGTAGAAACCGAGTTCCGGGTACCTGGTCCTCAGTCGCTGGAGCACGGTCACCGGCATGATCGACGCGCCGTACTGGGCCTTGCGCAGGCTCGACAGATCCCGGTTCTCCAGGTCCGGATGGGACGCCAGTGGCACCCAGACCGTCGGCGCGAGGAACAGGGAGCCGATCCCGTCGGCCTCGACCCGGCGGAGGATCTCCTGGATGTCGGGTGCCGCCATGAGGTGCACCGTCGCCCCCAGCGACAGGTAGGGGAGCGCGAAGACGTGCATCGCGGCCGAGTGGTAGAGCGGCATGGTCACCAGGGGTTCGTCATCGGCCGCGAGGTCCAGGGTGAGGATGCAGCTCACGTACTCGTGGATGAGTGCGGAGTGGGTCATCATCGCGCCCTTGGGCCGTGAGGTGGTGCCCGACGTGTAGAGGAGCTGGGCGAGATCGTCGCCGGAGGCGGGGGACTGCACCGGCGCACACGCGGTCCCGTCGAGCGCGGAGCCGAGGACCGTGCCCTCGGCGGGCTCGCCAGTCCGGGGCAGCAGCGCGAGGGACTGCAGTCCCGGCAGGGCCGCGAGCACCTCGTCCAACGTGGAGGACTGCGCCGGATCCACCAGGACGAGCGACGCCCCTGAATCGGTCAGCAGATATTCGAGCTCACCACCGGTGAGCGCGTAGTTGACGGGAACGTGGGTGAACCCCGCTCGCGAGGTCGCGAGGAAGGCGATGAGGTAGGCGTCCGAGTTGACGCCGTAGGCGGCCACCCGCGCCCCGTCGTCGAGACCCAGCCCGGCGAGCATCGTGGCGACACGGTCCACCGCTGAATCGAGCGCGGCGTAGGTCCACCGGCGTTCGGCGAAGGTGAGGGCGACACGGTCGGGGAACCGCGACGCCGTGCGGCGCACGACGGCATCGATCGTCGCGGAGCTGACGGCGGGAGTGACGGGCTGAGGGGTGGTGGTCATCTGTTCAGCCTATAACCGCCCCGGTGGCGTTCACGGGTCGGCTGCGACGATGTCCAGCACTTCCGGGGGGACCGCTCCGTTGCTGTCGCGGGGGGTCCACTGCTCGCTCGGGACCCACTGGGATCCGCACCCGCGGCAGGCGAACATAGGCTCGCCGCGGCGCTCCACCGGGGTCCGGTTCCATTCGCACAGGTCCCGGCACGAGCGGACGCGGAGTGGAGCGAGGTCCGGGTCGGCCGGTCGGCGGGAGCGGAGGCGCAGTGCGCGGAATTCGGACATGTCTGTGATAAGGATAGGTCGATTCGGCGGACCGTGGGTAACGTGGTCGCCGACCTGTGGGGACGAGAGGCTGCCCGAGATGACCGGATGCCCGTGTGGGAGTCGGCGTGCGCTTCCGGCGTGCTGCGGGCCGGTGGTGGAGGACGGAGTCCCGGCCGAGACCGCCGAGCACCTCATGAGGTCGCGGTACACCGCCTTCGTACTCGGTCGGGGGGACCACCTCTGGCGGACGTGGCACCCGCGGACCAGGCCCGCCCGCGTGGACGTCGGCGACGTGGAGTGGACAGGCCTGACAGTCCTGGACGTGGTGGCCGGCGGGGTGGACGATCAGACCGGGATCGTGGAGTTCGAGGCCCGCTTCATCGGGGCCGAGGGGCCGTCGGTCATGCGGGAACGGTCGGTGTTCGAGCGCAGGGGCGGCCGCTGGACCTATCTCGAGGGTCGGGATCCGGCGGAGGTCTAGAAGAGCAGGCCTGGGAGAGCAGGTCTAGGAGAGCGTCGGATCGGCCGGTTGGCGGGTCACGGTGATCGAGCCGATCGTCCCCGGTGCCACCAGGTCGACCCGGCCGATGCGCTGACCCCGGGGCATCGTCCACGCGACCATGCCCCGGATCTCCTCACCGGGGTAATCCAGTACCGAAGGAACCAGCGGATCCTCGACGATCCCGGCTGGGTTCCCGATCTGCTCGAACGGTCGCCCCGACGGGTCGAATGCAGAGATGTCCCCGGGGCCGAGCGCCGGCCGACCGGACGCCTGCACCGCGCGGACGTCGACGGCCACCACCGCATCCGAGTACGTGGTCGAGGGCACGATCCGCAGGTTGGACAGGGTCACCGTGGCGACCCAGTCCTCGCCGGCCACGGGGAACGGTCGATCGAACTGCTGCGACGACGGCAGGGGCCCGGACGGTTGGGCCGTCGGGACGGGGACGCCCGTGGTGTCGTCGCCGGAGAACAGTGACGCCGGTGAGCAGGCGGGTGCGGACGCGGTGGCGGCCACGATCACGGCAGCGAGGGCGGCGCGACGCATGTAGGCGCTCCTGGGACGAGGCATCGTGCCGGGCTCGTCCCGGCACGGTCGTAGATCTTACTGCTCACCCGCTCCTGGGTCATCGGCGGCGCGCAGGTCGCGCCAGCGCCTGCCCGCGACCCGCCGCGCGAGATCCGAGTAGACGTCGTCGAGCTCGGCCGAGATCTCGGCCAGCTGGATCTTGAAGTTGACCGGGACGAACACCCGGTCCACGAGTTCGGCCTCGGCGGAGATCGTCGTACCGTCGAAGACGTACCGGCACCACAGGGAGTCCCGGTTGAGGATCGCCACCTCGGTCTCCGCGGCCGCGACGTCCTCGACGGAGGAGACCAGTGGGCTCCGGAACACGACGAGGGGGAGTGACCGGTGTGCGCGGACGAAGAGCAGGACGCATCCGGCGGGAACGGTGAACACGTCGTGCTCGTCGGGCGTGATGCGCCGGGCGTAGACCTCCGAGAGTGCGGAGGACAGGGCCAGGGTCGCCTGGTCCGGGCTCGTGATGGGCTGCGAACGGAAGTCGGCGTCGGCGGGGACGGGGTCGCCGGACCCTGCGCCGGCCTCCTCGCCGGGATCGGCCACGTCGTGCAGGAAGACCGGATGGGGGATCCCGAACACCCGCTCCATCGTTCCCGCGACCAGGTGAGCGGCCTCCGAGGACCGGTCGGTGGGCAGGGTGACGCTGGCACCGGGGGCCCCCGCCGCGGGGACCCGCAGGCGCCAGCCCAGTGCGACGAGTTGCTCGAGTTGGGCTGACCCCAGGGGTGCCGGGGAGTCTTCGGATCCGCCGCCGGACACCTCGGCGTGGATGCGGTCGGCCTCGACGGCCGTGAACCGAACGTACGGGGTTCGGGTGGACGGGGCGCCGAGGACGGGTACGGCCAGATCGAACGTCGCCCCCGGGACCAGGTCACGCAGGAGCTCGGCCAGGCGTGCCGCGAAGCGGTCCCACCCGGCTGCGATCGACGCGTCCACGTCGAATTCGAACTCCGGCATGCAAGGCAGTCAACCACCGACCAGCCGAGCCCGTGAGGAGTTCGAGATGTACGACCGGGTCGATCAGCTCTCCGCCGACGCGTGCCCGGCCTGATAGTCGGACCAGTACTCATCGGAGCCGTCGAAACCCACCCGCACCCCGCCCCGGTGCTCGATGATCTCCGGCTCGACGGGGGAGATCTCGCGCTCGGCCGCCAGAGCGGAGCCGACGTCGGAGAACTGCGCCAGGACCCGGAGTTGGGTCCACGTCGGGGGCAGGAGCATCGACCGCCCCGACCGGAAGTCGTCGAGGAGATCGACGGGGCGTGCCCACATGGTCAGATCCACCTCGGTCGTGAGGTCGTCGGGTTCCTGTCCCTCGGGGAGCGCGGCCAGGAAGAAGCGGGTGTCATACCTGCGCGGTTCCACGGAGGGGGTGATCCAGTGGTCGTAGGGGCGGAGACGGCCCGCCGCGAGCGAGAGCCCCTCCTCGGAGAGGAACCGACCGAAGGTCAGCCGATGCCGCTCGAGGTCCTCGCGACTCGAATGGTATCGACCGGCGGCGGCGACGGGAGAGCCGTCGAGGTGGTCGGCCAGGAGGACCCCGCACTCCTCGAAGGTCTCTCTCGCGGCCGCGCAGACCAGCCGCCGGGCACGGGGTACGTCGCACGCGAACTTCCCGGCCCACCACTCGGGGGCGGGGCCGGTCCAGGCGAGGTCCGGATCGTCGTCGGAGGCGTCGACCCCGCCGCCGGGGAACACCGTCATACCCCCGGCGAACGCCATCCCCCGGACGCGGCGGGCGACGAACACCTCCGGCCCCCGGTCGGCGTCACGGATCACCATGACGGTGGAGGCGTCCTTGATCGGGCGGGCGTCGGGAGCGTGGCCGTCGGTCGTCATGATGTTCAGTTTCACCCGGGCCGGTGGTGGGCGCGTCAGTGGGGTGGTGGAACCGGCCCTCAGCCGGCACCGTCCGTGGTCGCGAGACCGGGCAGCGCACCGTAGAGGACGCGAGCGACGTGTTCCCGGAGATCAGCTCGGTGGTCGCCGCCGCGGGACCGTTCGACACCCGAACGCACGATGCTCATGTAGAGGACGTCGAAGACCGTCTGCGCGGGGCTGTCGAGGTCCGTCGCACCGGCAGGCCGTCCCGAATGCCGGGCGAGGATGACGCCGATGATCCCGCGGAGCTCACCGAGGATGCGTTGCGCCTCCGCCCTGTGTGGGCCCGGTTCCCCGAACAGTGTCTCGCGGTGGTAGGCCGCGATGTTCTCCGGTTGTCTCTCCAACGCGGAGAACAGAGGGTCGCACAGGGTGACGAGATCGGTGACCGGGTCCCCGGAATCCGGAACGGTGTCGACCATGGCCCGGAACTCCTCGTTGGCGACCATGCACAGCAGCTCGCCCTTCGACCGGGCGTAGCGGAACAGCGTCCCCGTGCCGACCTCCGCCAGGTCGGCCACCTCCTGCGTGGTGACCGATGAATACCCTTCCCGGGAGAACAGATCACGGGCGGCGGCCAGGATCCGACGCTGCTTGTCCGCCTTGTTCAGCTCGCGGCGCCCCGGTTCCCGGTCGAGTGTCACGAGAACCACTCGGTGGGCTTGCCCGCCACCAGGAGCAGTGAGAACACCGCCGCCACCACGATGAGGGTCACGATGAGCGCGACGACCGGGGACCGTAGTGCGAAGGCCAGGACGCGCTCGGGGAAGGAGTGGGGCTGCTCGCCACCCGGACCGAGCCGCCACCGCCGGTCGAGGAGCCCGCGGCGGTCGACGGAGCGCTCGAACGGGACCGTGGCATAGGGGATCACCGCGGACGCCAGGCCCAGGACGCCGATCCCCGGCGACCACCGCTTGTCCGTCCACACCGCCACCGTTGCCGCGCCGTAGCACAGGAACACGAAACCGTGGATGCTGCCACCGACGGTGGTGGCCCAGTCGTACCCGAACGCGTACTTGCCGACCATGCCCAGGATCAACAGGGTCCAGGTGACCACCTCCGCGAATGCGAGCCTCAGGTACAGGGTGCGGGGGGTCACGGGTGTCCTCCAGGGGTCGGGTCGATGTTCGTCGGTCATCGTACGGACCCCGGATCGCCGGTCCGGTTCAGCCTCCCGGTGAGGTCACCCGACGAGGGCGAGGGAGGCGAAACGGACCTCTCCCGCCTCGTCGCTGGCGCCCAGATCCACCACGCCCTCGACAGCCCACCCGTGGTCCGAATCCGGATCGTCCAGGACCTGCCGGACCCGCCACGTCCCCGATTCCACCCCGTCACCCGATTCGGTGATCGTGAAGAGCGCCGGCCCACGTGCGGCCGGGCCTGTCCCGATCGCGTCGTACTCGTCCCAGTACGCGTCGATCTCCGTGTCCCAGTCTGGGTGGTCGGGGACGTCGGCGTCGAGTTCCCCGAGGCGAGCGATGTCATCCCTGGACAGCAGTTCCACCCGACGGAACATCGCGTTGCGCACCATCACCCGGAACGCCCGCCGGTTGGCGGTGACGGGCCGTGTGGTGCCGGCCGACTGACCGAAGGCGAGTTCGGCAACCTGGTCCGGGGAGACGTCCGGGTCGGTGAGCAGCTCCCACTCGTCCAACAGGCTCGAGTCGACCTGGCGGACGAGCTCCCCGAGCCACTCGACCAGGTCGTCGAACTCCTCCGTCCGCAGGTCGGCCGGGACCGTTTGCCGCAGTGCGCGGTAGGCGTCGGTCAGATAGCGCAGCACGGACCCCTCGGACCTGCTGAGCCCGTACGCCGAGACCAGATCGGAGAAGGTCATACCCCGCTCGACCATCTCCCGGATGACCGACTTCGGGGAGGGCTCGATCCCGGTGACCCACGGGTGCCCGGCGCGGTAGGCGTCGTAGGCGTCGGCGATGAGGTCCGCGAGGGGTGTGGGCCACGAGATCTCCTCGACGAGCTCCATCCGTTCGGAGTACTCCACGCCGTCGGCTTTGAGAGCCCCGATCGCCTCACCCCGGGCCGCGCGTTGCTGCGCGTACAGGATCGGGCGGGGATCGTCGAGAACGGATTCGATCACCGAGACCAGGTCCAGGGCCGGGGTGGGGGAGTCGGGGTCCAGGACCTCCATCGCCGCGATCGCGAACGGGGCGAGGGGCTGGTTCAGCGCGAAATCCCGCTGCAGGTCGACCGTCAGTCGGACGTGCCGCCCGTCGTCGTCGGGTTCGGTCATCCTCTCGACGATGCCCGCCGTCTCGAGACCGCGGAAGAGCTCTATCGAGCGCAGCACGTGCTGGCGGGTGCGGGCCCGGGTCTCGTGCGAGGACAGCAGCAGGTGTCGCATGTGGGCGTAGCAACTCCCGGGGCGCGAGATCATGTTGAGCAGCATCGCGTTGCTCACCTCGAAGCGACTGGTCAGTTGCTCGGGTTGCGCGCCGACGAGCTTGTCGAACGTCGACCGGGACCAGTTGACGAACCCCTCCGGCGGCTTCTTCTTGGCCACCTTGCCCTTCTTCTTGGGGTTGGCGGCCACCTTGGCCGCGGCCTTGGAGTTCTCCACCTCGTGCTCGGGGGCGAGCACCACGACCAGGCCCTCGGTGTCGAATCCGGCGCGCCCCGCCCGGCCGGCGATCTGGTGGAACTCCCGTGCCTTGAGAACGCGCTGGCGGCGCCCGTCGAACTTGGTCAGTCCCGTGAACAACACCGTCCGGATGGGCACGTTGATGCCGACCCCGAGGGTGTCGGTTCCGCAGATGACGGTGAGCAGGCCGTCCTGGGCGAGCCGCTCGACGAGCCGACGGTACTTGGGGAGCATGCCGGCGTGGTGGACCCCGATGCCATGCATCAGCAACTTGCGCAGGCTGCGCCCGAAGGCGGTCGTGAACCGGAAGCCGCCGATCTCGTCGGCTATCGCCGCCTTGCGGTCCTTGCCGGACACCGCCAGCGAGGTCAGGGCCTGCGCCTGTTCGAGAGCCGAGGCCTGGGTGAAGTGGACGATGTAGACGGGGGCCTTGTCGTCGCGGAGCAGGAGTTCGACCGTCTCGTGGATGCCACTGACCACGTAGTCGTACGTCAGGGGGACCGGCCGATCAGTGCCCCCCACGAGGGCGCACGGGCGACCGGTGCGTTCGCGCAGATCCTCGAGCAGCCAGTCCACGTCGCCGAGCGTGGCCGACATCAGCAGGAACTGGGTGTCGGGCAACTCGATGAGCGGGACCTGCCACGCCCAACCGCGGTCCGGCTCGGAGTAGTAGTGGAACTCGTCCATCACCACCTGGCCGATATCCGCGTCGGCTCCCTCCCGGAGGGCGATGTTGGCCACGATCTCGGCGGTGGCACAGATGATCGGTGCGTCGGCGTTGACCGCCGCGTCGCCGGTGAGCATCCCCACGTTCTCCGCACCGAACACCGTGCACAGGGCGAAGAACTTCTCGCTGACGAGCGCCTTGATCGGCGCCGTGTAGTAGCTGCGGACGCCCCGGGCCATCGCGGAGAAGTGCGCGCCCAACGCGACGAGGGACTTGCCCGAACCCGTCGGGGTGGCCAGGACGACGTGGCTGCCCGCCGCCACCTCGAGAACCGCCTCCTCCTGCGCCGGGTAGAGCGTCAGACCCTGGTCGGCCGTCCACGCCACGAACGCGTCGAAGACAGCGTCGTCGAGTAGATCGGAGGGGACGTCATCGAGGTCGGCGAGCAGTTCGGGCAGATGCACCTGACCGAGCCTAGCCGCCCGGCCGGGCGGGCCCGGCGGTGCTAGTGGGCGTCCGACTCGTCCTCGCCGGTCTGCTCGGCGAGGAAGCGCTCGAACTCGGCGCCGATCTCGTCACCGGACGGCAGGGGTGTGCCACCGGGATTGAGCGAATCGGAACCGTGGCGGGTCTCCATGAACTCGTCGTACTGCTTCTCCATCAACTCCACGGCGTTCCGGATCTCCGGGTTGTCGGCGATCTGCGCGGTGACCTGGTCGGTGAAGTCCCGGGCCGCCGTCTCGAGCTCGCCGGTCGGCAACTCGAGTTCGGAGATCTGGGCGATGTTGCCCACCAGGTTGAGGACCGCTGCGGGGTACGTGGTCTGCGACAGGTACTGCGGGACGTGGACGGTGAAGCCCGCGGAGGGGATCCCGTGCTCGGCCATCCGCAGCTCCAGCAGTGCACTGACGTTCCCGGGCACGGAGAACTCGCCGGGCCAGGCGGTGAAGCCACGGATGAGCTCGACGTCACTCGCGTGGGCGCTCGCCTGGGTGGCCCGGGTGTGGGGCACGCCCAGCGGGATGGCACCGAGGCCGATGGACATCCGGGCCCCGAACGAACCGGCGAGGTCGATCACGGACTCGGTGAACCCGTCCCACCGCAGGTCCGGCTCTAGCCCGGAGAGCAGGAGGAACGACGTCCCGTCGGAGTCCTTGACCGCGTGCATCTGGATAGTCGGCTCCGAGTAGCCGGCGAAGTGGTCGAAGGAGTAGCGCAACTGCGGCCGTCGTGAGCGGTAGTCCACGAACTCGTCCACGTCGAACTCCACGATGAGCTGGGAGTCCAGGTGTTCCTTGAGATGTTCTGTGACGCCCTGGATCGCCTGGCCGGCATCGGAGAAGCCCTCCAGCGCATGAACGAGGACCGGCCCCTCACCGGACTCGGAACGCAGATCGGGGACGGGCTCGATCAGTCGGTACAGATCGCTGTGCCTGGCCATGTCGACTCCTCTCGTCGCAATACCCCGCGTCCGACGGTCGGGATCGAGTTGATCGTCCGCCCGGGACGGGGTTTCTTCTCATTGCCAACGACAGCGGCCCGCTGATGATTCCCCACGGCCCCACGCCGCTCCACAGAGGACCGTCCGGACCGTCGTTCCCGGGCGTTCGGCGGCCGGGGTGTGTCCGAAGGTTGGTCAGGTGCACCGGCACCCGCGGACCGCTGCCGCGACGAGGGGGCGGCCGCGTGACGACGGGACAGGCGGATGGCGATGACGGCGAACGGACGGGGCGATGGCGACCGGATGGGCGAGAGGGAGACGGTGGTGATCTCCTCTCCGGAGGAACTCATCGCCTCGATCCCGGCGATGCTGGGTTTCCCGCCGGGTCCCGGATCGGTGGTGGTGATGTGCGGACGGACCGCTGACGGTGGCCAGGGGCCGGTCGTGCGGATGGACGTGGACGGGCTGCTCGACGGGTCGGGGCTGTTCACCGACGGTGTCGTCGGGCCTGACGGGTTCGACGACCACCGGGACGACCGGGACGACCGGGACGACCGGGACGACCGGGACCCGGATGCCCGGGGCCGAGGTGGGTGGGGCCGGGTCGGTGGTCGACCGGCCACCATGATCGGGGAGGGGCCGGCTCGCGGTCTGGCCCTGTTCTGCTCACGTGAGGGGGTGTCACAGGTCCACCTGGTGGTGGTCCACGAGGACTGCGCGGACGGTTTCTCCGCCGGTCTGCGCGCGGAGGATGCCGCCGCGGCGTTCGAGTACTGGCTGGATTCGGCGGGGACGCGGGTGATCGCCGCCTACGGGGTCGGCGAGTTCGCGGAGGGCGCGCCCTGGGTCGATCTGTTCGGGATGGTCCGGGGTGTCCAGCTGGACCCGGACTGCACGGAGATCGCGGCAGTGCACGCCTACGACGGACGCGTCCGGGCCGGATCGCGGGAGGAGATCGACCAGCTCTACCGGGCCAGGGACCCCGAGGCCTGTGAGGTCGACCCGCACGGAAAGCGGCCGGTCCGGCTCGAGGGGTCCTGCGCGGTGGAACGGGCGGTGGCTACCCACGACGACGCCGCCGGGCGACTGGAGGCGGGAGAGGGGATCGACGACGACGAGCTGGCCGAGATCGGTCGGTCCCTGCTGGACGTCGCGGTGCGGGACGAGGTCTACCGACGTCTCGCACTACAGGGGCTGTGCAGCGCGGACGGTCGCCGCCTGCTGTGGTGGTCGCTGGCGCGTCGCAGACCCGGACGCGAACGCTCCGTGGCGCTCGTGTTGTTGGGAGCCGCCGCGTACTTCGCCGGCGGCGGGGTCCATGCCCGGTCGGCCCTCGAGGCGGCCCTGACAGCGGACCCCGCCAACTCGCTCGCGCGGCTCCTGCTCCACGGACTCGAACACGGTCTCGCACCCGAACGGCTCCGTCGGGTCGCCGCCGCCTGACGTCGACACTCCCGCTCGACTACCGCGGGGCGGAATGCGCCCGATCGCCGAGTGCCGAGGTGAACGCCCATGCGTCCTCCACGATCGTCCGCAGATCGGTGCGGGTGGGGGCCCATCCCAGGTCGGTGACGGCCTTCTCGCTGGAGGCGACGAGGACCGCGGGATCGCCGGCCCGGCGCGGGGCAACCACCTCCGGGATGGGGTGACCGGTGACCTCGCGGCACACGTCGATGACCTCGCGGACCGAGAAGCCCTCGCCACTGCCCAGGTTGAGTACGCGGTGGACGCCCGGGGCGTTGGATTCCAGGGCCAGCAGGTGGGCGTCGGCGAGGTCGGCCACGTGGATGTAGTCGCGGACACACGTCCCGTCCGGGGTGGGCCAGTCGTCACCGAAGACCTTGATGTCCGCGCGGTGCCCCAGGGCCACCTGGAGTACCAGCGGGATGAGGTGCGTCTCGACCACTCGGTTCTCACCCGCGTCGCCGTGCGCGCCGGCCACGTTGAAGTAGCGCAGGCTGGTCGCGGCGAGCCCGTGGGCGGCCGCGTACGAGCTGATGGCGTGGTCGATCGCGAGCTTGGTGGCGCCGTAGGTGTTGGTGGGCCGTGTGGGCATGTCCTCGGTGATCGGGACCTCATCCGGCTCACCGTAGGTCGCCGCGGTGGAGGAGAAGACGAGGTTGGTCACGTCGGCGGCGAGCATCGCGTCGAGCAGGGCCAGCGAGGTGACGACGTTGCCCTGCCAGTACTCGCCGGGTTTGTCGACGGATTCGCCCACGAGGGAGCGCGCGGCGAAGTGCAGGACGCCGTCGAAGGACGGGTCCAGGACGTCTGCGGCAAGGGCGGCGACGTCCCCCTCCACGAACGCCGCTCCGGTGGGAACACCGGCCCGGTTCCCGGTGGAGAGATCGTCCAGCACGACCACCTCGTGTCCACGCTCGACCAGGACCGTCGCGCAGACCCCCCCGACGTACCCCGCCCCGCCGGTGACGAGCAGCTTCACCGGAGGATCTCGACCTGGATCGCGTGTGCGTGGTCACCGTCGAGCTCCACCGTGTGCCCGTCGCCGGAGTCGAGTTCGACGAGGTGGCCCCGGCGGGTCGCGGTGACGGTCTTGAGCGGTTCCACCCCGGCGGCGCGGAGTTCGGAGATGAGCTCGGTGTCGATCTGGACGTTCTCGCCGATCGCCCGGATCCGGACACTGTGCGGGGTGTCGGTGTCGAGCGCCGACAGACGGGTGAAGGTGGTCTCGTCGGCGGCCGCGGACGTGTAGCCGATCCGGTCGAGACCGGGGATGGGATTGCCGTACGGCGACGTCCTGGGATCGTCGAGGACCTCGATGAGCCGACGCTCCACGTCGTCACTCATCACGTGCTCCCAGCGGCACGCCTCGGCGTGCACCTTCTCCAGCTCCAGACCGATGACGTCGACGAGTAGTCGCTCGGCCAGCCGGTGCTTGCGCATCACGTCCACGGCCAGTTCGCGGCCCGTGGGGGTGAGCTGCAGATGCCGGTCGGGCGCGACGTGCACGAGTCCGTCCCGCTCCATCCGGGCGACGGTCTGGCTCACGGTCGGGCCACTCTGCTCGAGTCGCTCCGCGATCCTGGCCCGCAGCGGGATCACGCCCTCCTCCTCGAGCTCATAGATGGTGCGGAGGTACATCTCGGTGGTGTCCACCAGGTCTTTCACGCTGACTCCTCCACGTCGGATCGTCGCAGGTAATCGCTCCCGGTGGATGACGGTGCCAGCCGGGTTCCCGGTCGAGACTACCGTCGGGCATCGAACCGGGGTGGGGAGCGCGCAATCGCCGGGCCGGGCCCGGCCCCGCCGCGTAGATTCGTGGGACGCACCTCACCGGGACAGCACCGGGTGTGGAGAGCCGGGAGGACCCCCGGCGCGACGGGAGGACGTGGGGAAATGGCCGGTATCCGGGACGGCGTCGACGCGGCGGTCGTGTGGAGTCCGTCGCTGATGGACTACCGGCACTCCGCCGATCATCCGATGAGTCCGCGCAGACTCGACCTGACCATGTCCCTGGCCACCGAGCTGGGCGTCGTCCGGGGCGTGGAGATGATGGACCCCGGATCCGCGACCGACGAGGAACTGCTCCGCGTCCACACCTCCCGCTACATCGACGCCGTCAAGGCGGCCGGGGACCTGCCACCGGGGGAGCACGTCGGGATGAGCCACGGGCTCGGCACGGCGGACAACCCGACGTTCCCCGGGATGCACGAGGCGAGCGCCGCGGTGGCGGGCGGGACCCTGGCGGCGGCCCGGGCGATCGCGAGCGGGGCCGCGACCCGCGCGGTGTCCGTGGCAGGGGGGATGCACCACGCCATGCCCGCCGCGGCTGCCGGGTTCTGTGTGTACAACGACGCGGCGGTGGCCATCAGCTGGTTGCTCGACAACGGGTACGACCGCATCGCCTACGTCGACATCGACGTCCACCACGGTGACGGTGTCCAGACCGCGTTCTACGAGGATCCGCGGGTCCTGACCATGTCGCTGCACCAGCACCCCGCGACGCTCTGGCCGTCCACGGGGTGGGCCTCGGAGACCGGTGTGGGCCGGGCCGAGGGGACCGCGGTCAATCTGGCCTTCCTGCCGGCGGTCACCGACGAACTCTGGCTGCGCGGTTTCCACGCCGTGGTGCCCGGGGCGCTGCGCGCGTTCGAGCCGCAGATCATCGTCATGCAGGCGGGCTGCGACTCCCACCGTGAGGACCCGTTGGCAGACCTGTCCCTCACCGTCGACGGGCACCGCAGGTCCTATCTCGAGGTGATCGCGCTGGCGGACGAACTCTGCGAGGGGCGCATCATCGCCATCGGAGGTGGGGGATATGAGCTGGTCCGTGTGGTCCCGCGTTCATGGACCCACCTCATCGCGGCGGTCCTCGGGGTCCCGGTCGATCCGGCGACCCCGGTGCCGGAAGAGTGGAAGGCGATGGCCACCCGGTTCACCGTCCCGGACCGGGTCCCCCAGACGATGAGCGACGGCAGCGAAGCCGGATACACGCCGTGGGAGCCCGCCGGCGCGGATCGGGGAGCAGAGATGGACAGGACACTGGCACGACTGGACCAGTCGATCCTCGACACCCGCCGCTCCGTCTACCCACTTCTCGGGCTCGATCCGGACGATCCCCGTGACTGACCACGCCGTCCGCGCGTAGCGGGCACCCACCACCTCGACTGTTGTCACTTGGAGGACCATGATGGCCAACCCCGGCGACGGAACGACCGACGGCGACCCCCCCGGCGTCGACCCGCCCGAGCACGCCTCCACCGACACGGCGGTGGACGACTATCCGGAGGGCTACCCGCACGAATGGGCGGCCGACGTGCTGGGTTCCGACGGCCGTGCCGTACGGATCCGGCCGGTCCTGCCCAACGACTCCGACAAGATCTCGCGCTTCCACTCCAGCCTGTCGGAGCGGACCCGCTACCTGCGCTATTTCGGTTCCCACGACATCCTGTCGGCCAAGGAACTGCAGCGGATGACCAACGTCGACTATCGCGACCGGATGGCGTTCGTCGCCGAACTGGGCGCGGAGATCATCGGGATGGCCATCTACGAACGCCTGCCCGACTCCACGTTCGCCGAGGTGGCCTTCACGATCTCGGACCAACACCAGGGCCGGGGGCTGGGGTCGATCTTCCTCGAGCACCTCGCTGGTTCGGCGGCCGAGTGCGGGATCGACCACTTCGAGGCGGAGGTGTTGTCGGAGAACCGGTCGATGATCCAGGTGTTCCGTCGGGCCGGGTACGAGATCTCGCGCTCGTTCGACGGATCGACCCTGCACCTGGAGTTCGCGATCGACCCCACCGAGGCGTTGACCAACGTCCGCAACGCCCGCGAGACGGCCGCCGAGGCCCGGAGCCTGGCCAGGGTCCTGACCCCCGGTTCGGTCGCCGTCATCGGTGCCTCGGACCAGGTCGGCAAGATCGGCCACACCGTCCTGCGCAACCTCATCGGCAACGGGTTCTCCGGCCCGGTGTACCCGGTCAACTCCGACGCCACCTCGGTGCAATCGGTGCGCGCCTACGCCAGCGTGCGCGACATCCCCGACCCGGTGGACCTCGCCGTGGTGGCGGTCCCGGCCGCGTCCATGTCCGAGGTGCTCGACGACTGCCTGTCCAAGGGGGTGTCGACCCTGGTGGTGATCTCGGCCGGTTTCTCCGACGTCGGTAGTGCGGGCGTGGTGTCCGAACGCCGACTGGTGAGCGAGGCCCGGGCCCACGGGATGCGGGTGGTGGGCCCCAACGCGCTCGGGGTGATCAACACCGCCGCCGAGGTCCAGCTCAACGCCACCCTCGCCGAGGTGGTCCCGGGACCAGGGCGGGCGGGGTTCTTCTGCCAGTCCGGTGCCCTCGGCATCACCATCCTCGCGGCCGCGGCACGCCGCGGGCTGGGGCTGTCCACCTTCGTCTCAGCGGGGAACCGGGCCGACGTCTCCGGTAACGACCTACTGCAGTACTGGGACACGGACACCGGCACGGAGGTGGTCCTGCTCTACCTGGAGAGTTTCGGAAACGCGCGCAAGTTCTCCCGGATCGCCCGCAGGGTCTCCCGCAACAAACCGGTGGTCGTGGTCCGCCGGGCTGCCGACGACCTGGAATCGGGAGTGCAGGGACTCACCGCGTCCGCCATCCGCGGTCTGTTCCGCGACTCCGGGCTCATCCAGGTGGACTCCATCACCGACATGTTCGACACCGCGACGCTCCTCGCGTACCAGCCGCTGCCGGAGGGCGGTCGGCTGGCGATCGTCGGGAACTCGACCGCCGTCGGCCGACTCGGTGGCGATTCCGCGCGACAGCAGGGATTCACCGTGGCGCATTCGGTGGACCTGGGAGCCGGTGCGTTGCCCGAGGACTTCCGGGCCGCCATCGCCGACGTCGTGGCCCGGGACGAGGTGGACTCGGTCCTCACGGTCTTCGTCCCACCCGTCGCCACCGAGCCCGACGCCTACGCCGAGGCCATCCGGGCCGCGGCGGCGGGCAGTTCCAAGCCGGTGGTGAGTACCTTCCTCGCGGGGGAGGGGTTGCCCGAGGGACTCACCGTCACCGACGAGTCCGGGGTGGCCTCGCGGGGTTCCATCCCCTCGTACCCGTATCCGGAACGTGCGGTGTCGGCGCTGGTACGCGCGCGCCGCTACGCGGAGTGGTTGGACCGGCCCGCGGAGGAACCGGCGGAATTCGACGACATCGACCGTGCCCGCGCACGAGACCTCGTCGACTCGCTGTGCCACTTTCACGCAGGGAGCGAATCGTTCGAACTCACCCAGGGACAGGTCCGGAGCCTCCTGGAGTGCTACGGGGTCGGGATCGTGGACTACCGCGTCGCGGCCGACGTCGACCAGGCCGTCATGGCAGCCGAGGAACTGGGCTATCCGGTGGCGGTCAAGGCGATGGGGGAGAAGTGGCGCACCCGCAGTGACCAGTCCGGGGTCCGGCTGGACCTGACCGACGAGGCGACGGTCCGTCACGCGTTCGACAACCTGCAGGCGACCACGGGTTCGCGGTCACTCCACGTCCAGAAGATGGCCACCAAGGGCGTCGCCGTGACCATCCGGGTGGCCGACCACCCGATCTTCGGCTCGCTGATCTCCTTCGGACTGTCCGGGATGCTCTCGGACCTCCTGGCGGACCGGGCGTTCAGTACCCTGCCGATCTCGCCGTCCGAGGCCCGTTCACTGCTCGACCGACCGCGGGCGGCGCCGATCCTCGACGGGTACGCGGGGGACACCCCGGCCGATCGCGACGCCCTGGTGGAGCTCATGGGCCGGATGTCGTGTCTGGTGGAGGACGTCCCCGAGCTCCGGCGCCTGTCCGTGGACCCCGCGCTCGCCGCTCCGGACGGGGTGTCCGTGCTGTATGCCCAGGTCCATCTGGGTCCGCCGCCGCGATTCAGTGGCGACGAGGGGCCGCGGCGGCTGCGCTAGGACGATCCGCCACCCGGCCCGTCGACACGGGAAAGTCCCGGCCCCCACGTCATGGGGGCCGGGGCTTCCTCGTGCGTCCGCCGGGCCCGGACCCGGTCTCAGCTGGCGTAGGAGCGGAGCTTGTCGGCGCGGCGCCCCTCGCGGAGTTTCGCCATGACCTCCCGCTCGATCTGACGGACGCGCTCACGCGAGAGGCCGAACCTCTTGCCGATCTGGTCGAGGGTGCGCGGCTGGCCGTCGTCGAGCCCGAACCGCAGGGTGATGACCTGCTGCTCGCGCTCCTCGAGCGTGGCCAGCACCGCCCGGACGTCGGAATGCATGACGTTGGTCACAACCGTGTTCTCGGCGCTCGTGGCCTCGGCGTCCTCGATGAAGTCACCGAGCGGCGCCTCCTCGTCCGCGCCGACCGGCATGTCCAGGCTCACCGGATCGCGCGAATGGTCGAGGAGCTCCTCGATCTTGTGCGCGGGGATCCCCGACTCCTCCGCGAGCTCGTCGAGCGAGGCCTCGCGACCGAGCTGCTGGTGCAGCTCACGCTTGATGCGCGCCAGCTTGTTGACCTGCTCCACCAGATGGACCGGGAGCCTGATGGTGCGCGACTGGTCGGCCATCCCCCGGGTGATCGCCTGACGGATCCACCACGTCGCGTAGGTGGAGAACTTGAACCCCTTGGCGTAGTCGAACTTCTCCATGGCCCTGATCAGGCCGAGGTTGCCCTCCTGGATGAGGTCCAGCAGGGGCATTCCGCGACCCGTGTAGCGCTTGGCCAGCGAGACCACCAGGCGCAGGTTGGCCTCGAGCAGGTGGGCGCGGGCGGCCTCGCCCTCCGCGACGATCGCCTTGAGGTCGGCCTTCTTGGTGGGACCCATGCGCTTCTTGGTGGCCAGGAGATGCCTGGCGTACAGGCCGGCCTCGATACGCTTGGACAGTTCGACCTCGTCCGCCGCGTTGAGCAGAGCGGTCTTGCCGATCCCGTTGAGGTAGACGCGGACGAGGTCCGCACTGGGGCTCTGGCCATCCGAATCCGCCTCCGTCCGACGGTCCGATCGGGTGGTGGCTGACGTCATGTCTCCTCCTCCTGCCTGGCCCAGGGGATCAGAGCCGGCGGTCGGTAGCTGGTGGACGGATCGGGCGCGTGTCCGGGTCACGGTCACGTACTGCTACAACGGCGGGCGTGCCGGGAATGTTCCCGGTCTCATGACGTCCGTCACGGTCAGCGGGAGCCCGCGGTCTCCACGATGACGGTGAACGGACCGTCGTTCACGGAGCTGACCTGCATCATCTTGCCGAAAGCGCCGGTGGACACCTCGAGTCCCCGCGCGCGGAGTCCGTCGACCACCGTGTCCACCACCGTCTCCGCCCGGGCTCCGGGGGCCGCGCGGGCCCAGGACGGTCGGCGTCCCTTGGCCGTGGATCCCATGAGGGTGAACTGACTCACGACGAGCACGGGCGCACCGATGTCGATCGCGCTCTTCTCGTCGCGCAGGATCCGCAGTTCCGAGATCTTGCGGACCATCGTGGTGATGTCCGCCTCGTCGTCGTCCGTCGAGACCCCGAGAAGCACCAGCAGTCCGGCCCCGGGGAGTGCCCCCACCACCTCGTCGCCCACGGTGACCGACGCCTCGGTGACGCGGGAGACCACCGCCCTCATCCGACCGCCCTCATCCGACCGCCCCGCCGTCGGCGGGCACGGCGGGCACGGCGGCGAGAACCCCGGGAGGGAGCACGTCGGGCACCCCGGCCGGGACGACGAACCCGTGGACGAGCAGATCGGCGACGGCCCTGCGGACGGGCTCCGCCAGGGTCTCGGGATCCTCACCCGCACCCGCGGCGGCGAGGACCACGAGGTCCTCCAGCGGCAGCGCGCCCGTGCGTGCCCCCCGCAGGATGGTGGCGATCAGCGGGTCGATCTCGTGGCGCCAGCGCGCGCCGGTGACCCGCTCGACGACCACCGAGCCGGCAGGTCCGGCGGACCCGGACCGGTGGTCACCCGGATCGCCTCCGGCCGGTGCCAGGGACTCGGAGACGTGGAGGTGGACGTCCGGGGAGACCGTGAACACCGTCGCGTCCAGGGCCTGCGCCTGCCCGCCGTGGCGATCCGCGGCCGCTCTCAGCCACGCGGTGCGCGCGAAGTAGGCCTCGGCCTCGTCCCCGAGCCCGCCCTCGAAGGGGTGGGTGAGGTCCTCGCACAGCACCGACGAGGCGCCGTCGATGCGCCTGAGGTAGACGTACCCGAACCCGATCCCGTCGACGCTCTCGTTCTCGAAGTGGTCGAGCCAGGCGTCCGCGGCGAGGGCGGTGGATTCCTCCCTCGGGTCCATCCCCTCGTCGGTGAGCCACGTCCACACGTAGAGCTCCGGATCGGAGGTGTCGCGGCGGAGTACCCAGGCCTCCACGCCCTCGGCGGGGATCCACGACGCCACGCGGGACCGCCAGTCCGTGTCCCGTCGCTCGACCCAGGACGCCAGGATGACCGCGGTGCCGTTCTCCGCCAGGTGCTCGGGAGCCCCGGACACGACCGTGCGGCTGGCCCCGTCCAGCGCCAGCCCCGACTCCCGGTACGAGTGGCCGGGTTCGGAGGGGCCCACCACGAACGGCGGGTTGGCGACGATCCTGTCGAACCGACGGTGGGCCACGGGATCGAACCAGGGGCCCGCGAGCAACTCCGCGTCCACCCCGTTGACGGCGAGGGTGGCGGCCGCCAGGTGCAGGCCTCGCGGTGAGATGTCGGTGCCGGTGGCCGCCCCCGCGGTCGCCAGGGCGTGCACGAGTTGGATGCCGCACCCCGTCCCGAGGTCGAGAACCGAATCCACGGGGGAGGTGGGGGTGATCCGCAGGAGGGACAGCGTGGCCTGACCGACCCCCAGGACGTGATCCGGCCCCGTGGTGGCGTGGACCATCGACCCGTCGATGTCCGCGAAGACCCACCGGTTGCCGTGACCGGTGTCCACCGGACGCAGATCGACCAGCGCGCGCAGCGTCCCCGCCGGCCCTTCCGGCCGCGCCCACAGCCCGGCGGTGATGCCGTCGGCGACGGCGACGCCGGGCAGCACCGCCGTGACATCGGACTCGGTGAGCGCATCCCCGAGGATGAACAGCCGCACCAACACCCCGGTCGGCCCCGCGGACCGGGCACGCCTGCGGACGGACGCCGCGTCGGACCGGGCGAGGGCCGCGACCGCCTCCGGACCCAGTGCGTCCTCCAGGCCGGACACCGTGTAGCCGTGTCCGCGGAACGCCTCCGCCAGGGCCGGTGCCAGTAGGGGGAGGGTCGGGACGGTCAGGGTCACGGTGCGGGATCACTCTCGTCGGGCCGGTGGGCCGGTCCGCCCGCGAGACCCGGCGGCAACACGAGGGGGGTCTCGTTGGACAGGGCCCCCGCCGTGTACCGACGGGCCTCGCCCTTGGGCAACGGCGGTCTGTCGTTGGCACTGATCACCGCGATCCAGGGGATCGGGATGGACCCCGCGACGATCGCGAGGGCGATCCACGGGTTGTTCCACAGCGCGAGGGAACCCGCCGCCAGGAGCAACGCCGGGATGCGGATGGACATCAGGAGGAAGTATCGCCTCTTCCGCGCCGAGAGCTCGTCCCGGTACGACTCCCGGGCGGCGGTGATGAGAACGGGACCGGTGGTGCCGTCCCGATCCTTGGACCGCTTACGGCGCGAGTCGGGTGCCATGGCCCCAAGGTACTCCGGCGTTGGCGCCCCGGCGCCCGGGTGCGGCATCATGGAGAGGTGAGCACCACCCGGACCAAGACACTAGAGCGCCCCGAGGTCACCACGACCGAGGAGACGCAGGACGACGCGCCCAAGTTCTTCCACTACGTGGACAAGAGCAAGATCGCCGAGAGCGCGGTCATGGGCTCCTACGTGATCGCCCTCTGCGGCGAGGTCTTCCCGGTCACCCGGTCCGCCAAGCCCGGTTCCCCCGTCTGCCCCGAGTGCAAGCGCGTCTACGAGACCCTGAAGCCTGGTGAGTGAACCCGGAGCGGTCCCGGGCACCGAGGAACAGACCGCTGACCCCACGTCCCCGGCGGCCGGGGGTGCGCCGCTGCGCGCCTGGCAGCGGACCGCGCTGCGCAAGTACCTCATGGCCCGTCCCAAGGACTTCCTCGCGGTCGCGACCCCGGGCGCCGGAAAGACGACGTTCGGTCTGCGTGTGGCCACCGAGCTCCTCGCGGACCGGACGGTCGACTCGATCACCGTGGTGGCCCCCACCGAACACCTCAAGTTCCAGTGGGCGGAGGCCGCGGCGCGGGCCGGCATCGCACTGGACCCCGAGTACTCCAACTCCTCGGGTGCGCTCGCACCGGAGTACCACGGCGTGGTCGTCACCTACGCACAGGTCGCCTCCCACCCCTTCAAACACCGCGAACGCACGGCGTCCCGCCGCACGTTGGTGATCCTCGACGAGATACACCACGGTGGTGACGCCAAGAGCTGGGGCGACGGCATCCGCGAGGCGTTCGACGACGCCGAGCGCCGGCTCTCGCTGACCGGGACGCCGTTCCGGTCCGACGACAGCCCGATCCCGTTCGTCACCTACGAACCCGACGGCCAGGGCCACCAGCGTTCCAGGGCCGACCACTCCTACGGGTACGCCGACGCGCTGGCCGACGGGGTCGTCCGGCCCGTGGTGTTCCTGGCCTATTCGGGCGAGGCGCGGTGGCGCACCAACGCCGGCGAGGAGTTCTCGGCCCGGCTCGGTGAGCCGCTCAGTGCGGACCAGAACTCCCGCGCCTGGCGGGTGGCGCTCGACCCCCACGGCGACTGGATGCCGGCGGTCCTCCAGGCGGCCCACACCCGGCTCCGCCAGATCAGGGCCGGTGGGGTACCCGATGCCGCCGGTCTGGTGATCGCCACCGATCAGGAACGTGCCCGCGAGTACGCGGCTCTGCTCACGGAGATCACCGGGCGCGCCCCCGTCGTCGTCCTCTCCGACGACCCCACCGCCTCGAGCCGGATCGGCACCTTCTCCGCCTCGACGGACGAGTGGATGGTCGCGGTCCGCATGGTCTCCGAGGGCGTGGACGTGCCGCGGCTGAGTGTGGGCGTCTACGCCACCAGCGCGTCGACCCCCCTGTACTTCGCGCAGGCCATCGGCCGCTTCGTCCGGTCGCGTAGGCCGGGGGAGACCGCATCGGTGTTCCTGCCCTCGGTTCCGGTCCTGCTGCAGCTGGCCTCGCAGATGGAGGCCCAGCGAGATCACGTCCTGGGCAAGCCGCACCGTGAGGACGGGCTCGAGGACGAGTTGCTGGCCCAGGCCAACCAGCAACAGGACGAGCCCGACGCCGACGACGAGGACAAGGGCTACATCTCCCTCGGCGCCGACGCCGAGCTCGACCAGATCGTCTACGAGGGGTCCTCGTACGGGACGGCCACGTTCTCCGGGAGCGAGGAGGAAGCCGACTACATCGGGCTTCCCGGGCTCCTCGGCGCGGACGATGTCAAGGCCCTCCTGCGCCAGCGGGAGAAGGAGCAGATCAGGAGGACCTCCGGCGAGGCGTCCTCCGCACCCGGGGCCGTGGCGGTGGTGGGCGTGGGAACGGACCCGACCATCTCCGGCACCACCCTCCCCGGGAACGCCGCCGGCCCCGGCGCACACGCGGGTGCCGCGGCCGATCGCGTGGCCTCGGCCGCCGAGCTCAAGGATCTCCGCCGTCAGCTCAACACGCTGGTATCCGTCTACTCGGGACGGCTCGGCAAGTCCCACGGGGCGATCCACACACAGCTGCGCAACTCCTGCGGTGGCCCGCCGGTCCCCATGGCCTCGGCCGACCAGATCCGGGAACGCATCTCGCTGCTGCGCAGCTGGTGAGATCGGGTGGCGGCGGCCGCCCCGGTCCGTACACGAGACCGGGCCCCGTCGATCACGACGGGGCCCGGGTGCGTTCTACAGCGGGATATCAGTCCAGGTAGTCCCGCAGCACCTGGGAACGGGAGGGGTGCCGCAGCTTGGACATGGTCTTGGACTCGATCTGGCGGATCCGCTCGCGCGTGACGCCGTACACCTGACCGATCTCGTCGAGTGTCCGCGGGAGGCCGTCGGTGAGGCCGAAGCGTAGCCGGACCACGCCGGCCTCGCGCTCGGAGAGCGTGTCGAGGACCGAGCGGAGCTGGTCCTGCAGGAGGGTGAAGCTCACCGCGTCAACGGCGACGACGGCCTCGGAGTCCTCGATGAAGTCGCCGAGCTGGGAGTCGCCCTCGTCACCGATGGTCTGATCGAGCGAGATGGGCTCCCGGGCGTACTGCTGGATCTCCAGCACCTTCTCCGGGGTGATGTCCATCTCCTTGGCCAGCTCCTCCGGGGTGGGCTCGCGGCCCAGGTCCTGGAGCAGCTCGCGCTGGATGCGACCGAGCTTGTTGATGACCTCGACCATGTGCACCGGGATACGGATGGTGCGGGCCTGGTCGGCCATCGCGCGGGTGATGGCCTGGCGGATCCACCAGGTCGCGTACGTGGAGAACTTGTAGCCCTTGGTGTAGTCGAACTTCTCGACCGCGCGGATCAGACCGAGGTTGCCCTCCTGGATGAGATCCAGGAACGCCATGCCGCGGCCGGTGTACCGCTTGGCCAGCGACACCACCAGTCTGAGATTGGCCTCCAACAGGTGGTTCTTGGCGCGGACACCGTCCCGCTCGATCCAGCGGTAGTCGCGCTTCTGCGCGGTGGTGAGTTTCTCCCCGCGCTCGATGACCTGAGCCTGGAACCAGGTGGCGTAGAGGCCGGCCTCGATGCGCTTGGCCAGCTCGACCTCCTCCTCGGCGTTGAGGAGGGCGACCTTGCCGATCTGCTTGAGGTAGGCGCGGACCGAGTCGGCCGACGCGGTGAGCTCGGCGTCCTTGCGGGCCTGCCGCAGTGCCTCCGACTCGTCCTCGTCCCAGACGAAGTCACCCGACGCCTTGTCCTTGGCGGTGGGCCCTTCCTTGGTCTCGTCGTCGGCCTCCGCGTCGTCGACGTCGTCGACCTCGACCTCCTCGAGCTCGGCGGTGTCCGGCTCGACGTCGAGGGCCTCGACGGGCGCCTCGTCGGCCGGGGCACCGTCCGTGACGGCGGGATCTCCCGGAGCGGCCGCCTTCGCCGTCTTCTTGGCGGCGGTCTTCTTGGCCGCCGTCTTCTTCGCAGCGGTCTTCTTCGCCGCCGTCTTGGCGGGAGCGGCCTTCTTCGCCGGCGTCGTGCGCGCCGCGGTCTTCTTGGCGGGGGCCTCGCCCGTGACCTCGGTGTCCGACGGATCGCCGCTCATCGCGGAATCCGAACTGGTGGTCTTCGTGGCTGCCACAAACGCCCCTTCACAACCGGTAAATCGATGGGAAACGAGGATCGATGCCGCATCGTCTGCTGACACTGGAGCCGTCCGCCTTGCGGTACCGGGCCCGTCCCCGGCCGGTAGCTGATCCCGGCCTGAGCCATTGTAACGAGGATCGCGCCCGGGGGTCGCATCAGGCGGCGATGCCGACCGGTCAATAGCTGTCCGGGGACAGCGTCGAATCCAGGTCCACCAGGCCCGCGTGCCCGGCCGCGTACAGCGCGGCACCGATGATCCCGGCGTCGCCACGGCGGACGGCGGCGCGGACCGGGGTGCGGTTCTCCAGCAGGGGGAACCACTCGTCCGCGACCTCGCTGACCCCGCCTCCCAGCACGAATGCGCGGGGCCAGAGCAGGTCCTCCAGGGAGCGGAGCACGTTGGACACGTGGGGCGCCCACTGCTCGAAGGTCAGCCCGTCCCGGCCACGGATCGCCGCGGAGGCGAGGTGTTCGGCCTCGTCGAAGCCGCGTCCGGTGATGTCCTCGACGACGAGGTGTCCGAACTCGGTGTTGGGGATGAGTCGGCCGTCGAGGAGAAGCGCCGACCCGATCCCGGTGCCGAAGGTCAGCAGGATCACCAGGCCGTCGATGCCCTCGCCGGCGCCGTAGTGGACCTCGGTGAGCCCCGCGGCGTCGGCGTCGTTGAGCAGCACCACCGGGCGTCCCGGCAGGTGCTTCCCGAACAGCTCGACCACGTCACAACCGATCCAGGAGGCGTCGATGTTGTGGGCGATCCGCGCCACCCCGTCGTGGATGACGCTCGGAAGTGCCACCCCCACCGGGCCGTCCCATCCGGAGTGGTCGACCATCTCGCGGATCACCTCGGCGATCGCGTCGGGCGTGGCCGGAGACGGGGTCTCCCGTGTCAGCCGGTCGCCGACGAGCTCTCCGCTCCCGAGGTCGACCACCCCGACCTTGATGCCGGTGCCGCCGACGTCGACACCGAACCCGGTCCGGGAGTCCGGAGCTTGGGTGCGTTCGGCAGGGGTGGGGGTGGGCATCTGGAGCTCCCGTACGACGGGCCGCGTCGGACGCGGCTGGTGGTTGGAGGTCATCGGGCCGAGGGGGCACGATGGGGGCGACGAGCACCCGTTCGTCAGGGTATCTGTCCGGTACCCCCGTGTGACCGGTTCATTCGGGGACGACGACGAGGGGAGCCGACATGGCACGGGACACGGTCGAGAGTGGCGCGGGAGTCGCGGGCACGGATTCGATCGACGAGTTGAGGGAGTTCGCCCGCGGTCTCGCGGTCTCGGGCGGTGACGTGGCCCGGCGGATGCTGGAGCAGTTCGCCACGACGGGCCTGGCGCCCCGCACCAAGAGTTCGGCGACCGACCCGGTGACCGTCATCGACACCATCGTGGAGGAGCACCTTCGTTCGGAGGTGGCCGCCGCCAGGCCCGGGGACCGGGTGTTGGGGGAGGAGGGCGGCGAGGCTGAGGCCGCCGCGGGTGCCGGAGTCGTCCGCTGGGTGGTCGACCCGGTCGACGGGACCGTCAACCTCCTCTACGGGATCCCCTTCACCGCCGTCTCCGTGGCGGCGGAGGTCGACGGGGTGGTCCTCGCGGGGGCCGTGCACAACATCGTCACTCGTGAGACCTGGACCGCGGGCCTCGGCCGCGGGGCGAGCCTCCGGGCCGTCGACGGGACGGACACGGCCCTCACGGCGTCGGGGTGTGACGAGTTGTCGCTGGCGCTCGTCGGGACCGGGTTCGGCTACGACTCGGACGTCCGCGCCGAACAGGGGCGGGTGCTCGCAGGACTGCTCCCACGGATCCGTGACATCCGACGCTGCGGATCCGCGGCGCTGGACCTGTGCATGCTCGCCGCCGGCCGCATCGACGCGTACTACGAGCGCTGTCTCAAACCGTGGGACCACGCCGCCGGTGCGTTGATCGCCGCCGAGGCCGGTGCGGTGGTGGCGGTGTCCCACGACGACGGGGTGCCCACGACCGCGGCCGCACCCGGTGTCGCACGCGAGTTCCTGGCAGCGCTCGAGTCGCTCGAGGCGATCGAGGGCCCGGTCAGCAGCTGACCTCGCGCGCCGCGTCCAACTCGGTGGAGATCGGCTGGCGACCCACCTTCAACTCGTCGAGCGACCCCACGGCGGCCGGTGAGTCGGACAATCTCGAGAAGATCGTCCCCAGCACCAGGTCGACGGAACCGTCCTCACGACCGTCGGACACCAGCTGCATGCAGGGCGCCGCCAGCGAGAGCGACCGCGCGTTCGCCCGCCCCGCCTCGCCGTAGCGGATCTGTCCGTGGCACTCGAGATCCTGCGCGTAGACGGGGTCGTTACCGGTCGCGTCGGTCTCCGCCGGCTGGAAGCCGCGTTCGGCCAGCTGTGCGGCGACAGCCCCGGCCTGCCCGCTCTGGCCGTTCGCGTTGAGAACGCGCACGCTCGTGTCCGACAGCAGGGCCGGCTCGACCGAGTCGAGGGCGCTCGCGGGTTGTGCGCGCAGGCCCGCCTCCTCCGCCGCGGGCGTCACGGGGCACGCCGCGGCCTGCGTGGCGGCGTCGCTGCCCCGGAGGGCGGAGGCCCATACCAGGCCGCCGAGGATGACCGCGGCCACCACGAACAAGATGTAGGGGCTGCGCATACGACCCATCCCCCGAGTGGGGGTCGGACTGGGGGTCGCCTGGGCGCTGAGGTGGACGACCATGAGGGTCCTTCCTGCAGGTGTCGCGGTGCGAGAACCCTGTTCGGGTCCCTGTGGTCACTGTAATCGCCGGGCTTTCCCGAACCCGGCGGGGACACAGTCCGGCCGCTCGGATGAAATCCCTGCTGGTTTCCGTTAATATGCGTGCGCCGGTCGGTCAACGATCGAACCGCCCACCCTCGTCACCAGACCGCTAGAGAAGAGACTCATGGCAACCGACTACGACGCACCCCGCCGGACCGAAGCTGATGAGCTGGCCGGTGATTCGCTGGAGGAACTCAAGGCCCGCAGGGCGGAGGGTGCCACCGGCGAGGTCGACGTGGACGAGACGGATACCGCCGAGTCCTACGAACTCCCCGGTGCGGATCTCTCCGGAGAGGAACTCACCGTGCGTGTGGTTCCCGAGCAGGACAATGAGTTCACCTGTGGCGACTGCTTCCTCGTCCATCACCGCAGCCGTTTCGCCGAGGAGCGGGACGGCCTGCCGATCTGCGTGGACTGCGCCGGCTGAGGCGGTCAGCTGTAGTGGTTGTCCGGCAGCGCCGCGGCCAGTCCCTCGGGGTCGCGGGTGCTGATCAACCAGTACGGCGTGGGGTCCAGCGGGTCGTCCAGGACGACGATCACCATCGTGGGGATGTACCCGCGGTGTACGACGAACGCCTCCGGGTCGAGCTGACGCCCCATCGCGGCCTGCTTCGCGGTCGCCGGCACGACGGCGGTTCGCGAGATCGCGTCGAAGGGCAACCGCGCCCGCCCCGCGTACAGGGTCCCGTCGCCCTGCCCGTCGGACTCGACCTCGACCCGTTCGCGACCCACGGTCACGAACAGCCAACCGAACAGCGCGGGAACGACCACCGCCAGGAGCCACATCCACCAGCGTGCCCCGAGCGTGAAGCACAAGGCCAGGACGAGGGCGGTGACGGCGGCGAGGCCCACCCACCACCAGGCCGGCACCCGGAGACGTTCCGAGTGAACCGGGCGTGGGACGCGGTCGGGCGACGGTCGGAGATCTTCTTCGGTCACGACATCAAGACTATCCATCACCCGGGCGTTGCCCGGTAGGAGGGCGGCGACCACATGAGCAACTCGGATCACCAGGCCGGATCGGGCGGGCCGCTGAGACTACTGAGACTGGACCCGGGTCTCCCCGTGCCGTCGCGGGCCCACCCCTCGGACGCGGGTATCGACCTGTACGCGGCCGCGGACTGCGAACTCGCGCCCGGGCAGCGGTCGCTGGTGGGCACGGGCGTGGCCGTCGCGATCCCGGAGGGATTCGCGGGTCTGGTGCATCCCAGGTCCGGCCTGGCCGCGCGTGCCGGACTCTCGATCGTCAACGCACCGGGCACCGTCGACGCGGGGTACCGAGGGGAGATCAAGATCAACCTGATCAACCTCGATCCGTCCGAGTCGGTCACCATCGGTCGCGGTGACCGTATCGCTCAGTTGATCATCCAGAGGGTCGAACTCTGGGATGTGCTCGAGGTCGCCGAACTCGGGGAGACCGACCGCGGTGGCCGAGGGCACGGATCGACCGGAGGCCACCACCGCCTGACCTGACCGGCGGTGACGTGGTTGGGTAGCGTCAGGAGGCACGGTCCCGACCGGGGCCGGGTCGCACGCGGAGAGGATTCGACCATGTTCGGACGCAAGAAGTCGGTGACCGGGGACCGCGACGCCGCCGCCGCGGAGGCCGCGGACTCCGGGCCGTCCACGACGGGCCCTCACGACCGTTCGGCGGTGGCGGACGTCCCGCGCTACTACACCGACCTCGGCTACGGACACCTGGATCTCGGCTCGCTGGTGATCGGTGTGCCCAAGGGGCGAGATCTGAACGTCGCACTGGATCCCAACGGCCAACCTGAGTTCCACGTCGTGACCGGCGTGTCCAGGGTCATCCCCCGTGCATTCGCCGCCCCCAAGACCGCGGGGCAGTGGCGGACCATGGTCACCGGAATGCGTGAGCAGCTCGAGGGACAGGGCGCCGAGGTGTCCATCGAGGACGGGCCGTGGGGTCGTGAACTGGTGGCCATCATGCCCGGGGCGGTGTTCCGCGCGATCGGGGTCGACGGTCACCGGTGGACCGCCGAGGTGCGCATCATGGCCACGCCGGAACTTGCGGATCAGGCAGCGGACGAGGGCAGGGAGGTGTTCCAGCATCTCCTGATCAATCGTGGCGACGGGCCGATGCCCGTCCGGGAGCAGTTGCCGCTGACCATTCCGGACGAGATCCAGCAGGCGCTGGTCAAGGCCCAGTCACAACTGGCCGCGCAGCAGCAGGCGCAGGCCTACCAGCAGCAGATGGGGGCGGGGCAGCAGGCCCCGGCCCAGGCCGCGGGGCGACAGGAGCAGGCGCCCGCACAGGCCCCGGCACAGGACGCACAGGCCCGGCCGAAGAACCCGTCGGCGCAGCCACGCAGGGACGGCAGCGCCATGGACCGGCTCCGAAGCTCCGACGAGCTCTGATCGTCCCTCCCACGGAGACCGCAACGATGTCCACCACCATGACGCGTCTGATCCGAGGCCTGTCCGCCCGGCTCACCGAATCCCTCGACTCCCGCGACGCCGCGGACCTGGCAGGCGTGGTGCGAGGCACAGGCTGTTGCCATGTCGCGAACGCGGAGCGTGGTCACCGGGTCACACTGGTGGGCCGGGTGCGCACGGTTCTCTCAGGCGGCGGAGAGCACTGCCTCGGGGTGACCGCCGAGGTGTACGACGGTTCGGGAGCGGTGAACGTGTGTTGGCTCGGGCGTACGTCGATCCCGGGTATCGATACCGGTCGTTTCCTCAAGGTCACCGGACGGATCGGCGTCCGCGACGGACAGAAGATCATGTTCAATCCGCGTTATGAATTGCTCAGCGGCCAGCCGGTCGCGGGACGCAGAGGAGAAGCGTGACAGAGTCTGACCGGGCCGCGGAAGAGCCCACGGGGGAGACGTCCGCCGACGGTGCGGGAACACGGCGCACGTCCGCGTTCGGTGACCCCGACGCGTCGCTGATCGAGCAGATGGGCGGAGTCCGCGGACTCGTCTTCTCGTCGATACCCATCCTGACCTTCGTCCCCGTGAACGGGATCTGGGGACTCACGGTGGCCATGTGGTCCGCCCTGGGAGTGGCGGTCGCGATGCTGGCCTGGTCTCTGGTCCGGCGTGACAACCCCCAGCCGGCGGTGTCCGGGTTCATCGGGGTCGCCATCTGTGTCTTCATCGCCTGGCGCACCGGAAGCGCCAAGGGTTACTTCCTGTACGGGATCATCACCCAGGCGGTCTACGGCGGCGCGTTCGCGCTCTCCGCGCTCGCGCGGTGGCCACTCGTCGGCGTGATCTGGGGGTTCCTCGACGGCAAGGGGATGGCCTGGCGTCGGGACCCGCACGCGCGTCGCTGGTACGCGTTCGCCACCTGGATCTGGGCGGGGCTCTTCGCGATACGCGCGGTCCTGCAGTACGCGCTGTATCTCAACGACGAGGTCAACTGGCTCGGAGCCGCGCGGATCGCCATGGGGTGGCCGCTCGCCGTGCTGGCGTTCGTCGCGACGGTCTGGGCGGTTCGGCGCGCATCAGTGCACGAGCGTGAGGCCGAGGAGCCCCGGTTGGACACGCCCAGCTGAGCGGTGTGTGAGAAATACGACGACAGCCCCCGGCGGTGACGCCGGGGGCTGTCGTCGGTGGAGCGAGGTGCGAGGCGCCCTGCGGTCCGGCGCCGCCCGGGATCAGACGGTGCTCGTGGCGGTGCGCGAGAAGTCGCTGGGGCCGGTGATGGTGCGGTAGGCGTACACCGATGCCAGTGTGACCACCGGGACAGCCACGAGGAGACCGACGAACAGAGCCAGGAAACCCACCACCACGACGAGGATGTTGAGCAGTGCCAGGGCGAGCAGATTTCCGGCGTCGGACTTGATGGCGTTGACGCTGGACTTCATGGCATCGATCGCGGTCATGTTCCGGTCCACGACGAAGTGGAGCGTCCAGTAGAGGAAGAAGGCCACCACGAATCCGGGGATGATCAGCAGGATGAAGCCGACCGTCGTGGCGAGTCCCACGAGGATCGCCGCGATGACGAACGCACCGAAGTTGTGCAGCTTGAAGAAGTCGCCGATCTCCGGCTTGTGACCGTCGACCTCGAGCAGTGCACCCCGGATGACGAAAGCCTGGAACAGGAAGCTCACGGCCACCGTCAGGATGGTGCCGACGAACGCCACCGACATCGACTGCGAGTTGGAGATCGAACTGGCGATCCCGTTGGCCACGAACATGGCCAGCGCGATCAGCACCCAGGGCAGGGGATTGTTCTTGAACATCTGCCAGCCGGCGCTGATCGCGTCGGTGGCGGAGACCTTGCCGGTCATCGACGGTCCGCCGCCCTGGCCGGGCGAGGGGTACGCGGAACCGTACGCGGGGTCCCCGTACGACTGCTGGCCGTAGCCCTGCTGGCCGTGACCCTGATCGGGGTAGGGCTCCTGTCCGAATCCCTGGCCGCCGTACTGCTGCTGCCCGTCCCAGTTCTGCTGGCCGGCGTCTGAGCCGTACGGGTCGTTCGGGTACCCGCCTCCTGACGGGGTGCCTCCTGTGGTCATGGCATCTCCAAATCTGTGTGGGTCGGAGTGAAAGATCTTTCCACTTCTCTGACCCCGAACCTAGTCCTGTTCGAGCGATTTAGGGAGTGCAACCTCGCGGGGGACGGCCCGGGAGGCACGACGAGGGCCCCGTCGACCTGTCGACGGGGCCCTCGCTCGGCTGGCCTAGCAGCGGTGTCAGATGTTCGCGTGGATCTCGACGGCCTGCGCGACGCCGGCTATGGTTCCTGCGATCTTGACGGCCTCCCAGGCCTGCTCCTTGGTGACGCCCTCCTTGCGGATGACGTCATCGTGCGCAGCGGTGCAGTTCTCGCACCCGTTGATCGTCGACACGGCCATGGACCACAGTTCGAAGTCCGCCTTGTCCACACCCGGGTTGGCGATGATGTTCATCCGCAGGCCCATCCGGACCTGGGTGTAGTCGTCGCCGAGGAACTCCTTGGCACGGTAGGCCACGTTGTTCATGGCCATGATGGACGCGGCGCCGAGCGCGGCGTTGAACGCCTCGTCGGACAGGTTCTCACGAGCCTCGTCCGCGATCTCGGAGAGCACGGTCTCCGACCGGGTGGCCGCGGCGGTGGCCAGGAAGGTGCCCCAGAGCTGCTGCTGGGACAGCTCCGTGGAGCGCGCGAGCGACCCGAGATTCAGCTTGAGATCCTTGGCGAACTCGGGGAGTCCGGACTTCAGGTTCTCGATGGTCACTTGATGCCCTCCTGCAGCATGTCCATCTTGTTGATGTTCTTGGTCGGGTCGTTCTTCTGCCAGTTGCAGGCGCAGACCTCGGACGACTGGAGGGCGTCGAGGACGCGGAGGACCTCGTTCACGTTGCGACCCACGGCGTCCGGGGTCACGGAGACGAACTGGATGACGTTGTCCGGGTCGACGATGAAGGTCGCGCGATCGGCCACACCGTCGGCGTTCTCCACGCCCAGCTCCCGGATGAGCTCGTGCTTGATGTCGGACAGGAGCGGGAAGGGGACTCCCTTGAGCTCGTCGTTGGTCGCGCGCCAGTTGAAGTGCGCGAACTCGTTGTCGATCGAACCGCCGAGGACCTGCGTGTCGCGGTCCTGGAAGTCCTCGTCGAGCTTGCCGAACGCGGCGATCTCGGTGGGGCAGACGAAGGTGAAGTCCTTCGGGTAGAAGAAGATCACGCGCCACTTGCCGGCGTAGGACTGGTTCGTGACCGTCTCGAAGTAGTCCTCGGGCTGCTGTGCGTTGACCGCCTGCAGGTCCCCGCCCTTGAGGGCGGTGAGCGAGAAGTCCGGGAACTGGTCTCCGATGGTGAGAAGTGCCATGTGATCCTCCTGTGATTGGGGCCGTGTGGGAACGGACATGCCCGACTATGCCCGACGTCCAGTGAGAGGTAAAGCCTAATGAGGCGAAGATCACTCATAGGGGCGAGCGAATAATCGTCGACTTTGGGCTATCAATGGTCTTACACTCATCGCCATGGCCAATCACCGTTTCGTTCCGAGCGTGACCCAGCTCAGGGTGTTGCTCGCGGTGGCGGAACGACTCCACTTCCGCAGCGCAGCGGAAGACCTCGGCATGAGCCAGCCGTCCCTGTCCCAGGCCCTGGCGACCCTCGAGGACGGTCTCGGAGTGCACCTGGTGGAACGGAGCACCCGGACCGTGCTCGTGACCCCTGCCGGACACCAACTCCTTCCGTACGCGCGCACCGCCGTCACCGCGATGGACGCGGTCGCCGACATCGCCGCCGGCAGCGGGGGGCCGTTGTCGGGCGACCTGCGCATCGGCGTGATCCCCACGGCCGCGCCCTATCTCCTGCCCGGTCTCCTCCCGGCGCTGGCCGAGAGCTTCCCGGATCTTCGGCCGAGGATCGTCGAGGATCAGACGGCCAGACTGGTCGACCAGTTGCGCTCAGGGGCGATCGATGTCGCGATCATGGCCGTCCCGACCGAGATGTCCGGGGTGATCGGGATACCGCTCTACACCGAGCCCTTCGCCCTCCTCGTTCCCGCCCGGCACGCGCTCGCCGGACGCGACGACCTCTCGCTCGAGGCACTGGTGGACCTCCCGCTGCTGATGCTCGACGAGGGGCACTGCCTCCGCGACCAGACGGTGGACCTGTGTCGTCGGGTCTCGGCACCGATCCTGGGCCGGGGCGGGTCCCGGACCGCCTCGCTGACCACCGCGGTCCGTTGTGTGGCAGGCGGGCTCGGGGTGACGATCGTCCCGGAGTCCGCCGTGGGCCCGGAGAGTCGGGACCCCGCGATCGGGGTCGCCCGATTCCTCGCGCCCGAACCCGGCCGGACCATGGGGCTGGTCCTGCGCACCGCCACGGCCGGCGATGACGCCTATGCCGAGTTCGGCCGGGTGATCACCGACGTGGCGATAGCTCTGTTCGGCGCGACCCCGGCGTGACCGGGGTCGGTTGCGCTCCACCGGTGCCGTTCCACATCGTCGCCTCCAGGGTCCCGACCGCGTCCAGGAACCTCGCCCGGAGCGCCTGGGTGCGTCGGATCCACCCACGCTGATAGGCGACGAACTCCGCCCGACCCTCGGGAGTCTCCACCGCGATCGGGTCGAGTCCCCAGGCGGACAGGTCGTAGGGGGAGGAACGCATGTCGACCTCCCGGGCATCGAAGGCGGCCACGAGTGCGTCGAGCAGGAGTTCACCGGGGGCACCCGCCTCCATCCCCGCGACGTGCGAGTAGAGATCCATACCGGCGTGTAGACATCCCGGCTGCTCGTTCCGGGCCTGCCCCTCGCGGTCGAGGACATCCTGGTTGAGGGGTGCGGCGGCGTCGGTGAAGAAGCGGAAGGCGTCGAAGTGGGTGCACCGGAGGCGGGATTCGCCGACCACCCGGTCGATCCGTGCGTGGGACACGCGCAGGGGAATCCGATCATGACGGATGTCCTCCTCTGCGCTCCCGTAGAGCATCGCCCATTCGTGAAGGCCGAAACAGCCGGTCGCTCCGGGCCGCGAGGCGGTGGAGCCCACGACATCGCGTGCCCGGTCGATGCGGCGCCCGCACCGGGTCAGGACGGAGGCGGGGTCCACCATGAGACCCACCCGACCGTGCAGGGATGCGCGTTCATAGTGCCGCCAGTCCATTCGTTCGGTCAGATGGGCGTTCTCCAGGATCATCGCGGGGCCGGGGTGCCACCGCCGGACGGTGGCGACACTCGTCCGGTAGTAGGTGAACACGAAATCGACGACCGGGTGTGGCTCGCCGCGGCGGCGACGACCGAGGTGGTCGACGGTGAGCTCGTCCACGACCGCGGTATGCCGCTGCTCGAGCTCCCTCCAGAGGGACTCGGGGACGAGGGCCGGTGTGCCGGGAGGGTGTCCCGCGCTCACGACCGCCGCTTCTTCTTGGGGCGGTGTACACGGGATCGGGCGGGGCGTCGGGAACGCGCGGGCGGTGCGGACTCCCTCCGACGCCGTGGTAGCGCGATCTCCGGACCGAACAGTTCGTCGATGCGGCGCAGGGCGTCACGCCCGGTGAAGTCGACGGGCTCGACGGTCATACCGACCTCGCCGGCCAGCGCACTGATCCGGGCCACCTCCGACGGACGCACGATCGCGGCCACGACCCCGGCGGCGTCGTCCCCCCGCCCGGTGCGGCCGGAGCGGTGGACCAGATCCTGCACCGAATGGGGAGGCCCCACATGGACGACGTGGCCGACCCCGTCGAGGTCCAGACCGCGCCCGGCGAGGTCGGTGCTCACGAGCACCCGGACGGTTCCCGACGCGAGGTCGGCGAAGGCCCCCGCTCGCCGGGTGGGGGATGCCGACCCCGCGACCCCACCAGCGGTCACACCGGTCGCCGCGATGGACGCGCGCAACGGCTCGACCGCGTCGCGGCGGGGTACGAAGAACAACGCGCGCCGGCAGCGGGAGGCCAGAGCGACCGCACAGCTGTCCGGGTCCGGTGCGGACACCACGACGAGCCGGCGGGGAGCCCCGGTGGCGGCGACCGACCGTGACGGCCCTGGGTCGACGGGGGAGTCCACGCGGTGGATCCGGAGCCCGGGTCGTCGGCTACGCAACCCGTCCTCGACGACGGTGTCCGCCGTGGCCGTCGTGGACAGGAGCGTGGCGTCGCCGCACTGCTCCAGGAGAACGGCGGTCTGCTCCCCGAAGGACGGGCCCAGGAGATGGTCCGCCTCGTCGAGGACGAGGACGGTCACATCGACGGTGGACAGCGCGCCCGTGCGGATCAGGTCACTCAGGCGGCCCGGGGTGCCCACCGCCACATCGACAGGGGGCACGAGGGATCGACGGTCGGTCGCGAGAGGCTGACCACCGACGAACGTGGCGACGCGCAATCCGGCGCCGGCTCCGACCTCGGCGAGGACCTCCCCGTTCTGGACCGCCAGCTCACGGGTCGGGGCGACCACGATCGCACGCGGCCGACCGGGAACGCTCGGCGACCCGGCAAGCCGGTGGGTCACCGCGATCGCGAACACGAGGGTCTTGCCGGAGCCTGTCGGCGCCACCGCGAGGAGGTCGTGCCCGGCGACCGCGTCCTCGAGAGCGGCGGATTGGATCGCGCTGGCCGGACCGTCGACGACCGTGGAGACGGCGTGCCGGATCGGGACCTCCACGCCGAGCCCGGCGAGTAGACGGCCCAGATCGGTCGGAGCCGGCCCGGTCAGACCCGGACCTCCGTACGATCGCCGCTCCACAGGGTGTGGAAGCTGCCCTCGCGGTCGGTCCGCAGGTAGGTGTGGGCGCCGAAGAAGTCGCGCTGCCCCTGGATCAGTGCCGCCGGCAGGCGCTCCGTCCGCAGCCCGTCGTAGTAGGCCAGGGCCGCGGCGAACCCGGGCGCGGGGATACCGGCCGCCACGGCTGTGGTGACGACCCGCCGCCAGCTGTCGACGCAGTCCGCCAGGGCCTCGGCGAAGTACGGGGCGGCCAGGAGCGTCGGCAGGTCGCTGTTCTCCGCGTAGGCCTCCCGGATGCGATCGAGGAAGGTCGCACGGATGATGCAGCCGCCGCGCCAGATCGTCGCCAGGTCGCCGCGCGCCACATCCCAACCGTGCTCGGCGGTCGCTGCGGTGATCTGGTCGAACCCCTGGGCGTAGGCGATGACCTTGGAGGCGTACAGGGCCCTTCGCACATCCTCGACGAAGTCAGCGCCGGTCTCGGCAGGCGTCGACACCGTGCCGGAGGGAAGGGCCAGGCCGGCCTCGCGCTGGGGCACCGAACTCGACAGCGCGCGTGCGAACACCGCCTCCGCTATGCCGGTCACGGGGACCCCGAGGTCGAGGGCTGACTTGACCGTCCAGCGACCGGTCCCCTTCTGGCCCGCGCGGTCCACGATCACGTCGACCAGGGGGTACCCGGTCTCCGCGTCCACCTGGGCGAGCACCTCCGCGGTGATCTCGATCAGGTAGGAGTCCAACTCGCCGGTGTTCCACTCCCGGAACGTCTCGGCCATGGCCGCGGGTTCGATCCCGGCCACGCCCCGGAGGAGGTGGTAGGCCTCGCCGATGAGTTGCATGTCCGAGTACTCGATGCCGTTGTGCACCATCTTCACGAAGTGACCGGAGCCGTCCTCGCCGATGTGGGTGCAACAGGCGGTGCCGTCGACCTTGGCGGAGATGTCCTCGAGCATCGGCCCGACGACCGCGTAGCTGGAGGCCGGGCCGCCCGGCATGATGGACGGCCCCTCGAGGGCGCCCTCCTCGCCCCCGGAGATGCCGGCGCCGATGAATCGGATACCGCGCTCGGCCATGGCCTTCTCGCGCCGGATCGTGTCCGTGTAGAGCGAGTTGCCCCCGTCGATGATGATGTCGCCCTCGTCGAAGGCGTCCGCGAGAGCGTCGATGACCGCGTCGGTGGGCGCCCCGGCCTGGACCATGACCAGTGCACGTCGGGGCGAACGCAGCGCAGCCGCGAACTCCTCGATCGTCTCGGTGCGGACGAAGTCCCCGTCGCCACCGTGCTCGCTCAACAGTGCGTCGGTCTTTCCGGCGGAACGGTTGTGGACCGCGACCGTGTATCCGTGTCGCGCGAAGTTCCGGGCGATGTTCGAACCCATCACGGCGAGTCCGGTTACTCCGATGTCGGCGGTCCCGTTGTTGCCGGAGGTCGGCTGCGCGTCCTCGCGCTCAGTACTCATGACTCCAAGACTAGTCGACGCCACCACAGGCAGTGGACCTGCGTCGATAAGAGATCGAGACCGCTCGGCCGGGGCGCCGGAACCTGTGCGTTTGCTGACAAGTCAGTCGTGCACTGAGTGCAGCCTTTGCCCTGGCCGGCAAAAATCCCTTGGTCGTGGGTGGTGGTGTGTTGTATCACTTATTACCGAGCCGGGACACCGGTGCCACCGCGGAACGGGGGGAAATGCGCCGCGGTCCGGCACCTGCAGGCAGGTGTCCGGCCGCGTCACAGGCACATCACCAAGGGGGAAGAGCAGACATGACCAGCTCCACGCTGCCCACACGGCTGGTGGGTACGCGCACGGTGTTCGACGACACGGTGGACGTGCTCGGCGGATTCAGACCGGGGTACCCGAAGTTCTACTCGATAGCGGACCTGGGTTCGCAGTCCCGGCGCCGATGGGTTCCGCTGGAGCAGGCCGTCGAGGGCGGGCGTGTCGAGATGATGTTCCGCAACTACTTCGCCGAGTCCGGGGATATCCGCTTCTCGACCTACCTCGTCGCGGATGCGTTCGCGCACGGGGTGATCGGCCGGGCGGTCGCGAGTTTCGTGACCATCGGCCGCGTATGGGACACCGGTGCGGAGAACCTGGCGGTCCGTACCGACATCGAGGGTGGGCTCGACTGGGCGGGTGTCAGGGACACGACGTTGCGCGTGTTGGGAGACGACCAGTCGGCGGGTTCGCCGGGGACGGTGGTCCTGCCGTGCGAGCAGGCGCTCGCCCAGTGGCTCGCCTGTCGCTCACGCATCACCCTGGGTCCTGTGTTCGACGGCCTGGCCCTGGTGAGCAATTGCAGCGTCGACACGCTCTGGTCGGTGGTGGGGGAGTGTGTCCTCGGCGCCGCGACCATCGTCCCGACCTTTGCCGACACGAGCCCCGAGGTCGGCTACCGTCGGGGCCAGATGGTCCTGCAGGCGCTCCATGATTCCGGTCTGGCGGTGCGCAGGCGTAGTGCCCTGCCGCGCACTCCCGGGGCGGGGCCGATCCCCGTGCGGGACAGGGGTTGGCGCTCGGTTCGCTGAGGGGCCGGGACCCCTCTCCGGGAAGTCGGCCGCGCGGTAGCGTCGGAACCCGTATCGCCCGGACGGCCCGGGCCTGCAGAAAGAGGTTCTATGTCCGAGGCGGTCGAGAACGAGCTCATCCAGATGGTCCGAGGGCGGTCCGGTGCCGGTTTCGGTGGCGGGATCGGCATGGAGTACGTCGAGATCACTCCCGACAGGGTCGTGGTCTCGGTGGAGATCGGTCCGCATCTTCACCAGCCCTACGGGATAGTGCACGGCGGTGTCTACTGCGCGATCGCCGAGGAGGTCGCGAGTGTCGCGGGCGCGGTCTGGCTCGGGGGCGAGGGCAAGGTGGTCGGCGTCAACAACTCGACCGACTTCCTCCGCGCGGTCACCGAGGGCACGCTCACGGCGACCGGCACCCCTGTGCACCGGGGCCGCAGTCAACAGCTCTGGCGCGTGGAGATCACCGGGGACGACGGGCGGACGGCTGCCGTGGGACAGGTCCGATTGGCGAACCTCCAGTAGGGGCTACCGGACGGGTGAGGGGCGCACGGCGGGAGATGCTCCCGCCGCGCGCCCCTCACCCGTCCGGCGCTGCCGTGTCCGTCTCAGGACACCCGCAGCGGATCACCGGGCCCCGGTACGCGCGTTCTCCTCGGACTCCCTCGCGGATCGCGCCGCTTCGTCGGCCGCGACCCTCTCGATCGCCTGGCGGGCGTAGACCCACTGCTGCGTGGACGTGAGCTGTGAGCGGTGCTCGCCGCCCATGTGCATGCCCCAGGAGAACATGGTCGTGAGTCGGTTCTTGAAACCGACGAGGTAGGCGAGGTGAACCACCAACCACATGACCCATGCGATGAAGCCGGAGATCTCCAACCGGCCGACCTTCACCACGGCGCTGTAGCGGGAGACCGTGGCCATGGAGCCCTTGTCGAAGTACTTGAACGGCGGCCGTTCGGCGGGTGACGTGCCCTTCTCGACACCGGCGATGATCTGCTTCGCGGCGTACTTGCCACCCTGGATCGCGACCTGTGCCACGCCGGGGAGGTTGTCGAGGCTCATCATGTCGCCGACCACGAAGATCTCGGGATGCCCGGGAAGCGAGAGGTCGTTGCGCACCAGGACCCGACCGGCCCTGTCGATCTCGGCATCGGTCTGGTCTGCGAGCATCTTGCCGAGGGAGCTGGCCTTGACACCGGCGGACCAGATCTTGCAGGTGGCGTCGATGCGGCGGACCGAACCGTCAGGATCCTTCACCTCGATGCCGTGGTAGTCCACGTCGGTGACCATGGCGTTGAGTTGGATCTCGACGCCCATCTTCTCGAGCCGGGCCCGGGCCGCGTTGCCCAGCTTGTTGCCGAACGGCGGCAGGACCGCGGAGGCCGCGTCCAGGAGGATGACCCGGGCGGAGGCGGGATCGATCCGGCGGAAGGTGTTCTTCAGGGTGTGTTGGGCCAGTTCGGCCACCTGGCCGGCCATCTCGACACCGGTGGGACCCGCACCGACGATGATGAACGTCAGGAGTCGGCGGCGCTCCTCCTCGTCCTCGGTGACCTCGGCCTGTTCGAAACAACCGAGGATCCGGCTCCGCAACTCCAACGCGTCGTCGACCGTCTTCATGCCCGGGGCCCAGCGCTCGAAGTGGTCGTTGCCGAAATACGACTGGTTGGCTCCGGCGGCGACGATCAGGCTGTCGTACTCGAGGTCGAATCCGATGTGCCCGGCGGTGGCGTAGACGGTCTTGGCCGCCACGTCGATCCGGTTGACGTCGCCGAGGATGCAGGTGGCGTTCTTCTGATCGCGGAGGATGAGCCGGGTGGGCGGAGCGATCTCGCCGACGGAGAGGATTCCCGTGGCAACCTGGTACAGGAGCGGCTGGAACAGATGATGCCCGGTCTTGGCGACCAGCGTCACGTCCACGTCCGCCTTCTCCAACTGCTGGGCGGCGAAGAGTCCGCCGAAGCCGGAACCGATGATGACTACGCGGTGCCGGCGGCCGGCAGGTGCGGTGGCGGTGACCTGGTCGTGTGCGGGCTCGGTCATGGCGGCTCCTGATGAGGGTGGTCTTGTGGTGACGGGCGCGGTGGCTCGACGGTCAGGGCCCGGGCGGGTGACACCCGGACACGACTCCCCAGCGTAATGGTAGGGGGTATCCCGTGCACGCGATGCCGGTCCGCGCGGGGGACCGTCGCCCCCGCCGCGCCTGACGGGAACCGGCGGCGTACGGCGGTACCGTCCCCGGTGACGACGCCCCAGAGGGAGGGACCCGGTGGTCAGACTCGAACCGCAGACGGTCGACCTCGAACGCTGGCCCGCGCTCGCGGAGCCGGACGGGATCGGCGGCCAGACCGCCGGTGAGGTCGCGCAGGCACTGCGGAGGTCCACCCGCGAGCTCGGTCTGAGGATCGACTACCCGGATTCGACCGCGGCCGGGGAGTACGACGCCCCGGTCCGCATCGTCCTACGCGACCCGGAGCGCTTCTGGGCGCGCCTGGCCGCAGCCGGGGTGGTGGGACTGGGGGAGTCGTTCATGGCCGGCGAGTGGGCGGCCTCCGACCTCGGTGCGGCCCTCGGGGCCCTGGGCCCCTGGATCGCTGGCAACGCCGACTGTGCGCACCCGGGCGAACGGGCCTACGGCCGGGAGGGTCGAGGTAACCCCGGTGGCGGTCGTCGGCGCGGGGGGCCGGTGGCGGTCGAGCTCGAGGACTCCGTCCCCGGTGCGCTCACCTCGCTGTACACCGACGAGACGATGTCGACGTCGGGGGCCGTGTTCGCCTCCGGCGCGCGCACCCGCGCTCGCCTGGACGACGGGACGGAGGTGGTCCGTCTCGAGGCCCCCTCGGCGCCGCCGAGGCGAAATGACCTGGGAGATGCCCAGCGGCGCTCGGCCGACACCCTTCTCACCCTGGCGGGGGTCGGCCCCGGGGCCCGCGCGCTCGTGGCCACGCCCGGCTGGGGCGAGCTGCCCATGCGTGCCGCCGAGCGCGGCGCCCACGTCCGGGCCATGACCGCGTCCACGGAGAGACTGTCGGCCCTGGGGTCGAGGTTCGCCGCCGCCGGTCTCGACGACGAGATCACGCTCTACCTGGGTGGCCCGGCCGAGGCGCGGGGGACAGTCGACGCGGTGGTCGCGGTCGACCCGGGCATCACGGCGGGGCCCGCCGGCTACACAGAGGTCGTAAACACAGCCGACCGACTCCTGACCGACGGCGGCAGACTGGCGATCTCGGCGGTGGTGTGCGCGGAGCGACCGAAGCCGGCGGTCATCGAACTCGCGGCGTGGGAGTCGCGCTACGTCTCGGAGGCCGGTCCGTTGGTGTCCTGGCCGGAACTGGTGGCAGCCATCGAACGATCACCCCGACTGCGACTGCGCGGACGCGTCGAGGCGACTGCTCATCACGCGGAGACGGTGCGGTTGTGGTCGGAGCTGTTCGCTCACCGCGGACGGGATGCGGCGGCCCTGGGTTTCGACGCCGTCTATCGGCGGATGTGGGCGTTTCACCTCGCGGCGCTCGAGGCCGGCCTGAGGCGGGGGTGGCTCGAGTCGGTGCAGGTGGTCGCGATCGCGGAGAGCGCCCTGCCCCCCGAGGCGGACCACCGGCATCCTAGAGTTCGTCCATGAGCAACTTCCTCACCCCGCTGGCCGTCTGGTTCGGGCGCCAGGACGCCACACGCGAGAACTCCCACCTCGTCGTGACGGTCGACAGATGGATGACGCGGATCACGCATGGCCGGGTTCCACTGCTCCGGGTCGCCGGCCTGCCGACACTCACGCTCCACGTCCCGGGGCGCAGGAGCGGCGCGCTTCGCAGCACACCACTGCTCTGCGCGTCCTGGCACAACGGTCTGGTGATCGTCGGCTCCAACTGGGGAGGCGAGAAGATGCCGGCGTGGGTGCACAACCTCCGTGCTGCGGGCGACGGGGAGGTCGAGATGTCGGTCTACGGTGCGAGGCTCAAGGTCGACGTGCGAGAGCTCCCCGAAGCCGAACGGGCCTCGGCCTGGGACGCGGCCGTCAAGGTCTGGCCCAACTATGAGATCTACGCGGGACGGACGACCAGGCATCTCCCGATCTTCCACCTGACCCCCGGGCTCTGACGGGCCTCAGCGTCGGGCGACCATGTTGAGCGCCGTGGCGGTCAGCACCGGGTCGCCGTCCTGGTTGAGCAGGGTCACATCCGTGGTGAGCACCCCGCGGTCCGGTTTGCTCCTGGAGGGGCGCACGCCCGTCGTCTCGCAGACCAGGGTCACCCGGTCGCCGGGACGCAGCGGCCGCACCCAGCGCAGCTCGTCTATCCCGGGTGAGGCCAGACTCGCGACACTGGTGAGGTAGTTGTCGGCGAACAACCGCATCATGAGAGCGGCCGTCTGCCATCCGCTCGCGATGAGCCCGCCGAACGGGCCCGCGGCCGCCGCGTCGGGATCGGTGTGGATGCTCTGCGGGTCGTACCTGCGGGCGAACTCCACGATCTCCCCGGCGTCCACCGACTCCTCGCCGAACCGGTATGTCGCGCCCTCGGTGTAGTCGTCGAGGTATCTGTCATCGATCGGGGTCGCGAACTCGTCGTAGGCCTTGTCGTCCATGGTCTCTCCCGGGTGCCGGTGTGTACCCTCCCAGTTAATCATCACTCACCGACCGGAGGCAGGCGATGGCGTACTTCGACCGGCTAGGTGAGGACACGTTCCGTCCGACGGGACACGTCAGTGGCGCGTGGGACGAGTCGACCCAGCACATCGGTCCGGCCCTCGGACTGCTCGTGCACGTACTCGAGTCGGACTGCGCCTCGAGGCGCGAGGACCCGATGGTCGTGTCACGGTTGTCGTACGAGCTGTTGGGCGTGGTCCCCATGGACGTGGTCGATGTACGGGTGGAGGTCGTCCGGCCGGGCCGGACGATCGAACTCGTGGAGGCCACCTACGGTCACGGGGACCGGACGGGGATCCGGCTACGTGCGTGGTTACAGCAGCCCCGCGACACCGCGGAGATCGCCGGTGAGGGTTTCGATCCGATCCCACGGCCCGACGAGATGGCGCCCTGGGATCCCACGACGATCTGGAGGGGCGGCTACCTCGCGTCCGCGCAGGTCCGACGTGAGTCGACAGGTCCCGGTCGATCGCGGTACTGGGTCCGCACGGATGTGCCGCTCCTGGCCGACGAGGAGGTCAGCACGCTGGCACGGATGACCGGGTTGTTCGACATCGCCAACGGAATGGCCGTGCGGGCCGACCCCACGCGCGTGCACTTCCCGAACATCGATCTCACCGCCCATCTGGTGCGGCCGCCGCAGGGGGAGTGGACCGGGTTCGACACCCGGGTGACGTTCGGCCCCGGTGGTCTCGGGCTCACCTCGAGCGTGATCCACGACCACCGGGGCCCACTCGGGACCGTCGCGCAGTCCCTCACCGTGCGGCCCCGGTGAGCTGGCCACGTGGTGAGACGGTGACGCAGTGCGGGTGACGCAGTGCGACAGTAGCGCGCGGTGACGACGACACCGCCCTGAGCTCTACATCTGACGCAGATAGCACCGCATGCCGGAGCCCGAGTCCGGGTCGACGTCCGAGAAGCCGTGACGGGTGTAGAACCGCCGGGCATCGACATCGTCCGAGTCCACGTTGATGAGGATCTCCTCGCACCCTCGCCGAGAGGTGTCGGCCAGCGCGAGTTCGATTATCGCGGTACCGACCCCGCCCGACCGGAAATCCTTGTGGACGTAGAGTTCCTCGAGCTGCGCGAGAGGCCCGTCCCACAGGGGAGTGGGACGAAAGGTGAGGAAGGCGAAGCCGATGTCCGTACCGGCCTCGTCACCATGGGTGAGTCGCGCGACGACGGCGAGGACGTCGTCGCGATCGAGTAGTCGCCTGAACCGATCCGCAGCCTCCGCGGCGCTCGGCGAGGGGCAGTCGAACTCGGAGTTGAAGTCGTGGAGGAGGCCGCCGAGCGATGTCGCGTCCGCTGCCGTCGCCTCACGCACCTCCGCCTGCACGGTGGAACGGGAGGACGCCCGGACGGTGGAGGGGCGATCTCCTTCGAGGAGGCTCCCGAGGCGGTCCAGATCGGCCGCCACGGTTGCCGCGTCCTGCTCGAACTCGTCGTCGTCCTCGTTGAGTTGTCGAACGGTCATTACCACCTCGGCGCCGTGCGGGTGGGGTAATACGCGAAGCGGGTTGTACACGGTCGTGCCGTCGGGCAATGTGACCTCGTGGTCCAGGACGCCGAAGTCGTTCCGGGGTAGGAACCGCACGCGGACCCTGCCCATCGGGGAATCCACGACGAGGGTCGGCCCGTCAGCCGTGTCCTCCACATCCACCTCCGCGGTGGCCAACCCCGACGCCCAGGAGGGGAGGGTGGCGGGGTCCGAGGCCAGCTCGTAGACCTCCGCGGGCGAGCGGCGGATCACCGTACTGACGTGCCGGGTGCGCATGCCACCCAGTGTCCTCTCCCGTTCCGGGTCCGCGCCAGGGGTATGGCCGGTCAGGCGGAGGGCGGCTCGGTGTAGCTGCCCTGACCCTCGATGCTGGTGACCGTGGTGAGCAGGAAGACCGAGTCCTCTCGTGCCCTGACCGCGTGACGGTGGTGGGTGAGGGTGTGGAGTTCACCGGCGGCGATGTCCACCGTCGTCTCACCGGTCACCTGGACAGCCCCCTTGATCAGGTAGAGGCTGGCCGCCGGGGGCGAATTGTGCTCCTCCAGCTCGGTGCCGGCGGTCAGGGCCAGCAGCGACTGGCGGAGCGGGCCCTCCCGGACGAGGATCTCCGCGTGGCGGCCGTGCGCGGACTCCGAGGCCCGGGCCAGGATTCGATCGGCGGTGTCGGGGACGTTGTTCATGGGTCGAGATCACAACCTTCCGGTGGTTGAGGCCGACGCTACGCGCTTTCCTCCGACCCCGGGACCGGTGAAGGGCAGGGCCCGTCGCGCCGGAGTCCACGCCCGGTCTCCGGACTCCGGTTGCGAGACCATCGGACGCGGACCACGCTCGCCCTCACGACGACGAGAGGACCGCCGTGCACGCCACCGAGGTCGCCGACCGGGTTCATCGCCTGGCTCACGCCCACGTCAACTGCTATCTGATCGACGACGACGAGGGCGTCACCCTCGTCGACGCGGGCCTCCCCTCAATGTGGGGACTCATGCTCGAGACGCTGGGCCGGTTGAATCGGCGACCCCACGATATCCGTGCCCTGGTGCTCACCCACGGACACTTCGACCACGTGGGTTTCGCCCGCCGGGCCCGGACCGAACTGGACGTTCCGGTCCTCGTGCACCCGTACGACGTCCGACTCGCCGCGCACCCGTACAGCTACACCCCGCAGAGCAACCGGTTCCTGTACCCGCTCGCTCACTCCCGGTCGCTCCCCGTGCTGGGGAGGATGGCGGCCGCGGGGGCGCTGACAGTCAAGGGGATCGAGGACGCGGGGGAGTTGTCGGTCGATGCGGACCTGGGCCTTCCCGGCGACCCGATCGCGATGCATGCGCCCGGCCACACCGGTGGGCACTGCATCGTGGCACTACCGGCCCGCGATGCGGTCATCAGCGGCGACGCCCTCGTCACGCTCGACCCCTACACCGGTGCGACCGGGCCGCAGATCGTGGCCTCCGCGGCGACCGCGGACACCGCCCTGGCGATCGATTCGCTGACTTCTGTCGCGGCCACCGGAGCTCGATCAGTACTCCCCGGCCACGGTGAGCCGTGGGATGACGGTGTGGACACCGCGGTTCGGCAGGCCCTGGCCGTGGGCGAACATTGACATCGCGACGGGGTGATCTCCCGTCCGTCCGCACCGGGTCCCCGGGGGCGGGACCGCGCGCGGGTCGGAGGCCTGGTAATGGTTCAAGGTGAGAGTGGAGTGGAGGGTCAATGGACATCGCCGTGACGATCGTCGGGGCCGTGATCATCGTCGTGGGGCTCGTGGACATGTTCCGCGCCCTGCTGCACCCCAGCGGGGAAGGGGTGCTGAGCAATGCGGTGATGTCGGCCCTCTGGTCGGTGTCGCGGCGAGTCGGGCACCGACCCGGTTCGGCAGTCGGACCCGCGGGCATGGTGGCAACGGTTCTGGTCTGGGTAATGATGCAGGGGCTGGGCTGGGCGCTGATCTACTTCCCGCATATCCCCGGCGGGTTCAACTATTCACCGGGTATCGACCCGGGCCGCTACCCGAATCTCGTGGAAGCGATCTACGTCTCGCTGGTGACCCTGGCGACACTGGGATACGGCGACGTGGTGGCCATCCAACCCTGGATCCGGGCACTCGCGCCCGTGCAGGCACTGGCAGGTTTCGCCCTGCTGACCGCGGCACTCACCTGGTTCATGCAGATCTATCCGCCGCTGACCCGGCGCAGGGCGCTCGCCCTACGACTTCACGGACTGGCGGAGGCCGATTTCGCCGAAGCGCTTCCCGGCCTTCCCGCTGAGACCGTCACCCGGGTACTGGGGGAGCTCGCCGCGGAGATCAACGTCGTGAGCGTGGACCTGAACCAGCACTCCGAGACCTACTACTTCCAGGAGGAGAATCCGAGAGAGTCGCTCTCGCGCCAGCTGGACTCCGCTCTGGAACTGTGCGACGCGGCCGGCGCGAGAGCGAGCGCGGAGACGGGTGTGGGCGCCCGGATGCTGGCGGAGTCACTGGACAATCTGGCGGCCCCTCTGCGCGGATTCGTCCGTGTAGGGGATGAGGCGACTGCCCGGCAGATCTTCCGCGCGTACGCCGAGGATCATTCGCGGGGCTCACGCGACCGAGAGACCGAGGGGGAGTAGCGCCCGGGGATAGAACGGATGACAGGGCGGGTAGCCCCAAGGGAAGGGTCGTCGAGTTATTCGCCGGCGCCGTTCAAGTCCTCGAGGATGTCCTCGGTGGGGGCGCCCGGCGGCAGGGCAACCTGCAGCTGCTCGCTTCGCAACTCGCCCCGCACTCGTACCGAGGAGATGATGTGGTCTCCGACCTTCATCACGAGCCGGGAGTGGTCTCCGGCGTGCGTCGCCTCGGCTGTCATTCTGCTGACCACCCGGGTTCCGTCACCGTCGAGTGTCACAGTGATCATGTCGGACTCTCCGGACGGCGGTGCGCCGCTGGCGGAATCGACGCCCGCGCGCTCGAACGCCGTGGGGGCCACGAGGACGTGTTCGCCGTTGACGGGAATGCACCGCGGCTCCGAGCCGGGAGTGCAGGTCTGCGATATAGCCAGTTCCAACGCGCCCTGAGGCGTATTCCCTGCCTCGTCGGCGGGCGGTGGGGCGGTCGACCCGCCCCCGGCGGTGTCGTCGGACGAACAGGCGGTCAGCGCCGCGAGGAGTGAGATGGCGAGAGCGATTTTCTTCATGGGGCGATACCGGGATACGTCAGTGGTGGGTTGATGGGCGGACCAGGCGCGGATTCAGCTGGTCCGGTGCGGGATCGGCGCCCCGCCGGAGTTCAGCGATGAGTCCGTCGGCGTAGGTGACCAGTCCGGGCGCATCGACTCCGTGAGGTGCCGGCCCGGCCTGATGTCCGATACCTTCGGCCGCACGCTCGAGTAGCGTCATCGCTCCCTTGACGTTGCCGCGCTGGATGTGGGTGATGCCGACGGCCAGCTGGGCCAGGCCCTGCCAGAGTGTGCGCTCGTCGGCAGGGCAGCTCTTCCACGCGCCTTCGAGAACCTCGTGGGCATTGAAGGCCAGTCCTCGATCCAGCAGATCCTGCGCCCAGGTCAACGACTCGGCGGGCGTGAGATCGAGGTCCTCTGGAATGCGCTCGACCCCGACGCTCCCCGGGGGCAGCGGGCGGCCCAGTTCGTCGCGGGGACGTGAATTGCGCGCGCGACCGTCGTCATCTCGATCACGGTCCGTGCCGTCAGGGGTGCGCATGGCCTCATCGTTCCATCCGACGTCGCTCGTCTGCTACCTCGGACCGGTCACCGCTGCCCCGATCGCAATTCTTCTCGGGCGGCCGACCTGGCCATAATCCGTAGGATGCTCACATGACGCTCCATCATGTTCGACGCGGGACGGGCAGCCCTCTACTGCTCGTGCACGGACTCGGCGCGGGCTGGCGGTCCTGGGAGCCCATCATCGACCAACTGGCCGAGAGCCGTGAGGTCATCGCGGTCGATCTGCCGGGCTTCGGTGAGACCCCACCGGTGGAGGGCGAGGTCTCGATCGCCTCGCTGGCCGACTCGGTCGCTGGCTTCATCGATGAGCAGGGCCTGGACGGTGTCTCCACCGCCGGGCAGTCGATGGGCGGGCGGATCGTGCTCGAGCTCGCCCGGCGTGGAGTCGGTGGGGACACGGTCGCGTTGGATCCCGGTGGGTTCTGGAGCGATCGCGAGCTGGCCATCTTCAGCGCCACGTTGCGGCCCTCGATCGCACTGGTCGGTGCCCTGCGTAGCGTGCTGCCTGCCCTCCTGGGCAATCCGGTGAGTCGGACCGCCCTGTTGGCGCAGCTCTCTGCTCGACCATGGGCACTGTCAGCGCAGACCGTGCTGCCCGACGTGGCGGGTCTGGCCGATTCCCCGTCGACAGGCGCGGCGATGGACGCGCTGACCAAGGGCCCCAAGCAACAGGGCGCGCCGTTGGGCACGGTCCCGGGACTGGTCACCATCGGATGGGGGCGTCGCGATCTCGTGACCGTTCCGGCGCAGGCTCACCGAGCCGCCCGAGCATTCCCGGACGCCGCGCTGCACTGGTTCGACCGGTGCGGCCACTTTCCGCAGTGGGACGCGCCCCAGGAGGTGATCCGGCTCATCCTGGGCCGGACGAGCTGACCGGACGATGAGCCGCCTCGCGTCCGTGGCACAGCCGGGCTCGGTGCTTCGGGTCCGCCCCACGTTTCGCCGGGGGATGGTGACGACCGAATTGCGGATGACCGTGGATCCCGAGACGGTGTGGTCGGTCATCACCGATGTGCAGACCTGGCCGCGGTGGGGGCCCACCGTCTCGGGCGCACGGGTCGACGGAGACGCCGGGTTGACGAGCGGCGCGCGGGGGACTGTGACGACGATCCCGGGGTTGTCCCTGCCATTTGAGATCACCGAGTTCGTGGACCGTCGGGCGTGGGCGTGGAAGGTGGCCGGAGTGAGCGCGACGCGCCACGAGGTCATCCCGGTGCCGGGTGGCTGTGTTCTCAGCTTCGGCGCCCCGGTCTGGGCGGCGGGATATCTGCCGGTGCTGGCTATCGCATTGCCGCGCATCGAACGGATCGCTGTCGAACGAGCGCGCTGATTGGGTCGTGTCGTGTCGTGGCGGCCGACGAGCAGGCGAGAGGCATCCACTGGAACCTCTTCCACGTCCGAGATTCTTACTGATCAAGTGCCGGGTTGCGAGGTGTCGAGTTCCCGGCTGTGGCCCGGCCAAGACGCCATGGCGCACGGCTTCCTTTACGCCGGCCCTGGGAGTGGGGGCGGGTGTGGGTTCCGGCTGATTTTTATGTGCTTCGCAGAATTTGCGAATGTGTCGCAGAAAATGCGAATCCTGATGAAGGGCCGCAGGTCAGAGCAGTCGTTCGCATACTGTTTGCGGCCCGGGTTCGACATCGGACAGACCTCGGATCATCTGCGCGATGCGCACCTGCTCGCAGGTCAGGCGCAACCCGAGTTCGAACGAGCTGCGAGCCATTCGGGGAGGTGTCGAGTTCGCACAATCGACAACTCGGCACCTTTGACTTTACATAATGTATCTTATCGGCACTGTGGAGCATCTGCAGTCGGGCCTGGATGCCCCCGCGACGGCCAATCGCGCCTTCCTCGGCTGCGGAGGTCGCCATACTGGACCAATGGCCATTGATCCCCGTGGACGAGACCTCAAGCGCTACCTCGACGAAGACCCCGGCGGTCCGGTGGTGATGCTCAATCTGCTCCGGTTCACCGATGACGGACGGGACGACTACGCGCAGTACGCGGCGGCGCTGAACGAGACCTTCCTTCCGCGCTACGGTGCCGAGGTTCTCTACGCGGGCGACGGCTCCACGGCCCTGGTCGCCGAAGCCGGTCAGGACTGGGACGCGGTTCTGTTGGTCCGCTATCCGAGCCGCGCCGCGTTCAGCGAGATGGTCGCCGATCCGGAGTACCACGCCGTCACGGCGCTGCGTACCAGCGCGCTGCAGGAAGCGGTCCTGCAGGCCACGACGCCCTGGACGTGAACCGTACTTCCGGTCAGCGAAATCGTGGGCCGTCGGCAGACTCCTCGTGTCCCCAGGCCCTATTGTTTCGTCACAGGTGACGAAACAATAGGGCTCCCGGGAGTCTCGGAATCGATCACTTGGCTCCGGGTGCCCGGTCCTTCCAGGCCATCGACTGCTCCAGCTGGCCGGCCAGACGCAGGAGCATGGACTCCCCTTGCAACGGCGAGGTGAACTGCACCCCCATGGGCACTCCCTCCGGGGTCCAGTGCAGAGGAAGTGAGAGCGCCGGCCGACCGGTCAGGTTGGCCAACTGGGTGTACGGGATCCAGCTGAGGTTGTTGTTGATCATCGACTCGACCAGGCCCGAGCGGCGCAGCAGGCCCGCCGTGCGGGTCCTGAGCAGTCCGGCGGCCGCCCGCTGCGCGGCTCGCGGGGTGTCCAGCGCCCCGATGTGTGGCGGAAGGTCGGCCAGGGTCGGCGTCATCAGCAGGTCGTAGCGTTCAAAGTACTCGGACAGGCTCCGCACGTACGCGTGCCGACGCATCACGGCGTCGACGTACTCGACGCTGCTGTGCGCCCTCCCGAGCGCCGCCATGATCTGTGTGTCGAGCTCGAAGTCGCGATCGCTGCTGCCGGTGCGCTTTTTTGCGTCGTCGACACTCCACGCCAGGTACACGAACCAGGTCGCGAGGAAATCTCGGGCCAGCGCCAGGTCGTCGACGGGTTGTTTGTCGAGGATCTCAACGTGGTGGCCGAGGTCCTCCAGCGCCGCCGCTGCGGCGTGGACCGCCGCCACGGCCTCGGGATGGGGTCGCGAGTTGATTGAGGATGCTGTGCACACGCCGATCCGCAGCCGCCCGGGATCCTTCCCGACCTGCGAGAGGTAGCTCTCGGATGGCATCCCTGGAACGTAGGGGCCGCTCGCCTCCCCACCCGCGAGTACATCCAGCATCGCCGCCGTGTCGCGGACTGAACGGGAGACGACACCATTCGTGGCCGCGCCGTGCATCGCCTCACCGGACGCCGGGCCCATCGGGACCAGCCCGCGACCGGGTTTGAGCCCGACGAGACCGCAACAGCCGGCCGGGATGCGGATGGAGCCGCCGCCATCGCTGGCTCCGGCCACGGGCACGACGCCCGCCGCGACCGCCGCGGCGGCGCCGCCCGAGGAGCCACCGGGGGTCCTGCTCGTGTCCCAGGGATTGCGCGCCGGTCCGAAGAGTTCCGGTTCCGTGATGCCCTTGGCACCGAATTCGGGCGTGTTGGTCTTGCCGAAGATCACGAGGCCGGAGTCCAACCATCGTCGCACCACCGTGGAGTGCTCGGTCGCTGCCGTTCGCGACAGGGCTCGGGAGCCCGCACTGGTCGGCACGCCCTCGTAGTCCTGTCCCAGATCCTTGATGAGGAACGGGACTCCCGCGAAGGGGCCGTCGAGCGTCTCGGAGAGCCGGCCGCGCGCCTGGTGGTCCATCCGTCGGACGATGGCGTTGAGGCGCGGGTTGACGGCGTCTGCCTGCTGTGCCGCCGACTCGAGCAGCTGCCCTGCGGACACTTCGCCGGCCCTGACCAGTTCGGCGAGGCCGAGAGCATCATGGCTCCGGTATTCATCGGGACGCATGGAAGAAGAGTCTACTCACGGTCAGTCCGGAACCGCGGCTATGCACATGCCGCAGACTCGAGCTATGAACCACCCGAGTCCGCCCCCCACGCTCGGTCTCGCAGCCTGCCTCGTCCTCGCAACCGTGGTCGGCGCGTGCGCGGCACCCCCCGGGGATCCCCTGCCGTCCGTAGTGGGCCCGGGAGACGATTCCGAGGGTCTGTCCGGCCACTCGGTGGTGCTCGATGAGGTGACGCGGACCTGGAGCGCCTATCGTCCCCCGGGTACGGCACTGGACCCGGCGGCGCCGGTGCTGCTGGTGATCCACGGGACCGGGGACTCCGGCTCCGGTATCCGCCACGGTATCGGGCCCGAGCTGGAGCGTCTCGCCGACCGGCACGGGTTCTCGATCGCCTACGTCGACGGTCATCAGAACAACTGGAACGAATGCCGTCGGGAGGGCGACTGGCCCGCGAAGGAGAAGGGTCTCGACGACGTGGGGCTCATGCGTGAGGTGATCGACTCGCTGGACACGACCGGACCCGTCTACGCGGTGGGGTTCTCCAGCGGCGGACACATGGCCATGCGTCTGGCGCTCGAGGCTCCGGACCTGGTCGACGCGGTAGCGGCTGTGGCGGCAAACCCCCCGACCCGCCGGAATCTGGACTGCCCGGCGGATGGCGAGGCGGTGCCGATCATGTTTGTCCAAGGGCGTGAGGACACGATCAATCCGATCGACGGAGGAGAGGTCCGAGTGGGATCGGGTGTGTCCGCGAAGTCCCGGGGAGATGTCCTGTCCGCCGTCGACGGTGCGGCGTGGTTCGCCGACCGCAACGGGGTCGCGGGCGATGGGACAGTTCCGCCGGGGCACACAGACGGGGACGCCGAGACGATCACCTGGGAAGGGCTGGACCCGGTGCGCCTGGTGATGGTGGACCGGGTGGGACACTCCTTCCCCACCCTGTCCGGTAGGTGGGACGGGGACGGTGGGGCGGAGTACGACGCCCCGGGCGAGATCTGGCGGTTCTTCACCTCCGCCGCGCCCTGAGACAGCCCGGGTCGCCCCCGCCGGGTATAGGTCGCCCGGGTAGGCCGTCAGCCGCGAGAGTTCCGCCAGGTCCGCCAGGCGCCTGTGGACCACAGTGCCCAGGCCACCAGGACCGGCTGGAAGAACAGGCGGATGAGCCGGGCGCGGTCGGTGTCGAGGCCGAAGGCGTCCGTGCCGGTCACGAACTGCGAGATGTTGCCGGGGAAGATCGCCACGAAGAACCCGGCCGTTACCCACCCGACGGCGGGCCGGAACCTCGACGGCGCGAGGATCAGGGCGGCACCCAGCCCGAGTTCGACCACCCCTGAGGCCAGGACCACGAAATCGGGATCCAGCGGCACCCAGGTGGGGACCTGGGCCTGGAACTCCTGCCGCAGGGTGGTCAGATGCCCCACGCCGGCTCCGAGCAGTGCCGCCCCCAGCGCCCATCGTCCCGCGTGGCGGACCGCCTCGGCCGCCCGTCCCGGTCGACGGACCGTCGAGGTCCCGGTGCGTCCGACCGGTCGATTGCCTGTGGTGTACTTCATGGAAAGAGTATTGCGCACAATTGAATTGTGCGCAACCAAATTATGCGGGACACTGGGTGGATGGACGCCGATCTCCGCCTCGACCAGCAGGTCTGCTTTGCCCTCTACGCCGCTTCCAGGGCCTCGACCGCGGCGTATCGGGAAGCGCTGTCCGCAGCCGGGCTGACCTACCCCCAGTACCTGGTGATGCTGGCGCTGTGGGAGGAGGAGGGCCAGACGATCGGGCAACTGGGCGAGCGGATGTTCCTGGACTCCGGGACGCTCTCTCCCCTGGTCTCGAGACTGGAGGCCGCCGGTCTGGTCTCCCGCCGCCGCGGGGGCGGTGACGCCCGGAGCGTGACCGTGGTGCTGACCGACGCGGGTGACCGACTCCGCGACGAGGCCGGCCGCATCCAGTGCGCGCTGCTGGAGAAGCTCGACCTGCCGCCGGAGGACCTGCTCGAACTGCGGCGACTGGCGCGCAGTGTCGTGTCCGCTCTGGAGCGCGCGGGGAAGCCGTGAACCCGGCCCGCCCGCGACGCGGCGGAGGCTATGCGTGCGGTGCGGGATCCGGCCGGGGCACGTTCTGCAGCCTGAGCTGGCCCCGCGCGAGCGCCTTGCCGGTACCGGACTGACTGATCACGACGTCCCAGAGCTGCTGACTTCGCCCCTGGAACAGCGCTTCCGCGACGACCTCCACCCGTCCGCCGGTCGACGCCCGGAGAAAATCGGTGCCGTTGTGGACGCCCACGGCGATCTGGCCACGGTCGGCCACGGCGAACCCGGCCCCCGCGCCCCCGGCGGACTCGACGATGCTGGTGTAGACGCCACCGTGAACGGTCCCCCACGCCGTGAGGTGGTCCTCGCCCAGGTCCGCATGGCCCTTGAGCGTCGTGGCGGTGACCTCGTCGACGACGAGTCCGGACACTCGGACGAACCTGCTCGCCTCGGCGGACGAGGCATCGGGAAATCCGTCGGAACCGGCCATGGGTCCTTTCTACCCGCTACCGGTGACTATTCCCCCGCCGACCTCACGGGCTGGCGCAGGATCGTCCGCAGTCTGGCGGGATCGGTCCTGCGGGCGTCGGAGAGGTAGATCTCGTGATGGTGCCCTGATGCGACCATGCCCCGGCCGGGGATGATCTCGTCGTGCATCCGCGCGATTACCGGGCCCTCGGCGTCGTACGGTCCCACGTGCAGCGTCTGTACGGCCGTTCCCTCGCTGAACTCCTCGAAGCGGATGTGGTCGACCGCGACGGCCGGCTTCGTCGTCGTCACCTTCCCGACGGCGGTGGCCACCATGTCCGCTGTGACCCACTCCGGTTGCCAGATCATCATGGTCCACCTCCAGGCCTCCTTGGCCCGGGCGGTGAAGACCCCGAGGTCGTCGGCGTACCAGAGGCCTTCGAGGGGGCCGACGGTGTGAGGGCGGCCGAGGTCGGTCTTGCAGATCGCGCGAACCGCGTACGAGGTCGTGTAGAGGGCTTCGAGGACGGCCCGGTAGTCCTCGGAGGTATTGGGATCGCCACTGCCGTCGGCCATGAGAAAGTGCATGGTCGGAATCTCGACCACGTCGAACCAGCCGACTTTCCCGCCGTAGAGGCCGCGGAGTTCACGCTTGACGTCGATGGTGCCCATGTCTCATCCTCCGCGGAGTTCGTCGATCTGCCGACGGTGGACCTCGGTGAGGTCATCGATGTACGCGCGGTCCCACCGGGGCGTGATGTACTTGCTGCAGTTGGCGTCCGAGGCCACGAGGTCCACGATGATCGCCCGCTCCACGTGCCCGGTGTAGGTCTTTTCCCCCATCGTCCGCAGCCGGCTGATCAGGCTCGGGTCCTGGCCCGGTTCGACGGCCCGGGCGTGCCCGAACACCTTGAGCCGCGTGCGGGTGGGATAGTCCACGAAGAACAGGCAGACGCGACCGTCGTGGTCGATATTGCCCGTGGAGACGTACTGTCGGTTGCCGCGGAACTCGAGCCACTCCAGCCTCGTCGGCGTGGAGACGTGGACGAACCCGGCCGGTCCGCCGCGGTGTTGGACGTACGGCCACCCGGACTCCGTGATGGACGAGAGGAAGAAGTGGTCGGCGCGGCGGATCAGCGCGGCGTCCGTGCCCTCGAGCGCGAACTCGTCGCTCACCGACGGCCTGGTGACGCCCACCGCCGACTGTCGCGCGCGGGCGGCGGGGCCGAACGCGATCTCGGGGTATCGGTTGGCGGGCACAGCCCCGACCCTAGTCGGGCACTACAACGTACCGCGCCAGGTGCTCTCCCGTGAGCGTGGACGCCGAGGCCACGAGGTCGGCGGGCGCGCCCTCGAACACGACGCGGCCGCCGTCGTGCCCGGCACCGGGGCCGAGGTCGATGATCCAGTCGGCGTGCGCCATGACGGCCTGGTGGTGCTCGATCACGATCACGGACCTGCCCGAGTCGACCAACCGGTCCAGCATGCCCAGCAGGTTCTCCACGTCCGCCAGATGCAGGCCGGAGGTGGGTTCGTCGAGCACGTAGACATCTGCCTTGTCGGCCATCTGGGCCGCCAGCTTGAGGCGCTGGCGCTCCCCGCCGGACAGCGTGGTGAGCGGTTGGCCGAGGGTCACGTACCCCAGTCCCACATCACGCAGGCGGACCAGGATCTTGTGGGCGGCCGGGATCCGCGCGTCGCCCTCGCGGAAGAAGTCCTCTGCCGTGGCGACTGACATGGTCAGCACCTCGGCGATGTTCCTGCCACCGAACTGGTACCCCAGCACCTCCGCCTGGAAGCGGCGGCCCTCGCAGTCGTCGCACGTGGTGGCCACCCCGGCCATCATCGCGAGGTCGGAGTAGACCACCCCGGCGCCCTTGCAGGTGGGGCAGGCCCCGGCCGAGTTCGGGCTGAATAGCGCCGGCTTGACGCCGTTGGCCTTGGCGAACGCCTTGCGGATGGGGTCGAGCAGGCCCGTGTACGTGGCCGGGTTGCTGCGCCGCGACCCACGGATCGCGGTCTGGTCGATCGCCACGACCCCCTCGCGGGGAGAGACGGAACCGTGGATGAGCGAGCTCTTGCCCGACCCGGCCACACCGGTCACCACACACAGCACACCGAGTGGGATGTCGACGTCCACCTCGTGGACGTTGTTCGCGGTCGCGCCTCGCACCTCCATCACCCCGGAGGCGGACCGGACGGAGTCCTTGAGTCCCGCGCGGTCGTCGAGGTGACGCCCGGTGACGGTGTCGCTCTCCCGAAGCCCGGCGACCGACCCCTCGAAGCAGATCTCGCCACCCTCGGTTCCGGCTCCGGGGCCCAGATCCACCACGTGGTCGGCGATCGCGATGGTCTCGGGTTTGTGCTCCACCACCAGGACCGTGTTGCCCTTGTCCCGCAGCCGCAGTAGCAACTGGTTCATCCGCTGGATGTCGTGGGGGTGCAGGCCGATCGACGGCTCGTCGAACACGTAGGTCACATCGGTGAGCGCGGACCCCAGGTGCCGGATCATCTTGACCCGCTGCGCCTCACCGCCGGAGAGCGATCCCGCCGGCCGGTCGAGCGACAAGTACCCCAGGCCGATTTCCACGAACGAGTCCAGTGTGTGTTGCAGCGAACCGAGCAGCGGCGAAACCGAGGGCTCGTCCAGACCGCGCAGCCACTCCGCCAGATCGGTGATCTGCATGGCGGAGACATCGGCGATGTTCCACTCCCCGATCCTCGACGATCTCGCGTCCTCGTTGAGTCTGGTTCCGGCGCACTCGGGACAGGTGGTGAACACGACGGCGCGGTCGACGAACGCCCGGATGTGAGGCTGCATCGCCTCGACGTCCTTGGCGAGCATCGACTTCTGGATCTTGGGTATCAACCCCTCGAACGTCACGTTGATCCCGTCGGCCTTGACCTTGGTCGGTTCGAGCCGCAGGAGGTTGTGCATCTCCTCGTCCGTGAACTCCCCCACGGGTTTGTCCATGTCGAAGTACCCGGAGCCGGAGTAGATGCGGCCGTACCACCCGTCCATCGAGTACCCGGGAACGGTGATCGCTCCCTCGGCGAGCGACCTGGACCGGTCCACCAGCGCGTCGATGTCGAAGTCGGAGACGCTGCCCCGACCCTCGCAGCGCACGCACATGCCACCGGTGATCGTGAACTCCGCCTTCTCCCGGGTGCCGTCCGCCTTCGTGAGGACGCCGGAGCCACTGGCGGAGGCGACGTTGAACGAGTAGGCCTTCGGTCCGCCGACGTGCGGCCGGGCGATGCGACTGAACAGGATCCGCAGCATGGCGCCGGTGTCGGTGGCGGTGCCCACGGTCGACCGCGGGTCCGCCCCCATCCGCTCCTGGTCCACGACGATGGCCGTGGTGAGTCCGTCGAGGAGGTCCACGTCGGGCCGTGCGAGGGTGGGCATGAAGCCCTGGACGAACGCGCTGTAGGTCTCGTTGATCATCCGCTGGGACTCCGCCGCGATGGTGGCGAACACCAGCGAGCTCTTCCCGGACCCGGACACCCCGGTGAACACGGTGAGCCGTCGTTTGGACAGGTCCACGCTGACCGACTTCAGATTGTTCTCCCGAGCTCCCCGGACACGGATCACGTCGTGGGTGTCGGCGATGTGGTCACTCACTGGTTCTCCTCGCTCGGTGGTCTGGGCACAACCGTAGGCGCCCGACACCCCGGGCGGGGCCCACTCTCAGCCCCGGTACTGCTGCTCCATCGCGATCGCGTGGAGCCGGGCGAAGCGCTGGAACTCGTCGTCGTCCCATTCGGGCCGGCCCGTGGCGGTGGCCCAGCCGTCGAGCACCTGGTGGTCGTACAGGTGACCGTAGCCCTGTGATCCGCCGATCGCGTTGCCCAGGTCCGCGGTGACCTGGAAGAAGGTCACCACGGGCAGATAGTGCATCCCCGGGTGTCTCCCCTTCCCCGGAGGCTCCGCCAGCCACGCCGGCCGGTCGAACAGCAGGTCCGGTGTCCACCACACCACGGGGTCGGTCGCGTGCTGGACATAGAGGATGTGGGGCGGGATCCACGGGGTGCTGCGTCGACGGAACTCGCCCGGATCCTCGGAGAACCGGACCAGCAGGCCGTCGGCGTAGACGGGCTCGGTGGCCGTGGTGCCCGGATCCCGTCGTTCGACGAGCGAGCGCCAGATCCGGTTGGAATGCGGAGGACCGACCCACAGCACCCCGTCGACGGTCGCCCGGATGTCGCGGATCCCGGAGAAGGCGGCCTCGCCGGCCTGGGTCCCGAGGCTCTCTCCGTAGACGTAGAGGGCCGGCCGGGGCCTGCCCGGTGGCAGGGAATCCCGCCAGGTCACCACCGCCTCGATGAGAGATCGCCCCGCCGTCTCCGCCTTCTCCCGGTCGGCCAGGAACGAGATCCAGCTCGGGAGGTAGGAGTACTGGGTACCGACGATCGCCACGTCGCCCCCGGAGAGGAGCTCGATGGCCTGCGCCGCGTGTGGGTTGATCCACCCGGTGCCGGTGGTCGGCGCCACCACGACGGAACCGCGTTCCCAGGCACGTGTCCGCTCGAGTTCGGCCACCACGAGCCGGGAGCGCTGGTCGTCCGTCGCCGCCGACTCCAGACCCGCGTACAACCGGATTGGCTCTCGCGCGTCCTGCCCCAACAGATCGCCCAGTTGCTCGCGGCCGATTCCGCCACTGACGAATCGTCGTCCCTGCATCCCCAGATCGTCGAAGGCCACCACCGACCCCGGTCCCCCGGAGCGTTCGGACACAGCAGGACGCCGGGCGCCGGGGAGGTCCTCGTCGTTCTGCACGCTGAAGACCCGGTTGGCGCTCTCGAAGAACAGTCTCGGCACCACGCCCTCGGCGACCCCCACCAGGAGGGCGGCGACCACCACGATCCCGGTGACCCGCGCCGGGTACTCCCCCACGTCGAACCTCCGACGGACGGTGCGGACCAGCCACCGGTACCCGGAGCGGATCGCCCGGCAAACGACCAACAGCACCACGAAGATGGCGAGGGCGACCCACGGGATGCGCATGTAGTCACCCCACGGTGGTCTGGGCGACCCCACCAGGTCCGACACCTGGTCCTGCCACCGGACCGCGGTGGCCGTGGCGGTAACGAGGTAGACCACGAGGATGTAGGGCGCCGCCAGCCGTGCGAAGGCGAGTGCACGGTCGCCGAGGTCGAGCACGGTGGGGCCGAGGGTGATGCGGGGAGCGACCAGCCTCCTCCAGACGGTGCGCAGTGCCACGCCGAGCCCGTACCCCACCAGCATGGACACTCCGGTGACGAGTCCCTGGTAGTGCCACGCGCGGGGCAGCAGCGAGGGCATGAGCGAGGACCAGGCGGCCAGCGCGGCCACGATCAGGCCCGTGACCGACAGGTGCCAGCGGTGCCACCAGCCCCCCAGTACCTCACCGACCCGGCTCACCTGGGAGGCCCGACCCGCCGCCGCCCGGCTCACCTCAGGCGCTCGGCACGCCGGGCCGCCGCCACGAGGTCGTCGGACATCCGGGCCAGTTCGGCCGCGTCCTCCCCCTCGTCGATCGCGGTGCGCAGGTCCTCGCACGCGCACCGGAGCTGGAACATCCGGTCCATGAGATCGGCGGATTCGGCCTCGGAGAGCACCACCGTCCCCTCGGGTAGTTCACGGAGCCGCAGCGACTGTCGCTGTTCGTACGCGCGCTGACGACACGAGCGTCGGCAGTACCGGCGCCGCCTGCCGGAGTTGCCCTCGTCGACCGGACGTCCGCACCAGGCGCACGAGGCCTCGCCCCGCCGGGGCGGGGGTTGATCGGCCGGTGAGTCGGTGTCCACGGAGGTCAGGGTACCGAGGCGGTGCCCGAGTGGCCTGCTGCCCTCGACGCGTGGGAACATTTGGGGGGTCACCTGGCGTTACATCATCAGGAACACGGCAGCGTCGTGTCGCCACACCTAGACAGACGGACGAACACGGCAGAAGGAGTTCGCATGGCAGATCGAGTCCTCAGGGGCAGCCGCCTCGGCGCGGTGAGCTACGAGACCGACCGGGACACCGATCTCGCGCCCCGCCGGATGGCCAAGTACCAGACGGAGAACGGCGAGGTGTACGAGGTCCCGTTCGCCGACGACGCCGAAATCCCCGGCTCCTGGATGTGTAAGAACGGCCAGGAGGGCCAGCTCATCGACGGCCCGTCGGTCGAGGTCAAGAAGGGCAAGCCGCCGCGGACGCACTGGGACATGCTGCTCGAGCGTCGCTCACTCGAGGACCTCGAGGAGTTGCTCAAGGAGCGGATGGATCTGCTCAAGAAGCGCCGGCGCGCGGGCGCGCGCTAGCCCCCGCCGCAGCGGGAGATGACGCCCCGGCCCCGTCACAGGGGCCGGGGCGTTCCGTGTGCAGGGCACCCTGCAGCGTCGGGGGCCGGGTCGGGTCAGCGGCGGACGAGGGACCTCAGCTGGCGGCGACGCTTCTCCCAGCCCCAGCGTGCGACGTTGACGGCCGCCTCACGGAAGATCGACTCGCTCATCTTGGACTGTCCCACGGTGCGTTCGGTGAAGGTGATGGGAACCTCCACCACCCTGCGGTCGGCGTTCAGGAGCCGCCACGTCATGTCGATCTGGAAGCAGTAGCCCTTGGACTCGATGGAATCCAGGTCGAGCTCGGCGAGCGCGCCGGCCCGGTAGGCGCGGTAGCCGGCCGTGATGTCCCTGATGCCCACGCCCAGCATGATCCGGGAGTACACGTTGCCACCGCGGGAGATCACGTGGCGCTGCCAGGGCCAGTTCTCCACACTGCCGCCGGGCACGTAGCGAGACCCGATCACCAGGTCCGCGCCGGAGTCGACGGCCGCGAGCATCGCGGGCAACCTCTCGGGCGGGTGGCTGCCGTCGGCGTCCATCTCCACCAGCACCGTGTAGCCGCGCTCGAGACCCCAGCGGAAGCCCGCGATGTAGGCGGCCCCGAGCCCCTGTTTGCCGCCACGGTGCAGGACGCTGATCCGCCCCCGCTCGTCCCCCGCGGCCAGCTGGTCGGCGACCTCGCCCGTGCCGTCGGGGCTGTTGTCGTCGGCGATGAGGACGGCCACGTCGGGCGCGGCGACCAGTAGTCGCTCGACGACGTCCGGCAGGTTGTCCCGTTCGTCGTACGTCGGGATGATCACCAGGGTCCGCGCGGACGGGGCTCCGGTCGCCGGCGCCATCGGATCGGTCACTTACATCTCCTCGTGGTCGGTCACGGGTCGCTGCCGGGTGCGGACCAACGCCCATGCCAGGCCGACGAGCCCGATGAGACAGCACACCGCCTGCGGGATGCCGCCCAGTCGGGTTGCCATCGTACCGGCGGCGTCGACCCGCACCGTGGCCGCCAGGACACCCGGTTCGAAGATCCCCGTCTGCTGGGAGACGCGCCCGCTCGGCTCGATGATTGCGCTGACCCCGCTCGTGGCCGCGATGACGACGGGAATGTGGTGTTCGACCGCCCGCACGCGGGACATCGCGAGCTGCTGGTAGGTCATTGGCGAGCGGCCGAAGGTCGCGTTGTTGGTGGGGACGGTGAGGATCTGCGCGCCTCGCGTCACCGGTTCCCGGGCGGCGGCGTCGAACGCGATCTCGAAGCAGATGGCCACGCCCAGGTCGATCCCGGCCGCGGTGACGAGCCCGTCCCCGTCGCCGGGAACGAAGTGGCCGGCGGTCCGGGCGATCGGGAAGAGCGCCTCGAGCGGCGCGCGTAGTGGCAACCACTCGCCGAAGGGTTGGATGAACTTCTTGTCGTGGCGGTCGACAACGGGCTCGCTGCCCCGGGGGTCGGAGGAGCGGCCGTCCCACACCAGGTATGAGTTCGTGGCCTCGGGCCCGTCGCCCACCCGCAGCACCGTGCCCACGAGGATCGGTGCCGCCAGACGCCGGGACAGCTCGGTGATCTGCGCTGCGGCCCGGGCGTCGGTCAGCGGGGAGATGTCAGCGGCGTTCTCCGGCCACAACACCAGGTCGGGGCGCTCCGTGGTGCCGGAGTCGACGGCGTCGGCCAGTTCGGCGGTGACCCGCAGGTGGTTGTCCAGGACCGCGCGGCGTTGCGCGTTGAAGTCCAGACCGAGCCGCGGCACGTTGCCCTGGATCGCCACGACGCGCGCGTACTCGCCGCGGGTGTTCGTGTCGCTGTCGCGCATCGACGCGAGCACGTCTGCGGCGAACGCGCCCGCGACACCGATCGCCACCACCGCCGCCAGCCCGGAGAGTGGACGCCACCCGGCACGCACACCGGGTTCCGCGACCAGCACCACCACGAGGCCGAGGGCGGCGCCGAGCAGCGCCACGACGAAGCCCAGCAGTGGCACTCCCCCGATACCCGCCAGCGCCAGGAGCGGTCCGTCAGCCTGCCCGAACGCCAGCCGGCCCCACGGGAAGCCGCCCCACGGCCACGAGGAGCGGATCCACTCCCACACCGACCACCAGCCGGCCACACCAAGGACGGCACCCACCGACCGCAGGCCCGGACGCCGCCCGGTCGTGAGACCCGCCCGCAGGATCGGCACGGCCCCGGCGCCGAAGGCCGCGAGATAGAGCGCCTCCACCAACGCGAGGGCCCACGCGGCGTAGGCGCCCACGTACAGACCCACCCATGGGACCAGGAGCAGGAAGAACACCAGGCCGGTGACCAGTCCCAGGAGGGCGCCCGTGCGCGCGCGCGGTGCGGGTCCACGGAGTGGGGACAGGACGACGACGAGGAGGGCGATCGCGGGCAGCGCCGCCCACCACAGGTCCACCGGGGGGAACGAGGCCGCCAGCAGCGCGCCGGCCGCGGCCGCGCCCATCGCCCGGGCCAGGAGGGCGATCACTGCGGGGGCACCGCGGCCCGGCCGTCCACGACCAGTCCACGCAGCACGGGGTCCGGACCCGACAGGTCGGGCATCGGAGGGACACCGGACCTCGGATCGGTGGACCACCGCTGGACCGCGTCGTCGGCCGCGACCACGACGAGTTCACCCGTCCGCCACCGCGCGTAGGTCGCCGCCGCACCGGGGGCGAGCGTCCCGGCCGCACCGTCGCGAGCCCCGGCGGCGCGCCGGGCTCCACGGGTGAGCGCGGTGAACGCCGCCCGAGGGGACAGGCCCCGACCGCCGGGCACGGAGGTGAGGGCCCGCAGGGTGTCCCACGGCCGCACCGTGTCCCCCGTCGGGGAGGATTCCGTGTGGGCGGAACCCGCTCGGGTCGACGCGGCCAGGGTGACCCCGGAGGCGGCGATCCGGACCAGGTCGACCCCCGCGAGGTCGTCCACGAGGGGCCGCACGAGCAGGACGGCCCCGACCGCCGCGAGCGCGGCGAGCGAACCGTCGTCGACCGGAGTGGTCAGCCCGATCAACACGGGGGTGCAGCGGGCCACCGCGGGGCCGCCGAGTTCGTCAGCGAGGCGGGTGAGTTCGTCGGCGACCCGAGCGGGGTCGGTACCGGCGCCCAGCACCACCCGCTCTCCCGCCCGGACGAGTTCGCCCACCGTGTCGAGTCCGTGTGTCCCGGGCAACGGGGCGGTGACAACGCCCCGGCTGCTCCACACTTCGAGGCCCGGGTCGTCGGAGAGGCATTCGACGAACGCCGGCGCCACCCAGTCGCCCTCGAGATCGACGCGCTCGGCGTCCGGGAACAGGGCCGGTCCGGGCGCATCGGAGCCCGCCCACACGAGGAGACCGTTCTCGTGGGCCAGCGCGGTGGCATCACGTGAGGCGGGGGTGAGGACGCGGCCTCCGGTGGCCAGCAGTGCGGTCATGACCCCGAGTATCCCTGACAGGCCCGACCGCCGTTCGGCCCCCCACCTGCCCCGCGCCTAGGCTGGTAGCCCATGACCGATCCATCGTCCGACGCCGTCGTCCGCTTCCCGGGAGGCCGGGTGACACCTGATCACTGGACCACCCTGGCGGGCGTGGCCGCCGAGCACGGCGGCGACGTCGTGCTCGCGCCCAGAGGAGGTGTCCTGGTTCGGCGCGCGGACGGCGGGGCGGTGAGTCGGTCCGAGCTCGTGGCGGCGGGACTGCCCCGGCGCGTCGGGGACGAGCGCCTCCCCCATGTCATCGCCTCGCCCATGGCCGGCCGCCTCGACGGGCACCACGATCTCGCTGACCTGCCCGAGCGCCTCTGTTCCGAGCTGCTCCGTTCCGGGAACCTCGGGCCAGACGGGATCCCGGCGCTGCTCGGCCCCCTGGTGGTGGGCCTCGATGACGGATCCGGGGACGTCCTGGCGCACTCCCCGGATCTGGCGCTGGTCGCCGGGGGTGTCGACGGAGCCGTCCGGTTCCACGTCCGTGGCCTCGACACCTCGCTCGAGGTGGCGATCGCCGATGCCCCCTCGGTTCTGTCGGACCTGACTGCGCAGGTACTCCGCAGTCCGGACGCGGTGCGGGGCACGACCGACCCGGACGTGCTGTTCGACCTCGTCGTCGTCGCCCTCGGTACACACCCGCGCACCGCCCCCCGTGACCGTTCCGCAACCGCCACTACCGCCGTAGAGGTGCCGCGGGTCGGGTGGGTGGACACCGCCGACGGTCTGGTGAGCCTGCTCGCGGTGGTCCCCCACGCGGTAGTCCCCGCTCGACTCGCGGAGTTCCTGGGCGCGGTGGAACGCCCCGGCACCGTCTCGGCGGATCGGGTGATCGGTCTGCACGGGCTCACGGAATCGATGGCGGAGCAGGTGGTCCGGGTGCTCGCGCCGATGGGCATGGTCTTCGACGACGCGTCGCCCTGGGTAACCGGCTCAGCGTGACCGGCTCAGCGTGAGCCGAAGCGCCGCACCAGCCACCGGGCCGCGTCGTCGACGGAATCCACGGTCTCGGCGAGCTCCATCCCGCCCGTTCCCGAGACGATCGGACGGTCCACCATCACCACGGGGATCCGTAGATCGCGAGCAGCGCGGAGTTTGGCGACGGAGTTCGGACCGCCGCTGTTGCGGGTGACCAGGACGTCGATCCGGTGCCGGGACATGATGGCCCGCTCGGATTCGACGTCGAACGGGCCGCGGTCCAGCACCAGCAGGTACCGGTGCGGGAGCGGACCGGGTGGCGGTTCGGCGCACCGGATCAGATAGGAGCCACGGGTGTCGCCCGCGAACGCGGTCGGGCCCTGCCGGCCCACCGTGAGCATCGGTCGACGGAAACGCTCCCGCACCAACCGGGCCGCGGCCTCGGTGTCGGGAACCCGGATCCAGGACTCCCCGTCCTCCGGCGTCCACGGCGGGCGGTGCACCCGCAACAGGGGGACCCCGGTCTGCTGGGCGGCGCGCAGCGCGGAGGACGAGATGGCGGTGGCGTACGGATCGGTGGCATCGATGACGGCGCTCACCTCGTTCTCGCGGAGCCAGTGGGCCAGGCCCTCGGAACCGCCGAATCCGCCGATCCGCACCTCGCCCCGGGGCAACCGCGGTCGGGACACACTCCCGGCGAGCGAGGTCACCACATCGAGTCCGGCCGTGACCATGAGGTCGGCGAGCCGGCGGGCCTCGCCGGTCCCGCCCAGCACGAGAATCCGGCCCGGGGCCACGGCGGGGACCCGAGTGGAGGACGGCGCGGGGACGGGCACCAACGGTCGGCTGGTCGCCGCGCTGGTTGGTGTACTGAGTGGTGCAGTGGTCGGCGCGGGGGCGGGGGCCGGCGCCGGCGCTGCGTCGCGGGTGCTCGCGGTGCCGCAGTCCATTCGCTGCTCGAGGGCCCGTCCGACGACCATCACCACGTCCCGCGAGGGATCGGCCGCCGGTGTGCGTCCTGCGATGTCGCGGAGGGTCCCGGCCACCGTGGCCTGGTCTTCCCGACCCGCGGAGACCACGACCCCGGCCGGGCGGTCCGGACCGAAGGTCGGGAGGAGCCCCCGGACCACGTGCGCCAGTTCGGAGGCCCTCACGTGGAAGACGGCGGTGCCGTCCGTGAGGGCGGTCGAGGCCGGACCGCCACCCGTCGGGAGCGGGTCCGAGGGGTCGTCCACCTGGGTGATGAACACCGACCCCGCGCCGGACGCAGCCGTCAGGTCTATCCCCAGGGCAGCGCCCGCCGCGGCGAACACGGGTAGCCCGGGGATGATCTGCCATCCGATCCCCTCCGCGTCGAGGGCACGGAGCTGCTCGGCCATCGCCGGTTCAGCCGCCGGATCGCCGGAGTGCAGGTAGACGACCCGGTCCCCCCGCTCGTACGCCGACCGCATCTCCGCGACGACATCCCTGGGCGACATCCCGGTCGTGTCGACGGTCCGGGCCTCCGGGGGGCAGAGGGCGAGCACCTCGCGGGAGATTGAGTCACCCGCGAACAGGCAGGTCCCGCAGTGGGATATCACCCTCGAGGCGCGCACGGTGAGCAGATCCGCGGCGCCGGGGCCGACGCCGATGAGGTGGGCGCTCACCGGGCCCGGTCCCGCGTGGCAGGGGCGGTCACCGCGGCATCCGTCGCCAGACCGGCTGTGGCACGACCCGGGCGACGGCGAACATCACCCGCAGCTGCCACGGGATCCACACCACCCCGGCCCTGCGGGCCCGCACACGGTCGACCACCGCGTCGGCCACCTGCTCGGGCGTCGAGGAGAACGGGGCGGGGTCCATGCCCTCGGTCATCCGGCCGATCACGAATCCCGGCCGGGGGATCACCAGAGTGACGCCCGTGCCGTGCAGGGCGTCGGCCATCCCGGAGGCGAAGCCGTCGAGACCGGCCTTGGCGGAGCCGTACACGTAGTTCGCCCGCCTGACCCGCTGACCGGCGACGGAGGAGAACGCCACCAGTACCCCGCTCCGGCGGGGCTTCATCCGCTCCGCCAGGACCGTGAGCAGGGCGGCCTGCGCAACGAAGTCGGTGTGGAGGATCCGAGCGGCGACCGTCGCGTCGCGCTCGGCGACCTCCTGGTCCCCGAGGATCCCGAACGCGAGCACGGCGATCGCGATCTCGCCGATCCGGGATTCGACCTCGTCCACGAACCGGGCGTGGGAGTCGAGATCGTCGGCGTCGAAGTCCAGGATCTCTACGGCCGCGGCCCCGGCCGCCACGAGAGGGGCCGCCAGGGCGGAGGTGTCACGCCCGGGCCGGGTGGCCAGAACCACCGTGCGTCCGTCGGCGAGGCGCTGTGCGACGGCCAGCCCGATCTCGCTCCGACCACCGAAGATCACGACGACCTCGCCACCGGACGCGGGCCGGGATGAGGGGGTTACGGGGGTGGACATGAGGGCATTGTCCCACGTACTCCCCTGTGGGCCGCGTCGGCTCGCTGTGGCAGGCTCGGCACCATGTCCCGCACCCTGGCAGACCTCTCCCCCGAGGCGCACGACTTCCTCGCGGAATACCACCTCGGCTCCCTCACGACCCTCCGCCGTGACGGCTCGCCCCACGTCGTCGCCGTGGGCTTCACCGTCGACACCGGGTCAGGTCTGGCCCGCGTGATCACCCGTCACGGTTCCCAGAAGGCGCGCAACGCCCGGCGCGGTGGCCGGGCGGCGGTGTCCCATGTGGACCGGGGCCGGTGGCTGACATTCGAGGGTCCGGTGCGGTTGTTGACCGATGAGGACTCGGTCCGCGAGGCGGAACGCCGGTACGGGCTCCGCTACCGGGTGCCGCGGCCGAATCCCGAGCGGGTCGTCGTGGCGATCGAGGTGGACCGCGTGCTCGGCTCCGCCCAGATGTTCACCGGATCCGGCGCCGCCACTCCCCACTGAGCCGGGCCGGATCAGAGGACCCGCAGTCCCCTCTCCCCGGTGTTCAGGTCGCGACGGCCGTCCGCTGCCACCACGACGATGTCCTCCAGGCGGGCGCCCCACCGGCCCGCCCGGTAGATGCCGGGTTCCACGGAGAACGTCATGCCCTCCTCGAGCACGGTGTCGGCGCCGGGGGCGACGAACGGCGGCTCGTGCAACCCCAGCCCGATCCCGTGTCCGGTGCGGTGGATGAACAACTCCCCCAGTCCTGCGGCCGCGAGGTGGTCGCGGGCGGCGGCGTCGACCTCACCGATCGCCACTCCCGGACGCACGGCCTCGCGGGCCAGCCGCTGCGCCTCCTCCAGCACCGCGTAGGCCTCGGCGACCTCGGTGCGGGGCTCGCCCATCGAGTAGGTCCGGGTGCAGTCCGAGTGGTACCCGCTGGCGAGCGGGCCCCCGATGTCCACCACCACGATGTCGCCCTCCAGGACCACACGGTCGGAGACCCCGTGGTGCGGGTCGGCACCGTTGGGTCCGGAGCCGACGATCACGAACTCGGCGTGGGACAGTCCCTCCTGCTCGATCGCGGCGGTGATCAGCTCGCCCACCCGCGCCTCGGAGTGACCGACGCACAAGAACTCACCCATCCGCGCGTGGACCGAGTCGATGCGACGCGCGGCCTCGGCGAGCTCCTCGACCTCCGGCGGAGTCTTGACGGCCCGGACGTGGTCGATCACCTCCGAGGCGAGCACCACCCCACCGTCGACCCCGTCCTGCAGGGGGACCAGGTGCAGCGCGGGCAGCGCCGTCGAGACGGCGATCCGGCCCGACACCGTGCCCGCCACCAGCGCTACCGCATCGGTGCCGTCGGCCCACGGGTGGATGGTGGCACCCACCCGCTCGGCGGCACGGCGGGTGGCGGCGGTGAGCTCGAGCGCAGGGAGCACGAGGAGAGGCTCTCCGTCGGCGACCGGCACGACCAGCGCCGTCAGTCGCTCGTGGGAGTCCATGCGCTCACCGGTCAGGTAGGACATGTCCTCGCCCGAGTACACCACCACGTGGTCGACACCGAGGTCATGCGCGCGAGCCCGCACGGCCATCAGTCGTCGGGCGTGGATGTCCGAGGTGTCGGTGCTCATGTCCCCACACTAGGTCTCCACACACTGCGTCGCCCCACACCGGGTCGCCCCACACCGGGTCTCGCCACGCCCGCCTCCACCTCGCGCGCCCGCGGGTACGACTAATCTGACGGGCAGGTCGATCCCCGGCCCACTCCCGACCCGAGGAGGCACGGTGTCCCAGGGCCCGCTCATGGTTCTCGACAGCGCGGGCCTGTGGTTCCGCGCGTTCCACTCGGTGCCGGAGAAGATCACCGGGCCGGACGGTGCCCCGGCCAACGCCGTGCGCGGCTTCTGCGACATGGTCGCGGTACTGACCGAGGAGTACTCCCCCACCGGTCTGGTGGCCGCCCTGGACCGCGAGTGGCGGCCCGGGTGGCGGGTGGAGTTGGTGCCGTCGTACAAGGCGCACCGTGTCGGCGACGACGACGAGGAGGACGCGCCCGCCTCCCTCGGCCCGCAGGTCGGGTCGATCCGGGAGGTCCTCTCCGCGGCGGGCATCACCCAGGCGTGGGCGGAGGACGCGGAGGCCGATGACGTGCTGGCCGCGCTCGCCGCCCGGGATCGCGAGGTGCTGGTGGTGACTGGCGATCGCGACCTGTTCCAGCTGGCCTCGGCGAGTACGACCGTGGTGTATGTGGGAGCGGGGATGAAGAAGCGACTCGCCTACACCCCGGAGGTCGTGGCCGAGCGTTTCGAATTGCCCGCGGGTGACGACGCGCGCGTGTACGCGGACTACGCGGTGCTCGTGGGCGACGCCTCCGACGGGTTGCCGGGTGTGGCGGGGATCGGCGCCAAGACCGCCGCGGCCCTGCTCCGCGAGTACGGCGACCTCGACGGGATCGTCGCCGCTGCGGGCGATCCGGGCTCGGCGCTGACCGCCCGGCAGCGCAAGGCGCTCACCGAGGGGGCGGACTATCTGGCCGCCGCGCGCGGGGTCGTGCGACTGGGCGGCCGGGCGTTCGAGGTGCAGTTCGACGGCGACGTCGACGGCCGCCGCGGGGTCGTGGACTCCGACCGGCTCGAGGCGCTGGGTCAGTCGACGGGGCAGGCCCGCGCGATCGGCAGGCTCGTCGAGGCGACGGCGGGGTTGGACGCGGTCTGACCTGTTCCCGACCGGCCCGACGCGCTACTGGTCGTCACCGACGTGCCACACGCTGCTCCTGCCCATGGTGAGCGCGACCACGGTGAGCGCGACCACGGACACGGTGGATGCGACCACCAGTGGGGTGCCGGGGTCAGGCCATGTGGTCGAGCACGACCCCGCGGCGCAGGGATCCCACGGCCGATCGTGCGGCGCGCGCGAGTTCGGGTTCGGCGACCTGCCCGACCTGGGCCAGGACGTCCACCACGAGCCGAGCCGACCGGACGAAGTCCCCGGCGGTGAGCTCGACACCCTCCTGCCAGGAGGCGGAGAGGATCGATGAGAGCGCACCACCGGACACCCAGTGGTGCATAACCGGCGCCAGCCCGGCGTCCAGGTCAGGAGTCGACGGGAGCTGATGGGCCTTCTCCACCTCGGACACCTCGGCTGCGACCCGCTCGGTCTCGACGAGCGCGGCACGCAGGATCTCGTCGGCGGGTTCACGGACCGACGAGTCGCCACGGGGGTGGGCCACGACGGTCGCGATCACCGCGGCCAGTCCGGCGGGATCGAGTCCACGCCACACCCCGCGCCGCAGGCACTCGGCCACGAACAGGTCCTGTTCGGTGTGCACTCCCGCGAGAAGGCGACCGGCGTCGGTGGCGCGGAGACCACCTTCCCTGTTCTCCAGGTAACCCAGCTCCCGGAGCAGGTCGACGATTCTGCGGAAACGGCGGGCCAGGGAGTCGGAGTCGGAGTCCACCTCGGCGGTGAGAGACCCCACGTCCGCCGCCGCGCGGGCCCACCGCTCGTGGAGACGGGCCAGAGTGTCGATCCGCGGGTCCTCGTGGAGCGGGTGCTGTCTCACCGCCCGCCGGGCCGAGGCGATCCGGGGGTCCTTCCGGACGGGTCTGCCGCCCGCGTTCTTCATCCGGCCCTTCGCCTTGCCCCGGAGCCCCTCCATGCGCTGGACCAGGGCTCTCTTGGCGCGGCCGTCGAGCTTGCGCCGACCCCTGGGCAGCTCGACCCTCCCGACCGGAACGGGGGGCGCCGCGAAGTCCTGTTGCCGCAGCCAGCCGGTCCATCCGGTGTCGGTCAGGCACAACAGTGCCGGGTCGGCGGGGATGTCGGTGCGCACCTGCAGGACGGTGGCGACCATGCCGAAGCGCTTGCGGCCCACCGTGATCACCGAACCCGCGGTCTGCTTGAGCATCGCCGCCCGCACGGCCTCCAGCCGGTCGTCCCTCGACTCCTTCTCGGTGGACCGTTCCAGTCGGCTCAGGTCCGCGCGCAGCTTCATGTAGTCGTCGAGCTCCGAGTCACCGCCGGCCTCCTCCAGGGTCGTGCGCATCAGATCGCGCTCGTCCCTCCTGCGCTCCACGGCCCGGGAGCGGGATACCAGCGTGCGGTCGGTCTGGAACTGCGCGAACGATCGGCCGATCAGTGAGGTGGCCTCCGCCACGCCGAGTTGCTCCACGAGGTTGACGGCCATCGAGTAGTCGGGGGTGAACGCACTCCGCAAGGGGAAACGAGGGGTGTCCACGAGGGCCGACAGCGCGTCCAGGTCGAGGTCCTGCTGATCGAGCACGACCGCGGTGCCCTTGGTGTCGATCCCCCGGCGGCCGGCACGACCGGTGATCTGCGAGTACTCGGCGGAGGTGAGCATGGCATGGGTGTCGCCGTTGAACTTGGTCGTCTTCTCCAGCACGACCGCCCGGGCCGGCATGTGGATACCCAGAGCGAGGGTCTCGGTGGCGAACACCACCTTGATCAATCCGGCCGAGAACAACTCCTCCACGATGGTCCGGAACAGCGGCAACATCCCCGCGTGGTGGGCGGCCATGCCACTGACCAGACCCGCCCTGAAGGCGTTGAAGTCGAGGGCGTCCAGGTCGTGCCGGGGCACCTGCGCGCACGCGGCGTCGACGTGGGAGGCGATCCGCCGGGACTCCTCCCCCGTGGTGAGCCGGAGTCGGGCCCGCCGCATCTGCGACACCGCGCCGTCGCATCCGGCGCGGGAGAAGACGAAGTAGATCGCGGGGAGCAGGCGTTCGTCGTCGAGCTTCTCGATGACGTCCTGGCGCCGAGCCCACTGGGCCCTCGGGCGGGCCGCGACCCGCTCGTCGTGGTAGCCGCTGCGCCGGCGGCGCCGTTGATCGGCCGCCGCACGGACAGGGACCAGGTCGCCGTCCGTGTACAGCATGTGGGCGAGTGGAACGGGCCGGTGCTCGGAGAGCACCACCGCGGTGTCCCCCCGGATCTCGCTGATCCAATCCCCGAGCTCACCGGTGTTGCTGAGCGTCGCCGACAGTCCCACCAGCCGCACCGCCGGGTCGAGGGTGAGGATGATCTCCTCCCACACCACTCCCCGCGATCGGTCACCCAGGTAGTGGATCTCGTCCATCACCACGCAGTCGAGGTCGTGGAGAGCGGAGGAGCCGGAATAGATCATGTTCCGCAGGACCTCGGTGGTCATCACCACCACCGGGGCGTCCGCGTCGATCGAGTGGTCCCCGGTGAGCAGCCCCACGTTCTCGGGCCCGAACCGCTGGCGGAACTGACGGAACTTCTGGTTGCTCAGCGCCTTGACGGGCGTGGTGTAGAAGCAACGACCGCCCCCGGACAACGCCCGGTGGGCGGCGTACTCACCGACCAGGGTCTTGCCCGACCCGGTGGGGGCGGAGACGAGCAGGTTGCGCCCGGCGTCGAGAGCGGCGAACGACTCCAGTTGGAAGGGGTCCGGGTCGAATCCCTCCGCCGACAGGAAGGATTCCAGCACGACGCCCGGCTCGAGCGGCTCAGATCGTGTCGTCATACAACGCTCCGCCCGCCGGCGCCTGGAGGGGCCGGGAACCGAGCGGTTCGGATGTGGAGAGCGGGCCGGTTGACCGGACCGGTCCCGACCCGTCGACCCCCTCGGCGGGGTGGAGTGGCGAGGCGGACTCGTCGTCGACCTCCAACCAGTCGGCTTGCGCCTTCTTCCGGCGCCTGTCGTGGAGGCGGGCGAACTGGATGGACACCTCGACGAGTAGGCACACGGCGACAGCGAGGGCGAGCATCGAGAACGGGTCCTGCCCGGGCGAGGCCACGGCGGCAAAGACGAAGACGCCCATGATGATCCCGCGCCGCGACCGGGCAAGGACCTCGTAGCTGAGTACGCCGGCCACGTTGAGCATGGCGATGAGCAGCGGGATCTCGAAACTGACGCCGAAGATCAGGATGAGCTGGATGAGGAAGGTGAAGTACTGCGTGCCCGAGAGCGCGGTCGTCTGGACGTTGTCACCGATCGAGAGCAGGAACTCGAGGGCGTGGACGATCACGATGTAGGCCAGGACCGCGCCGCCGATGAACAGCATCGCCGCGAGGATGGTGAAGACGACCCCGTATCGCTTCTCGTTCTTGTGCAGGCCGGGGGTGATGAAAGCCCAGAGCTGGTAGAGCCAGACCGGGCTCGCCAGGACGATGCCGGCCGTCGCGGCCACCTTGAGGCGGAGCATGAACTGTTCGAAGGGGCCGGTGGCGAGCAGCCGGCACTCGTCACCCGAGTCCCCCAGCTGCAACCGCGCGCCCGGCGGGATGTCGCAATACGGACCCGTGAGGATTCCGCCCAGCGAGGGGACCCCTAGGAATCCGGTGCCGTACCACCAGAACCCGAAGCCCAACGTCACCACGATCGCCGCGACCGCGATGAGTAGCCGGGTGCGCAGCTCGTAGATGTGCTCGATGAGCGGCATCGTCCCGTCGGGGTTCCGGGGCCGGCGCTTGCGCTTGGACAGCAACCGACCGGCGCCACCCCGGGGGGTGGCGCCGGTCTTCTCGGTTCCGGTCTGCGTCATCGGTGAGGTGGCCTACTGCCCCGGGGAACCCGTGCCGCCGTTGTACGGAGCCGTGGGGTCGAAGTGCTGCTGGGGCGGGTTCGGCTGCTGGTTGGGCTGCTGTGGCTGCTGGGCCTGAGGCTGCTGAGGCGCCTGCTGGTAGGGCTGCTGGGGCGCCTGAGGGTAGCCCTGGGCCTGCTGCGGGTACGCCTGCGGCTGGGCCTGCTGCGGAGGCGACTGCGGCTGGGCGTACTGGGCGGCGGTGGGCTGGCCGGCCTGGGTGAGGGCCTGCGGCTCCTCCGGCCCGGCCGGGGCGCCCTGCTTGTCGTCGTTCTGCATCTCCTTGATCTCCGACTTGAAGATGCGCATCGACCGCCCCAGACCGCGGGCTGCCTCGGGGAGCTTCTTGGAACCGAAGAGAAGCAGCACCACCGCGAGGACGATGAGCCAGTGCCAGATGCTCAACGCACCCATGTCAACCTCCGTTTGTGTGACAACACGCCCATGCTAACCCACCCCGCCGAACCCGCGCCGGGGCGGTTCCGACCTGCGGATGCGGTGACCTGCGGGTTCATCGCCATTTCACGCCGTCGATATCGAGTCGTCGCCTGCTGAGTAGACCGCGAGACCCGCCGCGGCCCGGTCCGCGATCTCCGCGGTCAGCGCGGGATCGGCGGGCGTGACCACGTCTGCGTGCCCGAGCAGGAACCTGAGCAGCCACGCCCGGTCGTGATAGGCGATCGAGACGTCCAGATCGCCGTCCGGGCGCCGGACGACGTCGTGGAATCCGAACTCGTCGAGGAACCACGCCGCGGCCGCGGGGACGACGGCCCGCTCCAGGAGGACGCCGCCCTCGCCGTCGTCCTGGGGTTCCGGTCCGAGCTCGCGGCGTGGGCCGACCTCCTCGACCCCGCTCATCCGATCGGTGCGGAACGTCCGCCACTGGCCCGACTCGCGGTCGACGCCGTGGACGTAGGAGTGCCCGTCGGCCACGGAGAGCCGCGCGGGATCGATCACACGGGTGGTGGAGGTGTCCGAGCTCGCCGAGTGGTAGACGAACCGCAACGCGAGCCCGTCGTGGACGGCGGTCCGGACGACGCCGGCATCCGGTGCGGTGGTGTCAACACGGGGGTCCTCCTCCGCGCGTCCCCCGGCGCCCGACTCCACACCGGCCGCGGTCCGGAGGGTCTGCAGGAGATCGCGCAGGGCGGTCTGGTCCACCACCTCGGGATGGTCGAGGAAGATCGCGAGTCCGGTCTCGAGGGTGACGGCCTCGGCGGCGGTGAGCCGGACGGGTCTGTCGATCCCGGCGGTGAACGTGACCTCGACCAGTTCGGCGTCGTCCAGGTCCTCCGAGGAGAACGCGAGGTCGATGAGGTCACCCGGCCCGTAGCCGGGCAACCCGCAGGACCACAGCTGCCAGAGGGCGTCCCGCAACTGCTTCTCCGTCATGCCCAGGTCCCGGGCGGCTCCGGCCACCGGGACGGCGCCCCGGCTGTGGAAGTACGGGACCACGCTGAGCAGCGTCGCGAGGGGAACGGCCCGGGGGGTCATCGGACCGCCTCCTGCGCCGCGGTCAGGATCGTCACGACGCGCACGCGCAGTTCGGCGGGACGGAGCGCCACCGAGTCGGCGCCCTGGGAGGCCACCAACGAGGAGAGTTCTCCCAGGGGGGCGCTCACCTCGAGGTCGGCGCCGGAGCGCCCGAACCGGTCCGCCGGTTCGGCGGCGCGGGCCATCGCCCGGATCTCGGCGGCGTGACCGTCCGCGGCCCAGACGGTGGCCTCGACCACCGGGTTCAGGCGGGCGATGGCGTCGTCGAGCAGTTCCAACACCTCGGATGTCGGCGGGACCGGGGCCGTACGGCGTTCCTGGCCCACCCGGACGTCCGAGACGCGCACCAGGCGGAAGGTCCGGGGTTGACCCCGGTCCAGGTCGTGGCCGACGACGTACCAGTTGCCGTGACGGGACCCGGTCCACCACGGTTCGATCCGCCGGGGTGTGGCCTCGGTGGCTCCGGCCGGGGTGTGCGAGAACGACAGGAGTCGACTCCCCGCGATCGCCTCCGCGACGACCGCGGCGGCGGTGAGCTCGGCCGGGTCCACCACCGACACGGTCGTGCCGGCGTCGTGCACCGGGTCGATCCCCGCGGCGGTGAGCTTGGCCAACGCCCCGTCGGCGCGCGCGGCCCGCTCCCCCTCGCGCCAGACCTCGGAGGCCACGGCCAGTACGCCGGCCTGTTCGGGGGTGAGGGTGATCTCCGGGAGTTCGTACCCCCGGGCTGGGATCCGGTACCCGGCCGGGGACCCCGGGGCGAGCGAGGCGCCCTGCTCCAGAGGCACACCCACCTCGCGCAGTTCACGCTTGTCCCGCTCGAACATCCTCAGATAGGCCGCCTCGTTCTCGCAGTCGTCATACCCCTGCACCATCCTGCGGATCTCCCCCGCGGACAGGTAGGCACTGGTCGACCGCAGACAGATCACGAGGTTGACCAGTCGTTGCGACTTCGAGGTGGACACGGGCAGGAACGCTATCGTCCGAGCGCGGCGATCAGGTCGTCGACACGCGGGTCCTCGGCCGCGAACGGGTCCGTCAGTGCGACCGTGGGCAGCGAGCCGTCGGCGACCTTCAGGTGCACCCAGTCCACGGTGTAGTCGCGTTCGGCGTCGGTGGCCGCGGAGATGAAACGCCCCCGCAGTGCGGCACGCGTGGTCTCCGGAGCGGTGCGCCGGGCCCGCTCGATCTCGGTGTCGTCGACCACCCGGGAGACCAGGCCGCGCCGTTCGAGCACCGAGTGCAGACCCCGCCCGGGACGGATGTCGTGGTATGTCAGGTCGATCTGGGCGAGTCTGGGGTGATCCAGGTCGGCCCCGGTCCTGGCCTGGACCTGCCGGATCAGACGCAGCTTGGCCGCCCAGTCGATGTCACCGGCGATCGAGTCGTGGTCGCCCGACTCGATGGCGTCCAGGACCCGTTCCCACAGGGCCACGCTCTTCTCCACGTCGGGCCGGTCGTCGCGCTCCCAGCCGCCGCTCCCGAGGTGGCGGTGGACGGCGGCGAGGAACTCCCGCTGGATCTCCAGTGCCGTCATGGTGGTGCCGTCGGTCATCGCGACGGGCCGCGTGCCGGTGAGGTCGCGGCTGATCTCCCGGATGGCCCGCACCGGGTGCGCCACCGCCATCGGGCGCAGCTCGACGCCCGCCTCGAGCATCTCCAGCACGAGCCGGGTGCTGGCGATCTTGAGCAGCGTGGTGGTCTCGATCATGTTGGAGTCGCCCACGATCACGTGCATGCGCCGGAACCGGGTCGAGTCGGCGTGCGGCTCGTCGCGGGTGTTGATGAGCGGTCGGGAGCGTGTGGTCGCGGAGGAGACGCCGTCCCACATGTGCTCGGCACGCTGGGAGAAGCAGAAGGCCGGCTCCTCGTCGGGGCCGGGACCGACCCCCGCCGGGGCGCCGGGCAGGATCTTCCCCGCGCCGCAGATCAGCTGCCTGCTCACCAGGAACGGCAACAGTGTGGTCGCCACGCTCCGGACCTGGGTCGAGCGGTCCAGCAGATAGTTCTCGTGGGAGCCGTAGGAGTTGCCGACCGTGTCGGTGTTGTTCTTGAACAGATAGACCTTGGCGTCGATCCCCTCGGCCGCGAGCGACTGCTCGGCGTGGACGGCGAGATCGTCGATGATCCGCTCCCCGGCCCGGTCGTGGGCCACGATCTGCCGTAGGCCGTCGCACTCGGCTGTCGCGTGCTCGGGGTGGGAACCCACGTCCAGGTAGAGGCGGGACCCGTTCTCGAGGAACACGTTGGAACTGCGCCACCGTTCGACGACGGGCCGGAAGAAGTACCGGGCGATCTCGTCGGGACCGAGTGATCGCGATCCCTCGCCCCCGACGCTGGTGATCCCGAACTCGGTCTCGATCCCGACGATGCGGCGGAGCATGGCGGTCTACTGCCCGCCCTTCTGGACGTAGGACTTCACGAACTCCTCGGCGTTGGTCTCGAGGATGTCGTCGATCTCGTCGAGCAGGGAGTCGGCCGATGAGGTCTGCGCGGCCTTGGCGACCTGGCCGGCCTCGTCGCCCGACTCGCCGGCGCCGCCGGCGTTCTTGTGGATCTGGGACATGGTGTGGAACTCCTGTCGGTGAGGTGGGTGTCCGGGCGCAGGACCCGGCGTGGTGCTAGTGACCCGCGGGCCCGTCGGGGGTGAGGAAGGCCGGCTCGGCCTCGCAGTGGGCGCGGGTCCCCGTGTAGGGGTCGGCCAGGTCGACGTGGCGTCCGTGCCCGCGGGAATCGGTGACGACGACGTGATCCCACCCCGCGGCCCGGACACGGTCGCCGAGTTCCGCCAGGAAGCGCCCGCGAGCCCAGGCCCGCGTCGTCTCGGGTGGGGTCGTCACGGCGGCCTCGACCTGCTCGGCCGTCGTCATCCGGCGCATCGCTCCCCTGGACACCAGGCGGTTGTGGAGCCCGCGGTCCGGGTCGATGTCGTGGTACTGGAAATCGATCAGGGCGAGCCGGGCGTGATCCCACCCCAGGGAGTCCCGCGTGCGGAACCCCTCCAGCAGCCGGAGCTTGGCCGGCCAGTCGAGCCGGTCGGCGCACGACATGGGGTTCTCCTCGAGTGCGTCGAGGATCTCCCGCCACTCGGCGAGCACCTCGAGGGCCCACCCCGGACGACCCGCGCCGTCTCCGATCGACTGAGCGACGCGGTCGAGGATCTCGCGCTGCAGCGCGATGCCGGTGGGAGCGCGACCGTCGGAGAGGTCGACGGTGGCGGTGAGCGACGGGTCGTGACTGATCGTGTGCACGGCCTCGACGGGGTCGACGGGGAGCAGGTCGGCGAAGTCGACGCCCGCCTCGATCGCGTCCAGGACGAGGCAGGTGGTGCCGATCTTGAGGTACGTGGCCAGCTCCGACATGTTGGCGTCGCCGATGATCACGTGGAGGCGCCGCCAGGTCTCGTCCGGGGCGTGCGGTTCGTCCCGCGTGTTGATGATGCCGCGACGCAGGGTGGTCTCGAGGCCGGTGAGTACCTCGATGTAGTCCGCGCGCTGCGAGATCTGGAACCCGGCCGTCTCACCGGACTGCCCGATCCCCACCCGCCCGGCGCCGCAGTACACCTGGCGGGAGAGCAGATGCGGCGCCAGGCTCATGGTGAGGGCGTCGAAGTCGACGTCCCGGCGAACGAGGTAGTTCTCGTGCGCCCCGTAGGAGGCGCCCTTGCCGTCGACGTTGTTCTTGTAGAGCTTGAGCTCGGCGTTGCCCTCCACGGTGGACGAGGCGCGGCCGGCCCGGTGCATGACCACCTCCCCCGCCTTGTCCCAGATCACCGCGTCGAGCGGCGAGTCGACCTCGGGGGACGAGTACTCGGGATGGGCGTGGTCGACGTAGAAACGGGCCCCGTTGGTCAGTACCCGGTTGGTCACGCCGAACTCGCTGGGGTCGTACGCGCGGGCGGAGCCGAGGTCGAAGCCGCGCGCGTCACGGAGAGGCGACTCGGACCCGTAGTCCCACCGTGTCCCGTCGGTTGCGCCGGCGCCCTCGCCCGGGTCGGTGTACTCCTTGACCACCTGGGTCGAGGTGATCACCGAGCTGAGCAGCGGCTGGCCCACCGCCACTATCCCGAATTCGATCTCGGTCCCGATGACGCGACCGCGGGGGGTCATCGGTCGCCCTCGCGCTGCGGGACGGTGACCTCGACGACGCGTTCGCCGCGCACACCCGTCAGGCGCGCCCACTCCTGTGGGTTGGAGGTGTTGGGCAGGTCCGTGTTCTCCGCGAACTCGGCGTCCACGGCGTCGAGGAAGTCGTCGGTGGTCAACCCCTGCCCGCTGCCGTGGACGATCTCCTTGATCGCCAGCTTCTTCGCCCGGTCGACGATGTTGCGCAGCATCGCACCGGAGGTCAGGTCGGCCAGATACAGGGACGACCGGCGTCCCGACGCGTAGACCATGTGTACGTACGTCGTGGACTCGTCCCGGGTGTAGAGCCGGTCGACGATCCGGGAGATGAGTTGCCGGACGTGCTCCCCGCCCTCCGTCGAGCCGATCTCGGCGGGATCGAAACGCAGGTCGGGGGTGATGTACTTGGCGAGGATGTCGGCGGCCGCACCGGCGTCCGGACGGTCGATACGGATCTTCAGGTCGAGTCGGCCCGGGCGCAGGATCGCCGGGTCGATCATGTCCTCCCGGTTGGAGGCGCCGATCACCAGGACGTTGCGCAGGTCCTCGACCCCGTCGATCTCCGCGAGCAACTGCGGGACGATGGTCGTCTCCATATCGGAGGACACGCCCGACCCGCGGGTGCGGAAGATGGAATCCATCTCGTCGAAGAAGACGATGACCGGATTGCCCTCGGTCGCCTTCTCCCGCGCCCGCTCGAAGATCGACCGGATGTGCCGCTCGGTCTCACCGACGTACTTGTTGAGGAGTTCGGGGCCCTTGATCGACAGGAAGTACGAGTTGGGCAGCCGGCCGTCGGTGACGTCCTCGCCCCGGGACCGCGCGGCCGCACTGGCCAGGGAGTGCGCCACCGCTTTGGCGATCAGTGTCTTGCCACAGCCGGGCGGGCCGTAGAGCAGGACGCCCTTGGGCGGTGACAGGTGGAACTCCCGGTACAGGTCGTGATGGATGAAGGGCAGTTCGATGGCGTCGCGGATCTGCTCGATCTGCGGACCGAGACCGCCGATGTCGGAGTACTCGACAGTCGGGATCTCCTCGAGGAGGAGTTCGTCGACCTCGGCCTTGGGGACGACCTCGAACGCCACGGCGGCCTTGGGGTCCACGAGGACGGCGTCCCCCGGGCGCACCGGAGCCGGGCGGTCCGTGGTCCGCCCGCCGCGCAGGGCGGCGGCCAGATGCACCACGTGCTCCTCGTCGTTGCCCATCACGACGCGGGCCCGCTCGCCGTCGGCCAGGGCGTCGCGGAAGACCGCGGTGACGCCGGTCACCGGCAGCCCGCCACACTCCTCGACCACCGTCATGGCCTCGTTGAGCCTGACCGTCGCCCCGGCGGACAGGACGGCGGTGTCGACCCCCGGGGCGAGGGTGAGCCGCATCCGGCGGCCGGCGGCCATGACCTCGGCGGTGTCGGGATCGGTGGGGTCCTGCAGCACGACGCCGTAGGTGCTGGGCGGGGTGCCGAGACGCTCGACCTCACCCTTGAGTGCCTCCAGCTGGTCGCGGGAGTCCCTGAGAAGCTCGGCGAGTCTGACGTTGCGGGCCCCGAGCGCGTCGATCTTGACCGACTTCTCGCGGTCCGAACGGGCGCCCTCGTCCACGGCCCGACGCAGCCGTGCGAGCTCGGCCCGGTCCAGTGACACGCTGTCGCCATCCCGCCCGTCCGGGGAACGTCCCTCGGTCACCGCGATCACCTGCCCTCCGACTCGCCGACGACACCCTCGTCGTCGTCGCCTCCACCCTATCGCCGGGGTGAGTGGCCGGGTGAGGGGCGGGTCGGCGCCCGTCCCCGACCCCCGGGGTCAGCCCTTGCCGCTCCGACGCTTGGGCTTGAGGGTGGTCACGCCCTCGGCCAGACGCCGCGCTGTCACCAGGAACGCCGTGTGCCCCTGGATGCGGTGCTCGGGTCGCACGGCCAGCCCCACGACGTGCCAGCCGCGGTTAATGGACTCCCAGGCGCGCGGTTCCGTCCAGCACTGCTGCTTGCGGAGGGCCTCCACCACGTCGGAGAGCTGCGTGGTGGTGGCCACGTACGCCACCAGCACCCCGCCGGGGACCAGGACCTCGCTGACCGTGGGCAGGCACTCCCACGGTGCGAGCATGTCCAACACCACGCGATCGACCTGACCTCCCAGCGCCTCCACCGAGGTCTCCGCCAGGTCGGCGATCCGCAGGTCCCAATTGGCCGGGTGCTCGCCGTGGAAGGTGCGGACGTTGCGCTCCGCGTGCTCGGCGTGGTCGGCGCGGATCTCGTAGGAGAACACCCGGCCCTCCGGGCCCACTGCGCGCAACAGAGAACAGGTCAGGGCACCGGATCCGGCGCCGGCCTCGAGCACGCGGGCGCCGGGGAATACGTCTCCCTCGTGGACGATCTGCGCGGCGTCCTTGGGGTAGATGACCTGGGCCCCGCGCGGCATGGACAGGACGTAGTCCGTGAGCAGCGGGCGGAGCGCGAGGTAGTGGGAGTCCTTGGTCGAGGTGACGATCGACCCCTCCGGCGCACCGATCAGGTCGTCGTGCCGGATGGCGCCGTGATGGGTGAAGAACTCGGCACCGGAGACCAGGACGACGGTGTACTTGCGCCCCTTGGTGTCGGTGAGCTGGACGCGGTCGCCGACGACGAACGGGCCGGATCGCTGCACTGTGGACCTCCAGGGGACTGCGGCCGGTTGTCCGACCGGTTGTCTACCCTGCCAGGTGTGAAGGATCCCCTGGAAATCGGCGGCACTGGCCCCACGGCCTCTCCGGCCTCCCCGGCCTCCCCCGCGTCCCCGGCCCCCACGGAGGACGTGACTCCGCCGGAGCGCAGGCCACTGGCGTTGTCGGCCTCGCGGGCGGCGGACTTCCGGCAGTGTCCCCTGCTCTACCGACTCAAGGCGATCGACAGGATTCCGGAACCGAAGACGCGTGCCCAGGTCCTCGGCACCGTCGTCCACTCGGTTCTCGAGGAGCTGTACACGCTGGAGCAGTCCGAGCGCGCACCGGGGCGGGCCGTGGAACTGGTCCCCGCGGCGGTCGGACACTTCTACGACGTCGACGGTGGCGCCGAGGTGGTGCCGCCCGCCGACCGCGGGCAGTTCGAGTCGGAGGTCGCCGCTCTCGTGTCCGCCCTCTACGGGGTCGAGGACCCCCGGCGCTTCTCCCCCGCCGCGTGCGAGCAGTACCTCGTGACCGCCACCTCGTCCGGGACCCCGCTCCACGGCTACCTGGACAGGGTGGACGTGGCGCCGACCGGCGAGGTCAGGGTTGTCGACTACAAGACCGGAAAGCCACCGCGTCCCCGCTACCGGGATCAGGCCATGTTCCAGATGCGGTTCTACGCCCTGATGTACCAGCAGGTGCACGGTGTCGTGCCGACGCAGCTCAAGCTGATCTACCTCAGGAACGGCAGCTGGCTCACCCTCTCCCCCGACCTCGGGTCCCTGGTCGAGACCGAGGCGCAGCTCGACTCGCTCTGGGCGGAGATAGAGCGGGCGGGACGCCTCGGGGACTTCCCTCCCCGTTCGTCCCGGCTCTGTGACTGGTGCAGTCACCAGGCGTTGTGCCCGGCATTCGGGGGTACCCCACCCGAGTACCCGGGATGGCCGGAGAGCCGCGTGATACCTCTCGATCCGACGACACCCGACGCGGGACCCGCCGGACCGAGGAGCACATGATGACGCAGGCCTACTTCGAGCCGCTGGGCACGGACGACGGCTGGGAGGAGTTCCGGGCGACCCCGCACACGGTCAGTGCCTGGGGGCCCGATCTGCAGCACGGGTCGCCGCCGTCGGCCATCCTCACCCGCGCGATGGATCGTCTCGAGCGGTCGGAGGCGACCCGTATCGCCCGCGTCACCGTGGACCTGCTCGGCCCGGTCCCGCTGGGCGAGGTGCGCACCCGGGCCCGCATCGTCCGCCCCGGACGCAGGATCCAGCTGCTGGAATCGGAACTCGAGGCGGGGGGTCGGATCGTCGCCCGGGCGAGCGCCTGGCGGATGGCCGTCGGCGACACCGCAGAGGTCGAACAGTCGGCCGATCGCCCGCGGGAGCTCCCCGAGGTCGACCGGAACAGCGACTTCTTCAACCGTTGGACCAGCGGGTACATCGACTCACTGGAGATCCGCGGTGCGGACGACGGGGTCGTGTGGGCGCGCGCCACCCTTCCCCTTGTCGCAGGGGAGGAGATGACGCCGGCAGAGCGGGTGATGTCGGTGGCCGACATCGCCAACGGTGTGGGAGCCGTGCTCGAACCCGACCAGTGGCGGTTCCTCAACACCGATCTGATCACCCACCTGCACCGGCGACCCGTCGGTGAGTGGATCGGGGTCGGCGCGAACGCCTCGATCGGGCCCGACGGCGTCGGGGCCACAGCAGGGACCCTGTACGACGAGGCGGGGGCCATCGGGCACACCCTGCAGGCACTGCTCGTCGAACGGGTCTGAGCCGGCCCGGGTCGTGCGATGTAGACGCACGGGAACCCGGGCCCCCGCGGCGTCGGCGCCCGAGGCTCAGCCCATCCGGCAGGACCGGATGTCGGTGGCGATGATCGCCTTGGCTCCGGCTGCGGCGAGCTCGTCCATGATCGAGTTGACCCTCTTTCGCGGCACCATCGACCGGACCGCCACCCATGCCGGGTCGGCCATCGGTGAGACGGTGGGCGACTCGATCCCGGGGGTGATCGCCGAGACCGGTTCCAGGAGCTCCTTGGGGCAGTCGTAGTCCAACATCATGTACTGCTGGGCGAACACCACGCCCTGGAGGCGGGCCCGCATCTGGGCCATCGCCGGGCTCGTCTCGGAGCCCGCGCGCGCGATCAGGACGCCGTTCGAGTCGCACAGGACGTCCCCGAACGCCTCCAGCCCGTGCACCTTGAGCGTCCGGCCCGAGCCCACCACGTCGGCGATGCAGTCGGCCACCCCGAGTTGGATGGAGATCTCCACTGCACCGTCGAGCCGGATCACCTCGGCCTCGATCCCCCGCCGTTGCAGGTCGCTCCGGACGATGTTCGGGTACGACGTGGCGATCCTCGCGCCGGCGAGCCGGTCCGTGGTCCACCCGGCTCCGGCGGGGCCGGCGTAGCGGAAGGTGGAGTGCCCGAAACCCAGCTCGAGCAGTTCGTCGACCTCGGCCATCGAGTCCATGCTCAGGTCGCGACCGGTGATCCCCAGCTCGAGACGACCCGACCCCACGTAGACCGCGATGTCCTTGGGTCGGAGGAAGAAGAACTCGACGTCGTTCTCACGGTCGATCAACGTGAGGTCCTTGCTCCCCTCCGTCCGCCGGCGGTACCCCGCCTCGGACAGCATCTCGGAGGCGGACTCGGACAGGGCGCCCTTGTTGGGCACTGCGACACGCAGCATGATGGCGGCTCCAGGAATCGGTGCGGGAGGGGTGGTCGGTGTGGCGGCTAGAGATGCCGGTAGACGTCCTCGAGGTCGATACCGCGCCTGAGCATCATGACCTGGGTCCAGTAGAGGAGCTGTGAGATCTCCTCGGCCAGTTCCTCATCCGACTGGTATTCGGCCGCGATCCACACCTCGCCAGCCTCCTCGTTGACCTTCTTGCCCAGGTGGTGCACGCCCTTGTCGAAGGCGGCGACGGTGCCGGAGCCCTCGGGGCGCGCGGTGATGCGCTCGGACAGCTCGGCGAACAGGGAGTCGAAGGTCTTCACGCGCCCGATTCTCCCACAACCGCATCCACGGGTGTTCCGGAGGTGAGCGCGACGAGACCGGACGCGCTCACGCCCTCGAGGCTCGGGTGGAGGTGTGCCCCGGCCACCTCCGGCTGACCGTCTGTCGACGGTACGTACAGCACGCGGCACCCCGCGGAGACCGCTGACGTAGCACCGGTGACCGAGTCCTCGACCGCGACGGCCGTGGTCGCCTCGACTCCGAGCCGGGCGCAGGCCAACAGGTACGGATCAGGCGCGGGCTTGGGGTCGGTGACCATGCAGCCCGTCACCACCACCCGGAAGCGGGAACGATCGATGAACTCCAGCGGTACCGCCGCGACGTCCGCCGTCGTGTTGGTCACCAGGGCCACCGGGGTGCCCGTCGAGGCCAGGTCCTCCAACAACTCCTGCGCACCCGGCCGCCACCGCATGTCGGAACGCATGAGCTCGGTGACCCGGGAGTTGAGCCGGTGGGCCAGGCGGTCGAACTCGGCACCCTCGATCGTCCGACCGGTGTACTCGGACAGGACCCGGAAGAACCCGGGTAGGGAGTTGCCCAGGGTCCGCTCGCGGGTCGCGTCATCGAGCGGACGGCCCAGGTGTTCCGCGAGCTCGTAGACGGCGATGTCCCACAGGCGCTCGGTGTCGACGAGGGTGCCGTCCATGTCGAGACACACGGCGGCCGGGGGACGCGAGGACGGATTGCTGGTCACGGCCTACTGTCTACCCGACCGGCCTCGGACCGGGGGTGCCGCCTCCGTCCCCGTGGTCCGTCATCCCTGACGCTCAGCAGTCGCCGGCGGGGACGATGAATCGTTCGGTGTGCGTGGCGGACGCGAACGGCGCGACCGACCCCGGCGCGAAGGTCGGCAGCGCGGACCTGGCGGCGGTGACGGTCACGGCCAGACGTCCGCGCCCGGTGAAGGCTCCGGCTGTGCCCACCTCGGGTCCGGTCGAGTGGACCGTCTGCACGCCCCGCACGCCGGTGTCGGTGTTGTGCCACTCGATCGTCGCCGAGTTGAAAGGCAGCAGTGTCGCCGAGAAGTCGAACGATCCGACCGGCTGGTCGAGATCGCGCGCACCGGCGCTCAGCGCCTGGTGGAACCGCCCGTCGCCGCCCAGCTTGCAGGTGGTGAAGGCACCGAAGCGGATGGTGTGCTCGCCGCCTAGGGGGTACGGCATGCGCACATCGTGCGCGGGTGCCTCGTGCCACACCTGGGCGGACGCCGCCGGGGCGGTGGCCACGGCCAGCGCCCCGGCGAGCAGTGCCGCCGCGCACGCGGTGGCGGAGGTACGACGGATGGTGGTCATGACCGACTCCTCACAGATGGTGGTGAGCGGCGCACGGTCGGATCGTCGCCGACGCGAACCCCTCTCCCCCTCTATCGGTGGCCCCTGCCGTTGTCGTTAACACCCTCCGGCCGGCCTGCGGACTCAGACGTTGAAGTACTTCGCCTCGGGGTGGTAGAGCACGAACGCGTCCGTCGACTGCTCGGGATGGAGTTGCAGCTCTTCCGAGAGCTCGACGCCGATACGTTCGGGCTCGAGTAGGTCCACCACGACCTGGCGCGACTCGAGATCCGGGCACGCGCCATAGCCGAAGCTGTAGCGTGCGCCGCGGTACTTGAGGTCGAAGTAGTCGTGGATCGTATCGGGGTCCTCGTCCGAGACCGCACCCTCGGGAAGTCGCAGTTCGTCCCGCACCCGCCGGTGCCAGAATTCGGCGAGTGCCTCCGTGAGCTGCACGGACAGGCCGTGGACCTCGAGGTAGTCGCGGTAGTTGTCCCCGGCGAATAGCTCGTTGGCGAAGTCCGCGATCGGGCTGCCCATGGTGACGAGCTGGAACGGCAGGACGTCCACGATCCCCTCGGCCTCGCAACGCTCCCTGGAGGCGATGAAGTCCGGGATACTCAGGAACCGGCCCCGCTGCTGGCGGGGGAACGAGATCCGGTGCAGCACCTCGGCATCCGGCCGGGGCTCGGCCAGGACGCAGATGTCCTCACCCTCCGAATATGCCGGGAAGTAGCCGTAGACCACCGCGGAGTGGGCCAGGATCCGCTCGGTGGTGAGTCGGTCGATCCACGAACGCATGCGGGGGCGTCCCTCGGTGGCGACCAGCTCGTCGTAGTCGGGACCCTCTCCGCTGCGGGTCCCGCGTAGCCCCCACTGCCCGAAGAACAGCGCGCGCTCGTCCAGGTGACCGACGTAGTCGGCCACCGGGATGCCCTTGGCGATCCGGGTCCCCCAGAAGGGCGGGACGGCGATGGGCTGGTCCGCGGCGACGTCCGATCTCTCCGGCACCACGACGGGCTCGGCCTCGGCGGCCCGCTTGGCGGCGATCCGCTCGCTCCGGGCACGACGCTCGCGCCGCTCCGCGGCCTTGGTCGCCGCGTCGGAGGACTCGGACATCGGGACACCGGTCCGCTTGGCCGTCATCACCTCGTCCATGAGACGAAGACCCTCGAACGCATCGCGGGCGTAGAACACCTCGCCCTGGTACATGCCGGCCAGGTCCACCTCGACGTAGGCACGGGTGAGGGCGGCTCCGCCCAGGAGCACGGGGAACTCGCTGGCCAGGCCCTCCGAGTTCAACTCCGCGAGGTTGTCCTTCATGACGACGGTCGACTTGACCAGCAGACCGGACATACCGATCACATCGGCCTTGTGCTCACGGGCCGCCGAGATGATGTCGGCGATCGGCTGCTTGATGCCGATGTTGACGACGTCGTAGCCGTTGTTCGACAGGATGATGTCCACCAGGTTCTTGCCGATGTCGTGGACGTCGCCCTTGACCGTCGCCAGCACGATGCGGCCCTTGCCGTCCTCGTCGCTGGCCTCCATATGGGGTTCCAGATGCGCGACCGCGGTCTTCATGGTCTCCGCGGACTGCAGGACGAACGGCAGCTGCATCTGACCGGAACCGAACAGCTCGCCGACCGTCTTCATGCCGCCGAGCAGGTGCGTGTTGATGATCTCGAGCGGGGGGATCTCGGCCATCGCGGCATCGAGGTCGGCCTCGAGCCCCTTGCGTTCCCCGTCGACGATCCGTGCCGACAACCGGTCCATCAGCGGCATCGCGGCGAGTTCGGCCGCCCGCGCGTCCTTGGTGCTCGCGGTGGAGACCCCGTCGAAGAGCTCCATGAACACCTGGAGGGGGTCGTAACCCTCCTTGCGCCGGTCGTAGACCAGGTCGAGCGCGACCTCCCGCTGACGGTCGTCGATCTTGCTCATCGGCAGGATCTTCGAGCTGTGCGCGATGGCGGTGTCCAGGCCCACCTGGATGCACTCGTGCAGGAACACCGAGTTGAGCACCTGCCGGGCGGCCGGATTGAGCCCGAACGAGATGTTGGACAGACCCAGAGTGGTGTGCACGCGCGGATGCGACCGCGTGAGCCGGCGGATCGCCTCGATCGTCTCGATTCCGTCCTTGCGCACCTCCTCCTGACCGGTGGAGATCGGGAACGTCAGGCAGTCGATGATGATGTCGTCCTCGGCGACCCCCCAGTTCCCGGTGAGGTCCGCGATGATCCGTTCGGCGATCTCGACCTTGCGGTCCGCCGTCCGTGCCTGGCCCTCCTCGTCGATGGTCAGACCCACGACCGCCGCACCGTGGCGCGAGACCAGTCGCATGATCTTCTGGAAACGGGAGTCCGGGCCCGCCCCGTCCTCGTAGTTCACCGAGTTGACCGTGCAGCGGCCCCCCAGGTGCTCCAGGCCCGTCCGGATGACCTCCGGCTCGGTCGAGTCGAGCATGATCGGAAGCGTCGAGGACGTGGACAACCGGCCGGCCAGTTCCGCCATGTCCCCGGAGCCGTCGCGGCCGACGTAGTCGACGCAGAGGTCGATCATCTGCGCGCCGTCGCGCATCTGCTCCTTGGCGATCTCCATGCAGGTGTCCCAGTCAGCGGCGAGCATCGCCTCACGGAACCGCTTGGACCCGTTGGCGTTGGTGCGTTCGCCGATCATGAGGATGCCGGCGTCGGCGCGGAGCGGGGTCGAGCTGTAGAGCGAGGCGACGGCGTTGACGGGTTCGACCCGCCGCTCGGCCTTCTCCCGGGCCATGACCTCGTCCCGGAGACGGGTGATGTGCTCGGGGGTGGTGCCGCAGCATCCACCGACCATCGACAGGCCGAACTCGGAGACGAAGTCGGCCACCTGGGGTCCGAACGCCTCGGCGCCGAGCGGGTACACGGCGCCGTGCTCCCCCAGCTCGGGCAGACCCGCGTTGGGCATGACCGACACCGGCACGCCCGCGTGCTGGGTGAGGTAGCGCAGGTGCTCGATCATCTCGGACGGCCCCGTGGCGCAGTTCAGCCCGATCATGTCGACACCGAGCGGTTCGAGCGCCGTCAGCGCCGCTCCGATGTCCGAGCCCAGGAGCATGGTCCCGGTGGTCTCGATGGTCACGTGGGAGATGATCGGCAGCCGGCGTCCGGCGGCCGCCATCCCGTCCTGGCATCCCAGTACGGCGGCCTTGACCTGGAGCAGATCCTGGCTGGTCTCCACCAGATACGCGTCCGCGCCGCCCCTGGCGAGTCCCTCCGCGGCCTGCGCGTAGGCGTCCCTCATCTCCGCGAACGCGGCCTGACCGAGCGAGGGCAACTTGGTCCCCGGCCCCAGCGACCCCAACACCATCCGCGGCGTCCCGTCCTCGGACGGGCCCATCTCGTCGGCGACCCCGCGCGCGATCGCCGCGCCCTTCTCCGCCAGCTCCCCGATCCGGTCGACGATGTCGTAGTCGCCGAGGTTGGACAGATTGCAGCCGAAGGTGTTGGTCTCCACCAGGTCCGCGCCGGCGGTGAAGAACGCCCGGTGGATGTCGGCGACCACATCCGGGCGGGTGGCGTTGAGGATCTCGTTGCAGCCCTCCAGCCCGAGGAAGTCCGCATCGACGTCGAGGTCCACGGCCTGCAACATCGTGCCCATCGCCCCGTCACCGATCAGTACTCGCCGACGGGCAGCGTCCAACAGGGGCGAATCGAAATCGACAGACATGCCGCCCAGTGTATGGGTCCCGCCGGAGCCGACGTCCGTAGGCTGTACCGATGACTGTCGAATGGACTCCCGACGGGCACCTCGACCTCGAGAGCCCGGTGATGATCGTGGCCTTCGAGGGCTGGAACGACGCCGCCGACGTGGCGACCGGAACAGTCGAGCACCTGGCCCTCACCTGGGAGGCCCGGCAGATCGCGGAGATCGGCGGGGACGAGTTCTTCGACTACCTGGACCAGCGGCCGATGGTCCGTCACTCCGGCGGGGTGTCGCGATCGGTCGAGTGGCCGCAGATCCTGGTGTCGGTGTGTCGACCGGACGGGTTCGATCACGACGTCCTCCTTGTCCGCGGACCCGAGCCGGGCCTGAAGTGGCGCCGGTTCGCCTCGGAGTTCGTGGATCTCGTCGACACGCTTGGGGTGTCCCAGGTGGTGCTCCTGGGTGCGTATCTGGCCGATGTGCCCCACACCCGCCCGGTTCCCCTGACCGGGACGGCGTTCAACCGCCAGCAGATGGTCGCGATGGGGGTCCGGGCCTCCGAGTACGAGGGCCCCACCGGGATGACCGGGGTCCTGCAGCAGCTGCTCACCGAGGCCGGGGTCCCCACCTCGAGCCTGTGGGCGGGTGTCCCCCACTACGTCGCCGCTCCGCCCAATCCACGTGGCACCGAGGCGGTGCTGTCGTGGCTGGCCGAGAACCTCGGGTTCGCCGTCCCCATGGACGCGCTGCGGGTCCAGTCCCGGACGTGGGTCGCGAAGGTCGACGCCGCGGCCGGGGAGGACGAGGACCTGCGCGACTACATCCAGTCCCTCGAGGACCAGATGGACGAGGAGAACGGGATCGGCGCGGGGGTGGACCCCGAGCCCGACCGCGGTCGGGCGGCCGACGGGGACGCGATGCCGCTGGTCGACGGCGACGCGATCGCCGCCGAGTTCGAGCGCTTCCTGCGCGGAGATCGGGACGGGCCCGACGTCGGCTGATCCCGACCCCCGCGGGGCCCCGCCGCCACCGGTCCGCCCCCGGTCGCTGTCAGGAGGCCGGTGCGAGCCCGAGCAGTGCGTCGAGGGCGGTCGCCACGGCCGACCCGGCGGACGGGTCGGAGTCATCCCCGGCCAGGGTGGCCTCGGCCCAGGCGTCGACGACGGCCAGCGCGCCCGGGGTGTCGAGGTCGTCCGCGAGTCGTTCCCGCAGCGCGGAGATCGCGGTGGCGGAGTCCGCGCCGGCGCCGCGGGAGATGGCCCGGCACCAGGTCCCGCACCGGGAGCGGGCCTCCTCGAGAAGCGCCTCGGACCAGGAGCGGTCGGTACGGTAGTGCCCCGCGGCCAGGGCGAGCCGGATGAGGGCGGGGTCCACCCCCTGCTGGCGGAGTGTCTGTACCCGCACGAGGTTGCCCAGGGACTTGCTCATCTTGACGCCGTCGAGCCCGATCATCGCCGCGTGGACATAGAACCGGGCGAACGGCGAGTGACCGGTCGCGGCCTCCGCGTGCGCGGCGGAGAACTCGTGGTGGGGGAACGCGAGGTCGCTGCCGCCGCCCTGGACGTCGAACTCCATTCCCAGCCGGTTGCGGGCGATCGCCGAGCACTCGATGTGCCAGCCCGGCCTGCCCTCTCCCCAGGGCGACGGCCAAAACGGCTCACCCGGTCGACGTACCCGCCACAGGAGAGCGTCCAGCGGGTGCTCCTTGCCCTCCCGGTCCGGGTCACCGCCGCGTTCGGCGAACGCGCGCGCCATCTCGTCGGCGTCGTACCCGGATTCGTACCCGAACCCCGGGGTGGCCCGGTGGCGGTAGTAGACGTCGGGGTAGCCGTCGACCCCGGGATCGATCCGGTAGGCGTGCCCGCGGTCGACGAGCTCGGCGACCATCTCCACGACCTCGTCGATGGTCTCGGTGGCCGCCACGTAGTCGCGTGGGGGCAGCACGCGCAGCGCCTGCATGTCGGAGCGGAACAGGTCGGTCTCGCGGTCCCCGAGTTCCCGCCAGTCCACGCCGTCGCGCTCCGCCCGCTCGAACAACGGGTCGTCCACGTCGGTGGTGTTCTGTACGTAGTGCACCTCGTGGCCGGCGTCCAGGAGGAGCCGGTACACCAGGTCGAAGGTCAGATACGTCGCCGCGTGGCCGAGGTGCGTGGTGTCATACGGCGTGATGCCGCAGACGTACATCCCGGCGACGGGCCCGGGGGCCACCTCACGTATCTCGCCGCGGGCCGTGTCGAACAACCTGAGGGGGACTCCGTCGCCGGGGACGGCGGGGACGGCGGGCGAGGACCACGAGATCATGCGGCCGAGTCTAGAGACCGCCAGTGGTCAGAAGAGCGGCCAGGGTAACGGGTAACCGGGTCCCGGGACGGGGAACACCTCGTCGTCGACCAGTGCGGTGACCCGAGCGGCGAGCGCGCGGACCTCGCCCGGCGAGAGCAGCTCACGAAGGGTGTCGGCGACCGCTCCGTCCCCGGCGAGTCCGACCCGCACCCTCTCCAGGCCCTCGAGGTCGCCCGGGGGCAACGGCTGTCCCGCCCACCCCCACAGGACGGTGCGCAGCTTCGGGTCGGCATGGAAGGACAGGCCGTGGTCGATGGCCCACATCACCCCGGAGGTGTCGACGAGGACGTGCCCGCCCTTACGGTCGGCGTTGTTGACCACGTGGTCGAACAGCGCGATCCGCCGGAGTCTGTCGTCCAGGGCGTGGGCCACCACCACGTCCTCCCCACGGGAACCCTCGCCGCGGAGTACGGCCACCCGACCGGGAGGCAGGGCGTCCACCGGGTGGACGTCCACCGGGTCGTGGCCGGGCGCCTCAGCCCGGTCGACCTCCTCGATCCATCGTTGCGCCATACCCGGGCCACCGGGACCGTGCGCACGCACCGTCTCGGGAACCAGGTCCCAGCCCAGCGCGACCGACACCGCGTACGCCGCGATCTCCCGGGCCGCCAGGCTGCCGTCCGGGAAGTCCATGAGCGGGCGCTCGCCCGCCGACGGCTTGTACACCCAGTGACCGCCCCCGGCGTCGACGCAGCGGTAGACCGCGTTGCTGCCCGAGGGGATCCGGTGCAGAACGGTGAGTTCGGGCCCCGCCGGGCGGGTGGTCACGGATCGACGAGCTCGGTGAGCGCGTCACCGGAACGCGGCAGATACCCGTTGAGGCGGACGCACAGGTGCCCGGTGGTGTCGATCGGCTCGCCGCACAGCGGACACGGCGCGCGCCCGGCCGAGACGACCTTCTCGCTGCGCAGGACGAACTGTCGCGCGCGTTGCGGGGTCAGGAACACCCGGAGCGCGTCGGGCGCGTCCTCCGAGTCCGAGAGCACGACCGACTCGTCGGTCGCGGAGGGATCCGCCGCGAGGAGCTCCACCACGATCTGGCTCTTCTCGCCGTCCCATCCCAGGCCCATGGTGCCCACCTGGAACTCCGCGTCGACGGGCATCTCGAGAGGCGCCAGGTCGTCCACCACCCCGCCGGAGGGGGGCACCGGGACATCGGACTTCGCCGCGATCTCGTCGAGGAGGTCCCCCATCCGCTCGGAGAGGATCTGCGCCTGTTGCTTCTCACAGCGAACCGAGACGGTACGACCGCCGCCGGTGGCCTGGACGAAGAACACCCGCTCGCCGGGCTGACCGACCGTGCCCACCACGAACCGGGTCGGGTCGCGGAACTCGTGGACTTCCCTGCTCATGCCGGTCGTCTCCCTACTGTGGTGCCATGTGGTGCCGGTCGGTGCCTGGTGGTGGCGCGGATCATCAGGGTACGTTCCCCCCGGGCACCGCGTCCGAGCTGGCGTGACCGGCGGTGGCGTTGCCGACGTGACCGGCCGGTTCGCCTCGAAGGCTCGCCAGGTCACCTCCGGTGTCGTTGACCCGGAGGACGAACGGCCGGTGTGGCGTGTACCGGACCACCGACATCGAACCCGGCTCCACCACGATGCGCTGGAAGTGGTCGAGGTGCATCCCGTACGCGTCGGCGATCACCGCCTTGATCACGTCCCCGTGGCTGCACGCCACCCACAACACGTCCCGGCCCGCGTCCTCCGCCAGACGCCGGTCGTGCATCCGGACGGCCGAGACGGCCCGCGTCGCCATGTCGGCCAGGGACTCGCCCTCCGGGAAGACCGCCGAGGAGGGGTGCTGCTGCACCACCGACCACATGTGCTCGGAGGCCAGCTCGGTCAGCCCCCGTCCGGTCCAGGCTCCGTAGTCCACCTCGACCAGGCCGTCCTCGATCACCGGCTCCACCCCGAACGCCGAGGCCAGCGGTTCGACCGTCTCTCGGCAGCGCTTCAGGGGGGATCGGACCACCGCCTCCACCGGCAGGCCGGCCAGTCGGTGGCACAGGTCCTGTGCCTGCGCCCGGCCGGTGTCGTCGAGCGCGACTCCGGGGGTGCGGCCGGCCAGGGTGAGCGCGGTGTTGGCGGTGGAGCGGCCGTGCCTGAGCAGGATGACGGTCATACCGGCAGGTTACCGACGTGACGCGAGTTGGCGGTCGGGGTCAGGTCGCCGGGATGGTCCCGGTGGCGAGCAGGCCCATGACCGCCAGCCCCAGGATGATGCGGTAACCCGCGAACCAGGCCAGGGAGTGGTTCTGGACGAACCGGAGCAACCAGGCGATCGCTGCGTAACCGAGTACGAACGCGATCGCCGACCCGACGAGCAACTGGATCCCGCTAGCGGATTGCCCGACGGAGGGTTCGAAGGCGTCCGGGAGGCTGAACAACCCGGAGGCCAGGACCGCCGGGATGGCCAACAGGAAGGAGAACCGGGCGGCGGCCTCGCGAGACATGTTCAGGAACAGACCGGCGGAGATGGTGCCACCGGAGCGGCTCACGCCGGGGATCAACGCGAGGCACTGGGCGAAGCCCATCACGACCGCGTCCTTCATGGTCAGGCCCTCGAGCGATCGTGGGTGCACGGGTCGGTCCTGTCGTCCGTACTTCTCCGCCAGGAGGAACACGAAGGAGAACGCGATGAGCACGAACGCGGTGATCCAGAGGTTGCGGGCGGCGTCGCGGATGAGGTCCTTGCCCAGGAAGCCGATGATCCCGATGGGTACGGAGCCCACGATCACGTACCAGCCGAGCCGGTAGTCCGGGTCGTCGCGGCGCCCGGAGTCGACCACGCCCCGGAACCAGGCCACGAGGATGCGCACGATGTCCTTGAAGAAGAACACCAGGACCGCGGCCTCCGTGCCCAGTTGCACGACCGCCGTGAACGACGCGCCCGCGTCCGCCCCGAACAACCAGGTGGAGAAGATGCGCAGGTGCCCGGAGGACGAGACGGGCAGGAACTCGGTGATCCCCTGTAGCGCGGACAGCACGATGACCTGGATCCAGGACATACCTTCCTCCGCCGGGGCGGCGAGGACCGTCGGGTTCACGGGCGCTGCTTTCTCTAGGGGGCGTCGGCACGAGCTCGGGTGCGTCAGACGCACCGCCGTGAGGGTAGCCGCTGAGGACCTGGACGGGGACCGAGGACCCGGGTGAGGGACAATGGCGACCAGTCGAAAGGAACACCGTGCCCCTTCGTGTCCACCGCCGCTCCGCCCTGCCCGCCGCGCTGCTCGCCGTCGTGGTGGGGCTCGCCGGCTGCTCATCGGCCACCAGCCAACTGGAGGACTACACCGGGATCGAGCAGGGCAACGCCCGGCCCGCCGAGTCGCCGCAGGTCTCCGATCCCGAGGGCGGCGAGGTGATCCCGGCACCGGGGTCGGTGACGTCGCTGGTGGCGACAGGTGACCGGGTGATGGCCCAGGTCGACGGCGGCTCCGCGCTGGAGATCGCCCGTGTCGAGGGCACCCGGTGGATCCCCGAGGGTTCCGTCGAACTGCCCGCCGACGCGGGCACCGCCACCGCCGGGTACGACGGGACGGTCCTGGTCCCCTACGGCGACGGAGTGGTGATGGTCACGTCGGCCGGCGACGCGCGGGAGATCTCGGGGCTCGGTCCGGTCACCGCCGCCGCCGTGACCGACGACGGCCACCTGCTCACCGGGACACCGGACGGTGAGGTGGTCGTCCGCGACGGCGAGGGGAACGAGCAACACCGTGTCACAGGCCTGACGTCCGTCGATCGGATCACCGTGGCCCGGGACGGTTCGGTCACCGCGTTCAGCCGGCCCGACACGGTCATCGCGAGCATCGACCCGGACGAGGACGGCGCGGGTCCGCTCCTGCGCGCAGGCAAGGGAGCCGGGATGCTCGACGGGTACGGCGACCGCACCGTCGTCGCCAGCGACACCGTGGGCGACACGCTCCTGATCTACTCGACCTCGCCCATCCGGCTCCATCAGCAGTTCCCCGTCGCCGACGCCCCCTGGGCGGTCGCCGGTGACGCCACCCGGGACGTCGTCTGGGTGACCTCCACCGGGACCAACACCGTCCAGGCGTACGATCTCGGCGACGGCACAGGCATCCGGCGCGCCGACATCGCGACGGTGCGTCAGCCGGACTCGCTGGTGGTCACGGAGTCGGGCACGGTGGTCGTCGGTTCCTCCGACGGTGCCGGCATCCACCTGATGCGCCCCACGTTGTCCGGGCCGTCGAGTTGATCGAAGGACCACCCCAGTGCCCTCGAGGAGGACCGTGTACTCGCTGATCAAGAGCGTGCTGTTCCGCTTTCCCGCGGAGCGGATCCACCACCTGGTCTTCGGCTTGCTCAAGCTGTTGACACTGGTACCGCCGCTGGGAGCGCTCGTCCGCCGGATCCTCGGTGTCCGGGATCCGATCCTGGGCCAGGAGGTCCTCGGACGCCGCTTCCCCGGACCGCTCGGACTCGCCGCCGGATTCGACAAGAACGCGGCGGCGGTGGACTCGTGGGGCGCGATCGGCTTCGGGTTCAGCGAGGTCGGCACGGTCACCGCCTCTCCCCAGCCCGGTAATCCGTCGCCCCGGTTGTTCCGCCTGGCGCAGGACAGGGCGATCCTCAACCGGATGGGGTTCAACAACCACGGTGCGGGCAACGCCGCCAACAATCTCCGGCGCCGCCGGAGCAGCGACCCGGTGGGGATCAACATCGGCAAGACCAAGGTCGTGCCCGCCGAGGACGCGGTGGGCGACTACGTCGCCTCGGCCACCATGCTCACGGGCCTCGCCGACTACATGGTCGTCAACGTGAGCTCCCCCAACACCCCCGGACTGCGGGACCTCCAGGCCGTCGAGTCCCTTCGCCCGATCCTCACCGCGGTCCGCGAGGTGGCCACGATCCCGGTGTTGGTCAAGATCGCTCCCGACCTGGACGACGCCGACGTGGACGCTGTGACCGACCTCGTGCTCGAGCTCGAGCTGGCCGGGATCGTCGCCACCAACACCACCATCTCCAGGGAGGGTCTGACGACCCCGGCGGGCACGGTGGAGGCGATGGGTGCGGGCGGGATCTCCGGTGCTCCCGTCGCGGACCGGTCCCGCCGGGTCCTCGCCCGGATCCACGAGCGGGCCGGCGGCCGGATCGTCATCATCTCGGTGGGAGGTGTGGAGACCCCGGAGGACGTGTGGGACCGCATCACCCACGGCGCCCACCTCGTCCAGACCTACACCGGGTTCGTCTTCACCGGTCCCGACCTCATCCGTGGCACGAACAAGCTGGTCGCGCGCCGGCTCCGCCAGGGCGGGTTCGGGTCCCTGGCGGACGCCGTCGGCTCCGCGGTGCGTTGAGGGCGGCGGCCCCTCTCAGCGCTCGAAGATCGCGGTGCTGGTGCCGCGGGCCAGTCCCTGTCCGAACAGGTTGAACCCGACGAAGGCGCAGGAGGCGTCCTCGCCGAGCTCGATCCGGTCACCGACCGCGTGGACCGCGAGGATGTAGCGGTGCGGGCCGTGTCCCTCCGGAGGGGCCGCACCCACGAAACCCTTGAACCCGGCGTCGTTACGCACCACCACGGCCCCCTCCGGGAGCCCCGAGGAGTCGTCGCCGGTGCACGCCCCCTCGGGAAGCGACGTCACGTCCGCGGGGATGTTGGCCACCGACCAGTGCCAGAAGCCCGATGCAGTCGGCGCGTCGGGATCGAAGACGGTCACCACGTAGGTCCGGGTCCCTTCCGGTCCGGCGCTCCAGCTGACCTGCGGTGACCTGTCCAGTCCGCCCTCGACGCCCATGACGCCTCCGAGCTGGGCGGGGGACAGCGTCGACCCGTCGGAGAACGACTCGCTCGTCACCTCGAGTGCGGGAAGGTCCGGAAGGGCGTCGTAGGGGTTCGGCACGCGGAAGTCGGTCATCTTCTCCTCCTGGGTCGGACGGCTGGAGGTCCCCCAGCCGGTCACTTCCTTGTCTACCAGCGATGACCGGCGGGTGTGGGGCGGGAGCGGGGGCCGATTTGTCCCACGGTTCGGGCATCGGCTAGTGTCATTCCTCGCACGACCAAGCCGGGAACGAGCCGGTGCAGGTCATCAGTGTGCGAGCGCGAGTGGCGGAATGGCAGACGCGCTAGCTTGAGGTGCTAGTGTCCTATTAACGGACGTGGGGGTTCAAGTCCCCCCTCGCGCACACTGTGTCGAGACAGTAGAAGTGGCCCCGGATCCGTGAGGATCCGGGGCCCACTTGTTTCTGGGGAGGTCGCCTGATGGCCCGCACACCGCCGCCCCCCGCCCAACAGCGACTCATCGACCGCCTGCGCGATCTCCTCGCGGACGAACCGGTGACCCGCGAGGTATCGATGTTCGGCGGCCGCTGCTTCATGGTCTCCGAGAAGATTGTGGTGAGCGCGGGCCGGGACGGCCGGCTACTCGTCCGGGTGGACGCCGACCGGCACGACGAGCTCGTCGGGAAGCCCGGTGCCGGGCAGGCAGAGATGGGTGCAGGGCGTGACATGGGTCCCGGCTGGATCTCGGTGACCGCCTCGGCGATCGGGACCGATGAAGAACTGTGCGAGTGGCTCCGGCCCGCCCTCGACTACAACCGCTCGGTGACCGGAGGCGCCGGGTGAGAACGATCGCGGGGCGGGCCGCAGACACGCTGGGACGGGTGACTGACGCTATCGCTCGCGCCCTGGACCGACGACTCGACGCCCTGGGTCTGGCTCCCCCACCACTCGACCTGCCCCCACGGGTCCGCGACGACCTCCGCGAGGTCTTCGGCCACACCATCGACCCCGCCGCGCTGACCATCCGTCGTGGCCACGTCCCCGGAGTGCCGCATCCGCGGGCGTTCGCGCTACCCGGTCTCATCTACCTGGGTGCCGACCCGGGCGTGGTGGGCACGACAGCCGGGGGCGGTCGCGGGCCCCGGGCCACCCCGACGCTCGTGCACGAACTCGTCCACGTGTGGCAGGGCCGGTTCCTCGGGCCCCGATACGTGGTCGTAGCGCTGGCCGAGCAGGGGCGGAGGGGGCGCCGCGCCTACGACTGGCGTGCGGTGCTCGACAACGCCGTCCTCGACCGTGCTCACATCGAACAGACCCCGCGGGCCTTCCCGGTGGAGGCCCACGCCCAGCTGGTGTCCGATGCCTACGCCCTCCGCTACGGGTTCACCCCGGTCACGGCGTCCGCGGCGCCGAGCCGGGAGCTGCAGGCCATGGATGAGGCGCTCACCGGGCTCAGGGCGGGTCGCGCACCTACCCTGCGGAGGCGAGCGGTTTAGGGACCGACGACCTCGTCGTCGTACCGTGTCCTGGTGACAGGCATCGATCCAGACGACCTCGAGACGCTGCAGCGCGTCCTCGACCAGGCGGCGGCGCTCGGCGAGGACCACCCGGACTCCATCCGGGTGCAACGATCTGTGGGCCACATGTTCAAACTCCTCAAGAAGAGTCGCCGGCACGAGGTCCGGCGGGCGAGGCAGGAGGCGGACAAAGCGGTCGTCGAGGCCACCGCGACCGGATCACCCTCCAGGATCGACGACGAGACGGCCGGCATCCGGCTGGTGTCGAACGCCCCGGGAGCCGTGGCCGGTCACCTCCAGCGCGCGGTGGCGTGCTACGTGTGCAAACAGCTCTACACGCAGGTCGACGCCTTCTACCACCAGTTGTGCCCGGAGTGTGCAGCGGTCAATCGTGCGAAACGGGACCCGGACATGGATCTGACCGGCCGGCGGGCGCTGCTGACCGGGGGGCGCGCCAAGATCGGTATGTACATCGCGCTGATGCTGCTGCGGGCCGGCGCCGACGTGACCATCACGACACGCTTTCCGCGCGACGCCGTGCGGCGCTTCGCCTCGATGCCGGACCATTCCGACTGGGCCGACCGGGTGCACGTGATCGGCGTGGACCTGCGTGACCCCGCCCAGGTGGTGGCACTGGCCGACGAGGTCGCCGCCGCGGGTCCGCTGGACATCCTCATCAACAACGCCGCGCAGACGGTGCGTCGCTCCCCCGGTTCGTACTCCGGCCTGGTCGACGGCGAATCCGCGCCCCTGACCGGGCGGGCCGCCGACATCCCCATGGTCACGATGGGACGCACGTCCGAGCTGCACCCGGCCGCGCTGATGGGTGGCGAGTCCGCGCTCATCGGCGAGGTGGAGGCCGAGCGCGAGGCCGGCCACATCGCGAGCCTCGCACTGCAGGCGGGGTCGGCGTCGCTCGACCGGGTCGCCGCCGGCACCGCCGTCGACGCGGGCGGGCTGCTACCGGACGTGGTCGACCACAACAGCTGGGTGGCCACCGTCGAGCAGGTGGAGCCCATGGAGATGCTCGAGGTCCAGCTGTGCAACTCGGTGGCGCCGTTCATCCTGGTCTCCCGCCTGCGTCCGGCTCTCGCGGCCTCCGCGGCCCGGCGCAAGTACGTCGTCAACGTCTCCGCCATGGAGGGGCAGTTCTCGCGCCGCTACAAGGGCGCCGGGCACCCGCACACCAACATGGCCAAGGCGGGACTGAACATGCTCACGCGGACCTCCGCCGAGGAGATGCTCCACGAGCACGGAATCCTCATGACGGCCGTCGACACGGGGTGGATCACCGACGAGCGCCCGCACACGACCAAGGCCCGGCTGCACGAGGAGGGCTTCCACGCCCCGCTGGACCTGGTGGACGGCGCCGCCCGGGTGGTGGACCCGATCGTCCGCGGAGAGGCGGGCGAGGACCTCTACGGCTGCTTCCTCAAGGACTTCGAGCCCAGCCCGTGGTGAGCGTCGACGCGGTGCACCTGATCCTGGCGGAGCAACTGTCGCCGTCGATCCGCGCGGCCGTGACCGATCTCGGCGGCGACGGGCCCGGCACGCTCGTGCACGCCCGGCCGACGGCCGACGACGCGCGGTGGCCGACCACCACGCCCGCCGCGCTCGTCCACCACCTCTGCGGCGTGCTGGTCTCGTGGGGCGCGGCGTGCCTCGGCGGAGAGGAGATCTCGCGTGACCGCGCCGCGGAGTTCGGGTACACCGGTCCGGTGGAGCCCGAGGTGGATCGACTCGAGGGTCTGGTCGCCCGCCTGCCCGCGTGGGCAGCGGCGGCCACGCGGCGGGGCGGCCTCGCCCACCCTGCCGGAACGGCCTTCGACGTGGAGGGCGCGCGCCGGGCGGGCAGCTTCACCCCGGAGTGGGTCCTGGCCCACATCCTGCACGAGGTCGCGACCCACGCCGGGCACCTCGAGCTGACCCGGGACGTGCTGCTGTCGGGGAGCCGCGACCGGTGAGGCCGATCCCGGTGCTGCTCGACTGCGACCCGGGCATCGACGACGCCCTGGCGATCGCCTATCTGGTCGCCGAGCAGCGAGCAGGTCGGATCGACCTCGCGGGGCTGGTGTGCACGGCCGGCAACGTCGGCATCGACGACACGGTGCGCAACGCCCTGTCGTGGTTGGACCTCGCCGGCTGCCCGCCGGTCCCCGTCGCCGCCGGCGCCGCGGGCGCCCTGGTGGTGCCGCACGTGTTCACCCCCGAGACACACGGGCCCCGCGGGGCGGGACACGCGGACCTGACTACGACGACGAGGTCGCTCGATCCCCGCGACGGCGCCCGACTCTGGGTGGACGCCGCCCGCGCCCACCCCGGTGAGCTCGTCGCGGTGGTGACCGGTCCCTCGTCCACGCTGGCCCACGCGCTGGAGCTCGAGCCCGCGCTCCCGCGGCTACTGCGGCGGCTCGTCGTGATGGGTGGGACGTTCCGCGGCCACCCCGGCAACACCACGCCCGTGAGCGAGTGGAACGTGGACGTGGACCCGGAGGCCGCCGACCGTGTGTGCCTGGCCTGGGAGGCGGCGCGTGCCGACGACCCGACCGTCGCGCCGGCCCGATGGTGCGGGCTCAACCTGACGGAGCGGGCGGTGTGGACCCCCGAGCGCTCCCGGCGCCTGGTGGAGGCGGCACAGGGATCGACGCTCTCTCGGCACCTGGCGGATGCCCTGCGCTTCTACTTCGAGTTCCACGAGTCGGTCGGCGAGGGCTACCTGGCGCAGGTGCATGATCCCCTGGTGGCCTGGTTGGCGCTCCACCCCGAGGCGGCCCTGACCGAGCCCGTCCATCTGCGCATCGAGTGCGCGGGAGAGCACACCCGGGGGATGACGGTCGAGGACGGCCGTGGCCACCGTGGGCGGCCGGCGAACGCCGAGCTCGTCGTCGATCTCTCCGTTCCCGGTGGTGCGGTCGCGGTGTTGGAGGAGGTCACCGTCTCGATCGCGGACCTGCGCTGAGTTGACCTCCACCGGCCCGCTCCCCCGGCACTCCCGAGGTCCGTCGCCGGCCGCCGCGTGGTGTCACCGAGGCCCACCGCGTGGTGGAAGCCGGCGGCCGGTACCTCGCCCACGACCTCAGCCCGGTGCCCGACGAGATCCACGACGACGTCAAGACCGCCATCCGCAAGGACCTCGCCCGGTCCGTCCGCGTCAACGCCCGACCCCTGACCGTGGCCGAGTGGCGCGCACTAGTCGAGTGCGCGGGCTTCGAGGTGGAGATGACCGAGCCGGCGCGTCCTCGCGATGCGTGCCACGTTCCGAGGGCACGACGAGGCGCTGGGCGCCGTGGGCTTCGTACTGCGTACGCGCGGCTGACCACCCCGGGGTCGCTGGTTGGAACCGGTGCTAATCTCGTCCGGATGTCCTGGCGGCGGCACCACCGTCGCCGGACAACGGACCGTCGTCTCACTTGAAGTAACCCCGGGAGAGTCCATGAGGCCTGTCGCCGCCGTCGCCCTCGCTGGTGGGGCTGTCGCGGCCGGGTTCGCCGCGCGACGCCTCGCGCAGCCCGCCCAGCCGACGGCAGCAGCTCCGACCCCGGTCGACGCTCCCGACACCGCCACAGCCGAGGCCGCCGGGGGGCAGCAGCCGCGGCTCGCCGGTGCTCGCGGTCACATTCCGGCGCTCGAGGGTCTTCGCGGCCTCGCGGCGATCGGCATCATCACCACCCACGTCGCGTTCGTGACCCGGATGTCCTACGGGACGCCGGTGCGCCGCCTCTACGGTCGTCTGGACATGCTGGTCGCGGTGTTCTTCGCCAAGACCGGCTTCCTGCTGTGGCGGGCACACTCCGACCACGCCCGCCGCGACCGGTCGGGAACGGCTCGCGCGGTGATCCCCTACCTGCGGGCCCGGCTCGTGCGAATCATGCCCGCGTACTCAGTGCTCGTCGCCGTCGCGATGGTGCTCCTACCCCAGAACCGGATCAACGGCCCCGGGGTCTGGCTGCGCAACCTCACCCTGACGCAGATCTACCAGCGGAAATTCCTCGTCTCCGGGCTCACGCACGCCTGGTCACTCGCGGTCGAGATGGCCTACTACCTGGCGCTCCCGGCGCTGTGGACCGGGTTGAAGAACCTGCGGGGCGACGGGGCCCGATGGCGGCTGCCCGCCGTGGGCGCCTTCGGGCTCTCCGGCCTGCTGTTCCCGCTGATCCCCTGGCAGCGCCTCCGGCTCCTGCCCAGGGGCGTCAACGTCCAGATCCTGCCGCCGGCGTTCTCCGCCTGGTTCGCCTCCGGGATGCTGCTGGCCGAGCTGGCCACCGCCCGTCCGGGACTGCTCGCCCGACTGAGCCGGGCTTCCTACGCGAGGTGGGGTTGGTGGGCGGCTGGCGCAGGGGCGCTGCTCGCCACCACGTCGACCCGCTGGTTCTCCGAGGGCTTCCGTCATCCGAGCGGCCGCGAGTACGCCGCGCGCAACGGGCTCACCGCGGCGATGGCGTTCTTCTTCCTCGGGCCGGTCGTCCTGGCACCGGCGGGCACGCGCTTCCGAGTCCTTGAGTCGCCACCCCTGCAGGCGATCGGCCGCTGGTCGTACGGGATCTTCCTCTGGCACCTGATCGTGCTGCACTACGCGTTTCCGCTCACCCGCACCGCGCTGTGGACCCGGCGGATGGGCGTGATCTGGCCCGTGACCGTGGCCGGTTCGATCGCCGTGGGCGCGGCCAGTTACAGGTTCATCGAGGATCCGGCGCGAAAGCTCCTCTCTCCGCACGCCTGAATTCGGCGCCGAGGTCTCGTAGGGTGAGCGCACGACCGCGGACAGGCGCGCGGTCACGACGAAGGAGAACAGCCATGGGTTACATCGGCGGCGGAGTGGTCCTTGTGGTGATCGGCGCGATACTCATGTACGCGGTCGAGGTCACCATTCCGGGTATCGACTCGAACACCCTCGCGGTGATTCTCATGGTGGCCGGTGTGGTGCTCTTTGTGATCGGTCTCCTGTTCGCGATGCGCTCCCGAAGTCGCCGGGTGCCGGACGATCGGTACTGAGCCCGAGCGTTGGCGGGCTGGGCGTCGACCTCCACCGCCTCCTCCGTCTTCTCACGTCTGAATCCACTCGCGTGGTCGCCATTCACAGACGAGATGTCGCGTGTGGGTGAGCCTGCAGCGTGTGCATCCGACTGCTGAAGCCCGTAAGCCTCGTGTGCCCCGCGGGGGTGCGGCCGCGCCGCCTCTGAGGCAGCCCCGCGCGACATCTCTTGCGCGGATGCCCCGGGAGCGGAATCCGGAGTGCGTGGAGAATTATTCTGCGAACCTGTCGATTTTCCGGCGCCCGTTCGTCATGGAGGTGTCGCCGCACTTCACCGCGGCCGACATCCACCACTCACGGTCAGGAGATCGACATGAAATACGTACTGCTGCTTATGGCCAACCTCGAGGACGTGCGCTGCGGCGAGGAGGAAGGGCCCGGGGTCGAGGAGTTCATGGCCTTCGACGCCGAGCTGGAGAAGGCCGGCGTCCTCGCCGGTGGTTTCGCTCTGGAGGACCCCGAGACCGGCGTCACGGTCAGGATCCCCGCGGGCGGGACGGACGCCGTCGTCACGTCGGGTCCGTACGCCGAGAGTAGGGAGTTCGTCGGCGGCACGATCATCATCGACGTGGCGGACATCGACGAGGCGCTGGCCTGGGCCGCCAAGTGCCCCGGCGCCAGGGGCGGATGGGTCGAGGTCCGCGCGATGCTGGAGTTCTGATGCCGGACCGACGGGTCCGGGGCGCCGCGGGGGTGACCCCGTGACCGCCCCGGGCCCGGCGGCGTCGGACGTGCTCGCCGCACTGCGGCGCGAGGAGCATTCGCGCCTCCTCGCCACGCTGGCGTCACGCTTCGGGGATCTGGATCTCGCGGAGGACGCGGCCCAGGACGCGCTCGAAGCGGCGATCGAGACCTGGCCTCGTACCGGGGTGCCGGACTCCCCGCTCGCGTGGCTCACCACTACCGCCACCCGCAAGGCGATCGACCGGCTCCGGCGCGAGAAGGCGCTCACCGAGCGTCTCGCGCGTCTCCGGGTCGAGGAGGACCGACGAACGTCCGCGCCGCCGGTCCGTGCGGTCGTGGAGCCGGACGAGATCCCCGACGACAGGCTCGAGCTGTTCTTCGCGTGCTGCCATCCCACGCTCAAGACCGACGAGCAGGTGGCGCTCATCCTGCGATACCTCGGCGGGCTGACGACAATGGAGATCGCCCACGCTTTCCTCCTCCCGGTGACGACGGTGCAGCAACGCCTCGTCCGGGCGAAGAAACGCCTCCGGGTCACCCGGATCCCGATCCGCACCCCCGGCCCGGAGGATCTGCCGACGCGACTGCCCGCGGTGCTCGCGGTGATCTACCTGATCTTCACCGAGGGCTACGCCGCGACCACCGGTGACGGCCACCTGCGCGGGGACCTCACGACGGAGGCGATCCGCCTCGCCCGAATCGTGCACAGGCTCGTACCGGGGCAGCCGGAAGCGACGGGTCTGCTCGCTCTCCTCCTGCTCACCGAGGCCCGCGCGCCGGCCAGGGTCGACGACGAGGGCCTACCCGTCCCATTGCGCGAACAGGACAGGGACCGGTGGGACCGTCTCCTGGCGGATGAGGGGCTGGGCCTGGCGATGGAGGCCGCGGCCGGCGGGCCGGGGCCCTATGCGGTCCAGGCGTCGATCGCCGCGGTCCACGCGGAGTCGCGAGACGTCGAGTCGACCGATTGGGCACAGATAGTGGTGCTGTACGACCTCCTCCTCGCACTCGCACCCGGACCCGTCGTCCGGATGGCGCGTGCAGTGGCCGTGGGACGCCGCGACGGACCGGAGACCGGCCTGCAGCAGCTCGACGCCCTCGCCGGAGAGGCGGAGCTGGAGCGGCATCACCCGTTCCACGAGGCGCGGGCGACGACGCTCGAGGAACTCGGGCGCGGTGACGAGGCCCGCCGGTCCTGGGCGCGTGCCCACCAGCTCACGGAGAACGCCTCTGAGCGCGAGTACCTGGTCCGCAGGTGGTGGGACGCCTGACGCGCTCCCCGACGAGTCGGCGCGTCAGCTGTCGAAGGCGTCGATGATCGCCTGGGCAGCGAGGGCCGCCGTCAGTGTCCCCTCGCTGACACGTCGCTCGACATCGGCCGTGACCCGACGCACCTCGGGGTCGGCCGCGAGTCTCGCCATAAGGGTGTCGTGCACCATCGACCTGGTCCATTCGACCTGCTGACGGGCCCGGCGGGCCTCGACCTCCCCGATCTGGTCCATCGCGTCCTGATGGGACCGGACGGCGTCCCAGAAGTCCTCCAGACCGTCACCCTCGAGCCCCGACATCGTCAGGACGGGGACCTTCCACGTCGAATCCGCCGGACGTACCAGGCGCAGTGCGGTGCCGAGTTCGCGCGCGGCGCGCCGGGCGTCCTTGACGTGGGGGCCGTCGGCCTTGTTGACGGCGACGACGTCCGCCAACTCCAGCACCCCCTTCTTGATGCCCTGGAGCTGGTCCCCGGTCCGGGCGAGGGTGAGGAACGTGAAGCAGTCGACCATCCCGGCGACGGTGACCTCGGACTGGCCCACCCCCACGGTCTCGATCAGGATCACGTCGAATCCCGCGGCCTCGAGCAGGACCATCGTCTCGCGGGTCGCCTTGGCCACCCCGCCGAGTGTGCCGGAGGTGGGTGAGGGCCGAATGTACGCGCGGGGTTCCGTGGCGAGCGTGGCCATCCGGGTCTTGTCGCCGAGGATCGATCCGCCCGTGCGCGTGGAGGACGGGTCGACGGCCAGGACCGCCACCTTGTGCCCCTGCTCGACCAGGTACAGACCGAACGACTCGATGAACGTAGATTTGCCCACCCCGGGGACCCCGGTGATGCCGATTCGCAGTGCCCCCCCGACGTGCGGGAGGGTGCCGAGAAGCAGTTCCTGCGCCTTCTCCCGGTGGGCGGGGTTGGTCGACTCGAGCAGGGTGATGGCGCGGGCGAGGACGGGACGACGGTCGGCGAGGACTCCCTCCAGGAGCGCGTCGACGTCGATCTCCCGGCGCGGTCGTGGGCCCGTGGCGGAGGGGACGGGTCCGCGCGCCGCACCGGTGCCGAGGGTCGTCGACAGGCTGCCCGAGGTGTTGCCCGACCCCGCGGGGTCGGGACCGGAACCGAGGCGGGTCAGGACTCCGCCCCCGCCTCCGCGACGTCGGCCGTTGACAGGACGTGGCCGAGCTCTCCGGCCAGCGTGCCGAGCAACCCGATCGCCGCGTCCGAGATCACGGTGCCGGGCGGGTAGATCGCCGCCGCCCCGGCGTCGTAGAGCTCCTGGAAGTCCCCCGGCGGGATCACCCCGCCCACGGTGACCATGATGTCCTCACGGCCCACGGCGGCAAGTGCCTCGCGGAGAGCCGGGACCAGTGTGAGGTGGCCGGCGGCCAGCGAGGACACGCCCACCACGTGCACGTCGGCGTCGGCGGCCTGCTGGGCGACCTCTTCCGGCGTCTGGAACAGCGGTCCCATGTCCACGTCGAAGCCGAGGTCGGCGAATGCGGTCCCCACGACCTTCTGGCCGCGATCGTGCCCGTCCTGGCCCATCTTGGCCAACAGGATGCGGGGGCGACGGCCCTCCAGCTCGGCGAACTCGTCGGCCATCTTCATGGCCTTGGTGACGTTGTCCACGGCGCCCTCCTTGGAGACTTCCTGCCGGTACACGCCGGACAGGGTCCTGATCTCGGCCTTGTGACGGCCGTAGACCTTCTCGAGCGCGTCCGAGATCTCGCCGATGCTCGCTCGGGCACGGGCGGCGTCGATGGCCAGCGCCAGGAGGTTGTTCTCCATGTCGCTGCTCGCCCCGCCGGACGCCGACTCGGTGAGCCTGGCCAGCGCGGCCTGGCAGGCGTCCTCGTCCCGCTCCTCGCGGAGCTTGGCCAGTTTGGCCAGCTGCTCGGTGCGCACGCGCGAGTTCTCGACCTTGAGGACCTCGATCTCCTGGTCCTCGGTGACCACGTATTTGTTGACCCCGATCACGGGTTGGCGTCCCGAGTCGATACGCGCCTGCGTCCGCGCTGCGGCCTCCTCGATGCGGAGCTTCGGGATCCCCTCGCCGATCGCCTGGGCCATGCCGCCGGCCTCCTCGATCTCGATGAGGTGCAACCGGGCCTTGTCGGCGAGCTGGGCGGTGAGCCACTCGATGTAGTACGACCCGGCCCAGGGGTCGATCGGACGGGTCGTCGCGGACTCCTGCTGGAGGAGGAGCTGGGTGTTGCGCGCGATCCGGGCGGAGAAGTCGGTGGGCAACGCCAGCGCCTCGTCCAGGGCGTTGGTGTGCAGCGACTGCGTGTGTCCCTGCGTGGACGCCATGGCCTCGATGCACGTGCGGGCCACGTTGTTGAACACGTCCTGTGCGGTCAGTGACCACCCGGAGGTCTGCGAGTGGGTGCGCAGCGACTTAGACTTGGCGTTCGTGGGGCCGAACTTCTCCACCAGTTCGCTCCACAGCAGACGCCCTGCCCGCAGCTTCGCGATCTCCATGGAGAAGTTCATCCCGATGGCCCAGAAGAAGGAGAGGCGCGGGGCGAACTTGTCGATCTCCAGCCCGGCATCCAGACCGGCGCGGAGGTACTCGACCCCGTCCGCCAGCGTGTACGCCAGCTCCAGATCGGCCGTCGCCCCGGCCTCCTGGATGTGGTAACCGGAGATCGAGATGGAGTTGAAGCGGGGCATCTTCTGCGAGGTGTAGGCGAAGATGTCCGAGATGATCCGCATCGACGGCTTGGGCGGATAGATGTAGGTGTTGCGGACCATGAACTCCTTGAGGATGTCGTTCTGGATGGTCCCCGCGAGCTGCTCCGGCGTCACCCCCTGTTCCTCGGCCGCCACCACGTAGAACGCCAGGATCGGCAGGACGGCGCCGTTCATGGTCATCGAGACCGACACCGCCGAGAGGTCGATGCCGTCGAAGAGCTCCCGCATGTCCAGGATCGAGTCGATCGCCACGCCCGCCATGCCCACGTCCCCACCGACGCGGGGGTGGTCGGAGTCGTAGCCCCGGTGCGTGGCCAGGTCGAACGCGACCGACAACCCCTTCTGCCCCGCCGCGAGGTTGCGCCGGTAGAAGGCGTTGGACTCGGCAGCGGTCGAGAAGCCCGCGTACTGCCGGATGGTCCACGGCTGGTTGACGTACATGGACGGGTAAGGGCCCCGCAGGAACGGAGCGGCGCCCGGGACCGTGTCCAACGGGAACGGGGTGACCTCGTCTCCGTCGTCGGTCGGGGCGACCCCCGACTCCACCGCGTCACGGTCCGCTTTGGTGAACACCCGTTTGACGTCGATGCCCTCCGGGGTCTCCCACCGTGGTCCGGAGTCGCCGGTGTCGACGCCGGTGTCGACGCGGGAGTGGCCTGCGGTCTCGACGCCGTCCGGCAGGGGCGCCCCCTCGGTGTTCTCGCGCAGTGGGGTGGTGCTGAAATCGGGGAAGGTGGTCATCTCACTTCACTCCCAGCTGGTCGAGGAGGGTGGTCAGGGCGGCGACGGCGTCGATGCCGTTCGAGAGGTACCCGTCCGGTCGGTCCTCGGCGTCGACGGGGAAGCCCTTCTCGGCTCCGGCGAGGTACACCGTCGTCACCCCCGCGTCACGTAGTGCGCGGACGGCGCCCGGCCCCTCGGAGGCGTAGCGCTTGTCGCCGCCGCACAGGACCGCGATCTCCTCGCCCTCGTGGGCGCCGGCGAACTGGTCGGCGGCGGTGACACCCGGGTTGCGGGCCTCCACACCGCCGGCGGCGAGCAGGTTGGCGATGAAGGTCACGCGGCCCGTGGTCTCGGCCTGCGGGCCCAGACCGGCGAGCAGGACGGCCGGCCGGGAGCCGGTGGCCTCGAGATGTGCGTCCGAACGATCACGCAGGTCTTCGAAGTCGCGGCCGTAGCGGTAGTCCTGTCCGCCTCGACGGGAGGCGTCGAGCGGCTGCTCGGCGAGGTTCGGGAACTCGGAGACACCCGTGATGGGCGCCGAGCGGTGCGCGATGTCGGAGTCCCGCGCCTCGCGGACCCGCGCGATCGCATCGGCGACACTCCCGGAGGCGATCGCGGCGGCGAGTCCCCCCTCGGCCTCGACGGTCTGGAGGGCGGACCAGGCGGCGTCGGCGAGCGAGTCGGTGAGCGACTCGACGTACCAGGAACCCCCGGCCGGGTCGACCACGTGGCCGAGGTGCGATTCCTCGAGCAGGAGGAGCTGGGTGTTCCGGGCGATGCGCTCGGCGAAGGAACCCGAGGTGCTCTCCAGACCGCCGGGGACGGAGACGTCGAAGGGCAGGACGGTCACGGAGGTGGCGCCGCCGACACCGGCGCCGAACGCGGCGAGAGTGGTGCGCAGCATGTTCACCCACGGGTCGCGTCGGGCCATCATGGCCGAGGAGGTGACGGCGTGCTGCGGGGCGTTCCCGGCGTCCGGGGCATCGAGGAGCTCGGCGACGCGGGCCCACATCAGCCGCCCGGCCCGGAACTTGGCGATCGAGACGAACTGGTCGTCGGTGGCGGCCAAGCGGAAGGAGATCTGGCGCAGCGCCACCTCGGCCGGCAGACCCGCCGACATGAGCGCGCGCACGTACTCGAGCCCCGCGGCCACCGCGTAGGCGAGTTCCTGTGCGTCCCCCGCGCCGTCGGCGTGGAAGACGGTCCCGTCGGCGACGAAGGTCCGGAGGGTCTCCTCGCGATCGGACACCCGGGAGGCCAGGTGCACCGCGTCCTCGAGGGTGGCGGTCGCGGCCGCCGCGCCGTCGCCGTACGCGGTGGTCACCGGGGCGGCGCCCAGGTCGGCGATCACCGCGGCCCGGTCGGTCACCCCGTCCCCGTCCGCCCTGCGTCGGTCGAGCAGTTCCAGGAACGCGTCGGTGACCTCGACCAGGTCGGCTCCGGCGTCGAAGGTGACCGGCGCCAGATCCAGGTAGACGTCCTTGAGGACGGCCGCGACGTCGGGGGCCCCCACTTGCAGCCACAGCGCGGACGCGCCCTGGCCGAGGAGGTCCAGGACGGCGGTGTTGACCTCACTCGGGTCTCCCTCTGCCTCGACCCTGGCGCTGACGTGCCAGCCGTTGTCGGGCAGTCCCGACCGGTCGCCTCCCCGGACGAACGGGAACGCCCCCGGTGCCGGACGTTCGGGGGTCTCGTCGGCCCGCGTGTACAGAGGGTTGACCTCGATACCGTCGCGGGTGGTCTCCACGAGTTCGCGCCAGGCGTCCTCGGGCATCTCGGAGGGATCCTTGCGGGCGGCCTTCGCTAGTACGGCTCCCACAGAGGCGTACCAGGAGTGAAGGTCGGGACCTGTGGTCGGACTGGACACCGGTACCTCGTTCTCTTGTGGAGTGAAGGGGGTCACGACGAACTCTAATGCAGCCCCTCTGCCGGCTGGGACGTGACCATGTGCGCGGGGTCACCAGGGGGAGGGCACCGGGAGACCCGCGACTACAGTCGACCTGTGCGCGGACGGGTGATCTGGTGGGGGGCGGCCGTCCTGGCCGTGGTGTTCCTGGCCACCGTCGTCCCGACCCCCGGTCTGCAGCAGTTGCGCGACTGGGCGGATCAGCTGGGCCCGTGGTTCCCGATCGCGTTCTTCGCGGCCTATGCGATCGTCACCGTGGCCCCGGTCCCCCGGTCGACCTTCACCTATTCGGCGGCCGTGCTGTTCACGCCGGCCGTGGCGATCCCCTGTTCACTCCTCGCGTCCGGCATCGCGGCCACCCTGGCGTTCGTGGGGGTCCGTCGCCTCGGTCACCGGCGCACCGCCGCGCTGCGCGCGGACCCCCGTGTCGCGGCGATCGACGCCCGCCTCCGACGTCGCGGCTGGCTCTCGGTGGGGAGTCTGAGACTGGTCCCCGCCGCGCCGTTCTCGGTGGTCAACTACGCGGCCGCGCTCACGTCCATCCCCTACCGGCAGTTCCTGCCCGCGACGGTGATCGGCAGCACGCCGGGGACGATCGCGGCGATCCTGCTGGGACACTCCCTCACCGAGGGCGACGGGACCGCCGCCCTGTGGGCGACGGGCGCGTTCGCGGCGGTGGGACTCGTCGGCATGATCCTGGACGCTCGCCTGCCCGTCCGGGGCAAGGACGACGACGAGGTCGGCACTCCCGGGTGACCTGCTCCCCGTGGTGGATCAGACGGGCTCGGTAACGAAGTCCACTAGCCGTTCGACCGCACCCAGCAGGGCCGGCTCCACGTCCCGGTATGTGCTCACCGCGCCCAGGACCCGCCTGAAACCGTCGGCCGGGTCACCCCACCCGAGCCGGTCGCAGATGCCGGTCTTCCAGTCCTCGCCCCGCGGGACCACCGGCCATGTGTGGATACCCACGGCCCGGGGCTTGACCGCCTGCCAGATGTCCACATAGGGGTGGCCGGTCACCAGCACGTCGCCACCGAGCCCGGCGACGATGCGCGACTCCTTGCTCCCCGTGACCAGGTGGTCGACCAACACCCCCAGGCGCGCCTGCGGCGTCGGCCCGAACTCCGCCACCAGCGCGGGCAGGTCGTCGATCCCGTGAAGTGGTTCCACGACGATCCCCTCGACCCGCAGATCGTGGCCCCAGATCTTCTCGACGATGGCTGCGTCGTGGATGCCCTCGACCCAGATACGGCCCGCGCGCGCGGTCCGGGCACGCAGGCCCTCGACCTTCCGGGACCCGGACGCGGTGACCTTCGGGCCGGCCGTCACGACCGGCCCGGGCCTGCGCAGCGTCACCGGTGAGCCGTCGATGAGGAACGCGGACGGTGTCATGGCGAAGAGGCGGACCAGGCCGCGCCGGTCCTCGAGTTTGACGAAGTCGCCGTCGGGGGTGCGGGTGAATCCCACCACGGCACCGCAGAAGCCGGAGTCCGGGTGCTCGACCACCAGGTCGCTCTCGGCGACGACGACGGGGGTCTCCGGTCGGCGGCGCCGCGCCGTCCCGGACAGGATGTCGGAACCGTACATGTCTGCCATGGCCCGACACGGTAGTCGGAAACGCGCGCGGGGGGCGGGCGGCGCACCGACCGGTAGGATTGACCGTCATGTCACGCCCCCTCACCCGGAGCGCCGCGCTGTCCCCCGCGTGGCCGTTGCCGATGTTCCTCCTGCGCACCGCCTGGGGTGACCAGCCCTTCGACGAACTCACCGGGTACGTCTCGGGGCTGGCCGAGTCACACCTGGTCGAGATCTCGGGCGAGCCCGTTCGGATGCTCGACGGGATATCCCCCGCCTCCGGGCCCACGGCGCTGCTCCCCGGGCTCGTCACGGGTCTCCGGCGCTCGGGGCGCTCGCATCCCGCTCCCGAGTCGCTGGCCCTGCTCACCGCGGCCCCCGGGGACTCGTCGAGCCTTCCCACGGTCCCCGCGGTCCGCTCGGACGTGGCGGAGGCCGGGTGGGGAATCCTGGTCCGTGATCCGGTGAGCCGCGAGGCGGTCTGCCTGACCTGCGTCCGCCCGCACCCGGACGTCCTGCGCTGGCGGGCCCGTGGCGTCGCAGACTGTCCGGTGCCGCCACAGCCCGACGGGCCGTCCGGGGCACTGTTCGCCCTGGGGCAGGCGGTGGTCGAGGCGGCGGAGTTGATCGAGCGGACCGCGGCACAGGTGGGCCAGGGGGGAACTCTCGACCTCGATGCCCACGTCACCAGGTTGCCCGCCGGCCTACCGGCCCGCGTTCTCGAGCTGGTGGACAGGATCGACCGGGTGGAGGCGATCATCTCGGTCGCGCTGGCGCAGCCGGACGTGGGCGCCGACCCCGCCACGCGGGAACCGGTCCTACGACGACTCGTGGCCGTGAAGGACGCCGCTCGGCGCTCGGCGGTGGCCGCTGCTGGTGACGCCGCCCTGCGCGAGACCTGAGTCCGCGAAACCTGACGTCTCGAGGCCTGGAGCCTCGAGAACCGGGGCCTCGAGAACCAGCCGCGTTCCGGCTACCCCTCCGACGTCTACCGCGAGCAGCACCCCACCGCGCACCGGGCGCCATCGCGGTTGCAGCCCAGCGCGGGCACGTCGCCGAGCCTGTCACCGTTCACTCCGGACTCGACCTCGTCGAGGAGCTGCAGGACCATTCGGGCGAACTCCGGGCTCGGCCCGGGGGTGGCGCACCGGGTGACGGTCACGCCGAGTTCGCGCACCTCGTCCACCAGCTCGGTGTCCAGGTCCCAGATCACCTCGACGTGATCGGAGATGAACCCGATCGGGACGACCACCACGTCGCGGACGTTCTGGGTGTCCGCCAGTTCGCTGACGTGGTCCACCACGTCCGGTTCGAGCCACGGCACGCTCGGCGGGCCGGAACGCGACTGCCACACCAGGTCGTGCTCTCCAACCCCCGCGGCCTCTGCCACCAGCCGTGACGCCTCGGCGACCTGACGGCTGTAAAGGTGACCTCCGAGCTTCGGCGGCCCCGCCACAGAGTCCGCCGATTCGGGCACCGAGTGCGCGGTGAAGATGACCCGGGCGCCCGGGGCCGCCGACGCCACGGCGGCGCGGAGATCGGTCGCGAATCGCTCGATGAACAGGGGATGATCGTAGAACTGGCGGAGGCGGACCATCGTCGGCGCACCCGGCACCTGTTCGCGGGCGCGGGCGATGTCCTCCTGATACTGCGCACAACCGGAGTATCCGCCCCACGCGGAGGTGGCGAACACCGCCGCGGTGCGGACGCCGTCCGCGGTCATCTGCCGCACCGTCTCCTCGATCATCGGGTCCCAGTTGCGGTTCCCGAAGTACACCGGCAGGTCCCTGCCCCGGTCCGCGAGCTCCGCCTCGATGTTCGCGATTATCTCGCGGTTGAGGTCGTTGATCGGGCTGCGTCCACCGAGCTGCCGGTAGTGGGTGGCCACCTCCTCGAGTCGCTCCGACGGAATACCACGACCGCGGGTGACGTTCTCCAGGAACGGGATCACGTCGTCCTGGCCCTCCGGCCCGCCGAAGGACAGGACGAGCAGGGCTTCCACGGGCCCGGTCTGTTCGAGCGCGTCGCCTGCCATCTCAGTTCTCCTGTCCGCTGAACGAGACGGTGCCCGCGCCGCCGTCCGCGTAGATGACAGTCCCGGTCGTCGCCGACATGAGGTCTGACAGCAGTGCGACCGCGGTGGTCGCCACGGAGGTGGGGTCGTCCACATCCCACCCCAGGGGGGAGCGACGCGCCCATTCGGCCTGCATCTGGTCCAGCTCACCGCCGGGCCCCAGGGCGTCCCCGGCGATGGCCTTGGCCGCGAGAGTCTTGACCGGTCCGGCGGCGATGAGATTCGAGCGCACCCCCTCGGGACCGAGCTCGCGCGCCACGTAGCGGTTGACCGCCTCCAGAGCGTTCTTGGCCACCGACATCCAGTTGTAGAACGGCATGGAGGATCGCGGATCGAAGTCCAGGCCGATGATGGACGCACCCGGGTTGAGCAGCGGACGCACCGCCCTCGCGAGTGCCGCATACGAGTACGCGGAGACCTCCACCGCCACCGAGACGTCCTTCCACGGGGCGTCGAGGAACGGGTCCCCCAGGCAACTCGGCGGCGCGAACCCGATCGAGTGGACCACCCCATCGAGTGAGTCGGCGTGTTCCCTGACCCTGCTCTCGAGGGCCGCGAGGTCCTCCTCGCTCTGGACGTCCAGCTCGATCACCGGTGGTCTCTCGGGTAGCCGCTTCGAGATCGCCTTGACCAGTGACGGACGGCCGAACGCGGTCAGGATGACGGTGGCCCCGTGCAGCTGGCAGTGCTTGGCGATGTGGAAGGCGATCGAGGCGTCCGTGATCACCCCGGTGACGAGGATGGTCTTGCCCGCGAGGAGCCCGGCGGTGCCGGGTGCGCCGGTGGGGCTGGTGTGACTGTCCGTCATCGTGTCGTCCTTCGTCTCGTCCGCGCTCTTCTCGGTGTCGGTCATTCCGGTGCCGGTCACGTCAGCGTCGGTCACATCAGCGTCGGTCACGTCAGTGCCCCATTCCCATTCCACCGTCGACGGGCAGGACCGCGCCCGAGATGTACCCGGCGTCGTCCCCGGCGAGGAAGCTGACGGCCCCCGCCACGTCGTCCGCACTGCCCTTCCGTCCGAGCGGGATGGCCGCCACGGCGAGCGCCTGCGTCTTTTCGTCCAAACCCGCGGTCATGTCGGTGTCGATGAACCCGGGAGCCACCACGTTGGCCGTGATGTTGCGGGAGCCCAGCTCCCGGGTCAGCGAGCGGGCCATCCCGATCAGCCCGGCCTTCGACGAGGCGTAGTTGACCTGCCCCGCGGTGCCCGACTGGCCGACGACCGAGCCGATGAAGATGATGCGGCCGAACTTCGCCCGCAGCATCCCCCGCGACGCCCGCTTGGCCACCCGGAAGGCACCGGACAGGTTCGCCTCCACCACACGGGTGAACTGTTCGTCCTTCATCCGCATCAGGAGCGTGTCATCGGTGATCCCGGCGTTGGACACCACCACCTCGACCGGCCCGTACTCGGCCTCGACCGCGCTGAACGCGGCATCCACCGAGTCGGGGTCCGTCACATCGCACCGGACTCCGAACAACCCCTCGGGTGCGCCGGACCCCCGGTGCGTCACGGCGACACGGTGACCGTCGGCGGCCAGACGTTCCGCGACGGCGCGTCCGATCCCGCGGTTGCCTCCGGTCACCAGGACCGTTCGGGGGGTGGTGGTGAGAGTGCTCTCGGAAACCATGTGCACCAACCTATCGAACAGGGGGGGTGGCCCCGCGTGGGCGCACCGGCGGCGTCACGGGATGCGGCGGTGCGCCACCAGGGACCCCGCGGCCGCGAGCATCGCGAGCAGCGACCCCACGACGAGCCACGGCCTCGAGGCGTCGGCCTTCTTCCACTCGTAGCCGATCTGCTCCTCGAGGGTGCGGTAGACGGAATCGAGTTCCTCCAGGCTGGAGGCGGTGTAGAAGTCCCCGCCGGAGATCTCGGCGATGGTGCGCAACGAGGCGTCGTCGACCGGCACGGGTTGTGGGCGGCCCTGGATGTCGACCGTCCCGTAGAGGGTGCCGAAGGAGATGGTGGACACCGGGATGCCGGCCTCCTCGGCCCGTTCGGCGGCGGTGAACGCACCGCGCTCCTCGGTGGGGTCGGCGGGGACGGTCTCCTTGCCGTCGGAGAGCAGGACGATCCGCGCGGGCGGTGCCTGGTCGGGCCCGCCGAGACTCTCCGTGAAGGTGGTGACGGCCTGCGTGGCGGTGTAGATCGCCTCTCCGGTGGCGGTCCGCTCGTCCAGCCGCAGGCGTTCGACGGCCCGGACCACCGGTCCTCTGTCGGTGGTGGGTGCCACGAGCATCGATGCGGTCCCGGCGTAGGAGACCAACCCCAGGTTGACACCCGGGGTGAGGTTGTTGGCGAAGGTCGTGGCCGCCTGCTGGGCCGCCTCGAGTCGTGAGGGGGCGACGTCCGTGGCCTCCATGGACAGGGACACGTCGACGACGAGGATGACGGTAGCCCGGTTCCGTGGCACCTTCTGGTCCTTCTGGGGACCGGCGAGGGCCACCACCAGTGCGACCAGTGACACCACGAGCAGCACGGCCGGGACGTGGGTGAACCAGCGCCTACCGCCGCGGTCGACGGTTCGGAGGGCCCCGAAGTTGCCGAAGCGCACGGTCCGGCGTCGCTTCGACCGCAGGGCGATCACATAGCCCACGGCGAGCGTCAGCGGGACCACCAGCAGGATCAGCCACAGCGGGTGCTGGAACTCCGACAGGCTCATCGGTTGGGCCTCCCCGGTGTGGACCCGGTCGGTGTGGACCCGCGGGGTGTCGGGTGGTCGTCGGGTAGATCCCTGACGAGGTTCTCACCGGTGGGCAGGCCGCCCTGACGCCGTGCGCCGACGAAGTCGATCACGTCCCGGATCCAGTCCCGATCGGTCCGCAGTGCGAGGACCGGAGCGCCGCAGCGGCGGAGGGCGGCGTGGACCTCGTCGCGGTGGACCTCCGCGGCCCGGCGGTAGTCGGCCGCCAGCGCGTCGTCGACGTCCACCTCTAGCACCTCGCCGGTCGCGGGATCCTGCAGCAGTGCCGCACCCACCGCGGGCAGGGCGATGTCCAGGGGGTCGGCCACGTGGACGGCCAGGAACTCGTGGCGGGTCCCCAGGACGCGCAGGTCCCGTTCCCAGTCCACCTCGGCGAGGAAGTCGGAGATCACCACGACCAGGCCGTGGCGGCGGGCGGCGTTGCGCACGCCGCGGAGCGAGTCGGTGAACGTCCCTCCCGGCGAGGTGGTGGTGGCCGAACGTGAGACCTCCTCGAGCAGACGACGGACGTGGTCCCTCCCGCCCGTGGCCCGCAGGACCCGGGGCCGGCCCGTACCGGTGAGGACCATCCCGACGCGGCTGCCGCCTCCGGCGGACAGGAAACCCACGGTGGCCGCGGCCGCCTCGACGAGCCTGCGTTTGGTGCCGTGTCGCCCCTCGACATCGAGGCTGGGCGCCATGTCCACGACGATCCAGGTCTCCAGTTCCCGGTCCGCGATGGTCTGACGGATGTGGGGAACCGTGGTCCGCGCCGTCACCGACCAGTCCATCGTCCGGACGTCGTCCCCCGGCTCGTACGCCCGCGCCTCACCGGGTTCGGTCCCGGGACCGGGCAACAGTCCCCGGTGGTCACCGTTGAGGACCCCGTCGAGCCGGCGGGTTACGAGGAGTTCCAGTTGGGCGATGGCCGCGCGGGACGCCGCCGCGACCGGGTCGTCGCGGGTCCCCCCGTCCGGCCGGCTCACCGTGCGGGCGGCGGGCCGGGCTGCGCGGGGACCGCACTGATCTGCGGCAGCGGCACCGCCTCGAGCACCCGGCGCACGACGGTGTCGGCGGTGACCTCGTCCGCCAGTGCGTCGTAGGTCAGGACGAGGCGGTGCCGGAGCACGGCGGGCAGGACGTCGACCACGTCCTGGGGTACGACGTAGTCGCGGCCCCGGACCAGGGCCAGCGCCCGGGCGGCGGTGACGGCCCCGAGCGTCGCACGAGGCGACGCTCCGTACGCGAGCCACCGCGCCACGTCTTCGAGGCCGTGGCGGGCGGGTTCGCGGGTGGCGACGGTGACGCGGACGACGTAGTCGACCAACGCGTGGTGAACGAACACCTCGCGCACCGCGTCCTGTAGCCGGATCAACGCGTCCACCCCGAGTACCCGGGACGGCTCCGGCGGGCGGGTACCCATGCGGTAGACGATCTCCCGCTCCTCCTCGGGGCTCGGGTAGTCCACGACCAGCTTGAACAGGAACCGGTCCCGCTGCGCCTCCGGGAGCTGGTACACACCCTCGCTCTCGATGGGGTTCTGGGTGGCCATGACCAGGAACGGGGTGGGCATCGGGAAGGTCTGTCCGCCGATGGAGACGTGACCCTCCGCCATCACCTCGAGCAGCGCCGACTGGACCTTGGCCGGGGCGCGGTTGATCTCGTCGGCCAGCACGAAGTTGGCCAGGATGGGCCCGAGTTCGACGTCGAACTCCTCGCGTCCCTGGCGGTAGATGCGGGTGCCGACGATGTCCGCGGGGACGAGGTCCGGCGTGAACTGGAGTCGGCGGAAACTGCCCCCCACCACCCTGGCGAAGGTCTCCACGGTGAGCGTCTTGGCGACTCCCGGAACACCCTCGAGGAGGATGTGGCCGCGGGAGAGCAGGCCCACCAGGATCATCTCGATCAGCCGGTCCTGGCCCACGACCACCTTCTTGACCTCGTACACCGCCTGCTCGAGCAGCGCGGCGTCCGACGCGGCGGAGGACGCGGTCACCGCGGGGCGGGTGCCCGGGTCGGTCGACTGGTCGGGGTGGGGATCGCTCACCGCGGAGGGCTCCTTCGCGTGGTGGGGCGGTTCCGGCACGGGGCCGGACCGTCGTGGACGGACTGCAGATGACAGTACCGGTGTACGGCCGTACCCGGCCCGACCACTGGTCGGACCGGGCAGGGCGGGTCGGATGAGCGTGGCGGCGCGGCCTCGTCAGACCAGCCGGACCACCATGGGTGAGACCCCGGCCATCCGTACCGGCGAGATCTTGACGACGTCACCGGACTGCGGTGCCTCCACCATCCTCCCGTCACCCAGGTACAGCGCCACGTGTCCGGGCCAGAAGAGCATGTCCCCGCGCTTGCGCGTGGAGACCGGGAACTGGGGACCGGCGGTGTACTGGTAGCCGGTGTAGTGCGGCAGCGCCTTACCGATCCCGGCGAACGCGTAGATCATCAGTCCAGAACAGTCGAAGCCGATCTTGTTGTAGTCACCGTGGCTGTCGGCGACCCCGCCGTCCCGGATGCCCCGCGTCGGTCCCTTGGCGTCCCCACCGCCCCAGGCGTAGGGCACGCCGAGCTGGGACAGCGCCCGGTTGACCACCGTCTCGACCCGGGCCGAGGAGGACGGTGTGCCCGGGTCGCCCCCACCCTGACCGGGCGCGGGGGACGGCACGGCCGGCCCCTGCTGGATCGACCCGAAGTCGGCCCGCCCGATCGCGTCGGTGACCTGCCGGATGATCGCCTCGGTGTCGCCGCCCATCCCGGCGTCGACCGCTGCACCGACACTGCCGGCGTCGATCGCCCCGCCGACGGCCTGCGCCGCTCCGTCGGAGGATCCGCCGGCGAACTGGCGGACCGCGCCCAGATCGAGGTGGCCGGGCAGCGCCGAGGCGATATCCGCGGCCTGTCGGCCCGCGGCCGGGTCCTCGGCGAGGGCACGGACGGCCTCGGCCCGCATGGAGTCGCCGTCGACCGTGTACCGGTCGGCGGTCTGCGGACCCGCGGGAGTCGCACCGGACTCCGCGAGAGCGGACCGGTTCTCCTCGAGCGCGTCGGTCAGCTCGGCGACCTCGGTCTCGAGTGCCGAGACCTCCGCCGCGACGGCGGCCACCTCCGACTCGGCGGCATCGCGCCGTGACGAGGCGTCGGCGTAGCGCTGCTCGGCATCCTCCCGGGCGCGGGCCGCGTCGGCCTCGCGCCGGGCCGCCTCCTCGGCCGCCGCGACCATGTCCCCCACCACGTGCTGCTGGTCGGCGGCGGCCCGGTGGAGGAACTCCTGGCGACGGCCGGCGTCAGCGGGGCCGGCGGGGTCGAGGATCGCGGAGGCCACCCCCGGGGCGGTGCCCTGGCGGTGCAGCAGCCGGGAGTACTCGTCCAGGGTGCTCCTGGCGGTCTCCACACCGGACTCGGCCTGGTGCCGCTCCGTGACCGCACGGTCGGCGTCCGAGATGGCGCGGTCGAGCTCGATCCGCGCCATCTGCAGGTCCACCAGGGTCTTGTTGACCCCCTCCCGCTTGACGGCGATCCCCTGACGGGTGGCGTCGAGACGGGCGGACGCGTCCGCGACACCGCGGATCAGACCGCTGATGTCCCCGGTCGAGACCGCCGGGGCCTCCTGTGCCGCGGCGATCGGTACCTGGACCACGCCTGACGCGGTTCCCAGAACCAGTGCCGCCGCGAGTACGGCGCGACCCGGTACCCGTCCGGGACTCCGACGTCTCCGCGCTCCCGGAGCGCGGCTTGATGAATGGACAGGCTCCACGTTTCACCTTCCGATAACCGCACCAGGTGCGGCCGACCGCGCGACCCGCACGGCGGGACGCGTCACCGAGGAGGGTGAGGTTCTCGTGATGCCTTCCCCTGCGCCACTAGAGACTCATGCCTTCTCGGCAGAACCGATGGTTCCTCTAGCACCGTAGGTCACAGAAGACCCATCCGGAACATTGGGCGCCAAAATACACTGCTGTAACTCGCCTATCGCCAGGACGGGCGGCGTGTCGTGCGACCGGGTGGGGCGACTGGTGGCGCGGTATCGGTCAGCGCACGCGGCGACGGAGCGCGACCGCGAACGCCAGGACCGCGACGATCGCCAGGACCAGGACGACGGCCGAGTAGGCGCCCCAGGGCGGTGCCGGGGCGGTGACCTTGTGTGCGAAGACCGAGGCTGAGGCCACCGGGTCGAACTCCTCCCAGGCGTCGTCCTGGCCGGCCTCGAGTCGATGGCGCGGCACGGAGTCGCTGGAACTGCCCACAAAGACCGGGGTGCGCACGAGGATCGTGCCCTCGTACTCCTGGTTGAGCAGGGCCGCGAGATCGCGGGCGTCGGTGTAGACGGCCGCCGGGGCCTCCGTGTAGACGACCTTGAGGTCCAGCCCGCGATCCCCCGCGTCGGCGACCACGGTCCGCAGGCCCTCGACGAACGGCTCCGGCGAGGAGACCCCGTCGTCGGCCAGGTCCGCCACGACGGCCTCGTAGTCGAGCCACTGCGGGACCTCGCCCTCCTGCAACGACGCCGCCGGCTCCGCCTCGAAGGCCAGCGTGCTCACGGAATCGTCGGAGTTGTCCACGCGCCACATGGTGCCATCTCGTCGTCACCGGCGCCGAATACACGCGCCGGTCGGCGCGATAACCGCTTGGCGCCCCCACCTTCGGGCGTGCCGACACCTATACAGGACGGGCGTACTGGTAAATTGGGGGCCGCAACCGGGCGCGAGGGTCCACAATGGGCACTGTGTCCGCCCCGGCGTCGCCGCCTCGAGACACGCGGCGGCACCGGGAGGGATGAGAAATCGACACACCACGAGTGGAGCTGACGTGACAGCAAACATTGACAGCTTTGGCGCCAAGGGGACCCTAGAGGTCGGCGGCCAAGCCTACGAGATCTACCGCCTGTCGGCGGTCGAGGGAGCCGCGAAGCTCCCCTACTCCCTCAAGGTTCTCACCGAGAACCTCCTGCGCACGGAGGACGGCAAGAACGTCACCAAGGCGCACATCGAGGCCCTGGCGAACTGGGATCCCGAGGCTCAGCCCGACACCGAGATCCAGTTCACGCCGGCCCGCGTGATCATGCAGGACTTCACCGGCGTGCCCTGCATCGTCGACCTCGCCACCATGCGCGAGGCCGTCGAGAAGCTCGGCGGCGACCCGGACAAGGTCAACCCCCTCGCGCCGGCCGAGATGGTCATCGACCACTCCGTGATCATCGAGTCCTTCGGCGAGCGCGGCTCGTTCGACAAGAACGTCGAGATCGAGTACCAGCGCAACGAGGAGCGCTACCAGTTCCTGCGCTGGGGCCAGGGCGCGTTCGACGACTTCAAGGTGGTCCCCCCGGGCACCGGCATCGTGCACCAGGTCAACATCGAGTACCTGGCGCGGTCGATCATGGTCCGGAACGGTCAGGCCTACCCGGACACCTGCGTCGGAACCGACTCGCACACCACCATGGAGAACGGCCTCGGCGTGCTGGGCTGGGGCGTCGGCGGCATCGAGGCCGAGGCCGCGATGCTCGGCCAGCCGATCTCCATGCTCATCCCCCGCGTCGTGGGCTTCAAGCTCACCGGCTCGATCAAGCCGGGCGTGACCGCCACGGACGTCGTCCTCACGATCACCGAGATGCTGCGCAAGCACGGCGTCGTGGGCAAGTTCGTCGAGTTCTACGGCGCCGGTGTCGGGGCCGTGCCCCTGGCCAACCGCGCCACCATCGGCAACATGAGCCCGGAGTTCGGCTCCACCTGCGCCATGTTCCCCATCGACGGCGAGACCATCGACTACCTGCGCCTGACGGGTCGCGACGAGGAGCAGCTCGCCCTGGTCGAGACCTACGCCAAGGAACAGGGAATGTGGCTCGATCCCGAGGCCGACGAGCCCGTCTTCTCGGAGTACCTCGAGCTGGACCTGGGCGACGTCGTCCCGTCCATCGCCGGCCCGAAGCGTCCCCAGGACCGCATCGAGCTCGCCGACGCCAAGAGCGCGTTCCGCAAGGACATCCACAACTACGTCGGCGACGACGTCAACCCGCTCGGCGACACGGAGAAGGGCCGGATGCAGTCCGAGGGCGGGGCGCCGTCGGACAACGCCGGGCAGGCGACCCTGTCCCACGCGGAGGAGGGGTCGGTCCGCGCCGATGCCTCCGCCGGTGCCGAGGGCCGTCCGTCGAAGCCGGTCGAGGTCACCGTGGGAGACACGCAGATGGTCCTCGACCACGGCATTGTGTCCATCGCGTCGATCACCTCCTGCACCAACACCTCCAACCCGTCCGTCATGATCGGTGCGGGCCTGGTCGCCCGGAAGGCGCACGAGAAGGGCCTCAAGGCCAAGCCGTGGGTCAAGACCTCCATGGCCCCGGGCTCGCAGGTCGTCACCGAGTACTACGAGCGCGCCGGCCTGTGGCCCGATCTCGAGGCACTCGGCTTCTACCTCGTGGGCTACGGCTGCACTACCTGCATCGGTAACTCCGGCCCGTTGCCGGAGGAGATCTCCGAGGCGATCCAGGAGCACGACCTCACGGCGACCGCGGTCCTGTCCGGCAACCGCAACTTCGAGGGCCGGATCAACCAGGACGTCAAGATGAACTACCTGGCGTCCCCGCCGCTGGTCATCGCCTACTCGATCGCCGGCACGATGGACTTCGACTTCGAGTCCGACGCCCTGGGCCAGGACCAGGACGGCAACGACGTCTACCTCAAGGACATCTGGCCCACGTCCGAGGAGATCGAGGAGACCATCAAGGCGTCCATCTCCTCCAACGAGTACAAGTCCAAGTACGCCGACGTCTTCGCCGGCGACGACCGCTGGCGCGGGCTGAGCACCCCGGACGGACAGACCTTCGAGTGGGACGAGAAGTCGACCTACGTGCGCAAGGCCCCGTTCTTCGAGGGCATGGAGATGGAGCCGGCCCCGGTCACCGACATCACGGGCGCCCGCGTCCTGGCCAAGCTCGGAGACTCGGTGACCACCGACCACATCTCGCCGGCGTCGACCATCAAGCCGGGGACCCCGGCCGCGCAGTACCTCGACGCCAACGGTGTGGAGCGCAAGGACTACAACTCCTTCGGCTCCCGTCGCGGCAACCACGAGGTGATGATCCGCGGCACGTTCGCCAACATCCGTCTGCAGAACCAGCTGCTGGACGGCGTCACGGGCGGCTACACCCGCGACTTCACGCAGGAGGACGCCCCCCAGGCGTTCATCTACGACGCCGCGCAGAACTACGCCGAGAAGGACATCCCGCTCGTCGTGCTCGGCGGCAAGGAGTACGGCACGGGCTCCTCGCGTGACTGGGCCGCCAAGGGCACCAGCCTGCTCGGCGTGCGCGCCGTGATCACCGAGTCGTTCGAGCGGATCCACCGCTCCAACCTCATCGGAATGGGCGTCATCCCCCTCCAGTTCCCCGAGGGCGAGTCGCACGGGACCCTCGGTCTGGACGGAACCGAGACCTTCGACATCTCGGGTATCGCGGAGCTCAACAACGGCACCACGCCCAAGACGGTCAAGGTCGTGGCCACCAAGGAGGACGGCGGGGTCGTCGAGTTCGACGCCAAGGTGCGGATCGACACCCCCGGCGAGGCGGACTACTACCGCAACGGCGGCATCCTGCAGTACGTCCTGCGGAACATGATCAACAGCTGATCACCCTTCACCGTGTCGGCGGTGCGCGGCTCCACCCGTTATCTCGGGCCGGACCGCGCACCGCCGCGGTGTATCACGAGGAAGGTCGTCTGATGCCCAGGGTCAGCCAGGACCACATGGACGCCCGGCGCCACCAGATCCTGTCGGGGGCGCGGGAGTGCTTCGCCGAATACGGGTTCGAGGGCGCCACCGTGCGAAGACTCGAGGAGACGACCGGACTCAGTCGCGGGGCGATCTTCCACCACTTCGTCGACAAGGACGCGCTGTTCCTCGCACTGGCTCACGACGACGCCGAGGCGATGGCGGCGACCGTCGCCGAGCAGGGGTTGGTGCAGGTGATGCGGGAGATCCTCGCCGATCCGCAGGAGTTCTCCTGGCTCGGCACCCGCCTGGAGATCGCCCGCCGGATCCGCACCGACCCGGTCTTCCGCGAGCGGTGGACGGATCGGCAGGCGGAGGTCGACGCCGCCGTGCTCGCGCGCCTGCGGGAGCAGAAGGACTCGGGACGGATGCGCACCGACATCCCCGACGACGTGCTACGCGTGTACCTCGACATCGTGCTCGACGGGCTCATCACCCACCTGGCCACGGGACGGGGAACCGCCCACGTCAGCGCGATGCTGGACCTGGTCGAGGCGTCGCTACGCACCGGTCGCGACTGATCCCGGGACGCGCGTACGGTGGCCGCATGACCTCTTCCGCACCCCAGATCCCGCTGATCGACCTCAATGACGGCCGGGCGATCCCCCAGCTCGGCTTCGGCACTTACCAGGTCCCCCCGGCCGACACCGAGAAGGTCGTCTCCCAGGCCCTCGAGGCCGGATACCGCCACCTCGACACCGCGCAGATGTACGGCAACGAGGAGGGTGTCGGCCGCGCCGTCGCGGCCTCGGGAGTGCCGCGCGAGGAGCTGTGGATTACCACCAAGCTCAACAACTCCTTCCACGAGCGCTCGGCCGCTCGCGAGTCCATCGAACGCTCCCTCGAGGCGCTGGGCGGGCGCATCGACCTGTTCCTGGTCCACTGGCCGCTCGCGATGCACGACGACGTCGCCCGCGTGTGGGAGGTCATGGAGGAGATCCGAACCGACTTCCCCGTGGACTCGGTCGGCGTCTCCAACTTCACCCCGGCGAACATGGCCCGGCTCTCCGAGGCGGGGCTCAGCACCCCCACGGTCAACCAGATCGAGTCCAACCCCTACTTCGTCAACGACGAGGTGCGGGCGGCCTGCGCGGACAGAGGGATTGCCGTCGAGGCGTGGAGCCCGCTCGCGCAGGGCGCGGTGTTCGACGACCCGCAACTCACGGCGCTGGCCGAGCAGGTGGGCCGTTCGATTTCCCAGGTGGTGCTGCGGTGGGTGCTCCAGCGCGGCGACATCGTCTTTCCCAAGTCCTCGAGCCCCGAGCGGATGAGCCAGAATCTCGAGTTGTTCGACTTCGAGCTGACCGAGGAGCAGATGGGCTCGATCTCGTCCCTGCACAACGGCACCCGCTCCGGTCCGGACCCTGACACCTTCGACTGGCGCGGCTGAGCCCCCGCCCCCGCGTCCCCGCCTCCCCGACCCAACTCGTCCCCGGCGAGTGGTCGATTCCGCTCGCGTTCCCGCAGGTCGCGGACCGCGCCGCTGCACATTGGTGACCAGTCGCCGGAATCGCCGCCGTTCGACCCGCCTGGAGGTCCGTGCGAAGGCGCGTAACGGCCTTGTGGTTGATCGGAGCGCCCTACAGTCGGTTCATGACCACCACCGCGGCCCCGGGCGACACCCCCGGCACTGGCGGGACTTCCCGGGGTGCATCCCGGGCCTCGACAGTTCGACCGTCGGGGGGCCTGCTCGCGTCCTACGCCGCCGGAAGTCTGGGAACCGGGGCGTTCGGCACTCTGCCCGGTCTGGTGTTGGCCTATTACCTGACCGACTCGATCGGCGTGGCCGCCGCGGTGGCGACGGTGCTGGTGCTGGTCCCCAAGGTGATCGACGTGCTGGCCTACCCACTCATCGGGGCGATCTCCGACCGCGCATCCCATCGCACCGGCTACCGCACGGGTCTGATGCTCTTCGGGGCGCTCGCTCTGCCCCTGCTCTTCGTGGCCACCTTCTCGGCCCCGACTCAATGGGGCACCGCGGTGGCCGGTGTCTGGGTCATGGGGTTCTTCCTGCTCGCCTCCCTGGCCTACTCGTGCTTCCAGGTCCCCTACCTGGCGCTGCCGGCGGAGCTGACGGGCGACTCGGCGGTGCGGGTGACGATTCTCGCGTGGCGGGTGGCGGTGTTGGCCGCGACGATCCTGGTGGTGGGCGGCGGCGGTCCGGCCCTGCGCGAGGCCGCGGGCGGCGGAGCGACGGGCTACGTGGTGATGGCCGTCGCCGTGGCCGCGGTGATGCTCGCCGGCATGTTGTGGTCCACACTCGGGGCCGGCCGGAGGACGGTCGTGCGGGCGGACGCTCAGGTCGGTGACCTCGGGCGGCAGTACCGAGACGGGCTCGATGCCCTACGGGTGACCCGTCCCTTCCGGCTGCTCGTGGGGCTGTTCTGCCTGCAGGCGGTGGCGACGGCGGTGATGCTCGCCGGCGGCCAGTACGTCGCGACCTACATCCTGGGCGATGAGGCCGCACTGACCGGACTGTTCCTGGCGTTGATCGGTCCGGCGCTGGTGGTGATGCCACTCTGGGCCCGCCTCGCTCACGCCCGCGGCAAGATCCCCGCACTGGCGACCGCGACCATCCTGTTCACCGTGGCGGCGCTGATGCTCATCCCCGCGGGCGTGTGGCCCGGGATGTGGGTGCACGTCCCCGTCGCGCTCGCGGGGGTCGCCTACGCCGGGATGCAGGCCCTGCCGATGTCGATGCTGCCCGACACCACGGACATGGACCGCGAACTGGGTGGCCGCCGGCGCAGTGGCGCGATGAGCGGGCTGTGGACGGCGTCGGAGACCGGATCCATGGCGCTGGGACCGGTGGTGGTGTTGGTGCTGCTCGCGATGACGGGCTTCCGCTCGGGCGGCGTCGCGGATCAACCCGGGCCGGCGCTGTGGGCGATCGTCCTGGGCTTCTCCCTGGTGCCCGCCCTGCTGACCGGCGGAAGCCTGCTGGTCGTCCGGGCCCTGGGCCGTGAGTACCCGAGCTGGACGGAGCCCGCATGAGCGTCGATCCCCTGGAGGCCGTGGTCGCCCGCCGTGGTGACGAGGCACTGGAGACACTGGCCGGTCTACGGGCTACCGACCCTCCCACCACCGGCGGCCGGGTCCTGTCCTACGTCTACGACTCGGGGGTGTCGGCACTGGATGACCTCGCCGTGCGCGCGGCCGGGCTGGCCCATGGGGTCAACGGATTGGACCCGACCGTGTTCGGGTCGGTGGCCCGGATCCACGGCGGGATCGTGCGGAGGGTCCGCACGATCCTGGGCGGGGACAGCGGTGGCGCGGGAACCGACGGGAACGGCGGGAACGGCGGGAACGGCGGGGAGAGCGACGACGACGAGGTGTACGGCGTCGTGACGTCGGGCGGCACCGAGAGTTGCGTACTGGCATCTCTGGCGGCGCGGGAGGTCTCGGGGCGGGCGCCCGGCAGCGGCGGGTCGATCGTCGCGCCGGTGACCGCGCACGCGGCGTTCCGCAAGGCCGCCCACGTCCTGGGGATGCGGTTCGTGGGCGTGGAGGTCGACCCCGCCACCGGCCGGGCGGCCGCAGAGGACCTGCTCGCCGCGGTGGACGGCGACACCTGCATGGTGGTGTGCTCGGCGCCCTCCTACCCCACCGGTGTGATCGACCCGGTGGAGCAGGTCGCGGCCGGGCTGGAGGCGCGTCACGACCCGCGGATCGGACTGCACGTGGACGCCTGCCTGGGTGGGCTGGTCCTGCCGTTCTGGCCCGGCGGGGTCGGCGAGGCCTGGGACCTTCGGGTCCCCCGCGTCACCAGCATCTCCGCCGACCTGCATAAATACGGTTTCGCCCCCAAGGGCACCTCGGTGCTGCTCAGTCGAGGCCGGGCCCGCCACCGTGCGTCGTGGTTCGCCACCGTCGACTGGCCGGGCTACCCGGTGGTCAACCCCACCCTGTCCGGCTCGAAGCCGCTCGAACCCTCGGCCGCCGCGTGGGCCGTGCTCGAGGCGCTGGGAGACGACGGGCAGCGCGAACTCGTGGCCCGCACCGCCCGGGCGACGAGCCGGCTCGTCGAGGGGCTGTCGGCGATCGAGGGGCTGAAGGTCGTCGACTCCGATCCGGGGCCCCTGATCGCGGTGGTGGCCGACGTGTCCGCAGGTGAGGACCGTGTGGTTCATCCGCATCGGTGGGCGGACGAATGCGGACGCAGGGGCATCGCTGTGCAGGCGCAGCCGGCGTACCGGCAGCAGCGGGGATCGTTGTCGTCGTCGTCGCACCTGACCATCACCCCGGTCACCGAACGGCTGACGGGCGAGATCCTGGGCGTCGCGCGGGGTGCCGCGGACGCGGTCCGCGGAATGCCCGCCCCGGCACCCCCGGCCGAGTTCGCCGACGTGCTGGACGCACTGGGGTCCGGCGCCCTGTCCCCGGGCGATCTGCTCGCCCTGCCCGAGGACGACGTGCACGAGTTGGTCGCCGGGGTGAGCTCGGGGGCCTCCGATGAGACCGGCGGCGGGATGGCCCCGCTGCTCGCTGCCATAGAACGTCTGCCCGCGGAGGTGGGCGCCCGGCTGGTGCGTGCTTACCTTGCCGCGGTCATGGAGTAGCCGGGGAAACGACAACCGCCCCACGACCAGTAGGTCGAGGGGCGGTCCGAGGTGGCGGTGGCAGGCGTCAGACGAGCACGGCGATCGCCACGTTGACGATGCCGAGCGCGCCGGCGACGTGTGCGAGGGTCGCGGTGCTGCCCTGGGCCCTGGCCTCCTTGCGGACGCCGACGACCGCGACCACGAGGATCACGATCGCGACGAGCAACTTGATGCCGATCTTCACGTGGTTCAGGTCGCCGTCCTGCATCTCGCGCAGGCCCACGAGCAGGAGGCCGGTGACCACCTGGAGGATCGCACCGTGCAGGATCGCCTTGGTGACGTGGGGTGCCTTGATGGTGGCGAGCCAGCCGCCGATGATGCCGGCCAGGCCGATGAAGTGCAGGATCAGAACGATGTTGAAGACGAGGTCCATGGCGTCCAGTCTCTCAAACGTGCTGGTCAACCCGACCGCTAAGGATCGCCTAACCGGTTGCCGAGGTCAGCGATGTGCGAGCACGGTGAAGCCGAGCAGTAGCACCCCTCCGAGGGTCAGCACGACCAGGGCCACCCGGCGGAAGTCCCACCCCAGCATCCGTTCGTACACCGCGGTGACCTTCCGGGCGGCGACCGGGAACCGGGACCAGAGCCAGGCGAGCAGAATGAAAGGTGCGACCAGGGCCACCAGGAAGACGGAATAGGCGACGAGGCGGAGTAGCGGGTCGGTGCTCAGGCTCGCCACCAGTCGACCGGTCAGGTACATGATCGGGAACGTGGTGAAACCGACGATGGCCGAGCTGAACCCGAGGACGAACATGCTGGCGGGCGGAGCGTTCTTGTCGATGTCGCGAGTCGGACCGCCAGGAGCGTCGGGCACGATCCGCACCCACAGCGCCATGGCGGCTGCCGCGACCAGCAGGACCACGCCCACGATCAGATCGACGCGTCGATCCTCCACCATGGCGTCCCCGCGGTGGTGGGCCTCCGCGACGAGAGTCGCGGGATCGAAACCGTGCAACAGCAGAACGAGCACGGTGGCCCCGGACGCCAACCCCGAGAGTAACCAGGTGAGGCGGGCGCGCACGTTCTGATTGCGCGCGAGGATGTCGGCGGTCGCGCCGTAGAGCGTCGGGCTCAGGCCCAGGGCCAGCGCGAAGCCGACGAGTGTCGGCACGGCCGCGATCCAGCTCATCACCTCGGACATCCGCCCCCATTTCCTCCGCCTGACAATAGTCGCCGATGGGGTCCGGTTGCGCGGCGCTCGTGAATAGGATGTGCGGGAGGTCACCGCCGCCGAGAGGACCATGATGCGCGTACTCGTCACCAGTTCCAGGAACACCTTCGCCCTGGACATCATCCGCAAGCTGGGCAGCCGTGGCCACACCGTCGTGGCCAGCGACACCTATTCGGGCGCAACGGGCAGCCACTCGAAATACCTCGCGGGCCATGCCGTGACGGCCTCCCCCCGCTACGAGACCGACAGGTTCATCGCGGACGTGAACCGGATCGTGGACGAGTACGACATCGAACTCATCATCCCGACCTTCGAGGAGGTGTTCTACCTCGCCGCCCGGGTGGCGGATCTGCCCGACGGCGTGACGCTCTTCGGCGGCAGCTTCGACAAGCTCGCGCAGCTGCACGACAAGGCGAGCTTCCAGCGCCTCGTCGATCGCGCGGGAGTGCCGATCCCCGAGACCATCGTCGCGACCGATCACGACTCGCTCATCGAGGCGATCGAGAAGTACCCACGCTATTTCGCCCGCGCGGCGTTCTCCCGCGGCGGTGTGGGTCTGCTGACCAACACAGGACCGCTGGCGGGCAAGATGTCGGCTGACGACTGCCACCCCACCGAGGAGCAGCCGTGGCTGGTGCAGCCGTTCGTCGACGGCCCGATGGTGTGCACCTACAGCACCGTCGTGGACGGAAGGGTCACCTCGCACTGCACCTACCGCGCGCCGGAGCAGTGGGCCCACAGTACGGGCATCACCTTCCTCGCCGTGGACAGCACCGACACCCTGGACTACACGCAGCGCATCGTCGATGCACTCGATTCCGGGTTCACGGGCCAGCTCTCGTTCGACTTCGTCGACAACGACGGGCAGCTCTACGCCATCGAGTGCAACCCCCGCCCGACCAACGGCGTCATCCTGCTCGGGGCGGAGCAACTCGAACAGGCGCTGACCGGACGGAATGACGAGCCGTTCGTCGTCGAGCCGGGCGTCGAGCGGCAGATCAGCCTGGCCGTCCTCGCGGACGCGTTCGCCGAACCGCTCAAGCATCTACCGACCTCGCTGCACGACCTGCTCCACGTCCAGGACGTCGGGGCGGGGTGGCACGATTCCTTCGCGATGGTGTGGAGCCCGGCGACCCTGGTCCACGGCGCCACGATGAGCCACGGCCAGCGCAAGGAGTTGCTGGGAGCGCTGGGCGACGACATCGTGTGGAACGGCGAGCCCATCGCGGGGATGAGCCCGGCCGACGCCGCCGCGCTCGAGGACGTCCACGAGCAACGCGTCTGAGCAACGCACGGTCGACCGTCATGTTCGCCCCGCTCCCCCGGCCGGTGCGGACATGACCCGGCGACCCGGCCTGCTCTCGGCGATGGCCGCCGGTACCCCCGGGCTGCGCCGCATCAGGCGGCCGGCCGATGACGCCGGGCCCACGTTCGACCTGGCCTACGTACGGACCGGCCCGCGCACGGCTCGCCCGACAGTGGTGGTTCCCGGCGGTCCCGGCCTCGGCTCGGTACTGCCCTACAGGGGATTGCGACGGCGGGCCGCCCGCCTCGGACTCGACCTGATCATGGTGGAGCACCGGGGTGTGGGGCTCTCGCGCACCGACACCGCCGGCCGGGACCTTCCGGTCGACGCGATGCGGATCTCCGCGGTCGCCGGCGACATCGCCGCGGTGCTCGATCGTGAGGCGGTCGACTCGGCGTTCCTCGCCGGGTCCTCCTATGGCAGCTATGTCGTCTCGTTCTTCGGGGCCCGGTATCCCGAGCGGGTCGCCGGGATACTGCTGGATTCCGCCCTGCAGTCGTCGACGGATATCGGAGTCGAGCGGCAGGCCGTGCGGTCGCTGTTCTGGGACGCCGACACTCAGATCGCCGCGGATGTGCGGCACCTCTACGCCGGTGGAGTGGACCGGCGGCGACTCCTCGATGTGATCCGCGCCGCCCACGAGCTGGGCGGGCCGCAGCTGCTCGGCCCGCTGCTGCGGCAACGGCTGCGGCGTCCCGGTGGGGCAGCCTGGCGGATTCTCGAGGCGTACGCCACCCGGGACGGCTCGATCGCGACGCTGCCCGGGATCTACGAGTTCGACATCGCCGGGGCGATCGGCTTCCGGGAACTGGGGTACGGAGCTCCGCCAGACGGACTGCCGCTCGATCCCGCGCTCACATACGCCCCGATCGCACACCGGTTCCCCGCGTTCGAGGGCGAACCCGCCGAGCTGGGCGAGGCGACCTCCCGGTTCACCTGGCCGATGGTGCTGCTCAGCGGGGACCGGGATCTCCGCACCCCACCGAGCATCGCCGAACGCGTCGCGTCGATCGCGCCCGACGCGACGCTCACGCGCCTCGAGAACGGCCACAGTGCGCTGGACACCCACCCGGCGGCGCTGTTGAGCGCTATCGCCCACCTCACCACCGGCCGGCACGAGAGTCTCCCCGGACGGGCCGGTGATCTGAACAGCCTCCCCCGCCGTGGAGCGTCGGCCAGGGTGCCTGGACTGCTCGCGCTTCTCCTGCGGGCGGAGAGAATGCTGGGTGGGCCCCCGACCCGACAGTGACCGGGCGGGGGCACGCACTCCGGTTGCCGCGGGTGTCTACGCGGCGTCGTGGTGCGGCAGGACCACCACCGGGCAGTGCGCATGGGGCACCACGTGCTGGCTCACCGAGCCCAGCAGCATTCCCTTGAAGCCTCCGCGTCCGCGACTACCCACCACGACGAGCCGGGCGTCCCGCGACGCCGCGACGAGCGCCTCCGCGGGATGACCCCGGAGTACGATCTCGCGGGTCCGGGCGTCTTCTCCCAAGGTGTCCCGGACGGCGTCGGCGAGCATGCCGCGCGCCCTGTCCTCCAGTATCGACGGTTCCACCCAGCCGGCCATGGCGTACGGGCCGGCGATTGCGGGTGTCTCGACTGCGGCCAAGGCGATCAAGGGTGCCCCGACCGTGCTCGCGTACTCGGCAGCCCACGCAAGGGCCCGCAACGAGTCAGGTCCCCCGTCCACTCCCACAACTACTGGCTTGGCGTCCATGAGCTGGCCTCCCTCGGTCACGCGGCCGACGGTGTACCCGGGGATTGTCGTACACCGACGACACTTTCACCGTAGACCTGACGCCATCGGATTGCGAGGGTCCGTGTCAGGAGAATGGGACGCCCTCGCTGCGCTCGGTTACGCGAGTTCGACGGCTCCCTTGCGCGAACGTCCGCGTGCCCTCGCTGCGCTCGGTTACGCGAGTTCGACGATCTCCATGTATTCCTGGCTCCACAGGTCCTCGGTGCCGTCGGGCAGGATGATGACCCGCTCGGGCTCGAGCGCCTCGACCGCGCCGGGGTCGTGGGTGACCAGGACGACCGCGCCTTCGTAGCTGCGCAGGGCGTCCAGGACCTGCTCGCGGGAGATCGGGTCGAGGTTGTTGGTGGGCTCGTCGAGCAAAAGCACGTTCGCGGCCGAGGACACTAACCCGGCCAACGCCAGGCGGGTGCGCTCACCGCCGGACAGGGTGCCCGCGGGCTGCTCCAGCTGGGGACCGGTGAACATGAACGCACCCAGGAGGCCGCGCAGGTCCTGCTCCCCGGCATCCGGTGCGGCGTGGCGGATGTTCTCCCACACGCTGGTCTCCATGTCCAGGGTGTCGTGCTCCTGCGCGAAGTACCCCACCTTCAGCCCGTGTCCGGAGACGACCCCGCCCTCACCGTCGGTGCGCTCGACCCCGGCGAGCAGCTTGAGCAGGGTGGTCTTGCCGGCACCGTTGTACCCGAGCACCACCACCCGGCTGCCCTTGTCGATCGCCAGGTCCACCCCGGCGAACACCTCGAGCGAGCCGTACATCTTGGTCAGACCCTTGGCGAACATCGGGGTCTTGCCACACGGCGCGGGCGTGGGGAACTTGATGTGCGCCACCTTGTCGGACACGCGCACGTCGTCGAGCTCGTTCATCATCGTCTCGGCGCGGCGGATCATCTGCTTGGCGGAGGCGGCCTTGGTCGCCTTGGCACCGAGCTTCGCGGCCTGCGTCTTGAGCGCCGAGGCCTTCTTCTCCGCGTTCGCGCGCTCGCGGCGACGCCGGGCCTCGTCGGTCGCGCGGGCATCGAGGTACTTCTGCCACCCCATGTTGTAGGCGTCGATCTCCCCGCGCACGGCGTCGAGGAACCACACCCGGTTGACCACGGCCTCGAGCAGCTCCACATCGTGGGAGATGATGATCAGGCCGCCCTCGTGCTTCTCCAGGAACTGGCGCAGCCACGTGATGGAGTCGGCGTCGAGGTGGTTGGTGGGCTCGTCCAGCAGCAGCATGGTCTGGGACTTGCCGGCGCCGTCGGAGGCGGCGAAGAGGATCCGGGCCAGCTCCACCCGGCGGCGCTGACCACCCGAGAGCGTGCCCAGGTTCTGGGTGAGGATCCGGTCCTCGAGACCCAGGCTGTTGCAGATCCGGGCGGCTTCGCTCTCGGCCTCGTACCCGCCCCGGGCGGAGAACTGGTCCTCGAGCCGCCCGTACCGCCGCACGGCCTTGTCCATCGCCTCGTCGTCAGGGGCCTCGACCATCTGCTCCTGCGCCTCGGTCATCTCGACCATGAGAACGTCCAGCCCGCGAGCCGACAGGACGCGGCTGCGAGCGAGCTGATCCATGTTGCCCTCGCGGGGATCCTGCGGCAGATAGCCCACGTCGCTGGTGGTCGTGACCTTGCCCGCGTACGGCTCACCCTCGCCGGCGAGAATCCTCATCGTCGTCGTCTTACCCGCACCGTTCCGGCCGACCAGGCCGATCCGGTCACCGGGCTGGACCCGCAACGAGGACCCGTCCATGTGGAGCAGGGTGCGCACGCCGGCGCGCACCTCCAGGTCGTCGATGGTGATCACGTGCGCGGGTACCTCGTCTGTCCTCGGGTTGAATCGGGCCGACCAGCCACTCTACCTGCGGCGTGATGCCGGGGACGAGTCCGGTGACGTGGGTCTCCGCCGGGCGCCGCGTCACCCCGCCGGGCGGGTGTGTGAGGTGCGTGCTCTGCCCTCAGGCCAGACTGCGGCCGTACAGGTTCTGTACGCTGCGTCCGATCCTCCCCCTGTCGTCGGAGAGCAGGGTGTCGGTCAGCACGCCGTGGCCGGGGCCGCCGACAGTCTCGGAGTCCAGATGCACCCAGCCCGGCTCGGGCTCCCGGTGCAGCGACACCACCAGATCGCAGTTGATCGCGGGACGGGTCAGGGGGTCGGTGGCCAGGGAGATCCCGCTCGCCGAGTCGGCCACCAGCACCGTGTGCTGCCATCCGGTCATCGACTCGCCGTCGATCAGGTCGATCCGACTCCGCCCCCACGCCTTGGCCGGTCCCAACTCGTCCCCGCCGCCGGAGTCGAAGGAGAAGTCCACCACGGACAGGTACCCCTCGCCGTGCGCGAAGGACATCATCGCGCCCCGCTCGCGAGGGGTGTCCGGCACGGCGGGGCCGGAGTGGTCGCCGTGCGCGGGGAAGTCCTCCGGAGTCGACCGCATCCGCCATCCCCTGGCCACGAGGGCGGGCCGGCCGCTCACCGAGGCGGTGGCCTCGAGCAGTTCCACGCTGCGCCCCGGCCGGACGGTGCGCACCTCGATGTCGAGCGTCGCGACGGGCACCGGGCCCAGGACGTCCACCGAGACCCGCGACAACCGGACCCCGGGCGCCCGCTCGAACCGTTCCATGGCGCGGGCCAGCAGCGCACTCGGTGGTCCGGCGTGCTGGGAGTCGGGCGACCAGGGGCCGGCGGTGAGCGGCGAGGATTCGAACCGGCCCTCGTCGACCTGCTGATAGAACGCTCCCGGCACTTCGATGCCCTCTCGTCGGCGGTACTGTCGATCCTCATGGATGGTACGGGGGACGGTCTGTACGACGTCGCGGTCGTCGGTCTGGGGCCGGCCGGCCGCGCGCTCGCCTCCCGCTGCGCCGCGGCGGGTCTGAGCGTGCTCGCGATCGACCCGCGCCCCGACGCGCCGTGGCGCCAGACGCTGTCACTGTGGACCGATCAACTACCGCGGTGGCTCACGGAGGACGCCTGCGGGGTCGACGTGGTGGCGCACTCGGTGGACGCGGCCGCGCACTACTCCCCCGACCGGGCCGTACTGGAGCGGGCGTATTCGGTTTTCGACAACGCCGCGCTCCGCGAGGCCCTCCCGCTCCGGGCCGGCGTGACGGTCGAGACCACCACGGTGGACGACGCCGGACTGATCGCCCTCACCGATCGCGCTCACCGGGTGGTGGACTGTCGCGGCGCCGGCGGCCCCGGCGCCCCGGGACCACTGCAGACGGCCTACGGGATAGTCGTGGACGCGGTCGACGCCGCCCCCGCCCTCGGCGGCGAGGCGGCGCTGTTCATGGACTGGCGGGATGACCACGACGACGACGAGCTGGGCCCCAGCTTCCTGTACGCGATCCCTCTGGGCTCCGACCGGGTCCTGCTCGAGGAGACGTGTCTGGCGGGCCTGCCCGCCCCGTCGCCGGCGCGTCTCGAGGCGCGTCTGCGGTCGAGACTGCTGAGCCGTGGAGTCGCGCGGTCGGTCGTCGACGCCCCGCTCGCGGTCGAGCGGGTGCGGATCCCGCTGCTGCCGCGACCCGGCGCGGCGGGCGATCCGCGTATCGAGGCGTTCGGTACCGCCGGTGGGCACGGGCACGCGGCGACGGGGTTCTCGGTGGCGGCGATGCTCGCGGGCGTACCGGGCGCGGTCCACGCGATCGGTTCCGGATTCCCGATCCCGGCCCCCCGGTCCCCCGCGAGCACCGCGCTGCACAGGACGGGGCTGCGGGTCCTGCTGCGAGCGGACGAGCGGACGCTTCGGCAGTTGTTCAGCGCCTTCGGCCGGCTCGACGGCCGCCGGCAACGATGGTTCCTCGACGGTGCGAGCCCCTCGTATCAGGTAGCCCGGGCGATGTGGGACATGTGGGTGACGATGCCGCTCCGCGACAAGGTGGGAATGGTCGCCGCGGTCCTGCGGCGGCACCCGCGTCCCGCCGTGCTCGTGAGCTCGGACTAGGCGGACGGGGAGCGGCCGGCCCCCGTCCCGGGCACCGTCGGCCGGTACCCGTCGAAGGTCAGGGTGACCCCACCCGGACAGCGGAAGAGCAGGAAGATCGAGGCCAGCGCGACAACTGCCCAGGCTGCGCCGACAAGCTTGAAGGTCTCCTCCACGTACTGGAGGGCCATGTAGAGGTCGGACCTCCCCTGGTCGCGCTCCACGATCCCCGTGACCGACTCCAACACCAGGGCGCCGAAGAGGAACGTGGCACCGGATCCGATCAGCCCGATCGTCACCCGGGTGCGGAGGGCGAGCACCAACCGGATCAGCAGCGCGGCGACGAGGAGCCAGAGGGCGGAGGCGAACCACACCGCGGCGTTGCCCTCGGCACCGACGTCGAAGGCCGTCCACAGGAGGTTCCAGCCGTGGTAGAGCTCGTAGCTCTCCGTGACACGGACCATGACGTACAGCAGCGCCGACAGCGGGGCCAACAGGATCGACGGGAGTAGCAGCCACATGGCTGGGTGCGAGAGACGCGTTCCGGCCTCGGCCTCGCCTTCACCGGCGTTCCGGGAGGCCGACCCGGGGGCAGATCGTCTGCGGATGGGGCCATGTGATCAGCGTAAACTGTCGATGAACGAGAGAGGGACCCGGGCGGGGGGCGAGCCCCGGCCGGGTCCATCGGTCACACGGTGAAGCCGATTGCGCGGAGTTGTTCCCGGCCGTCGTCGGTGATCATCTGCGGGCCCCACGGAGGCATCCAGACCCAGTTGAGCTCGAGGTCGTTGACCAGGTCTGCACCGATCGTCGCACTACGGGCCTGGTCCTCGATCACGTCGGTCAGCGGGCACGCGGCCGAGGTGAGAGTCATATCGACCCGCGCGATGGTGGATCCCTCGGTTTCGCCCGGGCGGACCCAGATGTCGTAGACCAACCCGAGGTCGACCACGTTGATCCCCAGCTCGGGATCGACCACGTCGCGCATGGCCTCCTCGAGGTCGGCGACCAGGGACAGGTCCTGCTCCGACTGCTCGGGTCGGTTGGGGTCGGGACGGAACTCGCCGTTGTAGACGGTGCCCGCCGGGGTCTCGTTCTCCGCCGCGGCGGTGGGGTCGTCGACGGCAGGGTCGTTGGCAGGGGTCATCTGCTCGGTCATGTCACATCACTCCTGGTGTTGTTCGGATTGTTGGCCGAGGGCGTCCCTGAAGGCCATCCAGCCCAGCAGTGCGCACTTGACGCGAGCCGGGTAGCGGGACACCCCGGACAGGGCAACCGCGTCGTCGAGGACCTCTTCGTCACCCTCGTTCTGCCCGCGCGACGAGATCATCGCGTGGAAGGCCTCATAGACCTCCAGCGCGTCGGTCACGGGACGGCCGACGATCAGCTCGGCCATCATCGACGTGGAGGCCTGGCTGATGGAACAGCCCTGGGCGTCGTAGGAGATGTCCTGCACGGTGCCGAGGTCGTCGGAGAGTTGCAGCCGCAACGTCAGTTCATCGCCACAGGTCGGGTTGACGTGGTGCACCTCGGCCCCGAAGGGCTCCCGGAGTCCGCTGTGCTGCGGGCGCCGGTAGTGGTCGAGGATGACCTCCTGGTACATCTGCTCGAGCTTCACGAACGTCCACCTCCTACTCCGAAGAACTCCTGTGCGTGACGCACGGACCGCACCAGCGTGTCGACCTCGTCGATGGTGTTGTAGAGCGCGAACGAGGCTCGGATCGTGGACTGGACACCGAGCCGGCGGTGCAGGGGCCAGGCGCAGTGGTGGCCGACCCGCACCGCCACCCCGTCGTCGTCGAGGACCTGGGAGACGTCGTGAGCATGGACGCCGTTGACGACGAACGACACGGCACCACCCCGGGCCACCATGTCGGTGGGCCCGACGATCCGGACACCGGGCATGTTCCCGAGCGCCTCGAGAGCCGCCACTGTCAGCGACTCCTCGTGCCGGGCGATCCTCTCCATGCCCACGGCTTCGAGATAGCGGACGGCGGCCGCCAGTCCCACGGCCTGGGACACCATCGGCACCCCGGCCTCGAACCGCTGCGGGGGATCCGCGTAGGTGGTCTTCTCCATCGTCACGGTGGCGATCATCGAGCCGCCGGTGAGCACGGGGGGCATGGCGCGCAGGAGAGCACGCCGACCGTAGAGCACGCCGATGCCGGTGGGCCCGAGCATCTTGTGCCCGGAGAACGCGGCGAAGTCGACCCCCAGCTCGTGGAAGTCCACGGCCATGTGCGGGACGGACTGGCAGGCGTCCAACACGACCAGCGCGCCGACGGCCTTGGCGGACTCGACGACCCGCGCCACGTCCGTCACCGCCCCGGTCACATTGGACTGATGGGTCAGCGCGACGACCTTGACCGCGTCGGTCAACTGGAGCGAGTCGAGGTCAATCCGGCCGTCGTCGGTCACCCCGTACCACCGCAGGGTGGCGCCCGTCCGGCGGCACAGCTCCTGCCAGGGCACCAGGTTGGCGTGGTGCTCGAGTTCGCTGATCACGACCTCGTCACCGGGGCCGACGGCGTAGTCACCGAACCGATCGTCCCCAAGCGCGAACGCGACGAGGTTGAGCGCTTCCGTGGCGTTCTTGGTGAAGACGAGTTCGTCCACCCCGGCCCCGACGAACCCGGCGATGGTCGCGCGGGCGTCCTCGTAGGCGTCCGTGGCCTCCTCGGCGAGCTGGTGCGCACCCCGGTGGACCGCCGCGTTGGAGTGCAGCAGGAAGTCCCGCTCCGCGTCCAGTACGGGAGTCGGTCGCTGTGAGGTGGCCCCGGAGTCGAGGTAGACCAAGGGCTTGGCGTCGCGGACCGTCCGCTGCAGGATCGGGAAATCCGAGCGGAGGGCCGTGAGGTCGAGGGTCGAGGTCATGTTCTCCCAGCTGTCTGTTCAGGCGTTCGCGGGCGTCAGGTACTTCTCGTAGCCCTCGGCTTCGAGCTCGTCCGCCAGCTCCGCTCCACCGGAGGCGGCGACGCGGCCGTCCACGAAGACATGGACGCGGTCGGGCGAGATGTACCGCAGGATGCGGGTGTAGTGCGTGATGAGGAGGATGCCGCCGTTCTCCTCGCTCCGGTAACGGTTGACACCGTCGGACACCACGCGCAGCGCGTCCACGTCGAGACCGGAGTCGGTCTCGTCGAGCACGGCGATCTTGGGCTTGAGCAGGTCCAGCTGGAGGATCTCGTGGCGCTTCTTCTCGCCACCGGAGAAGCCCTCGTTGACGCTGCGCTCGGAGAAGGCGGGGTCGAACTCGAGGTCGGACATGGCCTCCTTGACCTCCTTGACCCAGTGCCGCAGCTTGGGTGCCTCGCCCCGCACGGCCGTCGCCGCGGTGCGAAGGAAGTTGGCGGTCGAGACTCCCGGGATCTCGGTCGGGTACTGCATGGCCAGGAAGAGGCCGGCCCGGGCGCGCTCGTCGACCTCCATCGACAGGACGTCCTCGCCGTCGAGGGTGACGGTGCCGCCGGTGACCTCGTACTTGGGATGGCCGGCGATGACGTAGGCGAGGGTGGACTTGCCGGAGCCGTTCGGGCCCATGATGGCGTGGGTCTGGCCCGACTCGATGGTCAGGTCGACGCCCTTGAGGATGTCGACGGTCTCGGCCGAGTCGGCGGTCGCGGCGACGCGGGCTGTCAGGCCCTTGATCTCGAGAATGGTCATTGGTGTGCTCGCAATCTGGTCGAAGTCTTCGGGGATGGTCTCTCGGTACGGGCCGCGGTCAGATGCCGGAGGACTGCAACTCGAGCTCGACGGCCTCGGCGATCCGCTCACGGACCTCGGGCACGCCGATGCGGTTGATCACCTCACCGAAGAACCCACGGACCACGAGGCGCCGGGCCACGTCCTCGGAGATACCCCGGGACATGAGGTAGAACAGGTGCTCCTCGTCGAAGCGTCCCACGGCGCTGGCGTGCCCCGCGCCGGCGATCTCGCCGGTCTCGATCTCGAGGTTGGGCACGGAGTCGGCGCGCGCCCCGTCGGTGAGGACGAGGTTGCGGTTCATCTCGTAGGTGTCGGTGCCCTCAGCCGCGGCGCGGATGAGGACCTCGCCGATCCACACGGTGTGCGCGTCGGGCAGGTTCGACTTGGCATCGCCCTGGAGAGCGCCCTTGTAGAGCACGCGCGACGTGCAGTGGGGCACTGAGTGGTCGACCAGCAACCGGTGTTCGAGATGTTGGCCGTCGTCCGCGTAGTACAGGCCGTTGATGTTCACCGTGCCGCCCGGAGCCGTGAACGTCGCCAGCGGTGCGATCCGCACGAGCTCGCCACCGAAGGTCACGGCGGTGTAGGTCATGGTCGCGTCGCGACCGACCTGCAGGTGGTGATTGGCCAGGTGCAGGGCGTCGTCATCCCAGTCCTGGATGAGGACCACCTCGAGGTGTGCGGAGTCGCCGACGACGAACTCGACGTTCTCGGCGATCGTCCCCCCGCCGCGCTGGTCCACGACGAACGTGGCGTTGGCGAACGGCTCCAGGCGGATCTGGGCGTGGCCGTAGGCCAACTCGCCCTCCCCCGGTCCGTCGACCGTCACGTACACGGGCTCGTCGAGGACGGTCTCCTTGGCCACGGTCAGCACCGTTGCCTGCTCGACGGAGCTGAAGGCCTGGGCGGCGACGCGGTCACGGGGTGCGCCGGCCTCGCCGATGCGCCGGTCCGTGGTGGGGACGGTCTCGACGGTGAGTCCCTCGCGCTCGGCGACGGAGATGAGCAGGCTGCCGGTAGCCGTGACGTTGGAACCGTCATGGATCCCACGCAGCCGCTTGAGCGGGGTGAAGCGCCAGATCTCGTCCTTGTGGCTCGGGACCTCGAACGCGTTCACGTCGAAGGAGGAGAACTGGTCGCCCTTGGTCGCGGTGACCGGGACCCCGTAGCGGTCCGTCACCGGCGTGGGTCCGGTCCGGGTGGTGGGTGCAGTGGTGTCTGTCATGGTGGTCAGCCCACCGACCCTTCCATCTGGAGTTCGATCAGGCGGTTGAGCTCGAGGGCGTACTCCATGGGGAGCTCCTTGGCGATCGGCTCGACGAATCCGCGCACGATCATCGCCATCGCCTCGTCCTCGGCCAGGCCTCGGCTCATGAGGTAGAACAGCTGGTCCTGGCTCACCTTGGAGACGGTGGCCTCGTGCCCCAGCGTCACATCGTTCTCGCGGATGTCGATGTAGGGGTAGGTGTCGGACCGGCTGATGTTGTCGACGAGCAGTGCGTCGCACTCGACGTTGGACTTGGAGCCCTTGGCGCCGGCATTGATCTGGATGAGCCCGCGGTACGCCGAGCGCCCGCCACCTCGCGCCACCGACTTGGAGACGATGTTCGAGGACGTGTTGGGCGCCAGGTGCAGCATCTTGGAACCGGTGTCCTGGTGCTGGCCCTCGCCGGCGAACGCCACCGAGAGCACCTCGCCCTTGGCGTGCTCACCCGTCAGCCAGACGGCCGGGTACTTCATCGTCACCTTGGAACCGATGTTGCCGTCGATCCACTCCATGGTGGCGCCCTCCTCGGCCCGGGCGCGCTTGGTGACGAGGTTGTAGACGTTGTTGGACCAGTTCTGGATGGTCGTGTAGCGGCAGCGACCACCCTTCTTGACGACGATCTCGACGACGGCCGAGTGCAGCGAGTCCGACTTGTAGATCGGCGCCGTGCAGCCCTCGACGTAGTGCACGTAGGCACCCTCGTCGACGATGATGAGCGTGCGCTCGAACTGCCCCATGTTCTCCGTGTTGATGCGGAAGTAGGCCTGCAGCGGGATGTCCACCTGGACGCCCGGCGGGACGTAGATGAACGAGCCGCCCGACCACACGGCGGTGTTGAGCGCGGAGAACTTGTTGTCACCGGCGGGGATCACGGAACCGAAGTACTCCTCGAAGTACTCGGGGTGCTCCTTGAGCGCGGTGTCGGTGTCCATGAAGATGACACCCTGGCTCTCCAGGTCCTCGCGGATCTGGTGGTAGACCACCTCGGACTCGTACTGCGCGGCCACGCCGGCGACCAGGCGCTGCTTCTCCGCCTCGGGGATGCCGAGCTTGTCGTAGGTGTTCTTGATCTCCTCGGGCAGGTCCTCCCACGAGGTGGCCTGCTTCTCCGTGGACCGCACGAAGTACTTGATGTTGTCGAAGTCGATCCCCGACAGGTCCGAGCCCCACCCCGGCATCGGCTTCTTGTAGAACGTCGACAGTGCCTTGAGGCGCTTGGCGAGCATCCACTCGGACTCGCTCTTCTTGTCGGAGATGTCACGCACCACGGCCTCGGAGAGGCCACGCTGTGCGGTCGCACCGGCGGAGTCGGAATCGTGCCAACCGTAGTTGTACTGACCGAGGGAGGCGATCCGCTCCTCATCGGTGGTCGGCTCGTGCACAGTGACGTCGGCCGTCACCTGATCTGGGGTGATGGTCATCGCACAGTCCTTTCGGGGGTCGGAACCGACGCGTCTGCGCCGGCCGCTGCGGGGATGGTGGCCGCCAGGTCTCCGGCGGTCACCGTCCCCGTGGGGATGTTCGTGGTGCAGGCGCAGTTCCCGCCGGCGATGGTGGCAAGACGCTGGACGTGGGTGCCCACTATCTCGGACACCACCTCCTGCTCGGCCTCGCAGAGTTCGGGGAACCGGGAGGCGACGTTCCAGACCGGACAGTGGTGCTGGCATATCTGCAGACCCGTTCCGGCCTCTTCGATCGAGGCGGCATAACCCGACCCGGACAACGCGGTGGCGATCTCGGTCGCCGCGCGCTCGACGTCGTCCGGGCCCTCGGCGGGCCGGACGTGCCCGATCATCGACCGGACACGTTGGCGCGCGAACTCCGCGACCGCGGCGGCGCCGCCGACGCTACGCAGGGCCGACAGGGCCTCCACCGCGAGATGGTCGTAACCGTGTTGGGCCGAACTGCGGCCCGCCGCCGTGACCTGGAACGCCTTGGCCGGCCGGCCGCGGGTTCCCACGGGGCGGGTACGGATCGCCTCGACCTCACCGGTCTCGACCAGGTGGTCCAGATGTCGTCGGACACCGGCCGCGGTCAGTCCCAGCTCCCGCCCGATATCGGCGGCGGTCAACGCTCCGCGCTCCAGGAGGAGCTCGCGCACGGCTGAGCGGGTGTCTGGCCGCGTGCTGCTGTCGATCACGTGCTGCACGCTCATGTGCCACTCCCTTCCGGCTATGCTCGGTGCGCCCCTGAGGGACGCACCACCTGATATTACGCAACACTTCCGTGACGGAAATATTCCCCACCCCCGGGCGAGTCCGGAAGAGCATCGCGAAACGTGATCTTCGACACCCGCGGCGGAGGAAGGCTGAGGTCAGTGCCACGACAGCCCCCGGGAGGCGGAGCGGGGTCGGTCACCGCCCGGCTCCACACCGAGGAACGCTTCACCGGGGCCCCGGCGTCCGCCGAGCTGGCCCGACTCCGCCGGATCCGCCGGATCGGCACCACCGCCGCTGTCGCGATGGCGATCGGCGCACTCGGGGCGGGGGCCCTGCCGGTCCTCCAGAACCCCGTAGCCGGCGAGCGTCTTCTCGGCCTCTGGCTCCGGCTGCAGCAGTCGTCGATGACCGTGGTCATGACCGGGATGGTCGTGGTGACGCTGTGCTGGCTCCTGTTGGCCCCGTATGTCCTGGGACAGGATCGCCGGGGACGGCTGAGTGGCCGCATCGACCGTGCCACGCTCGACCGCATCATCGCCTCGTGGGCGCTCCCGCTCGCCCTCGCCCCGCCCATGTTCAGCAAGGACGTCTACAGCTATCTCGCCCAGGGCGCCATCGGAAACACTCTCGACGACCCATACGAGCTCGGGCCGGTCTCGGCCCTGGGCTCGGCGCACGCCCTGACGGTCAACGTCCCGGACATCTGGCGCGACACCCCGAACCAGTACGGACCGCTGTTCCTGGGTGTCCAGAAGGTCATCCACGCCCTGACAGGGGACGACGTGGTGGTCGGCACGATCCTCCACCGGGTGGTCGCCATCCTCGGGATCCTCATGCTGGGCTGGGCCGTCCCGCGCCTGGCCGAGTACTGCGGGGTGTCGGACGTCGCCGCACTCTGGCTCGCGGTGGCCAATCCGCTCGTGTTGTTCCATCTGGTCTCCGGCATCCACTCCGAGTCCCTCATGATGGGCCTGTTGGCGGTGGGATTGGTACTGGCGCTGCGTGCCGTCGACTCCCTCGATTCCGGCAGACGAACAATCCTGCTCTTCGTGGTGGGCACCGTCCTCGTCACCGCCTCGGCTCTGGTCAAACTCCCCACCGTCGTCGCACTGGGCTTCGTCGGGATGGCGCTGGCCCGCCGCTGGGGCGGCGGGTTCCTCGCCACCTCCCGGGCGGCGCTGGTCATGGTGACGATCAGCGGCGCGACCACCGGCCTGGCCATGCTCGCGACCTCGTCGGGGCTCGGGTGGATCACCAAACTCGGGGCGGCCACGTCGCTCCGTAGCTGGCTCTCGCCGCCCACCGCGCTGGGCGTGGTGGTGGGTGGGATCGGACAGTATCTGGGCCTGGGCGACCACACCGCGCAGATCCTCGTGATGGTCCAGACCGCCGCGCTGCTGATCGCCGGCGCGTTCACCGTGAGGATGCTGTTCGCGGTCCAGTCCGGCCGGATCGACCCGGTGGGCGGACTCGGGGTGTCGATGGCCGCGATCGTCCTGTGTTTCCCCGTCGTCCAACCCTGGTACGTGCTGTGGGCCCTGATCCCGCTCGCCGTGTGGGCCTCGCGGATGGAGTTCCGGCTCCCCGTGGTGGCCGTCAGCGCGGTCCTCGCGTGCTTCACCCTCCCCCCGGGCGCGGGCCTGCCACCCTTCGTCACGGTGCAGGCGTGGGTGGCCACCGCCGTGACCGTGGGGATCCTGCTGATCGCGCTGTTCCGCTGGCCGGGGCTGTTGCGCTTCCGGCGGGAGGCGCGGCCTAGAATGCTCGGGTGACCTCACGCACCGACTCCCCCGCGCTGCACGTCGAGGGACTCGTCAAGAGGTTCGGCGGCACCACCGCCGTGGCGGGTCTGGACCTCAGGCTCGACCGCGGGGAGGTGATGGCGCTTCTGGGTCCCAACGGTGCGGGCAAGACCACCACCGTCGAGATCTGTGAGGGCTTCCTCCGTCCGGACGGGGGATCACTGCGGGTACTGGGACTGGATCCGGTCTCCGACCGACAGCGGGTCCGCAGTCGCGTCGGCATGATGCTGCAGGGCGGTGGCGCCTACCCCGCCGCGCGGGTCGGAGAGATGGTCGGGCTGGTCGCGTCCTACTACGCCGACCCCCTCGACCCGGACTGGCTGCTCGCCGAGCTCGGCCTGAGTGACCACGTCCGTACCCCCTACCGGCGGCTGTCCGGCGGCCAGCAGCAACGGCTCTCCCTCGCCATCGCGGTGATCGGTCGTCCCGAGCTGGTGTTCCTCGACGAGCCCACCGCCGGCCTCGACGCCCAGTCGCGCCGGGCGGTGTGGGATCTGGTCCGGGCGCTGCGTCGCGACGGTACCGCCGTCCTCCTGACCACCCACCTCATGGACGAGGCCGCCGCACTGGCCGACGAGGTCGTGATCATCGACCACGGGCGCCGGGTCGCGGCCGGAACCCCGGCCGAACTGGCGCGGGCGGGTACCTCAGAGGGCGTGACCCTGGTCGTCGACGGCGAGGCCTCCCCGACCCTCCTGTCGGACGCGGTCGGAGCGGACCACACCGTGACGACGGGGTCCGCAGCCGGGGTCCTGGAGGTCCACGGACCGGTCTCGCCCGAACTCATGACCGCGCTGTGCGCCGCCCTCGAGCGGGCCGACGTCCAGCTCACCTCCCTGGCCACCCGGACCAGGAGCCTCGAAGAGGTCTTCCTCGATCTGACCGGACGGGAACTGCGATGACCGAACAACGGACCGGGACCAACCGCTTCGCGCCGGGCACGTTCGCCCGGCCCTCGGCGCCGGCGTCGCTCGCGCGGATGACCGTGTCGCAGACCCGGATGGAACTGACCCTGTTCCTGCGGAACGGCGAGCAGTTGCTGGTGGCCCTGGTGATCCCCGTGGCCGTCCTGTTCGCCCTCACCGCGATCGAGTTCGGTGCCGTCCCCCAGCCGCGGATCGACTACGCGATCACCGCGGTGCTCACGCTGTCGGTCATGGGCACCGCGTTCACCGGCCAGGCCATCGCCGTCGGGTTCGACCGGCGCTACGGTGCGCTCAAGAGACTCGGCGGAACCCCGCTTCCACCTGCCGTGATCATCACCGGAAAGGTCCTGGCGACACTCGTCCTGGTGGCGGGCCAGGCGGTGCTGCTAAGCGCCATCGCAGCCGCTCTCGGTTGGCGCCCGGACCCGGCCGGGTTGGTGGTCGGCGCGCTGATGATCGCGTTGGGGTCGATCGCGTTCTCCTCCATGGGGCTCCTGCTCGGGGGGACCCTGCGCGCCGAGATCGTCCTGGCCCTGGCCAACCTCATCTGGTTCGTCCTCATCGGGGCCGCCGGTCTGGCGATCGGGGTGGCGGCCCTGCCCGACTGGCTGCACGACCTCCTCGTCGTCGTCCCCTCCTACGCCCTGACCAGCGCACTGGTCACCGCCATCGACGGTGGCGTCCCCGCGGCCGCGGCGCTCGTACTGGTCGGGTGGACCGCGGTCTGCGGTGGACTCGCGGTGCGGTACTTCTCCTTCACCTGAACGCGGAGCCGTCCACGCCCCCGCCTAGAATCGGGCGCGTGACCTCGACTTCGCACGCCCCGAACCCCGGAACCCCGGCCGCGAGCGACCCCCGCGGTTCCGCGGGACCACTGTCGCGTCTGCCGATGCCCTCGATCAGGTTGCAGAAGGGCCTGGCACTGGCCAACGTCATCGCCCAGATCGGCATCATGACGACCGGGGTCACCGTCCGCGTGACCGCTTCCGGGTTGGGGTGCGAGACCTGGCCGAGGTGCAACCAGGACAGCTTCACCCCGGTCGCCGGTGCCGGACCCGCGATGCACCAGGCTATCGAGTTCGGCAACCGATTGCTCACCTTCGTACTGGTCGCCGTGGCCGCCGCGCTGCTCCTGGCACTACTGCGTGCAGGGCGTCGCCGCGGGCTCATCTGGCTGGCCCTGGCCATGCCCGCGGGGATCCTGGCGCAGGCGGTGATCGGTGGCATCACGGTTCTGGCCGGCCTCGTGTGGTGGACCGTCGCGCTCCATCTGCTCCCGTCCATGATCCTCGCCTGGCTCGCAGCCGTACTGTTCGTACGGATCGGCGAGGACGACGACTCCCCCGCCAAGCGGGTGCTCCCCGAGCCCCTCTCCTGGCTCATCATCCTCTCGGCGGTCCTCCTGGCAGGAGTGCTGGTGACCGGGACCATGGTCACCGGCGCCGGCCCCCACGCCGGCGACGCGCGTATCGGGGCCGCCGACCGCCTCCAGATGCCCATCCAGTGGCTGGTCCACTTCCACGCCGAGTTGATGGTCGGGTACGTCTGCCTGCTCATCGGCCTCGCGTTCGGACTGATCGCCCTGCGGGCGCAGGGACCGGCCGTCCGGCGCAGTCTGATCCTGATCGGGTTGATCGCGGCGCAGGCTGTCGTGGGGATCACCCAGTACCAGCTGGGGGTGCCCGAGCTGCTCGTGGTGCTGCACGTGACCCTGGCCGGAACCATCACCGCCGTGACGGGGTCTCTCTGGGCCGCCGCGGTCATCCGGGATCGGGCGGTCCCCGCACGGCGGCCGCGCCGGTAACGAGCCGTAGCGCCCCCACAGACCGGAGCGGCCCCGCCGCTGGCGGGGCCGCTCCGGTGGTGCAGGAGGCTCAGACTAACGAGCCGGAACCCGCCATGCGCTTCCAGTGCCCTGCCGGGACGTCGGTCCTGGAGACCAGCTCCCGGGTCCAGTCCGAGGCGGTGAGTCCGGGGACCGAGTCCCGCACGGCCTCGGCCTCGGACAGGCTGGCCACCATGTAGTCGCCCATGACGCCGTCGGACCCGACGAACGTCAGTCGGACTCCGATGCGGCCGGTGGGCTGCAGGACCACGTCCGCCGCACCTCCGTGGCGGGCCAGGAACGTCTTGACGAACTTCACGGCACCCGCGGGCGGGGTCGGACCCGCCGGGACCGGAGTCGCCTCCACCTTCTCGGACTTCGCCTTCTCCACCGGCTTCTCGCCCGACTTCTCGGCGGTGACGGTCTCGTCCGAGTCGTCCCCCGGAGGCGTGGCGGCCGGTTGCGCCGCTGCGGGTGCGTCGGCGGGCTTGGCGGCGGCGGGCGCGGTCTCCCGAGTGGCTGCGTGATCGTCGACCGCCGGAGGCTTCTCAGACTCCGACGACTTCGACCCCGACGCCGGGGCGGACGCGCCGGCTCCCGCCGCACCTCCGCCCAGGGTCAGTGCTCCGGAGCCGCCACCGGGGGCCTTGGCCTTGGAACCCCCACCCAACGTCAGGCCGCCCGTCTTGCCGCCACCGGGGGTCTTGGCGGTCGCGCCGCCACCGAGGGTGAGCCCGCCGGTCTTCTTGTCGGCGGGCTTCTTCTCAGCCGGTTCCTTCTCTCCCGCGTCGTCGACCTCGACCTCGGTCGACCGGCCGGCGGCCGGCTGATCAGCGGCCGGCGCGTCCGTGGTCGTCGCCGCTGCGGGCGCGCTCTTCTCCGCGTCCGCCCCGGATCCGGACGCCTTCGCCGCGCCGGCCGCTGCGGCGGCACCTGCGCCGCCGCCCAGCACCAGCTTTCCGACGGAACCGCCGCCGGGCGCCTTGGCTCCCCCGCCGCCGCCCAGGGTGAGGCCGCCCCTGGCGGGAGTCGGCGGTGTTCCGGCGTCGGCGGGCGCGGGCTCGGGTTCGTGAGGCTCGGGCTCGGACGCGTCGGACTCTGCGACCTCCGGCTCCGGTGTGCCGGCCTGATCGGGCTCGGGCCGGGCCGCCCCGGCCGGGCTGGTTCCGGCCGACGCGGCGGGTGGCGCCCCACCCTCCACCTCCGTGATTCGCGACCCGTGCAGAGTAGACGCGCCGCCACCGGGAGCCTTGGGGCCGCGTCGACCCAGGCTGATCCCGCCCGCGGATGTCCCGGGGGCCACCGGGGCGGCGGTATCCGGGCTTGCGGTCTCCGGGCTTGCGGGCGTCGGGTCGGTCTCCGGCGTGGTCCCCGGCGCAGACTCCGGCGACGGTGCCGGTGCAGCGGAGTCGTCCCCACCCGTCGCGGTGTCGACGACGGGGCTCGCCTGGTCGGGCGTCGACGCCGCGTCGGATCCGCTGGTGGTGACGGCGGGCCGGCCGGTCGCCCGGACTCGCGGTCCCCCGGCGTACTGGGAAAGGATCTGCAGGCTCATGGGGGTACCTTATCGCCTCCGGCCCTCCCCGCCGTCCGCCGCTCCCGGGGTGCCGTCACCAACCTCGCGAAGCCGGGGCTGCGGGAGAGCGCGACGTCCCGGATACTGGACCGCATGCGCGCAGTACAGATCTCTGAGCACGGAGGCCCGGACGTCCTCGTCCCGGTCGAAGTCGACATCCCGTCGCCGGGGCCCGGGGAGGTTCTCGTGCGGACCACCGCGATCGGCGTCAACTACATCGACACGTACCTCCGTGAGGGCACCTACCCGAGCGACCTGCCGTTCATCCCCGGCAGCGAGGGGGCCGGCGTCATCGAATCGGTGGGTGAGGGCACCCCGGACCTGGTGGCCGGTGACCGGGTGGCCTGGTGTCAGACGCCGGGCTCGTACGCGCAGTACGTGGCCGCTCCGGCCGAGTCGCTCGTCGCCGTCCCGGACGGGCTCTCCGATGAGGTGGCCGCGTCGATGCTGCTCCAGGGGTTGACCGCCCACTACCTGATCACCGACACCCATCGCGCCAGCGGCGGGGACACCGTCCTGATCACCGCGGGTGCGGGCGGGGTGGGGCAACTCCTCATCCAGATGGCGGTGGCCCGGGGTTACCGGGTCGTCACCACCACCTCGACGGAGTCCAAGGCGCAGCGCTGCAGAGACCTCGGCGCCCACCATGTGCTGCTCTACCCGGAGGCCACACCCGAGAGGGTCCGCGAGTTGTCCGAGGGCGGGGTCACCGTGGTGTTCGACGGGGTCGGACGCGACACCTTCGACACGAGTCTGGCTTCGCTGTGCCCGCGCGGGACCCTCGTGCTGTTCGGTGCCGCGAGCGGCCCCGTTCCTCCGGTGGACCCGCAACGGCTCAACGCGGCGGGTTCGGTGTTCCTGACACGGCCTAAGCTCGCCGACTTCATCGCCACGACCGAGGAGTACCGCGAACGTGCAGCGGAGGTGATGGAGGGGCTGGTCGACGGCTCACTGTCACTCGAGGTGGGATCGACCTTCGGACTCTCCGACGCGGCCGGTGCACATCGCGAACTCCAGTCCCGGCGCACCACGGGATCGGTCATCCTCGACCCCTCCGGGTGACGGCTCAGAAGAGCGAGAACATCTCCGAGAGCGTCTCGAGACCGAGCACGGCGTCGATCGACAGGGCGACGAACACCGCGGCGAGGTAGTTGTTCGACAGGATGAACAACTTGAGCGGCTTGACCTCGACGCCCCGACGGACCCCGGCCTCGAGTCGGTGGGCCATCACGATGAACCAGACGCCGAAACCGATCGCGCCGGCGGCGTAGATCCACCCCGCGGCCGGCAGGAGCACGAAGGTGCACAGGACGGTCGCCCACGTGTAGATGGTGATGCGCCGGGTGACACCCTCCGGGGACATGACCACCGGCAGCATCGGCACGCCGGCGGCCTTGTAGTCCTCCTTGTACCGCATCGCCAGCGCCCAGGTGTGCGGAGGAGTCCAGAAGAAGATGATGAGGAACAGGACGATCGCCTGCCACCAGTTCTGCGACTGCCCTTCCGGGAGGTGGTCGGTGATCACCGCCCAGGACACGAGTACGGGCATGCAGCCCGCAGCACCGCCCCACACCACGTTCTGGGCGGTGCGACGCTTGAGGACCATCGTGTAGACGAACACGTAGAAGCAGATCGTCAACAGGATGAAGAAGGCGGCGAGCCAGCTCTGTGCGAGGAGACCGAGCCACAGCATGCTGGCCGCGCCGAGCACCAGACCGAAGATCAGGGCGGCCCGGGTGGTCACGGCATGACGGGCGAGCGGGCGCCGTTCGGTCCGCTTCATCACCTTGTCGATATCGGCGTCGACGACCATGTTGAGCGTGTTGGCGCTCGCGGCGCCGAGCCAACCGCCGACCAACGTCAACAGGACCAGACCCAGGTGGACCTGCCCGCGGTCGGCCTGCAGCATGGCGGGGATGGCGGCGACCAGGAGCAGCTCGATGACGCGCGGCTTGGTCAGCGCGATGTACGACATGACGACGTCGACAACACGGGCGCGCCCGCTCGCCGGAGCCGGCCGCCCCGAGGACTCTGGAGGGGAGACGGACGGCCCCCCACTCCGGGTCGGGGTGGATTCGTGCACCGGAACTCCTCGCAGCAGATGTCAACGCACTACCCGGCCGATACTACGTCCCCCCTGCACGCTCCGCGAAAGAGCGGGGGCGGGGACCGCCCGACCCCGAGCGTCGGTGACCACTAAGGTGGTCCACGACATACGCGCGGATCCGCGCCGCACCCTCGACCCGGGAGAACCACAAGTGACCAGCGCGTCGGAGATCACCGAGCTCACCACCGCCCGCCACCCGTCCGACTGGACCGACCTGGACACCCGGGCGGTCGACACCGCGCGTGTCCTGGCCGCCGAAGCCGTACAGAAGTGCGGCAGCGGCCACCCGGGCACGGCCATGAGCCTCGCACCGCTGGCCTACACGCTCTACCAGCGCATCATGCGTCACGACCCGTCGGACCCGAAGTGGGTCGGCCGGGACCGTTTCGTCCTCTCCTGCGGCCACACCTCTCTGACCCAGTACGTCCAGCTCTACCTCGCCGGCTTCGGCCTGGAGCTCGATGACCTCAAAGCGCTGCGGACCTGGGGTTCCAAGACCCCGGGACACCCCGAGTGGAACCACACCGACGGGGTGGAGATCACCACCGGTCCGCTGGGCCAGGGACTGGCCTCCGCCGTGGGGATGGCCATGGCGGCCCGGTACGAGCGGGGGCTGTTCGACCCGGAGGCGCCCGCCGGCAAGAGCCCGTTCGACCACTTCATCTACGTGGTCGCCTCTGACGGCGACCTGCAGGAGGGGGTCACCGCCGAGGCCTCGTCGCTCGCCGGCACGCAGCAGCTCGGGAACCTCATCGCGGTTTATGACGACAACAAGATCTCGATCGAGGACGACACGCAGATCGCCTTCACCGAGGACGTCGCCGCGCGCTACGAGGCGTACGGCTGGCACGTCCAGACTGTCGACGGGGGTGAGGACATCGCCGCCATCGAGGAGGCGATCGCCGACGCCCGCGCGGTGACGGACAAGCCCTCGATCATCGTCCTCCGCACGGTCATCGCGTACCCGGCCCCCACCAAGATGAACACGGGGGCCTCGCACGGGTCGGCACTCGGACAGGAGGAGGTCGACGCGGTCAAGGAGGCGCTCGGGATGGGCGGCACGGAGCCGTTCACCGTCGACGACGAGGTGCTCTCCCACACCCGGGCCGCCCGTGACCGCGGTGCCCGTGTCCACGCGCAGTGGAGCGACATGTTCCACGCGTGGGCCGAGGCCAACCCCGGGGCCAAGAAGCTGTTCGACCGCCTCTACGCCGGACAGTTGCCGGACGGCTGGGATTCCGCTCTGCCCACCTGGGAGGCCGATGCCAAGGGCGTCGCCACCCGCAAGGCATCCGCGGCGGCCATCCAGGCCCTGGCCGAGACCCTCCCGGAACTCTGGGGTGGATCGGCGGACCTCGCGGGCTCCAACAACACCCAGATCGAGGGCGCGGACTCCTTCGGCCCGGCGTCGATCTCCACCGGGACGTGGACGGCGTCCACGTATGGCCGCAACCTGCACTTCGGTGTCCGTGAGCACGCCATGGGCGCGATCCTCAACGGCATCGCCCTCCACGGCCCGACCCGGCCCTACGGCGGGACCTTCCTCATCTTCAGCGAGTACATGCGCCCGGCCGTGCGGCTCGCCGCCGTGCAGGGCAGCAACGCGTACTACGTGTGGACGCACGACTCGATCGGCCTCGGCGAGGACGGCCCCACCCATCAGCCGGTCGAGCAGCTCGCCGCACTCCGCGCGATCCCGGGCCTGGCCGTCCTGCGGCCGGCGGACGCCAACGAGACCGCGGCGGCGTGGCGCGCGATGCTCGTCGCTCTCGACGGCCCCAAGGGGCTGTGCCTGACCCGCCAGAACGTCCCCGTCCTCGAGGGCTCGGCCGAGCTCGCACGCGAGGGCGTCGAGCGCGGGGCCTACGTGCTCGCCGAGGCGTCGTCCGGCAGCCCCGACGTGATCCTGATGGGAACCGGCTCCGAGGTCCAGCTGGCGGTCGCCGCACGTGAGGTCCTCGAGTCCGAGGGCGTGCCGACCCGGGTGGTCTCGGTACCGTGTGTGGAGTTCTTCGACCAGCAGGACGCGGAGTACCGCGAGTCGGTGCTCCCCCGGTCGGTCCGTGCCCGCGTGAGTGTCGAGGCGGGGATCGCGATGCCGTGGCACCGGTTCCTCGGCGACGCGGGACGGGCGGTGTCGTTGGAGCACTTCGGCGCCTCGGCCCCGTACGAGACCTTGTACACCGAATTCGGAATCACCAGCGACGCCGTAGTCGCCGCGGCCCGCGAGTCCCTCGCGGCCGTCAACGGGGAGGCATGATGACCAACGCCAATCTCGCCGCACTGAGCGCCGCCGGCGTCTCGGTCTGGCTCGACGACCTGTCCCGGCAGCTGCTGACCTCGGGTGAGCTCGAGAAGCGGATGTCCACCTATTCCGTCGTGGGGGTGACCACCAACCCGGCCATCTTCCAGTCGGCTCTGGGCGACTCACACGCGTACGAGACGGCGCTCGCCGAGGCAGCGCGCGCCGACCGCGACGTCGACTCGGTGGTACGCGCCCTCACCACCGCGGACGTCCGGGACGCATGTGACGTCCTGGCGGGTGTCCACGAGGCCACCGACGGCGTCGACGGGCGGGTCTCCCTCGAGGTCGACCCCCGTCTGGCGGACGACACCCAGGGGACGGTGGCCCAGGCCGTCGACCTCGCCGCCGTCGTGGACCGGCCCAACCTCATGATCAAGATCCCGGCGACCGCCGCGGGTCTGCCGGCCATCACGGAGGTGATCGGGCGCGGGATCGACGTCAACGTGACCCTCATCTTCTCCGCCGAGCAGTACCGCGGCGTCGCGCAGGCGTACCTGGCCGGGCTGGAGAAGGCGGCGGAGGCCGGCCATGACCTGTCGCGGATCCACTCGGTCGCGTCGGTCTTCGTCTCCCGGCTCGACTCCGAGATCGACTCCCGACTCCCCGCGGACTCCGAGCTGCGGGGGCAGGCGGGGCTGGCGGGCGCGAGGCTGTGTCAGGACGTCTACGACGAGGTGTACGACACCTCCGGACCCTTCGGGGCCCTGGCCGACCGGGGCGCGCGGCCCCAGCGCCTCCTCTGGGCGTCGACGGGTGTGAAGGACCCCGCCTACCCCGACACCATGTACGTGAGCGGACTGGTCACCCACGGCACGGTCAACACGATGCCGTTCGCGACCATGGAGGCGTTCGCCGACCACGGTGTGCTCGAGGGTGACACCGTCCGGGGTACCGGCGAGGCCTCGCGGGCCACCCTCGAGGCGCTCCGTGCCGAGGGGATCGACCTCGACGAGGTCTTCACGCTGCTCGAGCAGCAGGGCGTGCAGAAGTTCGTGAGCGCGTGGGACGACTTGCTCGCCACCGTGAGGTCGAGGATCGACGAGATCCCGTCGGGGTCGTGACAGGACCGGACAGCGGGCTCGACCCGGCCGCAGGCGACCCCGTCGACGGCCGGGACGGGTCGGCCAACCCGCTGCGCGACCCGCGGGACCGCCGACTCCCCCGGATCGCCGGACCATCCGGACTCGTCATCTTCGGCGTGACCGGGGACCTGTCCAAGAAGAAGTTGATCCCGGCCGTCTACGACCTGGCGAACCGGGGTTTGCTTCCCCCGGGTTTCTCCCTCGTCGGGTTCGGTCGTCGCAAGTGGACCCACGCGGAGTTCGCCGAGTTCGCGCGTGAACACGCCCGGGAACGGTGTCGAACCCCTTTCCGGGAGGACGTGTGGGAGCAACTGGCGGCGGGCCTGAGGTTCGTCACGGGGACCTTCGACGACGACGAGGGGTTCGACCGACTGGCGGAGCAGCTGACCGCTCTCGAGTCCGAGAGGGGTACCGCCGGGAACTATGCGTTCTACCTCTCGATCCCGCCGGACGACTTCCCCACGGTCTGCCGACACCTCGACCGCACCGGGTACTCCCGGGCCGACCACGGTTCGTGGCGTCGCGTGGTCATCGAGAAGCCCTTCGGGCACGACCTGGCGAGCGCACGTGAGCTCAACGCGGTCGTGGGGGCCGTCTTCCCCGAGGACTCGGTGTTCCGCATCGACCACTACCTCGGCAAGGAGACCGTCCAGAACATCCTCGCCCTGCGCTTCGCCAACCAGCTCTTCGAACCGGTGTGGAACGCCAACCACGTCGACCACGTGCAGATCACCATGGCCGAGGACATCGGTCTCGGGGGTCGCGCCGGGTACTACGACGGCATCGGCGCGGCACGCGATGTGATCCAGAACCACCTCATCCAGCTGATGGCGCTCGTGGCGATGGAGGAACCCACGGACTTCTCGGCCTCGGCGCTGCGGGCGGAGAAGACCAAGGTCTTCGAGTCCACCTCGCTCGCTCTCCCGATCTCCGAGACCGCTGCCCGAGGCCAGTACTCCGGCGGCTGGCAGGGGTCCGAGCAGGTGGTGGGGCTCAAGGACGAGGAGGGCTACGACCCCTCCTCCACCACGGAGACCTACGCCGCGATCACGCTGGAGGTGCACAACCGTCGCTGGGCCGGCGTCCCGTTCTACCTCCGCACCGGGAAGCGGCTCGGCCGCCGGGTCACCGAGATCGCCGTGGTCTTCCACCGGGCCCCACACCTGCCGTTCGACGCCACGATGACCCAGGAGCTGGGGCAGAACGCCCTGGTGATCCGGGTCCAGCCTGACGAGGGCGTGACGCTGAGGTTCGGATCGAAGGTCCCGGGGACCGCGATGGAGGTCCGTGACGTCAACATGGACTTCGCCTACGGTGAGGCGTTCACCGAGTCCTCCCCCGAGGCGTACGAGCGACTCATCCTCGACGTCCTGCTCGGCGAGCCGTCACTCTTCCCCGTCTCGCGCGAGGTGGAGTTGAGTTGGATGCTCCTCGATCCGGTTCTCCGTGACTGGGCTGCCGGCGGAACCCCCGAGCAGTACCAGGCCGGAACCTGGGGCCCGCGTGGCGCCGACGAGATCCTGGCCCGCAGTGGCCGTGCATGGAGGCGACCGTGATCATCGACCTGCCCGACACCTCGACCCGCGAGCTGGCCAAGAAGCTCGTGCAGATCCGCGAGGACGCGGGGCTGAGCACCATCGGCCGGGTCCTCACCCTCATCGTCCTGACCGACCACGTCCGGGGCAGCGAGACGGCGATCGAGGCGGCCAACGAGGCCAGCCGCGAGCACCCCTGCCGGGTGATCGTCGTGATCCGGGGCAACCGGGCCAGGGCGGACCGGCTCGACGGCCAGATCCGTGTCGGTGGCGACGCGGGGGCCGCTGAGGTCGTCGTCCTGCGCACCTCGGGGGCGATGGCGTCGCAGTCCGCCTCGTTGGTGACCCCGCTGCTCCTGCCCGACACACCCCTCGCCGTGTGGTGGCCCAGACATTCGCCGACGCTGTTGTCCGAGGACAGGGTCGGGCGACTCGCGCGACGTCGGATCGTCGACTCGGACGCCGAGGGCCACCCCACCGATGCGCTGGCAAAGCGTGCGGCCGGATACTCCCCGGGCGACACCGACCTCGCCTGGGCCCGGGTCACGCACTGGCGGTCCCTGCTCGCCGCGACTCTGGACAGGCCCCCGTACGAGACGATCACGGGGGCCACGGTGTGCGGCCCGGAGCGGGCGGCGTCCGTCGACCTCGCGGGAGGGTGGCTCGCGTCCCGTCTCGGGATAGACGTCCACCGCGCGGTGGGGCCGCGGATGGTGGTCCTGGAGCGGGCCTCCGGTTCGATCGTGATCGAGCAGTTGAGCGCGACCTCCGCGGAGCTGCGCATCACCGGCCAGTCACCCACCCGGGTGGCTCTGGTGAAGCGGACCGTGGCGGACTGCCTCGCGGAGGAGTTGCGCCGGATGGACACCGACGGTGTGTACGCCGATGCCCTCGCGAACCACGACCGGGTGATCTACACCTCGGCCTCGGTGCGCTGAGCGGGCGGCGCCCGCACGCCGACAGACCGATTTCCCGACACCACGCGATCGCGCGACCACCAAGGAGAATCCATGTCCGAACCCCGCCATCTCGTCCACCCCGACGCGGATTCGCTCGCCACCGCGGCCGCCAGGGCGATCGTGGATCACCTGACGGAGCGGATCGCCACGTCCGGACGGGCGACGCTGTCGCTGACCGGGGGTTCGGTCGGGGTGAAGACCGCGGCCGCGCTCGCGGATGCCGCGGTGGAGTGGGAGAAGGTGACCATAGTCCTCGGAGACGAGCGCTTCGTCCCCGCCGGCCACGCGGAGCGCAACGACGGCCAGCTGGACGAGGCGCTGTTCGACTCGCTCGGCGACCGCCCCACCGTGCACAGGTGGCCGGCACGCACCGAGGCGGACGACGACGTCGACGCCGCGGCGGCCCGGTTCCTCGACTCGCTCGACGTGCCGGCCGGTGACGATCCGATCTTCGACGTGACGGTCCTGGGTATGGGCCCCGAGGGGCACATCGACTCGATCTTCCCGCACACCCCCGCCGTCGCCGAGACGGAGCGACTGGTGGTGGGCGTACACGACTGCCCCAAGCCGCCGCCCGAGCGCATGACGTTCACCCTCCCGGCCGTGCGTCGCTCGAGGCACGTCCTGGTGGTGGCGGCCGGTGAGGGCAAGGCCGAGGCGGTGGCCCGGGGACTCGGCGGCGCCTCGCCATCGGACTGGCCGGTCGCCGGCGCGGTGGGGATCGAGACCACGACCTACCACCTAGACGGGGGCGCGGCCTCCGCTCTGGGCTGACGTCGACGCCTGCACGGCTGCCGACGACGAACGGGGTGCGCATCTCTCGTAGAGAGGTGCGCACCCCGTTCGCGGCTCCGGGCGGAGCCGACGGTAGGCGGTCAGCCGAAGCGGACCAGGAGTCCGACGGCGACGATCGCGATGAGCCACAGTACGGCCACTACCACGGTCACCCGGTCGAGGTTGCGTTCCACGACACTGGACCCCGCGAGGCTGGACTGGACCCCGCCGCCGAACAGCGACGACAGACCGCCCCCCTTGCCGCGGTGCAGCAGGATGAACAGCATCAGCAACAGGCTGGTGGCGACGAGGAAGATGTCCAGGGCGAGCTTCATGTACGGATCGGGCCTTACGTCAGGTCGGGGGGTCGGAGGACGACTGCTCCAGACTACCCGGTGGGGTCGACTTGGCGAATCCCGGCGCGCCCGCCCGTGACGGGGCGGGTACGCCGGGTGGGAGCTCAGGGCAGTGGTCCCCCGGCCGCGATGGCGGAGAGCTGGGCGAACTCGTCGGACTTGAGCGAGGATCCGCCCACCAGACCACCGTCGATGTCGGGCTGCTCGAGGAGCTCACCGACGTTGGAGGCGTTGACGCTGCCGCCGTAGAGCACGCGCATCTGTTCTGCGGTCTCGGAATCGGACAGCTCGGCCAGTGCGGCGCGGATCGCGGCGCACACCTCCTGGGCGTCCGCCGCCGAGGCGGTCTTGCCCGTGCCGATCGCCCACACGGGCTCGTAGGCGATCACGGTGGCGGCGAGCTGGTCCCTGCTCAGACCGGCGAGGGACGCCGTGAGCTGGTCCACCACGACCCGCACGTGGTCGCCGGCCTCCCGGACCTCGAGCTTCTCGCCGACGCAGACTATCGGGGTGAGACCGTGCTTGTGGCACGCGGCGGCCTTGGCGGCCACCAGTTCGTCGGTCTCAGCGTGGTGGTCGCGCCGCTCCGAGTGGCCCACCACGACATAGGTGCACCCGAGCTTGGCGAGCATCCCCGCCGAGATCTCACCCGTGTACGCGCCGGAGTCGTGCACAGACACGTCCTGGGCGCCGTAGTCGAAGCCGAGCTTGTCGCCCTCGATCACGATCTGGACGCCGCGGATATCGGTGAACGGCGGGATGAAGGCCACGTCCACCTTCTCCAGGTACTTCTCGGGTAGGGCGAAGGCGACCTTCTGCACGAGGGCGATCGCCTCGAGGTGGTTGAGGTTCATCTTCCAGTTTCCGGCGATGAGCGGGGTGCGTGCCATGTTCTCTCCTGTGTCTCGGCGCGGGCGGGTTCAGTTGTTGCGCTCGAGGGCGGTGACTCCGGGGAGTTCCTTGCCCTCGAGGTACTCCAGCGATGCCCCACCACCCGTCGAGATGTGTGAGAAGTTCTCCTCGCCCAGGCCCAGTGTGCGGACGGCCGCCGCGGAGTCGCCGCCGCCCACCACGGAGAAGGCACCGTTCCTGGTCGCTGTGATGATCGCCTCGGCGACACCACGGGTGCCGGCGGAGAACGCGTCGAACTCGAACACGCCCATCGGACCGTTCCAGAAGACGGTCCTGGCAGCGGTCAGCTTCTCGGAGAACGACGCCACCGACTCCGGGCCGATGTCCAGACCCATCGTGCCGTCGGGGATGGCGTCGGCCGGGACCGTGGTGTGCGGCGCGTCGGCGGCGAAACCGTCGGCCGCCACCACGTCCACGGGCAGGGAGATCACGTCGCCGAACTTGTCGAGCAGGTCCTTGCAGGTGTCGATCATCTCCTCCTGCAGCAGCGAGGATCCGACCCCGTGGCCCTGTGCGGCCAGGAACGTGAAGCACATCCCACCGCCGATGACCAGCGTGTCGACCTTGGGCGCCAACGCCTCGATCACGGCGAGCTTGTCCGAGACCTTCGACCCGCCGAGCACGACGGCGTAGGGACGCTCGGCGTCCCCGGTGAGGCCGGCGAGGACCTCAACCTCGCTCTGGACCAGGTCGCCCGCATATGCCGGGAGCACCTTCGCGACGTCGTACACCGACGCCTGAGCGCGGTGCACCACGCCGAATCCGTTGGAGACGAACGCGCCGTCCTCCCCCACGAGGCTCGCCAACTCGGCGGCGAGTTCGGCGCGCTCGGCGGGATCCTTGCTGGTCTCGCGGGAGTCGAAGCGGACGTTCTCCACCAGGAGTACGTCCCCGTCCGTCAACCCGTTCGCGCGCTCGCGGGCATCCGGCCCCACCACGTCGCCGGCGAGTTGGACGTACCGACCCAGCTCCTCCCCCAGCTTCTCCGCGACGGGGGCCAGGGAGAAGGCCGGGTCGGGCTCACCCTTCGGCCGCCCCAGGTGCGCGGTGATCACCAGCGCGGCCCCCGCGTCGAGCAATGCGGTGAGGGTCGGCAGTGAGGCCGTGATCCGGCCGGAGTCGGTGATGGTGGACCCGTCGAGCGGAACGTTGAGATCGCAGCGGACGAGGATCTTTCGACCCTCGACACCGGCGTCGAGCAGGTCCTGGAGTGTGCTCACTGCCATGGGGTGGGACTCCTGTCGGGAGGTGCTGTGGTGTGGGTGGGTGATGTGCTGGTGGGTGATGTGCACGGGGCCCGGCCGGGACGCTCTGGGCGTTCCCGGGCCGGGCCCGGTGATCGTGCTGGGTCGTCAGGCCCGAGGGCTCTAGAGGGACTTGCCGACCAGGCCGACGAGGTCGGCGAGACGGTTGGAGTAACCCCACTCGTTGTCGTACCAGGAGGCGATCTTGATCTGTCCGTCGATCGCCTTGGTCAGCTGCGCGTCGAAGATCGAGGAGTGCGGGTCGGTGACGATGTCGGACGAGACGATCGGGTCCTCCGTGTACTTGAGGATGCCCTTCATCGGCCCCTCGGCGGCGGCCTTGATCGCGGCGTTGACCTCGGCGACGGAGGCCTTCTTCTCGAGCTCGACCGTGAGGTCGGTGAGCGAACCGGTGGGCAGCGGGACGCGGACGGCGTAGCCGTCGAACTTGCCCTTGAGCTCCGGGAGGACCAGGGCGACTGCCTTGGCCGCACCCGTCGAGGTCGGGACCATGTTGATCCCGGCGGCGCGGGCACGGCGCGGGTCCTTGTGCGGCGCGTCCTGCAGGTTCTGGTCCTGGGTGTACGCGTGGATGGTGGTCATGAGTCCCTTGATGATCCCGAACTCGTCGGACAGGACCTTGGCCACCGGCGCGAGGCAGTTGGTGGTGCAGGAGGCGTTGGAGATGATCGTCTGCGAACCGTCGTACTGATCGTCGTTGACTCCCATGACGATGGTGATGTCCTCGTCCGACGCGGGCGCCGAGATGATGACCTTCTTGGCCCCACCCTCGAGGTGCCCGCGAGCCTTCTCGGCGGAGGTGAAGATTCCGGTGGACTCGACCACCACGTCGACGTCGTAGTCGCCCCACGGAACGGACGCGGGGCCCTCCTTGACCGCCAGGGCACCGATCTTGACCCCGCCCACCGTGAGGGAGTTGTCGTCGAAGGTGACGTCCTTGCCGAGGCGACCGAGGATCGAGTCGTACTTGAGCAGGTGGGCGAGCATGTCGTTCGTGGTGAGGTCATTGACGGCGACGATCTCGATGTCCGTCTTGCCCTCGGCCTTGAGTACCTCCACCGCGCGGTAGAAGTTGCGGCCGATTCGTCCGAATCCGTTGATGCCTACGCGCACGGTCACGTGATGTCTCCTTATAGGTGGTGCGAGAAAGAACCCCTGGGGACTGGGTGGAGCCCGGGGACGTGACCCAGACTACCCGCCCCCTGTGGGGGCTGTGCAGGGTCCACGGGGGGTGGGATCAGTCTTCGTCGAGCATGTCCTCGGTCACCACGGACTCGGTGTCCGGGATGCCCAGATCGGCCGCCTTGCGGTCGGCCATGGACAACAGGCGGCGGATCCGCCCGGCCACCGCGTCCTTCGTCATGGGCGGGTCGGCGAGTTGGCCCAACTCCTCCAGTGACGACTGACGGTGCTGCACGCGGAGTTCACCCGCGGCCAGCAGGTGGTCCGGGACGTCCTCGGCGAGGATCTCGAGGGCCCGCTGGACGCGGGCGGCCGCGGCGACGGCCGCGCGGGCGGACCGACGGAGGTTCGCGTCGTCGAAGTTCGCCAGGCGGTTCGCGGTCGCCCGGACCTCCCCGCGAGACCGTCGCTCCTCCCAGATGTCCCTGGTCGACGTGGCGCCCATCCGGGCCAGGAGGATGCCGATGGCCTCCCCGTCCCGGATGACGACCCGGTCGCCGCCGCGGACCTCGCGGGCCTTGGCGGTGACGCCCAGTCGACGCGCGGCACCCACCAGGGCCATGGCGGCCTCCGCGCCGGGCGCGGTGACCTCCAGCGCGGACGAGCGGCCGGGTTTGGTCAGGGAACCGTGCGCGAGGAACGCCCCCCGCCACGAGGACTCCGCGGCGGCCACGGATCCCCCGACGACCGCGGCGGGCAGCCCCCGGACCGTGCGCCCCGCGCTGTCGACCAGGCCGAGCTGACGGGTCAGGTCCGCGCCCCGGTCGATCACCCGGATCACGAACTTCCGTGCGGTTCTGCCCCCGGATCCCCCGATCGGGTGGATCTCGCAGGGTACCGAGAACAGCGAGTCGAGTTCCCCGGACAACCTCTCGGCGATATCCCCCGAATCGACCTCCGCCTCGATGACCAGGCGGCCCGAGAGGACCTGCAGCGTGCCCGCGAACCGCAGGAGCGAGGCGATCTCCGCCTTCCTGGTCTCGGAATTGCCCACCGGGACCCTCACCAGTTCGGACTTGACCTGCGCGGTCAGCGACACGCCCTGCTCCTTCGTTCTGCGATCATCTCTGGACCCCCGCGGTCCCCGTGGCGGCGAGCGCCCGGGCGAGCAGTGCGGGGTCGTGTATCGGTCTCATCGTCCCATCCGGGGTCGTCCTCGCGATGTCCGCGACCAGGACCCGGGCCCCCAGCCCGGCCGCCGCCCGGTCGAGGTGTTCGCGTTCGGTCCCGCTGAGCGGCATCCGGGGGTCCACCAGAACCACGTCGACATCGACCTCGGGGGCGTGTTGGCGCAGTACGTGGAGGTGCTGCTCGGCGGAGAAGCCCGCCGTCTCCCCGGGTTGCGGTGCCAGGTTGAGCACGAGGGCCTTGGTCGCGGCGGTGCGGGCCAGAGCGGTGGCGATCCCGGGGACCAGCACGTTCGGGATGACACTGGTGAACCACGAGCCGGGGCCCAGGACGACCATGTCCGCACGCTCGATCGCCTCCACCACCCCGTCCGCCACGGGCGGGTCCGCCGGGATCAGGCGTACGCGGCGGACCCGGCCGGGGGTGGTGGCCACGGCCACCTGGCCGATGATCGTCCGTACGACCCGGGGATCGGCCTCCAGGCCGACGACCTCTGCCGCGATGTCGAGGGCCACCGGGGACATCGGGAGCACGCGACCGGTCACCCCGAGCACGGAACCGGCGGCCTCGAGCGCCAGGACGGGGTCCCCGAGCATCTCCCAGAATCCCGCGAACACGAGGTTGCCCACGGCGTGCCCCGCCAGGGCCCCCGTGCCGCCGTAGCGGTGCTGGAACAGGTCGGTCAGCCGCCCGTGGTCGTCGTCCTCGGCCGCGAGTGCGCACAGGGCCATCCGGAGGTCGCCGGGCGGCAGGATCCCGAGTTCGCGGCGCAGGCGGCCCGACGAGCCGCCGTCGTCGGCCACGGTCACCACCGCTGTCACGTGGTCGGCCACGATCCGCCCGGCACGCAGGGTGGCGGACAGGCCGTGACCGCCGCCGAGTGCGACGAGCGAGCCCATCCGGTCGGAATCCCCGACCCCCGCCCGGGTGGTCACGCCGGTCACTCCCGCCCGAGGTCGCGGTGGCGGACGTGGACGTCCACGGAGTCCAGACCGGTCAGTCGGCCCGCGAGCGACTCGGAGACCGCGACGCTGCGGTGCTTGCCCCCTGTACAGCCCACCGCGATGGTCATGTACCGCTTCCCCTCCCGCCGGTACCCGGTCATCGCCAGACCGATCATCGTCACCGCGGCCCGGAGGTACTCCTCGATGGACTGGTCGGCCAACACGTAGTCCTGGACCGGCTTCTCCCGACCGGTGTGGGGTTGTAGCTCCGGGATCCAGTGCGGGTTCGGCAGGAACCGCATGTCGAGCAGCATGTCCACATCGACCGGGACCCCGTATTTGAAGCCGAAGGACTCGACGGTGAGGTGGAAGTCGAAACCGAGGTCACCGAACGGGGTCTCGAGGCGGTGCCGCAGATCGTGGACGCTCAGCTCGGTGGTGTCGACGACGACGTCAGCACGGCCGCGGATCCCCTCGAGGACCTTGCGCTCCCGCTCGATGCCGTCGATCAACCCGTCGCCCGACTGCAGCGGATGGGAACGCCGCACGCTGTTGAAGCGCTTGACCAGTGCCTCGTCGGAGGCGTCCAGGAACAGGACCCTCGCCTGGGGACGACCGTCGAAGCGACCGAGGAGCTCGGCGATGTGGTCGTCGAAGCCCATGCTGCGGACGTCCGCGACGATCGCGAGCCGCCTGGGCTCCCCGGTCTCGCGGACGCGTTCCACCAGTTCCCCGACGAACCGCAGCGGGAGGTTGTCCACGACGTACCAGCCGAACTCCTCGAGGACCTTCGATGCCGTGCCCTTGCCGGCCCCGGACATCCCGCTGATGAGGAGGAGCTCGCGCCCCTCACCGTTCACGTCCATGGTTCCCCCTAGTCGCTCGCCCCGCCATCGCCCGTCACACCATCACCGACCGCAGGGCCCGAGTCTTTCACGTCGACGCCCTCCTCGTCCGACCCCGGTGTGTCGGGTTCGGCCGCACCCCGGGACGGAGGGCCGATCGCGGTCCGGATCGCGGCCGCCACCCCGGGCCCGATCCCGGGCACGGCGCAGAGGTCGTCAGCGCTGGCGGCCCGGAGAGCCGACACGGTGGGGAACTTCTCCAGGAGCGCGGCGCGACGCGAGGGGCCGAGCCCGGGGACGTCGTCGAGGATCGACGTGGTCATCCGCTTCGACCTCGCCCCGCGGTGGGCACGGATCGCGAAGCGGTGTGCCTCGTCGCGCAGACGTTGGAGGAGGAACAGTCCCTCCCCGTGCCGCGGGAAGATGACGGGGTACTCCTCCCCCGGCAACCAGATCTCCTCGAGCCTCTTGGCGATCCCGATCACCGGGACGTCGGTGATCCCGAGCTCCGACAGCACCTCTGCGGCGGCCTCCACCTGGGGCCTGCCGCCGTCCACCACGAACAGCTGGGGAGGGTAGGCGAAACGTCGGGTCGGGGTGGACCTGCCCGCGCCCGCCTCGTCCGGTTCGGTCACGTCGTCGACCGGGCCGTCGGTGTCGTCCGGGGTCGTCGCCGGTTCCTCGTGGTGCCGGCGGAAGCGTCTGCGCGTGACCTCGGCGATGCTCGCGACGTCGTCGGAGCGGCCGTCCCCCGCGGCCTCACGGATCCGGTAGAGCCGGTAGTCGCTCTTGCGGGGGATCCCGTCCTCGAACACCACGAGCGACGCCATGACGTCGGTGCCCTGCGTATGGGAGATGTCCACGCACTCGATACGCAGCGGCGCCGCGTCGAGTTCGAGTGTCTCCTGGATCTCCTGGAGCGCGGCCGACCGCGCGGTGAGGTCGCCGCTGCGACGCAGCTTGTGCTGGGTCAGTGCCTCCACCGCGTTGCGGCGGACCGTCTCGGCCAGCGACCGCTTGTCCCCCCGTTGCGGGACCCGCAGTGAGACCCGGGAACCGCGCAGGGTGGAGAGCCAGTCGGCGAGCTCGGCGGAGTCCTCGGGAAGGGCCGGGACCAGCACCTCCCGTGGCACCGCCGTGGCGAGATCGGTGCCCGATTCGGTGGCCCCGGCCAGGTCCGCCTCCCCGCCGTAGAACTGGGCGAGGTAGTCGGAGACGACGCCGGGCACCGCGAGCGCCGGGTCGAACCGACCGTCCGCGTCCACTCCGTGGGCGTGTTCGACCACCCACCCCCGTTGACCCCGGATCCGTCCGCTGCGAACGTGGAACACCTGTACGGAGACTTCAAGCTCGTCCACCTCCACGCCCACGACGTCGGCGTCGGTCCCGTCGCCCAGGACCACGGCCTGTTTCTCCATGGCCCGCTTCATCGCCCCGAGATCGTCCCTGAGCCGGGCCGCGCGCTCGAAGTCCAGGTCCTCGGACGCCTCGAGCATCCGCTTCTCGATCCGCCTCATGATGACGTCCGTCTTGCCGGCGAGGAAGTCGCACAGCTCGTCGACGATCACCCGGTGCTCGTCCGCCGTCACCCTGCCGATACACGGTGCCGCGCACTTGTCGATGTAACCGAGGAGGCAGGGACGGCCGAGCTGGGCCTGCCGCTTGAACACCCCTGCGGTGCAGGACCGAACGGGGAACACCCGCTGGAGGGTGTCCAGGGTGTCCCGGATGGCCCACGCGTGCGAGTAGGGGCCGAAGTAGCGGGTGCCCGCCCGGCGGGGTCCCCGGTAGACGAAGGCGCGGGGGAACTCCTCCCCCACCGTGACCGCGAGGAGCGGGTAGGTCTTGTCGTCGCGGTACCGGACGTTGAACCGCGGGTCGTACTTCTTGATCCACGTGTACTCGAGCTGGAGTGCCTCGACCTCGGTGGAGACGACCGTCCACTGGACCCCGGCGGCCGCCGTGACCATCTGCCTGGTCCGCGGGTGCAGCAGGGTGAGCTCGGCGAAGTACGAGCTGATCCGACTCCGCAGGTTCTTGGCCTTGCCCACGTAGATGACGCGACCGTGGGCGTCGCGGAAGCGGTAGACCCCCGGATCCGTGGGGATGGAGCCGGGGGCCGGACGGTAGGAACGCGGGTCGACCACCACGGATCAGCGGTCGGCGACGGTCTCGGGATCGGCGGCCACGGGCTTGTACCGCCGGATGGTCTCCCGCATACGGCCCATGGCCTCGACGGCGTCGGGACCGTCGAGGGTCAGGATGGCCCACACCCCGACGTGCTCGTAGGCGGGCAGTTCGAGGCGGGGCCACATGCTGGACCTGGGGAAGGTGATCCCCACGACGTCCCGCCAGTCCCAGACCCGCGACCGCAGCGGACCGCGGATCTCGACCCCCGGCTCGCCCACCCGGACCCTGATCCGGAGGAGGGTGCACAGGACGCCCGCGAAGATGAGCCCGATCACCACGAAGGCGAGCTGGTCGGCGATCCCGACCGTGACGCCGGTATCCCCGCGGACGAGGACGACCGCCCACACGATGTGGACCGCGACGATGAGGATCGCCAGCGCCGTCACGGCGATCCGGAGGCGCCGGGGGCGGTACTCGAAGTCCCAGATCTCGTCGGCGCGGTGCTGCTGGTCTCCGTGCCCGTTCATCGGTCCGCCCGGAGGTCTCGAAGGGTGACGGCGGCCCCGAGCGCGGCGGCGACCGCCTCCCCGCCCTTGTCCTCGGCTGCGCCCTCGTGCCCGTCGCGGTCGCGGGCCTGGTCCTCGTTCTCGGTGGTGAGCACTCCGTGGGCGACCGGGGTGGCCTCGTCGAGTGCGATACGGGTCAGACCGTCCGTCACGGACCGACACACGAAGTCGAAGTGGGGGGTCGATCCCCGGATGACCACGCCGAGTGCCACCACGGCGTCATGGGTCCTGGCGAGCTCCTGCGCCACCACCGGGAGCTCCACGGCCCCGGTGACCCGGACGACGGAGACGACCGCCCCGGAGGCCTCCGCCACCGTGAGCGCACGGTCCATCAACTGCGCGCAGATCTCGTCGTGCCAGGTCGACGCCACCACGCCCAACCGCAATCCGCGCGCGTCGGGGATCACCAACTCGGGCCTACCGGTGCCACTCATCGCCGGTCCTCTCCGTTCGTGTCGGGGTCGATACCGTCGTCCAGGCCCTCCAGGAGATGACCCATCCGGTCCCGCTTGGTCCGCAGGTACCGGAGGTTCTCCGGGGTCACGGCGGTCGGCATGGGAACCCGCTCGACCACCTCGACCCCGCCGGCCCGGAGGGCGTCGGCCTTGACGGGGTTGTTGGTCATCAGGCGGACACGCGTCACCCCGAGATCGCGCAGCATCTGCGCGGCCAGACTGAAGTCCCGGGCGTCGGCCGGGAGACCGAGGTCCAGGTTCGCGTCGACGGTGTCGCGGCCCTCGTCCTGCAGCTGGTACGCGCGCAGTTTCTGCACCAGTCCGATCCCCCGGCCCTCGTGACCCCGCATGTAGAGGACCACTCCGCGTCCCTCCTCACAGATCGAGGCCACCGCCGCGTCGAGCTGCGGGCCGCAGTCACAGCGCAGTGAGTGGAAGACGTCGCCGGTGAGGCACTCGGAATGGATACGGACCGAGACCGCGTCGTCGCCCGAGACGTCCCCGGCGACCATGGCCACGTGCTCGACCCCCTGGAGGACGTCCCGGTACCCGTGGGCGGTCATCGTTCCGACCGGCGTGGGGATCCGTGCGGCCGCCTCGTGGATGACCTGCACCTCGTGTGCCCGGCGCCAGTCCTGCAGCGCCTCGATCGTGATCATCGCCAGCCCGTGCTCGTCGGCGAAGCTCCGCAACTCCGGGGTCCGGGCCATGGTGGTCGGGTCCTGTTCGGACACGATCTCGCAGATCACGCCGGCGGGTCGCAGGCCGGCCAGGCGGGCGAGGTCCACCGCGGACTCCGTGTGGCCCGGGCGGGTGAGCACACCGCCGGGCCGGGCGCGGAGCGGCACCACGTGACCGGGACGGGTGAAGTCCCCGGGGACCGCCTCCGTGGAGGCCAGCATCCGGGCGGTCCGCGCCCGGTCCGCGGCAGAGATCCCGGTGGTCACGCCGGTCCGGGCGTCGACGGTCACGGTGTAGGCCGTGTCGTGCCGGTCCTCGTTGATCGCCCGCATCGGTGGCAGGTCGAGGCGTAGGCAGTCCTCGGCCTCCAGGGCGACACACACGTACCCCGAGGAGTAGCGCACGAGGAATCCCATGAGCTCGGGGGTCGCGAGTTCGGCGGCGAAGATCAGATCGCCCTCGTTCTCACGGTCCTCGCTGTCCACCACGACCACGGCTCGTCCCGCCGCGATGTCGGCGATGGCGCGGTCGATGCCGTCGAAGGTGGTCACTGCTGCGGGTTCTCCTCAGTCATCTCGAAAACCCGGGCGTCGGCCGCGGGCACGGCCACAAGTATGGCGCATCCGGTCAGCCGGACCGGCCACCGCGTCCGTCGAGAAGACGCTCCACGTATTTGGCCAGGATGTCGACCTCCAGGTTGACCCGGCCGCCCGGGGTCAGTCCGCCCAGGATCGTGTCGGAGAGGGTGGTGGGGATGAGCGAGACCTCGAACCACGGCTCGGCCTCGTCGGGTCCGCTCACCGCCGACACGGTGAGGGAGGTGCCGGACACCGTGACGGATCCCTTCTCCACGACGTAGCGGGCCAGGTCCCCGGGCAGCGAGATGCGTACGACGTGCCACTGGTCGTGTTCGACCCTGCTGATCATGACCCCGGTGCCGTCGACGTGTCCCTGGACGATGTGCCCGCCGAACCGGGCGTCGGCCCGCATCGCGCGTTCGAGGTTGACCGGGTCCCCCGGGGCCAGTGCACCCAGCGCGGTGCGGTCCAACGACTCGGCCATCACGTCGACGTCGAACGACTCCCCGGGGACGTAGGAGGTGACGGTCAGGCACACGCCGTTGACGGCGATCGAGTCGCCGTGCCCGGCGTCGGAGGTGACGAGCGGCCCGCGGATCCTCAGGCGGGCGGAGTCACCGACCCTCTCGACGGAGTCGAGCGATCCGAGCTCCTCGACGATTCCGGTGAACATCAGCGTGGTCCTCTCGTGGGTGCGGTCAGGCGTAGGTAGACGTCGGGGCCCAGGCTTGCGGTCTCGCGCACCTCGAAGCCGTGGGCCGCGGCGAGGGTGCCGACGCCGGCGTCCTCCACCGCGGACCGGCCGGCTCCCAGGACGATCGGGGCGAGGTAGGCCTCGACCTCGTCGACGAGCCCGGCGGCCAGGAACGCCCCGGCCAGACGGGGGCCGCCCTCGACCAGGACGTGCTGGACGTCCCCGAGCAGTGCGAGCGCCTCCACGGGGTCGCGCGTGGGCAGGTGCCGGAACCGGCCGTCGGAGCCGCGTACCGCGGCGGTGGGGGGCACCTCGGTCAGACCCATCACCGCGCGGAGCGGTTGTCTCCGGGCGGGCGAGCCGTCGACCGACCGGGCGGTGAGTGAGGGGTCGTCGGCGCCGCGGGTCCCCGATCCGACGACGATGACGTCGACCTCCCGCCGTCGGCCGTGGACGTGGTGTCGCGATTCGGGGCCGGTGATCCATCGGCTGGTGCCGTCGGCCGCGGCCACCCGGCCGTCCAGCGTGGCCGCGTACTTCCAGGTCACGTAGGGCCTGCCCGAGCGCTGGCGGTGCAGCCACGCCCGGAGCGGGCCGTCCCCGGCGGCGGCCACCTCGTCGTCGTCGGCTCTGGCCACGTCCACCCCGGCGCGCCGCAACGTCTCCGACCCGCCGGTCGCGACGGGGTTCGGATCCTCCACCGCGTAGACCACCCGGGCGACGCCCGCCGCGAGGGCCCGGGTGGAGCACGGCCCGGTCCGGCCGTGGTGATCGCAGGGTTCGAGGGTCACCACGAGGGTGCCTCCCCGGGCCCGTCCACCGGCCTCGTCGAGCGCGACGACCTCGGCGTGGCGACCCCCGGGGGCCTCTGTCGCCCCCCGACCCGCCACGTCACCGGCCGGGTCCAGGACCACGGCTCCCACCGGCGGGTTGGGTGTGGAGACCCCCAGCGCGGACCGTGACAGCCTGAGCGCGTCGGCCAGAGCCGCGCGTTCGCGGCGGCGCCGGCCGGCATCGGGCGCGTCGGACACGGTCACGCCCGGGCGTCCGAGGCCCCCGCGCGCAGGGTCTCGATCATGGCGTCGGGGTCGGGGGCGCCGTAGACGGCGGAGCCCGCGACGAAGACGTCGCACCCGGCGGCGGCGCACTCACCGATCGTGCGGGCGTCGATGCCCCCGTCGATCTGGATCAGCACGTCGAGCCCGCGCCGGTCGATCTCGGCGCGCAAGGTCCGGACCTTGTCGAGCACCTCCGGCATGAACGACTGTCCACCGAAACCGGGCTCGACGCTCATTACCAGGACCAGGTCCACGTGATCGAGGAGCTCGAGGTACGGCTCCACGGCCGTCCCCGGCTTGACGGAGATACCGGCCCTGCACCCGCGCGAGTGCAGCAGGTCCGCGACGGCCCTGGGGTCGTCGGTGGCCTCCACGTGGAAGGTCACGCTGAAGGCGCCCGCGTCGACGTAGTCGCCCACCCAGCGGGCCGGATCCTCGATCATGAGATGGCAGTCCATCGGCGTGTCCGTGACCTTCCCGACCGCCTTCGCGACCGGGGCGCCGAAGGACAGGTTGGGCACGAAGTGGCCGTCCATCACGTCGACGTGGATCCAGTCCGCCGCAGGGATGCGCTCGATCTCCCGGTCGAGTCGGGCGAAGTCGGCGGACAGGATCGACGGCGCGATGAGCGGCTGGTACGGCATGACACCCAGTCTAGGCGGGGTCCAGACGGGCAGGCGCGAGCGGTCTGTCGAGGGAGTGGACCGCAACCGCTCCGGAGTTCTCAGGCGGTCGGTCCCACCAGCGATTCGCAGAACTCCAGTTGGTCGGCCACGATCTGCTCGAACTGCGGGTCGACGTAGGGGTCGAAGTGTTCGCACGGGTACTCCAGATACCGTCCGTGCGGCATCCGCTCCACAGCCCGACGCGCGGTCGCAGCGGGCGTGATGGCGTCCCGGGTGGCGATCTGCACCAGCGTGGGGCAGGTGATCCGCCGAGCGTGACGCATCGGTGAGTAGAAGCCGATCCGCGCCAGGATCCGCGCGGCGACATCGTCACGGAAGTCGCTGCGGTCCAGGCCCGAATCGGCGGCCAGTCGGTCTACCGCGGGATCGGCGTCCGGACTCGTCATGACGGCCGGACTCCCCGGTCGCCCGACCAGGGGCACGTACCGCGGTTCGCGACGCCGGACCGCGCGCAGGAGATCGCCGAGGATCGCCGGTGTGAGCCTGATCGCCGCACGCAGGCCCGTCGCCCGGACCGCGGCGGGACCACTGACGTGGGGGACCTGGGCGACGACCCCGGCCAGCCGCTCCCCCGTGCCGGCGAGAGTGAGGACGTGCCCTCCCGAGAACGACGTGCCCCACGCGATCACCCGGTCCGGATCGACCCCGGGCAGCACACGGGTGAAGGCGAGTGCGGCCCGCCAGTCCTCCAGTTGACGGCCGATGTCGAGGAGTTGCCGGGGCTGTCCGTCGCTCGCGCCGAAGTGCCGGTAGTCGAAGACCACGACGACGAAGCCCGCCTCCCGGAACCGCTCGGCGTACGCGGGTAACCGCAGGTCCCGGATGCACCCGAACCCGTGTGCCATGACGATAGCCGGTGCCGGGGTGGCAGGTCCGCCCTCCGATGCCTCCGGGCGGTAGACCCAGGCCGAGCACCGCACCCCGTCTGAGCTGAACTCCGCGTCCTCACGCATCTGTGCCCTTTCGTAGTGCTGCCATGAACATCGCGTCTGTGCCGTGGCGGTGCGGCCACAACTGCACCCACGGACCGTCCCCGAGCGCCTCGACGGGCTCGGCGCTCACGTCGGCGAGGATCTCCCGCACATCGAGAACCTCGACGTCTGTGCGGCGGGCGGCCTCGCGGACCACCGACACCGTCTCGGACAGGTGCGGTGAGCACGTCGCGTACAGCACCACCCCCCCTGGCCGGACCAGCCGCAGCGCGGACTCCAGCAGCTCGCGCTGGAGCGCCACCAACCCCGGGATGTCGGCGGCGGTCTTGCGCCACCGGGCCTCGGGACGACGTCGGAGTGCCCCGAGGCCCGAACACGGCGCGTCGACGAGCACGCGATCGAACCCGGGTTCCAGACCGGGATCCCGACCGTCCGCGGTGTGCACGGTCACCGGGAGATCCCGGGTGGCATCGCGGACCAGGTCGGCGCGGTGCCGGGAGACCTCGACCCCGGCCAGGGTGGCGCCCTCGATCTCCGCCAACGCGCCCAGCATCACGGCCTTGCCGCCGGGACCGGCGCACAGGTCCAACCACCGTCCGCGGTCCTCGCCCACGAGCGGCGCCCGGGAGGCCACCACCGCGACGATCTGGCTGCCCTCGTCCTGCACCGCGGCCAGGTGGTCGTTGACGGCGTCCAGCGATCCGGGATCACCCGAGTCGAGGTGGACCGCGTACGGCGACACCCTGCCCTCGTGGCCACCGGTGACCAGCGCGAGTTCCTCCGCCGTGATGGCACCGGGCCTGGCGGCCAGGTGGACCTTGGGGCGGGCGTCGTCGGCGGCCAGCAGCTGGGACAACTCGGCGGCGTCCGCCCCGAGGGATTCCGCGAACGCCCGGGCGATCCACTCCGGGTGTGCGGTTCCCACGGCCAACCGGGCGACGGGGTCCGTCACCCCGTCGCGCAGGACCGCCACCCAGGCGTCGAGATCCTGGGTGGCCACCTTGCGCAACACCGCGTTGACGAACGCCCCGGCCCGGCCCAGACCCTCCGTCCGCGCCGCCTCGACGCTCGTGTCGACGGCCGCGTGCGCCCCGATCCGGGTGTACAGCAGCTGATAGGCGCCCAGTCGGACCAGGTCCAGGACCGGCGGGTCGATCTCCTCGACCGATCTGCCGGAGGCCTTCGAGATGACGCGGTCCAGCAGGCCCTGCGCACGCAGGGTGCCATAGGTGAGCTCCGTGGCCAGGGCCGCGTCGCGGGTGTCGAGTCGCGCCTTCTTGAGTTCGGCCGGGAGCAGGAGGTTCGCATACGCCGCGCGCTCGCGCACGGCCGTCATCACGGCGAGGGCGACCCCCCGGGCATCGGGCCGGTGTTGACGGGGGGCGGGCCGTCCGTTGCGAGGGTTACCCGAGCGGGCTCCCTGCGGACGCGCACCCTGCCGAGCCGCACCCTGCTTGTGTGCGCCCTGCCGACCCTCGCCCCGCTTGCCGGCACCCTGCTTGCCGTCGCCCTGCGGGCCGCGGCCCCCGCTCCGGTCGCCCTCGGCACTCATTCGAACTCCGCTCCGTCGTCGAGTCGTGCCCCACGCACCCAGTCGAGCGCGTTCATCATCTTCTTGCCGGGCGGCTGGAGCGTCTCCACCAGGATCGGCGAGGTGGCCGTGCCGACGAGGAAGGACTTCTTGTCCCACCTGATGTGCCCGGGCGCCAGGGGTGGGGAGTCCTCCCCGGACGGCATCGCGCTACCGATCTTGACCCGCTCTCCGCCGAAGGTCGTCCACGCCCCCGGGGCCGGGGTGACCGACCTGATGTGGCGGTCGACCGCGAGGGCCGGGTCCGTCCAGCGCACCCGGGCGTCGTCGACGGTGATCTTGCCCGCGTGGGAGATGCCCTCGGCCGGCTGTGGGACCGCGCGGAGCTCTCCCGTGTCCAGGGCGTCGAGCGTGGCCACGAGCAATCCCGCCCCGGAGACGGACAGCCGACCGAGCAGGTCGCCGGCGGTGTCGCGCGGCCGGATCGTCTCTGTCATGGTGCCCAGGACCGGGCCGGTGTCCATCCCCTCGTCGAGAAGGAAGGTCGTGGCACCGGTGACCTCGTCACCGGCGTCGATGGCCGCGTTGACCGGCGCGGCCCCCCGCCAGGCCGGTAGCAGCGAGAAATGCAGGTTGATCCACCCGTGAGTGGGGATGTCGAGGACCGTGCGCGGCACCAGGTGCCCGTAGGCCACCACCGGCACAGCGTCGGGTGCGATGTCGCGGAGTCGCTCGGCGAACTCCGGGTCGCGTGCATTCGGCGGGGTGAGCACCTCGATGCCGGCCGCGTCGGCCGCCGCGGCCACCGGACTACGCGACAGCCCGCGCCCGCGTCCGGTTCGTGCATCGGGCCGGGAGACCACGGCCACCACGTCGTGACGGCCACCGGCCAGGAGCGCCTCGAGAGAGGGTACGGCGACCTCGGGGGTGCCGGCGAAGACGAGCCGCACGGGTCACCTCACCGCCATGGCGTCGGCGAGCTGGTCGTAGACGACACCGGCGCTGATAGCGGCGCTACCGAACCATGCGGAGGCGCGGATCCCGGCCATCGCGGAGCGGCGTCGGTCCGGGGTGAGGCGCTGGAGGAACAGCACCCCGTCGAGATGGTCGGTCTCGTGCTGCACGGCACGCGCCAGAATCCCGTCGGCCTCGAAGCTCACCGGCTGCCCGTGCATGTCGAATCCCCGGGCGCGGACCCGCGCGTAACGCTCGGTGGGCTCCGAGATCCCGGGGATGGAGAGACACCCCTCGGTCAAGTGGGTCTTCTCATCACCGATCGGATCCCACTCGGGATTGACCAGGTGACCCTCGCGGCCACCACAGGTGTAGACGAACACCCGGGTGGACACACCGATCTGCGGGGCCGCCAGTCCCGCCCCCTCCTCGTGCCGCACGGTGTCCATGAGGTCGGCCACGGTGCGTGCCAGCCTCTGGTCGAACGAGGTGACGGGATCGACGGGTGTCCTCAGGACGGGATCGCCGAAGAGCCGGACGGGGTGGACGGCCATGCGGATCGGAACTCCTCGCGGGCGACGGATGGGGGAAACGTCCATTCTATGTGGTCATGGGGCCGATCACCGCACGGGTCGGTCAGCCGATGTGGACCGGGTCGAGCCGGACCCGGACCGGGTCGGCGTGTCGTCGACCGGATCGCCCCACCACGATCGCCCGGAGTTCCGTGGACACCTCGCCCAGCAGGGACGGAGGGACCCGGAGCAGCACCCGCTCGGGGTCCTCGATGCCGTCGTGTCCGGGCAGTTCCTCGCCCGGGGGCAGGTCCACGGGACCGAGCACCTCCACCTGATCGGGGATCCGGAGCTCGTCGAGGACCCCCGCGAGGGCCGCGGCCGATCCGTCCACCGCCACCATGTGCACGGCGGGCGGGAAACCCACCTCGGCGCGGTCCGCGAGCTCACGCTCGGCCCACCCCTGCGGGTCCCACCGTACGAGCGCCTGGGAGACCGGGGACCCGGAGTCGGCGGACAGGAACACCCGTCCGCCGTCGGCGGCGGGCCGGACCAGCGAGGCCGCGCCTATCCAGTACCGCAGGGCGTTCTGGACGGCCCGCAGGTCCGGACGACCGAGCAGAGCCCACGAATCCAGGAGCAACGCCGCGCCGTACCCACCGTCGGCCACCGGCTCGGCCCCGGGCGTGGAGACGACGATCGCGGGGCCGGCCGGGACCGCGTCGAGCACCTCGCGTCCCCCGCTCGTCCGCACCCGGACCCCGGGGAACATCCGGCCGAGTTCCTCGGCCGTCCGGCCCGCGCCCACCACCCCCGCGCGGAGGGCACGGGACCCGCAGGCCACGCAACGGAAACCCGGTTCCGGGGCCCCGCACCAGCCACAGGCCAGATCGACGGGACCGTACACGGCGTCCATCCGCCCCGCACGCAGGGGACCGTTGCACCGACGACACCGGGCCGGAGTCCGACACGACCCGCACAGGAGCGTGGGGATGTAGCCCTTCCTCGGGACCTGGACGAGGACCGGGGCGTCCACCTCGATCGCCTCCCGCGCCATCGTGACCGCCACCGCGGGCAGCCGGGTCCGCCCACCGGCCACGTCGCGGGCCTGGGCCGGATCCGCGTCGGTGAACGCGACGACGCGAGGGGCCAGCGCACGGACCAGGCCCGGTTCGGGCCGTATCTCGTGCGCCCAGCCGGACCGGACGTACTCGGCCACCTCGGGGGTGCGGTCCACGGAGGTCAGCAGGAGCGGCGTGCCGTCCAGCGCGGAACGCTGCGCGGCGACCTCCCTGGTGTGCGGGTACGGGGCGCGGGGCTCGACGAAGGACTCGTCACCGTCGTCGTGGAGCACTATCAGCCCGGGTTCCGGCAACGGGGTGAACACGGCGCTCCGGGTTCCCACCACGATCCGGGCGTGACCGCGGATCGCGCGCAGCCACCGCCGGTATCTCGCGGAGGGCCCCACCCCGGCGGAGAGGTCGGCCACGAGTTCCCGCCCCGCGGCACCCCCACCCACGGCCAGCCGACACGCCGCGGTGAGCCGGTCGACGTCCCGCTGGTCCGGGACGATCACCAGGACCTGCAACCCCCGTCGCCGCACCGAGTCCGCCAGGGACGCGAGTGACTGCGCCCAGTCCCGGCCCGGTGGGACGGTCCAGACGCCCCGGGCCGGCACGCCCACGGTGGCGGCCTCGAGGAACCGGGCCACCATCGGGTGGTCGGCCCACCCGGACGGGATCTCCACCGGCCCCGCGGTCACTCCCCGGGGCGGGTCGCCGTCGGGCACCGACTTCTCGGCCGCCGCGTGCCGCGGGGGGATCGCCAGGCGCAGGACGTCCGAGCGCATGCCCACCCACCGCGCGGCCACGAGCTCGACCAGGCGGAGCAGCTCCGGCGTGAGCACGGGTTCCGGTGAGACCACGCGTTCGAGCCATGCGAGTTCCCCGCGGTGATCGGTCTCGGTGGATCGCCCGACGACGAACCCGTCGACCAACCGGCCCGCGAACCGCACGCGCACCCGGGTTCCCGGACGCGCCTGGTCGGACAGGGACTCCGGGACCAGATAGTCGAACTCCCTGTCCAGGTGCGGGACCCCGAGCAACGGCAGGACCCGGGCCACGGGGGCGTCAGCCGCCGCGACCCGGGTCGCTGGGGTGGTGGTCACGGCATCAGATTCTCGCACCTCGCCGCGACGACCGGTGAGTCGAGTCAGAGCCCGGCGGCGCGCTTGAGCTCGTCCACGCGGTCCGTGCGCTCCCACGGGAGGTCGATGTCGGTCCGGCCGAAGTGGCCGTACGCGGCGGTCGCCGCGTAGATCGGACGCTTGAGATCGAGGTCCCGGATGATCGCGCCCGGGCGCAGGTCGAACACCTCGGTCACGGCCTGCTGGAGCACCGCGATGTCGACCTTCTCCGTTCCGAACGCCTCGACGAACAACCCCACCGGGGCGGCCTTGCCGATCGCGTACGCGACCTGCACCTCGACACGCTCCGCCAGTCCGGCGGCCACGACGTTCTTGGCCACCCACCGCATGGCGTACGCCGCGGACCGGTCGACCTTGGACGGATCCTTGCCCGAGAAGGCGCCGCCGCCGTGGCGGGCCATGCCACCGTAGGTGTCGACGATGATCTTGCGGCCGGTCAGGCCGGCGTCGCCCATCGGGCCGCCCAGTACGAACCGTCCGGTCGGGTTGACCAGGAGCCGGAAGTCGCCCGTCTCGATGCCGGTCGCGGCTTCGGCCAGCACCGGGCCCAGGACGTGCTCGGTGAGGTCGTCGCGAAGGGTCGTCTCCAGATCGATCTCGGGGGCGTGCTGTGTGGAGATGACGATCGTGTCCAGGCGGACGGCGCGGTCGCCGTCGTACTCGATGGTGACCTGGGTCTTGCCGTCCGGACGCAGGTAGGCCAACGTTCCGTCCTTGCGCACCTCCATCAGCCGCCGCGAGAGACGGTGCGCCAACGCGATGGGCAACGGCATGAGTTCCGGGGTGTCCGAGCACGCGTACCCGAACATCAGGCCCTGGTCACCGGCTCCCTGACGGGCGATCGCGTCCTCTACGGGGTCGGTCGACGTGCGTGCCTCGTGGGAGGTGTCCACGCCCTGGGCGATCTCCGGCGACTGCGCACCGATGGAGATCGAGACGCCGCAGGAGACGCCGTCGAATCCCTTCTCGGAGGAGTCGTAGCCGATCTCCACGATCTTCTCGCGGATGAGCTGCGGGATCTCCACGTAGCCACTCGTCTTGACCTCGCCGGCCACGTGCACCTGTCCGGTCGTGACCATGGTCTCCACCGCGACGCGGGCTTCCGGGTCCTGCGTCAACATCGCGTCCAGGATGGCGTCCGAGATCGCGTCACAGATCTTGTCCGGATGCCCCTCGGTCACGGACTCGCTGGTGAACAGCCGTCGTGCCTGCGTCACAGTGGTTCTCTCTTCCTGGTGCCGATCGCGTGTGATCGGTGCCGATCGCGTGGGGACAGACTAGTCGGTGCGGTCGCCGGCGGTCCGCGCGGCCGCCGCGGCGACCGAATCGAGGATCCGGCCGGCGAGGAGATCCTTGCTGGCCCTGTCCACGGGCGTCTCGCCGCCCCCGGCGTCGAGGATCCAGCCACCGTTGACGTCCTCGCCGAAGGTGGTGCCGCGTCCGACCTCGTTGACGACGAGGAGGTCGCACCCCTTGCGGGCCAGCTTCGCCCTGCCGTGCTCGAGCACGGATCCCGTGGAGTCCCCGGTCTCCGCGGCGAACCCCACGAGGACACAGTCGGCGGGGATCTCCCCCGCCCTCCGCGCCGCGACGAGGTCCGCGAGGATGTCCGGGTTGCGTTCCAGGCGGATGGCGTCGGGCTCGGAGCTGCTGCCCTTCTTGAGCTTCGACGACGACACCTCGGTCGGCCGGAAGTCGGCCACCGCGGCCGCCTTGATCACGACGTCCGCCCGGGCCGCCGCACGGAAGGTGGCCTCACGCAGCTCGCGGGCGGAGTCGATGTGGACCGCCTCCACGGCGGCGGGCACGGGCAGATCCGAAGAGGTCACGAGCGTCACCGCGGCGCCCCGGGCCGCGGCGACGGCGGCGATCGCATGGCCCTGCTTGCCCGAGCTCCGGTTGCCGAGGAAGCGAACGGGATCGATCTCCTCGCGGGTGCCGCCGGAGGTGACGACGACGCGTGTCCCCGCGAGGTCCCACGGGAGCCCACCGCCCTCGAGCAGCAGCATCGCCAGTCGGGCGATGTCGGCGGGTTCGGGCAACCGGCCCGCCCCGGTGTCGGCACCGGTGAGACGGCCCGACGCCGGCGGCATCACGTGGACGCCGTCGCCCCGGAGGGTGTCGACGTTGCGTCTCGTGGCCGGGTGTTCCCACATCTCGGTGTGCATGGCCGGTGCGAGCAGGACGGGGCATCGCGCGGTCAACAGCGTGGAGGTGAGGAGGTCGTCGGCCCGGCCGGACGCGATCCGCGCGAGCAGGTCGGCGGTGGCGGGGGCCACGACGACGAGGTCCGCCCGCTGCCCGAGGGCGACGTGGCGGACCGACGGCACGTCCGAGAACACCCCGGTGGAGACCGGGTTCCCGGACAGGGCCTCGAAGGTGGCGGACCCGACGAATCTCAGGGCCGCCTCGGTGGGGACCACGTCCACGTGGCAGCCGGACTCGGTGAGGAGCCTGATCAGACCACAGGACTTGTAGGCGGCGATCCCGCCGCCCACCCCGACGACGACACGCATACCGCGCACGTCGTCCCCGGTCACTCGCCCTCGGCGCAGTCGAGCAGGTCGGAGTGCAGCTCACGCAGCGCGATGGTCAGGGGCTTCTCGTGCATCCCCGGGTCGACCAGCGGGCCGACGTACTCGAGGATGCCCTCCTCGATCTGGTTGTAGTACGAGTTGATCTGCCGGGCGCGCTTGGCGGCGAAGATCACGAGGGCGTACTTGGAGGACGCCCGCTCGAGGAGCTCATCGATCGGCGGATTGGTGATGCCGATCGGGGTGTCGTAGAGCGGGGTTGTTGCTGAGGCTTCGATCGTGGCCACTATGGGTTCTCCTCTGGGTACTGCCGTCGGTGGTGCTCTTGCGTCGGGGTTCGCGTCGCGGGTTCGGTCTCAGTCGCGGCCGACCAGCAATGATACCAATTGATCCACCGCGACTTCGAGTTCGTCGTTCACGACGACCTCGTCGAACTCCTCGCGGGCCTCCATCTCGACCTTCGCGGTCTCGAGTCTGCGGGTCACCACCTCGTGCGGTTCGGTACCCCGGCCCCGGAGGCGCTCCTCGAGGTCCTCCCAGGACGGGGGTGCCAGGAACACGGTCCGGCCCTCGGGAATGGACTCGCGGATCTGCCGCACACCGGCGAGATCGACCTCGATGAGAACCGGGCGTCCCTCCGCCAACGCGCGACGGACGGGATCGGCCGGGGTCCCCGAGAGTTGCAGACCCCGGTGGATCTCCGCCCACTCGAGCATCCGACCCTCCTTGACGGCCGCGCGGAACTCCTCGGTGCTCACGAAGTGGTAGTCGCGCCCGTCGACCTCGCCGGGACGCGGATCCCGCGTGGTCATGGAGACGCTGAAGTACAGGTCCGGAACGCGGTCACGTAAGCGGGCCACGACGGTTGACTTGCCGACGGCGGAGGGGCCGGCCAAGACGATCAGCCGGCCCCTCTTCGCCGTCGCTTCCGGGGACGAGACCCCGGACGACGGTGTGTTCATGCGTCGATCAGTCGACCGTGAAGTCGAACCGCTCGAGCAGTGCACGGCGCTGGCGGTCTCCGAGACCACGCAGGCGACGCGTCGGCGCGATCTCCAGCTCGGTCATGATCTCCTGAGCCTTGACCTTGCCGACCTTGGGCAGGGCCTCGAGCAGCGCCGAGACCTTCATCTTGCCGAGGATCTCGTCGCTCTCGGCATCCTTGAGCACCTGCTTGAGGTCGGTGCCACCACGCTTCAGGCGCTCCTTGAGCTCAGCCCGGGCGCGACGGGCGGCAGCCGCCTTCTCCAGAGCAGCGGCACGCTGCTCATCGGTCAACTGGGGAAGGGCCACAATTCCTCCGTCTCGTTCGTGTGTGTCTCATGACTCACGCGGGTGTCCACCGTAGGACATCCACGTGTGGTGTGCGGTGACCGGCCCCGGCGCGTCCGCGGGCTGCGGCTCGTGCCGGGAGCGGGCGCTCCCTCGTGCTCACCGTACCCGGGCGATTCCGTCCCCCTCACGGGAGACCGGCACGGCGTCGGGCCTGATGACCTCAGCAACAGTACGCGGCCGCGGGGCCCCGTCGTTGCGCGGGGCCCGGCGTGGCACCCCGCCTGAACTGCGCATTGACGTGTGAGGTGTGGAGAAGACTAGCGTCGGCGGCCCTCGACCGCGAACCGAACCGCCCGAAGTCGCCGGAAGCGATACGCGACGACGGGCCCCGGTCCGTGACCACTGTGACTCAGGCGATCCGCTGTGGCGCCTGACAGCTCAGGCGGTCTCCTCGAACCGGAAGGTCGCGGTGAGTTCGCGGACCACCGCGCGCATCGCGTCGACGTCCGGACCCGCCCGCAGGACGTGCCGCGAGATGTTGACCAGGGTGTGCGGTAGCGCGGGACCGGCGATCCGTCGGACGTCCGCGAGCGTGCCGCCCTGCTCCCCCACCCCGGGCATCAGGACCGGCCCGGCGAGGGCGTCCAGCCGCGGCGGGTCGGCGACCGTCGCGCCCACGACCACACCGAAGGACCCCGGTACGCCGGACTCCGGACGACCGTTCCTCCGGCCCACCTCGTCGACGACCGACTGTGCGACCGTCCCGGCGGGCCCGGTGGCCCCCTGCAGGCCTCCCGCCTCCGGGTTCGAGGTGCGGGCCAGCACGAAGAGCCCGCGTCCGGTCGCCGTCGCCGCGTCGAAGGCCGCCTCGAGCGAACCCACCCCGAGGTACGGGGACACCGTGAGGGCGTCGCAGGCCAGTGGGGAGTCCTCGCCCAGCCACGCCCGGGCGTACCCCGCCATCGTCGACCCGATGTCGCCACGCTTGGCGTCGGCGACGGAGAGTGCACCGACCTCGGTGATGTCGCGCAGGACACCCTCGAGGACCGCGACCCCCGCGGAGCCGTACTCCTCGAAGAACGCGACCTGGGGTTTGACCGCCGGGACGAGGTCGCCGAACGCGTCGAGGGACCGCCGCGAGAACTCACGGACGCCTGCCGCGTTCACCCCGAGCCCCCACTGTTCGAGCAGAGCCGGGTGGGGATCGATCCCCACGCAGAGGTTGCCGCGGACGGCGACGGCGGAGTGCAGCCGCGCGCCGAACGGGGCCCGGGGCGGGCCGTCGGTCATCGGACGGTGAATCCGCTGTGCAGCTCCTGTAGGGGGCTCACGGTGACCTCGCCGCGCCGCATCGCCTCGATGCCGTGGACCGCCGCCGTGGCGCCCTGCACGGTGGTGATGCACGGGACCCGGCGGGAGATCGCGGCGGAACGGATCTCGTGACCGTCTGCGCGGGTCCCGCCGGTGGAGGAGGCGATGTTGAGGATCAGGTCGACTTCGTCGGCGTTGATCCGGTCGACGATGGTCCGGACCGGGTTCCCCTGCTCGTCGACCGGACCGTCCCCGGCCTCGGTCAGCTTCGCCACGGTCTCGCACGCGATCCCGTACCGGCGCAGCATCAACGCGGTGCCCTCGGTGGCCAGCACCGTGAACCCCAGAGCGGCGAGACGTTGTGCGGGGAACACCATCGAGCGCTTGTCCCGGTTGGCGACCGAGACGAACGCGGTCCCGGTCGTCGGCAGGACCCCCTCGGCCGCGAGCTGGGCCTTGGCGAAGGCGACGGCGAAGTCGGGACCGATACCCATGACCTCGCCGGTCGACTTCATCTCCGGGCTCAGCAGCGAGTCGACGGGCTCGCCCTCGGGGGTGCGGAAGCGGTTGAACGGCAGGACCGCCTCCTTGACGGCGACGGGGGCGTCGGCGGGGAGGGAACCACCATCCCGGTCCGAGGGGAGGAGCCCCTCGGCCTTGAGCTCGGCGATCGTCTCACCCATCATGATGCGTGCGCAGGCCTTGGCGAGGTGTACGCCGGTGGCCTTGGAGACGAACGGCACGGTCCGACTGGCCCGGGGGTTCGCCTCGAGCACGTACAGGACATCGTCCTTGATCGCGTACTGGACGTTCATGAGTCCCTTGACACCGATTCCGAACGCCAGGGCCTCACTGGACCGGCGGACGCGGTCGATGTCGTCCTGGCCCAGCGTGATGGGCGGCAGGGCGCAGGCGGAGTCCCCGGAGTGGATGCCGGCCTCCTCGATGTGCTCCATGACGCCGCCCAGGTAGACCTCGGTGCCGTCACACAACACGTCGACGTCGATCTCGACCGCGTCGTCGAGGAAGCGGTCGACCAGGACCGGACGGTCCGGACTGATCTCGGTCGCATTGGCGATGTAGGACCGCAACGACCCCTCGTCGTAGACGATCTCCATACCGCGGCCGCCGAGGACGTACGACGGGCGGACGAGGACCGGGTAGCCGATGCGGGCCGCGATCTCGGTGGCCTCCGTGGCGTTGATCGCGGTCCCGAACGCGGGGGCGGGCAGCCCGGCCTTCACCAGCACCTCGCCGAACTCGCGACGGTCCTCCGCCAGGTCGATCGCCGACGGGCTGGTACCGACGATGGGGACACCCGCCTCCTCGAGCTGCGCGGCGAGGCCGAGCGGGGTCTGGCCGCCGAGCTGGACCAGGACCCCGGCGACCGTGCCCGACTCGGACTCGGCGTGGTAGACCTCCATGACGTCCTCGAACGTCAGGGGCTCGAAGTAGAGACGGTCCGCCGTGTCGTAGTCGGTCGAGACGGTCTCGGGGTTGCAGTTGACCATGACGGTCTCGTACCCGGCCTCCGAGAGCGTCAGGGCCGCGTGGACACACGAGTAGTCGAACTCGATGCCCTGGCCGATCCGGTTGGGGCCGGAACCCAGGATGATGACCTTCTCGCGCTCGGTCTGGGCCGCGACCTCGGACTCGGCCGAGGGATCGAGTTCGTAGGTCGAGTAGTGGTAGGGGGTCTTGGCCTCGAACTCCGCGGCGCAGGTGTCGACCGTCTTGTACACGGGTCGCACCCCGAGCCGGAGGCGCAGTCGACGGACGCCCTCGGCACCGGCGAACTCGGGTCGCAGGGCCGCGATCTGCGCGTCGGACAGTCCGTTGTGCTTGGCCCGACGGAGCAGGGGCTCGTCGACCACGGGCGCGTCGACGATGTCCTGACGGAGCTCGACCAGGGCGGCGACCTCGTCCACGAACCACGGGTCGATCCCCGAGACCTCGTGTACCTGCTCGACCGTCGCCCCGAGCCGCAGGGCGAGCTCGACGTCGTACATCCGGCCCTCGGTCGGCCGCACCAGATCCGCCAGGACGGCGTCGACGTCGGTCGACCGACCGGGGGCGATCGTCTCGTCCGGCAGGGTCCAGAAGCCCGCGGCCTTGGTCTCGAGCGACCGCATGACCTTGCCGAGCGCCTCGCGGTAGTTGCGTCCGAGACTCATCGCCTCGCCGACCGACTTCATCGTGGTCGTGAGGGTGTCGTCGGCACCCGGGAACTTCTCGAAGGCGAACCTCGGGGCCTTGACCACCACGTAGTCGAGGGTCGGCTCGAAGCTCGCCGGGGTCTCCCCGGTGATGTCGTTGGTGATCTCGTCGAGGGAGTACCCGATCGCGAGCCGGGCCGCGATCTTGGCGATCGGGAAACCGGTCGCCTTGGACGCCAGCGCCGAGGACCGGGAGACCCGCGGGTTCATCTCGATCACGACGAGCCGTCCGTCGGCGGGATTGATGGCGAACTGGATGTTGCACCCACCGGTGTCGACACCGACCTCGCGGAGGATCGCGATACCGAGGTCGCGCATGTCCTGGAACTCGCGGTCCGTCAGGGTCATCGACGGTGCGACGGTCACCGAGTCCCCCGTGTGGACACCGAGGGCGTCGACGTTCTCGATCGAACACACCACGACGACGTTGTCCTTGTTGTCCCGCATGAGCTCCAGCTCGAACTCCTTCCACCCGAGGATCGACTCCTCGATGAGGACGTTCGCGGTGGGTGAGGCGGACAACCCGCCGCCGGCGATCCGCTCGAGGTCCTCGGTGGTGTAGGCCAGTCCCGAGCCGAGACCGCCCATGGTGAAGGACGGGCGGACCACGACGGGCAGCCCCAGTTCGGCGACGGTCGCGTGGACCTCCTCCATGGTGTGACACACGGCGCTACGGGCCGAGTCACCGCCGACGCTCGCGACGATGTCCTTGAACGTCTGCCGGTCCTCACCGCGGTTGATCGCGGGGATGTCGGCACCGATCAACTCCACGCCGTGCTTGTCCAGGATGCCCTGCGCGTCGAGTTGCATGGCGGCGTTGAGCGCCGTCTGGCCTCCGAGCGTGGCGAGGACGGCGTCGACGGGGTGCCCGTCCGCGGCCTCCTTGGCGAAGATCTTGTCGATGTACTCGGGTGTGATCGGCTCGACGTAGGTACTGTCGGCGAACTCCGGGTCGGTCATGATCGTGGCCGGGTTGGAGTTGACCAGCGTGACGCGCAGTCCTTCGGCGCGGAGGACGCGGCACGCCTGGGTGCCGGAGTAGTCGAACTCGCAGGCCTGGCCGATCACGATCGGGCCGGAGCCGATCACGAGGACGTGGGTGATGTCTGTGCGGCGGGGCATCAGTTCGAGCCCTTTCTGGAGTCGGCGGAACCGGTGTCGGCGGCGTCGCCGCTCGTGGAGTCGAGCAGGCTGACGAAGCGGTCGAAGAGGTCGGCGGCGTCACGGGGACCCGCCGCGGCCTCGGGGTGGTACTGGACGGAGAAGGCGGAGCCGTCGGTGAGGGCCACACCCTCGACGGTCCCGTCGTTCGCGCACACGTGGGTGACGGTGGCCGCGCCCCAGGGGGTCTCCCAGGTCTCGGTCTCCGGGGCGCGCAGTGCGAACCCGTGGTTCTGGGAGGTGATCGCGACGGAGCCGGTGGCCTTCTCGATCACCGGGATGTTGATCCCGCGGTGGCCGAACGGCATCTTGTAGGTCTCGAGCCCGAGGGCGCGACCCAGGATCTGGTTGCCGTAGCAGATCCCGAAGAACGGGATCCCCTGGCTCAGGACCTCCTTGGTCAGGTGCACCGCGGCGTCGGCGGTGGCCGGGTCCCCGGGACCGTTGGAGAGGAACACGCCGTCGACGTCGAGGTCCATCACGTCCTGCAGGGTCGAGGCCGCCGGGAGTACGTGGACCCGTACGCCGCGGGCGGTGAGCATCCGCGGGGTGTTGGTCTTGATGCCCAGGTCCAGGGCCGCCACCGAGAAGCGGGCCGGCCCCTCGGGCTCGACCACGTAGGCGGCGTCGGTCGAGACGATCTCCGCCAGCGACGCCCCGACCATGGGCTCCTGGGCCCGGACGGCGGCGAGCATCGACTCGTCGTCGGCCAGGTCCTCACCCGAGAAGATCCCGGCCTTCATCGCCCCGAGATCGCGGATGTGGCGCACGACCGCCCGGGTGTCGATCCCGGCGATCCCCACGATGCCCTGCGCGAGCATCTCGTCCTCGAGGGTGCGGTCGGAGCGGTGGTTGGACGCCCGGCGGGACAGGTCGCGGATGACCAGTCCGGACACCCAGATCCGGCCGCCGCCGTTCACGCCGTCGAGGAGCGACTCCCCGTCCTCGTCGTTCCACCCGGTGTTGCCGATCTGCGGGGCGGTGCTCACGACGATCTGCCGGTAGTAGGACGGGTCGGTGAGGGTCTCCTGGTACCCGGACATGCCGGTCGTGAAGACCGCCTCGCCGAGCGTGGTGCCGGTCGCCCCGAACGCCGTCCCGCGGTGGATGCGACCGTCCTCGAGGACGAGCGCGGCGGGCGTGCGGCCCCCCGGTGCGACTGTGGTGGTGTTCTGCGGGGTCACTGCTTCTCCTCGGTGGTGGCGCGGGGGGTGTCCGGTCGGTCGGCGGGTGCGGCGTCGCCGCGTAGTGCCTCCCACCGTGGGTACGAGTCCTTGTCGTCGGCCCGGAATCCCGAGTCGATGAGGGTGCGGCCGTCGAGGCCGTCGACCTGCCACCGCGCGACGAGGATCCCGCCGCCGGGCACGGTCTTGTTGGCGAGGGCGGAGGCGCGTCGCACCTCCACCAGATCGGCCCGGGGGATCCACACGGTGGAGTCGGCCAGCTCGAGCCGCAGACCACCGGTGTAGGCGGTGAAGGTTCCCGCCGAACGGTGCCCGAGCGGCGCCCGGGCGATCCGCGCCTGCCAGTCACCCGCCACCGTGCTGCCGATGTACACGCCGGTCAGCGGGCCCAGGACGACGTCGCCGGTCTCGGCGGGGACAGCCGGGAGGGTGTCGTAGAGACCTGCCTGCGAGCGACCGCGGTTCCGCCAACCCAGCGCCATCAACCCGAGTAGACCGAGAAAGACGGCGACGACGATCACCACGGTCCAGACGTCCTGCGTCATGTGAGTACCTCTCCGTCGCGGCTGGTCATGCGGCCCCGGTACACGGTGCCCACGACACGAGCGGCGAACGTCATGCCCTCGTAGGGGGTGTTGGCGGACAGACTTGCCAGTTCCTCGCCGACGACGGTCCAGTCGGAGTCGGGGTCGACGACGGCGAGGTTGGCCGGCTCCCCCACCTCGATCGGCCGCCCCTGATCGGTGAGGCCGGCGATCTCGGCGGGCCGGACGCTCATCACACGGGACAGATCGCGCCAGGTCATCTCACCGGACTCCACGAGCAGGGCCGCGATGATCGGCAGCGCCGTCTCCAGCCCGAGCATTCCCGGGCGGGCGGCGGCGAATTCACAGCACTTCTCCTGGGCGGCGTGGGGCGCGTGGTCGGTCGCCACGCAGTCGATCACTCCCGCCACGAGTGCCGCCCGCAGCGCGAGCGTGTCGTGGGTCTCGCGGAGCGGGGGGTTGACCCGGTAGACGCCGTCGTAGGACTCGAGCCTCGTGTCGTCGAGCAACAGGTGGTGCGGGGTGACCTCGGCGGTGATCGAGATCCCCTGCCCCTTGGCCCACTTGAGCAGCTCGACCGTGCCGGTGGTGGAGGCGTGGCAGATGTGGACCCGAGCACCGGCGTCCCGGGCCAGGATGGCGTCGCGCGCCACGATGGACTCCTCGGCCGAGCGCGGCCACCCGGTGAGCCCTAGGCGCGCTGCCGTGGGTCCCTCGTGGGCGACGGCTCCCCTGGTCAGGCGCGGCTCCTCGGCGTGCTGGGCGACGAGGACCCCCAGCCCGGCGGAGTACTCCAGAGCACGCCGCATCACCAGCGGGTCGTGGACGCACATCCCGTCGTCGGAGAAGATCCTCACCTGCGCCTCCCCGGAGGCCATCTGACCCATCTCGGTGAGGTGCTCGCCCCCCAGGCCGACCGTGACCGCGCCGACCGGGTGGACGTCACACAGGCCGACGGACCGACCGATCCGCCACACGGAGTCGGTGACGGTCTGATTGTCCTGCGGGGGTTGCGTGTTGGCCATGGCGAACACCGCGGTGTACCCGCCCCGGGCCGCCGCGGATGAACCGGAGGCGATGGTCTCGGTGTCCTCCCGGCCGGGCTCTCTCAGATGGGTGTGGAGATCGACGAAACCGGGCAGCAGGACCGCACCGTCCAGCTCGTGGATCTCCGCGTCGTCCGGTGCGTCGTCACCGGCGCCCGGACCGATCGCGGCGATGACGCCGTCCCGCACGAGCACGTCGACGGGGGCGCCCTCCCCATAGGGCCGGACCCGGCGCAGCAGCAGGGGCGGGGGTTCGAGGGCGCTCACTCGGGGTTTCCTTCCGTTCCGACAAGAGTGTGGAGCAGGACCGACATGCGGACGTGGACGCCGTTGGTCACCTGCTGGAGTACTGCCGACGAGGGGGCGTCCGCCGTCTCGAATCCGATCTCCATCCCGCGGACCATGGGCCCGGGATGGAGCACGACGGTGTGCTCGCGCAACCGGGCCGTTCGGGCGGGACCCAGTCCGTATCGCACCGCGTATTCACGGGTGGACGGGAAGAACCCGCCGTTCATCCGCTCGGCCTGGACCCGCAGCATCATCACCGCGTCCGCCCCGGGGAGTTCGGCGTCGAGGTCGGTCGAGGCGCGTACGGGCCAGTCGCCGACGCCGACCGGCAGCAGGGTGGGCGGAGCCACGAGCACCACCTCGGCACCGAGCGTCGACAACAACAGGGCGTTCGACCGGGCCACCCGGGAGTGCAGGATGTCGCCGACGATCACCACCCGTCGGCCCTCGATACCCCCGAGTCGTTCCCGGATGGTCATCGCGTCGAGCAGGGCCTGCGTGGGGTGCTCGTGCATCCCGTCGCCGGCGTTGATCACCGACGGTCCGACACCGCCCGGCGCGACCCACCCGGCGATCTGTTGGGCGGAACCGGACGCGGGATGACGGACGATGAGCGCGTCCGCCCCCACGGCGGTCAGGGTCATGGCCGTGTCCCGTAGAGACTCGCCCTTCTGCACGGAGGAGGCGTTGGCGGAGACGTTGATGACGTCGGCGCTCATCCACTTCCCCGCTGTCTCGAAGGAGACCCTCGTCCGGGTGGAGTTCTCGTAGAACACCGTCAGGACGGTCTTCCCACGGAGGGTGGGCAGTTTGCGGACCTCGCGCCCGAGCAGCGTCTCCTTGAGACGGCTCGCCTCGTCCAGGATGGACAGAGCGGAGTCGCGGTCGAGATCTGCGGCGGAGAGCAGGTGCTTCATCGGGCACCCTCCGGGTCCGCTCGTCTGAGGACCACCGCGTCGACCCGGTCGATCTCGGTGAGCAGTACCGAGATGCCCTCCTCGCGGGAGGTGGGTACGTTCTTCCCCACGTAGTCCGCGCGGATCGGCAGTTCGCGATGTCCCCGGTCGACCAGGACGGCCAGCTGCACGCGCGCGGGCCTGCCGAGATCGCGGAGTGCGTCGAAGGCGGCCCGGATGGTCCGGCCCGAGAAGAGGACGTCGTCGACAAGGATCACCGTCGCACCGTCGATTCCCTCCGCCGGTACCATAGTCGGACTCATCGGGCGGTGCGGACCGCCGGCGAGGTCGTCCCGGTAGAGGGTCACGTCGAGGGAGCCGGCGTGTACTTCCGCTCCGCCGAACTCCCGGATCCGTTCCGCCAACCGGTGGGCAAGGGGAACGCCTCTGGTGGGGATGCCGAGCAGGACGACCGGCCCCGAATCGGGCGCGTCCGCAGCCGTGCGTTCGATGATCTGATGGGCCAGGCGGGAGACCGTCCTGGCGACGTCGTCGGACGTGAAGAGTGACACCGAGTTCGATTCCGAACCGTCAGCGCTCACCGATCACCACCTCCTTGTCCGCCTCGCTGGACGGCTCGTTAAAGGGATAGCTTTCGGATGTGGACTCTATCAGTCTTCCGCACCCGCTTCCGTCGCGTCGGGGGTGGGCTCCGACACGTCCGGTGGGGACGCGGTGTCGATCGTCGACACGGCTCGCTCGGCCGCCCGGATGTGCTGGGCGAGGCCGGCGACGCGGTCGAGGACGGCGTTGACGTAGCCCACGGACTTCTCGGCGGACAGGTCCGAGATCAACAGCACCGCCTGGTCGATCACGATGGCCGGGTCGACGTCGTCGGTACCGAACAGCAGCTCCCACGCACCGGCGCGCAGCACGGCACGGTCGACCGCGGGGAGTCGCTCGAGCGTCCACTCCCGCAGGTGCTCGGAGATCATGGAGTCGAGACGGTCCAACCGCTCGGCCACACCCGTGACGATGTCCATGGTGTACGAGGCGACGTCGTGGAACTCCTGCGACTCCGCGCCCATCCTGCGGCGTTCCTCGGCGAGCTCCACCACGTCGGCGTCCCGCAGCTCGGCCTCGAACAGCAGGGCCACCGCACGCTTGCGGGCCCGGAACCGGGATCCCCGGCGCCGGTAGTCGACTTCGTCTGACATGGTCAGTCGTTCACCCGGCTGAGGTAGCGACCGTCACGGGTGTCGATCTTCAGCTTGTCGCCGGTGTTGATGAACAGCGGGACACTGACCTCGGCGCCGGTCTCGAGGGTGGCCGGCTTGGTGCCGCCGGTCGAGCGGTCGCCCTGGAGGCCCGGATCCGTGTGCTGGACCAGCAGGTCCACAGAGACGGGCATCTCGGCGAAGAGGGCGACGCCCTCGTGCATCGAGACCTGCACGCTGGTGTTCTCGAGGAGGAAGCGCGCACCGTCACCCATCACCGTGGGCGAGACGTTGATCTGCTCGAAGTCCTTCTCGTCCATGAGGACGTAATCCTCGCCGTCGCGGTACAGGAAGGTCATGTCGCGGCGGTCCACCGTGGCGGTCTCGACCTTGACCCCGGCGTTGTAGGTCTTGTCGACGGTCTTGCCCGTGACGACGTTCTTGATCTTGGTGCGGACGAAGGCAGGGCCCTTACCCGGCTTGACGTGCTGGAACTCCTGGATCTGCCAGAGGTTCCCCTCCTCCTTGAGGACGAGGCCGTTTTTGAAGTCGGCGGTGGACGCCATTGTCGGTTCTCCTTCGCGGGTCGTCGGCGGGCGGCCGTGGACCGGCGCCGCGCGCATGTTCGTGGGACTGCTGCTCAGAGCACGCTGAGCGCCGTCGACGTGGTGGTCAGGGACCTACCGCCCCCGCCGGTGACGGCCACGGTGTCCTCGATTCGGATCCCTCCGAGACCCGGGAGGTAGATCCCCGGCTCGATGGTGATCACATCGCCGTCGGACAGTGTACTCGTGGACCTGGAGGAGACAGCGGGCGCTTCGTGGACGTCCAGCCCCACACCGTGCCCCAGCGAGTGACCGAAGTACTTCCCGAAGCCGGCGTCCGAGATGATCCCCCGACTCACCGCGTCGAGTTCCGGACAGGACAGCCCAGCGCGCACCGCCGCCACGCCGGCGACCTGGGAGCGCCTGACGACCTCGTAGGCATCCAGGAGGCGATCGGCGACGACGCCCAGCGCGACGGTCCGCGTGCAGTCGGACGCGTAGCCGGCGACGGTGGCGCCGAAGTCCACCACGACGAGATCGCCGTCGGTCAGCACCCTGTCCCCGGGGACGTGGTGCGGGTGGGCGCCGTTGGGACCCGAGGCGACGATGGTCTCGAACGCCACACCGTCGGAACCGGCTCGTCGCATGGCGTGCTCGAGGTCCGCGGCGACCTCCCGCTCGGTCCGGCCCGCGGTCACCGACCGCTGGGTCGACAGATGGGTCCATGCGTCGTCGACGACCCGACATGCCTGTTCGATCAAGCCAATCTCGACGGGGTCCTTCGCCCGCCGGACCCGCTCGACGAGGCCACTGGTCTCGATGACCGGCGCTTCGTCGGCCCCGACCGTCGCCATCACTCTGCGCAGTGCGGTCGCAGCGGAGAGCGTCAGGTCGTCCGCCTCCACCGCGAGCGGCGCGTCGGCGGGTCCGCGGCGCCGCCCGAGCACCCCGGCGACGTACTCCCGCGAGATCACGTGTCCCACGTCGGGGGCCTGCTCGACCACCTGGAGTTCGTACCGCGAATCGGTGCACAGGACCGCCTCACCGTCCTCCTCCACCAGAACGACCCCGCCGGATCCCCGGAACCCGGTGAGGTAGGCGATGTTGCGCGGATCCGTGACGAGGAGAGCTCCCGCACCCGCCTCCGCGATCGCTGAGGCCACCGCGCGCCGACGGGCTGCCAGACGGCCGGTCACAGGAGGATCCCGCCGCCGGCGGCGGTGCGCCCCTCGGAGATCGCGGCGTAGGCCGCGGTCATCAACGACGGGTCCGGAGCCTCCATGCGTGCGGGCCGGGCCAGTCCGTCCAGCACGACGAGCCGGAGGAATCCGGAGTGGTTCTTCTTGTCCCCGGCCATCAACTCCAGCAGACGCGGGAAGGCGTCCTCGTGGTACCCGGTCGGCAACCCCAGGGACGCAAGGATCGAGGCGTGTCGGTCGGCGGTGGCGTCGTCGAGACGGCCGGCGAGGCGGGCGAGTTCGGCCACGAAGCACATCCCCACGCTCACGGCCGCCCCGTGACGCCAGCGGTACTGCTCCCGTCGCTCGACGGCGTGGCCGAGGGTGTGACCGTAGTTGAGGTTCTCGCGGGGACCGGACTCCCTCAGGTCCCTGCCCACCACGTCGGCCTTGACCTGCACGCTCCGTCGGATGAGTTCGACGATCGTGTCCCCGGTCGGGTCGAGCGCTGCCTCCGGATCCGCCTCGATGAGGTCCAGGATCACCGGGTCCGCGATGAACCCGCACTTGACCACCTCGGCCATGCCGGAGATCAACTCGTTGCGCGGCACCGACTCCAGCGTCGCGGTGTCGACGAAAACTGCGGCCGGTTCGTGGAAGCTGCCGACGAGGTTCTTTCCCGCGTCCGTGTTGATACCAGTCTTGCCACCCACGGCGGCGTCCACCATGGCGAGGAGGGTGGTGGGGATGTGGACCACGCGGACCCCGCGCATCCAGGTGGCCGCCACGAATCCCGCGAGATCCGTCGCGGCGCCGCCGCCCAGGCTCACCACGGTGTCCTTGCGGCCGAGTCCGATCTTGCCGAGCACGTCCCAGCAGTATCCCGCGACGGCCAGGTCCTTGCCCGCCTCCGCGTCGGGGATCTCCACCCGGTGAGCATTGACGCCGGCCTCGGCGAGCTGCTCCCGCAGTGCTTCCGCGGTCTGGGTCAGCGGTGGTTGGTGGAAGATCGCGAGGTTGCGCGACCCCGAACACGCCTCCAGGATCTCCGGGAGCAGTCCGCGGCCGATCACCACCGGATACGGGTCGGCGGACCGTACGTCGACGACCACGGGGTCGGTGGTGTTCCGGTCTCGGTTCATGAATTGCTCCCGCTCATCGCTCGATCTCCCACGGCTGGTGCCGACAGCTCCTCGTTCCGACTCACGATCGGTCCGGTGCGCCCCGGACGTGCGGGTCACCGGTCTCGAGTCTGTCGACGATCTCCGTCACCACCTTGCCCGAACTCCGACGTTCCGTGCTGACGGTGGACCACGCCACCTCGCGGTACAACGGCGACCGCTCGGTCAGCAACGCCTGGTAGCGCGCGGTCACGTCGCCCCCGGCCAGCAGCGGGCGGCCGGGCCCCCGGGACCTGCGTACGCCTTCGGCCACCCCGATGGTCAGGTGGATGACGCGATGATCCCGAAGCATCCGCCGGGTGGTCTCCGACAGCACCGCGCCGCCACCCAGGGAGAGGACGCCGTCGAACGACCGTAGGGCCTGGCCCACGATCCGTTCTTCGATCACGCGGAACCCCGGTTCGCCGTCCTCCGCGAAGATCTCGGGGATCGAGCGTCCCTCGGACTCCTCGATCAGCTGGTCGGCGTCCCGGAACGGCACGTCGAGGCGCCTGGCGAGTTTCCGTCCGATGGTCGTCTTGCCGGCACCCGGCGGACCCACCAGGACGGCGACCGGCCGTGCCGGGCCGCTCATGCCGGATCCGGGTCCCAGTCCAGTCGCTCCGCGACGGCGGCGAGGTACCCCTCGGCATTGCGTCGGGTCTCGGACAGGGAGTCCCCACCGAACTTCTGCAGGACGGCCCGGGCCAGGACCAGGGCGACCATGGATTCCGCCACCACTCCCGCCGCGGGGACCGCACACACGTCGGAACGCTGATGGATGGCGGTGGCCCCGGAGCCGTCGGCCATGTCGACCGTGCTCAGCGCACGGGGGACCGTGGAGATCGGCTTCATCGCCGCCCGGACCCGGAGGGCCTGACCGTTGGTCATACCGCCCTCGAGTCCACCAGCGCGGTTGCTCCGTCGTCCCACACCGTCCGCGTCGCGTTCCATCTCGTCGTGCGCGACGCTGCCGCGCCGCCGGGCGGTCTCGAACCCGTCCCCGACCTCGACGCCCTTGATCGCCTGGATGCCCATGAGGGCACCCGCCAGCTGGGCGTCGAGACGATCGTCACCGGAGACGTGCGAGCCGAGTCCGATGGGGAGTCCGTGGACCACCACCTCGACCACCCCGCCGAGGGTGTCCCCTGCCTTCTTCGCGGCCTCGATCTCAGCGATCATCGCCTCCCCGGCCCCCGTGTCGAACGCACGGACCGGGCTCTCGTCGATTGCCGGGAGATCGGCGAAGCCCGGCTCCGGACCGACGTAGGAATCGGATCCGCCGATCGAGATGACGTGGGAGAGCACCTCCACCCCGAGGACGTCGCGCAGTACCGCCCGGGCGACGGTCCCCGCGGCGACCCTGGCGGCGGTCTCCCGTGCGCTCGCGCGCTCCAGCACCATGCGAGCGTCGTCGAAGTCGTACTTGAGCATGCCGGCGAAGTCGGCGTGACCCGGACGCGGGCGGGTGAGCGCGGCGGCCCGGGCCTTGTCCTCGATCGCGTCGGGTTGGACCGGGTCCGACGACATGATCTGTTCCCACTTGGGCCATTCGGTGTTGCCGACCTCGATCGCGATGGGGGATCCCATGGTGCGACCGTGGCGGACGCCGCCCAGGACCCGGACCGCGTCGGCCTCGAACTTCATCCGCGCGCCACGGCCGTAGCCCAGGCGACGGCGGGCGAGTTGCGAGGCGATCTCGTCGCTCGTCACCTCGACCCCGGCGATCACGCCCTCGACGATCGTCACCAGGGCCTGGCCGTGCGATTCTCCGGCAGTGGTCCACTTCAGCACGTCGCCGATCATCCCACGTCGGGGTACGGCACGGCACATCAGGCCCGGGGCGTCGCGGACCGCCGTGCCCGCGAGGCGACGACGGCACGGTGCGGAGTGTCACCGGTGAGACGCCGGAACGCGTGGATGAAGCTCGAGGCCTCGGCATACCCCAGGCGCAAGGCGACGTCCTCCACCGACAGCAGGCCGGTCGCCAACATCCGCCTGGCCAGTTCCAGCCGGACGTCGTCGAGAAGGCGCTGGAACGATGTGCCCTCGTCCGTCAGGTGCCTGCGCAGGGTCCGGGGACTGACCCCCAGTCCGGCGGCCACCGAGGACATGGAGGCCCCCTGCGTGAGACGACCGGCGATCTCGACGCGGACCCGGCTGCTCACCGGCCCCCGGGTCCGACGGGTGGCGGCCAGGTCGCGACACATGGCCTCGGCCACCGTCACCGCCGCCGGGCTCCCCTGCGGGAGCGGTTCGTCGAGGCGGGCGGCGTCGAAGACCATCGTGACGCCGGTGCCGTGGTCGGACTCCGACGGCGCCAGGCCGAGCCGTGCCCCGTATGCGGTCAGGGTCCCGGGTGACCGCCCCCCACCGAAGGTGATCTCGGTGAACGGGACACCTCCGGGGACGAGCTCGCCGAGGACGGAGTGGATCGCGAACAGGTCGCGGTCCACGAGGAACTCGCGGACGTCGTCCGGGAGCGCGGTGTCCGCCAGACGCACCACGATCCTGTCCCCCGTCGACTCCACACCGATCGTGCTGAAGATGTAGCTCAGGTCGATGAAACGAAGCGTCACGGCGATCACGTCGCGGAGCGTCGGGCTCGACAGCAGGGCGTATCCGAAGATCCCGAAGGTGGTCAACCGGTAGGCGGCGCCCACCTCGGCGGCGAGGGCGGGCCGGTCGCCCGCGGCGGCGCGGAGGTTGCGGATCGCGGTCAGTTCCTGGTCCGGCGCCACGAGAAGATCGGGGGTGGCGAGGTCGGCCGTGGAGAGCGCGATCCCCTGCAGGACCCGGCCGGCGTCCACGCCGAGCCGCTCCCCGGCCTCGACGAGCACGCCGATCCCGATCGCCGAGCGGGGGAAGTCCCAGTGTGGGACCGCGGGGTCGTCCCAGGTGGTCATGTCCGGAATTATGGATTATTCGTCCGTGAATGTCTGCGGCCACGCGGGGCCGGGGCAATACCGTCATGACATGACCTCTTCCTCCTCCCCCGAGACCCGGCGTCGGCGACCGCGCGTGATCATCATCGGAGCCGGATTCGGTGGCCTCGGCGCCGCCTACGAGCTCACCCGCGATGGCCTGGCAGAGGTGACGATCCTGGAGAAGGCCGACGACGTCGGAGGGGTGTGGCGGGACAACACCTACCCCGGAGCGGCCTGCGACGTCCCGTCGAACCTCTACTCGTACTCCTTCCACCGCAGGACGGACTGGGGCCGTCGCTACGCCGAGCAGCCCGACATCCTGTCCTACATCCAGGAGACCGCGGACCGGTTCGGCCTGCGCGAACTCGTGCGCACCGGCATCGAGGTGACCTCCGCGGAGTTCGACGACGACAAAGCCACGTGGACGGTACATACCGCCACCGGCGAGTCGTTCGAGGCCGAGGTCCTCGTGCCCGCGGTGGGTCAGTTGTCCCGTCCGGCCTACCCGGCCATCCCCGGGTTGGAGACGTTCGCCGGCCCGTCGTTCCACTCCGCCGAGTGGCGGCACGACGTCGATCTGACCGGTAAACGGGTCGCGGTACTCGGCACCGGGGCCTCGGCCATCCAGTTCGTCCCCCGCGTCCGCGAGGTGGCCGCGCACGTGACCGTCTACCAACGCTCCGCGCCGTGGGTGGTACCCAAACCGGACCGCGCCTACACGGACGCCCACCGGACGGCGTTCGCCCGGGTCCCCGGCCTCATGACCGCGATGCGCGGCACCATCTGGGAGACCACGGAGGCGATCGGCCTGGCACTGACCTCCGCGCGGCCGCTCGCCAGGATCCTCAGCGGGCTCGCCCGCGCCAACCTGCGGCTCACCGTCCGCGACCCCCGGCTGCGTGAGGCCCTCACCCCCACGGAACCGATCGGGTGCAAGCGGATGCTGTTCAGCAACCAGTGGTACCCCGCACTCGCGCAGCCGAACGTCGACGTGGTGACCGACACGGTCGCCGAGGTCGTCCCCGAGGGGATCGTCACCGCGGACGGACGGGTACGCCCCGTCGATGTCGTGGTGTACGGCACGGGTTTCAAGGCCACCGACTTCCTGGCACCGATCACCGTGCGGGGCCGCGGTGGTCGGGACCTGCACGAGCAGTGGCGCGAGGGTGCGCGCGCCTATCTCGGGATGGCCGTGCCGGGCTTTCCCAACATGTTCGTGATCTACGGACCCAACACCAATCTCGGGAGCAGCTCGATCATCCTCATGATCGAACAGCAGGCCAGGTACATCCGCCAGGTGGTCGAGGAACTGGCCCGGGCGGATCGGACGGTGGCCGTGGACGTCCGTCGCGAGGTGCACGAGGCCTACGACGACGAGATCATGCGCCGCCTCGGAGAGTCGGTGTGGAGCGGCTGCGACTCCTGGTACAGGGCGGACTCAGGCCGGATCACGACGAACTGGCCGGGACTGGTGCACGAGTACCAGCGCCGCACCCGGACCGCGGATCCGGCCGACTTCGAGACGATCGCCCCCCGTCGCGCCAGCGAGCCCTCGACCATCTGACCGAGCATCTGGCCGAGCATCTGGCCGTGCGGCTCCGGCGCGGTGGCCGTCCCCGTGTCCGCGAAGTCAGCGACCGAGTGCGTGCGAAAGGGCGGCGGCCATCTCCCCGCGCGGCGCCGGGTGCCCGGTGAACAGCTCCACCTGACCGAAGGCCTGGTGGAGCAACATCACGTCGCCACCGACCACGGGGATGCCCGCGGCCAGGGCTGCTGCGCCGGCCGCGGTGGGCCAGGGGTCGTAGAGGACATCGAACACCCGTCGGGCGCCGGCGACCAGGTCCGTGAGGTCCCGCACGCCTGGCTCGGGAACGGTGTTGATCAGAAGGTCTGCCCGCGCGATCTCCCCGATCAGCTCCGGGTCGGTGAGGCCCATGGTGCGGACCCTGAGCCCCAGGGCACGTCCGCAGTCGGCGGCCGGTCCGGCGTTGTCACGCCTGGAGGCCAGGACCACCCGCGTGGCGCCGGCCGCGGCGAGCCCGGCGAGTACCGGTCTGGCGGTTCCACCCACACCCAGGACGACCGCCGTCGGGGCACCCGGGAGGTCCCCGAACGCGGCGAGCGCCCCGGTCACCCCGTCCACATCGGTGCAGTCGGCGTACCAGCCGCTCCCCCGCCGGACGAGAGTGTTGGCACTGCCCACGATCCGGGCGCGGTCACTGACCTGGGACGCGTGGGATAGGGCGGCGAACTTGCCGGGCATCGTGACCGAGTACCCGACCCGATCCGCGGGCGAGGTATCGACCACCGCCGGCAGCCGTTCGGCGTCGCAGTCGATCCGTTCGTACGTCCAACCGTCCAGCCCCAGCGCGCGGTAGGCCGCCCCGTGGAGGACCGGGGAGAGCGAGTGGTCGACCGGATGACCGAGTACCGCGGCCGAGTGCACCGACCCGGTGTCGGCCGGGTCGGCTCCATGGGCGCTAGCGCCCACTGGACAGGACCCCGTTCGCGATCGCCTCGCTCTGGTAGCGCTCGTGCTCGGGGTACTCGTCGGCGAACTTCGTGGTGCCCTGCATGTCCACGGTCACGAAGTACTTCCACTGCCCCTCGGCCGGGTCCTCCATCGCCCGGAGCGCCTCGAGGCCGGGCGAGCCGATCGGACCGTAGGGCAGCCCGTCCATGGCGTAGGTGTTCCACGGGGTGTCCGCGCCGCGATCGGCGTCGGTCGTGGCGATCTCCTGGTCGGCGAGCGCGTAGTTGACCGTCGAGTCGAACTGGAGTCGCATGGGTTCGTCGAGCCGGTTGAGGATCACCCGGGCGATCTTGTCGAAATCCTCCCGGGTGCCCTCCTTCTCCACCAGAGAGGCGGCGGTGACCACCTGGTACGGCGTCAGCCCGATGCGCTCGGCCGACGGCACCAGGCCGGTCTCGTCATAGGCCTCGGTGGACGAGTCGATCAACTGGCGGAGGATCTCGACGGGTTCGGACTGCGGATCGATGTTGTGGATCCCGGGCGCGACCAGCCCCTCCAGTCGACGCACCGGGTCCGGGGCGTTGCGGACCTCGTCGATGGCCCATTCGGGCACCCCCAGGTCGACGGGATCGGCCCGGACAGCCGCGTCCACGATCTCCTGTGGCTGGCGGCACATCGGCGGGCCGTCCGGATCGTCCAGGTCGCGCAGACAGGTCGCTTCGGAGATCTGGGTGTAGATCCCCTTCTCGGTCCCGCCGCCGACCACCACGGTGTCGAGCAGTCGCGCACCGGGGAAGACGTCCATGAATCCGACCCTGTTCCGCGGATCCGCCAGGGTCTCCACGGCCGCCTCGGCGCTCATCTCCTCCCGGACCTGGTAGTAACCCGGTTGGATCCCCTCGACCGACGTGCCGGTCGCGGCGCCGGTGAACGCACGCGTGCTGGCCACGGTGCCGATGTCGTACAGACGATCGCCGACCACGCCGAGGGTGTCCCCGGATTCGACGTGAAGTAGCGCGTTGCCCGTACCCTCCCCCTCGAAGTCGGGCGCGGCGGTCACCTCGTTGCCGGAATTGCGGTAGACCATCACGGCGAAGGCCAGGACCACGCCGATCACGGCCGCAAGCAGTATGAACCGGGTGGTGCCGCTCGTGCGTGAGCGTCCTCGTGCCGCAGACATCGTGCTCCTTCGCCAGGGGTTCGGGGAGCTGCCCGGCGGACAGCATCGCGCTTCCTGGCAGTTTATCCAGCCGCGCCGGTCGGCGCGCCCGTCATCGTCGGGCGCGCCGCGAGTCGATCCATGCCTGTAGGAGCACCACCGCGGCGGCCTGGTCGATCACGCCACGTTGCTGCCGGGTGTTGCGGCCCGCGCCGTGGAGCGCCGCCCCGGCGGTGACGGTGGTCAGTCGCTCGTCCACGAACTCGACCCTGGACTCCGGGGAGGCGGTCAGGAAGGCGTCGACGAAAGACCTCGCCATCGCCGTGGACGCGGTGTCCCGACCCTTCAGCGAGGTGGGCAGACCCACGATCACGCCGATGGCGTCGTACTCCTCCACGAGCTCGCCGAGACGCCTGATCTCGGCGGTCCAGTCGGGGTCACCACTGGTGACGCGGATGGTTTCTACAGGTGTAGCGAGAATGCCGTCGGGATCGCAGGTGGCCACGCCGATCCGCGCGGTCCCCACGTCCAAGCCCAGTCGCCGCCCGCGGATCCACCCGATCCCGGGGTCGGCGGGATCGCCGCCCTCACCGGTCACCCGGCGTCCCGCACGGTCTCACGCAACGCGGAGACCGCCGACTCGACCCCCGACGGGTCGGTGCCCGCGCCCTGCGCCATGTCGGCCTTTCCGCCGCCGCGGGCGCCCAGGGCGGTTGAGATCGCCTTGACCAGGTCACCGGCCCTGAGCCCGCGTTCCTGGGCGGCGGGGCTCACGGCGATCACGAACGGGACCTTGTCCCGCCCCGGGGCCGTCAGGAACACGACGCCGGGGTCCCCGCCGAGTCGGCCCTTGAGGTCGGAGGCGAGAGTCCGCAGGTCGCCCGCGGCGCCGTCCGGCGTGGAGTGGGAGAGGAAACGGATCCCGCCGAGGTCCTCTGCTGAGGAGAGCAGGTTCCCGGCCTGCGAGGCCAGCTGCGCGGCGCGCAGTGCCTCGAGGTTCTTCTCCGCCTCCCGCAGCTTGGCGGTCAGGGCGGCCACCCGGTCGGGGAGCTCGTCGGTCGGGGCCTTGAGCGAGGCGGCCAGCCCGGACACGAGCGCGCGCTCGCGGGCCTGGTGTCGGTAGGCGTCCATCCCGACATACGCCTCCACCCGGCGGATCCCCGAGCCGACCGAGGCCTCACCGAGCAGGCTCACCGGGCCGATCTGAGCGGAGCTCGACACGTGCGTGCCGCCGCACAGTTCCATGGAGAACGGGCCGCCGATCTCCACCACGCGGACCAGGGACCCGTAGTTCTCGCCGAACAGGGCCATCGCCCCCATGCGCCGCGCCTCGTCGAGACTGGTCTCGATGGTGTTCACGCCGTAGTCGGCATCGACGGCCGCGTTCGTGATCTCCTCGACCCGGGCCAACACGTCGGACGGGATCGAGCCCGTCCAGTTGAAGTCGAACCGCATGTAGCCGGGCTTGTTGAGGGAGCCGGCCTGCACGGCCTCCGGGCCGAGGACCTCGCGCAGGGCCGCGTGGACGAGGTGAGTGGCCGAGTGTCCCTGGGTGGCGCCCTTGCGCCACTCGGGGTCGACCGACGCCGTGACGAGCTGCCCGGCCTCGACCTCGCCGCCCGTGAGCACACCCTTGTGCACCCAGAGCTTCTTGCCGATCTTCTGTACGTCGTCGACCTGCATCTGGAACCCGGCGGTGGAGATCATCCCGCGATCACCCAGCTGTCCTCCGGCCTCGGCGTAGAACGGCGTCCGGTCGAGGACGAACTCGACCCGGTCGCCCTCCCTGGCGAGGTGTACGGACTCCCCACCGGCGACGATGCCGAGCAGGGTCGACTCGTCGGTGAGCTCGGTGAAACCCGTGAACACGGTCTCGCCGGCGTCGAGGAAACCGCGGTACACAGACAGGTCGGCGTGGGCGTGCTTCTTGGAGCGGGAGTCCGCCTTGGCCCTGGCCCGTTGCTCGGCCATGAGCGAGCGGAACCCCTCCTCGTCGACCTTCAGACCGGCCTCGGCCGCCATCTCGAGCGTCAGGTCGATCGGGAAACCGTGGGTGTCGTGGAGCGCGAACGCCTGATCGCCGGAGAGGGTCCCGCCGCCGGCGCTCCTGGACGTCTCCGCGGCGCGTTCGAACAGCTGGGTCCCCGACTCGAGGGTCTTGAGGAATGCGGCCTCCTCGGCCACCGCGATCCGCTCGATGCGCTCGTAGCCCGCCACCGTCTCGGGGAACGAGGGGCCGATGGCGTCCCTGACCGTCGCCATGAGCGCAGCCATCGCCTCTCCGCTCGCACCGAGCAGACGGACGGATCGCACGATCCGGCGAAGCAGGCGCCGCAGGATGTACCCACGTCCCTCGTTGCCGGGGGTCACGCCGTCGGAGATGAGCATGTACGCCGTCCGCGCATGGTCGGCGATCACCCGGAACCGCACGTCAGACGCGTGATCGCGCCCGTATTCCGTACCGGAGAGACGTTGTGCCGTGTCGATCACGGGTCGGAGCAGGTCGGTCTCGTAGACGTTCTCGACCCCCTGGAGGAGAAACGCGACCCGCTCGACGCCCATCCCGGTGTCGATGTTCTGCTTGGGAAGCGGTCCCAGGATCTCGAAGGCGTCCTTGCCCGTGCCCTCACCCCGCTCGTTCTGCATGAAGACGAGGTTCCAGATCTCGATGTAGCGATCCTCGTCGGCCTCCGGCCCGCCCTCGACCCCGTACGCCGGGCCACGGTCGTAGAAGATCTCCGAGCACGGGCCACAGGGCCCGGGCACGCCCATGGACCAGTAGTTGTCCGCCATGCCCCGGCGCTGGATGCGACCCTCGGGGATGCCGACCACGTCACGCCAGATGCCGTAGGCCTCGTCGTCGTCGAGATACACGGTCACCCACAGCAGCTCCGGGTCGATACCGAACCCGCCGTCCTCCACGGATGAGGTGAGCAGTGACCACGCGTGGCGGATCGCCCCGTCCTTGAAGTAGTCGCCGAACGAGAAGTTCCCGGCCATCTGGAAGAAGGTGTTGTGGCGGGTGGTGATTCCCACCTCCTCGATGTCGAGGGTGCGCACACACTTCTGGATGGAGGTCGCGGTGGCGTGCTCCGGAGACTCCTGGCCGAGGAAATAGGGCTTGAACGGCACCATGCCGGCATTGACGAACAGGAGATTGGGGTCGTCCAGGACCAGCGATGCGCTGGGGACCTCGGCGTGGCCGGCCTTGACGAAGTGGTCGAGGAAGCGGCGCCGGATCTCATGGGTCTGCACAGGGGGCCTCACTGGTGGTCTTGACGAGGTGGTGGATCAGTCGGCTCATCAGCCTACCGGCGCGCGTCCGGCGTCGAGGAATGGCTGCCACCTCGGATTCGAGGTCGGCTCTCCGCCGGCGCGTCCCGGCCGGCACTCGTACCTCGCGCTCGCCGTCCCGGGGGTGCGGGTGCGGTGGTGCCGGCCCGCCGGTGCTGACAGACGACGTCAGGCACGGACCCGGCAGACTGTGGGGCCCGTGCCTGAACGGCGGTGGAGAAGGGCGACGTGTCAGCGCGGCATCGGAGGCAGGACGATGCCGAAATTGGCGGCCGTGATGAACGCCTCCGGGGGCAGCAGTCCCATGCTGTGTGCACCGGTGCCCCAGACACCGATCGAGGTGGCGACGCTGACGAGGGTCGAGAGTAGATAGGCCATGAGTCCTCCGGGGGAGAGTGGTGGGTATCGATCGCTGTTCGAGTGAACAGGCGTCACAATCCTTTCACGACCGAACCCTGACCGGGTGTCCCATGTCCGCATGAAAACCCTCCGGCACCGGCGGGGACGGGCCTGTTCCGGGGGTCGTCGGCCCGGTCATCCGCCGCGGACGATGGACCGCAGTCTGGCCACCCGCGATCCCAGCTCGCGTTCGTGACCGTGCCCGCTCGCCGAGTAGTACTCCCGCCCGACCAACTCGTCTGGTGGGTACTGCTGCCGAACGACCCCCGCGGCGACGTCATGGGGCAACCGGTATCCCACACCGTTCCCCAGCCCCTTGGCCCCGGCGTAGTGGCCGTCACGCAGGTGCCTGGGCACCTCGCCCACCCCGCCGGCGCGGACGTCGGACATCGCGGCGTCGATCGCTGAGATCACGGCGCCGGATTTGGGGGCGGTCGCCAGGTGGATGGTGGCCTGGGCCAGCGCCAGTCTCCCCTCCGGTAGTCCGACCTTCTGCACGATGTCGGCGGCCGCGTTCGCCGAGAGCAGGGCTGTGGGATCCGCCATCCCGATATCCTCGCTCGCGTGGATCATCAGACGCCGTGCGATGAAGCGCGGGTCCTCCCCCGCGACCAACATCCGCGCGAGGTAGTGCAGGGCCGCGTCGACGTCCGAACCCCGGATGGACTTGATGAACGCACTCGTGACGTCGTAGTGCTGGTCACCGTCGCGGTCGTACCGCACCGGGGCGGCGTCCAGACTCAGCTCCACGATCTCCGGCGTCACCACCCCGTCCTCTGCCGCATCCGCGGCGGCTTCCAGGACGGTCAGGCTCCGGCGCGCGTCACCACCGGAGAGCCGCACGATGTCGTCCACCGCCTCATCGGTGACCTCGACACTGCCCGCCAGTCCCCTCTCGTCCGCCACCGCGCGCCGGACCACCGCGGCCACGCCCCGCTCGTCCAGGCCCTGCAGCTCGGCGATGAGCGATCGGCTGAGCAACGGCGCGATCACCGAGAAATGGGGGTTCTCCGTGGTGGCGGCCACCAGGAGCACGATGCCGTTCTCCACCGCGGAGAGCAGCGCGTCCTGCTGGCTCTTGGAGAAGCGGTGGACCTCGTCGATGAACAGGACGGTGCGCTGACCGTGGATCTGCCGGGTCCGCGCGTCGTCGATCACCGCCCGCACGTCCTTGACCCCCGCACTCAGCGCCGACAGGGCCACGAAGTGCCGACCCGACGTACTGGCGACGAGGTTGGCCAGCGTCGTCTTGCCCGTACCCGGCGGCCCGTAGAGGATCACCGACGAACCGCCCCGGCCCTCGACCAGACGTCGCAACGGGGAATTGGGGCGCAGGAGGTGTTCCTGCCCGATCACCTCGTCCAGGACCCGCGGTCGCATCCGTACCGCGAGTGGCGCCGACGGGTCGACGGGGCCCGGCGCGGACGCGGACGCCGCGCCCGCTCCCGCGTCCCCGGCCGCGAACAGTCCAGCGTCATCGGTCACGCCCCCAGGTTACCGGCCTCCCCCCGACACGGCCCCGGGTGAACAGTGGGCGACGAGCCGCCTGTCGTGACCGCGCACGTCGTCGTCGTCGGGTTGTCTGGAATCCACGTCTACCCCGTGCCGACGCGGTAGACCTGTGATCAGTCGCGCCCTATTTCCGAGGAGCCTCCGATGAGCCGCCACGACGACCCCTGTCTCCGCCCCACCCTGACCCGCCGGGAGGCGTTGGCCGGAGCAGGTATGGTCGCCGCGGCCGGCGCGGTAGGGGTCACCCTGCTCGCCGATCCGGCTCCGGTGTGGGCCACCCCCACCCGGCCTGTGGCCGACGATCTGGATGTCTACGTGCTGGTCACCGACGGGATGAGGCCCGACGAACTGAACCCCGTCCAGGCCCCGACGCTGCACCGCTGGGCCACCGAGGGCACCCGCTTCACACACGCCTCCTCGGTGATGATCGCCGAGACGCTGCCCAACCACGCCGCGATGGTCACCGGGGTCCTGCCCGAACGCAACGGCGTACCCGCCAACTCCGTCTGGGACCACGCCGCCGGCACCGACAGGACCCTTGACCGGCCGGGCGACCTCCGCGGCCCGACCGTGCTGGACCGCATCCGCACCGAGGCCGGCCTGACCACCGCGAGCGTGCTGAGCAAGGACTACCTCCACGGCCTGTTCGGAGGCCGCGCGAGTGTGCAGTGGGCGCCGTTCCCCCTCGTGCCGATCACCGACCACTCCCTCGACTGGTTCACCGTCGAGGCGCTCAAGCAGACCATCACCGATCACTCCCCGCGGATGACGTTCGTCAACCTCGGCGACATGGACCGCTTCGGCCACATGGACCTGTCGGGGACGTCGCTTCGCCTGGCCCGCAACCAGGCCGTGGCCAATTCCGACCACAAACTGTGGGACTTCGAGCAGTTCCTCCGGTCGACCGGCCGCTGGGAGCGTTCGGTCGTGATCGTCCTGGCCGATCACGGCATGGACTGGTCGGAGCCGTTGAACCTGATCAGCGCGGCCGGCCCGATCGAGGCCGACCCGGCACTACGCGGCCGGTTCGGGATCGCCCAGAACGGTGGCGCCGACACGTTCGCCCACCTCGGCCCCCCGCACGAGCGCGACGCCTCCCTGGCGCGGTTGCGCGAGGTGGTCGGGGCGCTCCCGGGGGTCCACCGGTTGTATGATCCGGCCGAGTTGTCCCTGGGCGATCGTGGGGGCGACCTGGTGGCCACGTGCCACCCCGGCTGGCGCTTCTCCGACCCCACCCCGTTCTCCAACCCGATCCCCGGTAACCACGGTCACGAGGTGACCCTGGGCATCCCGTTCCTGATCGGCGGCGGGCACCGGATCGTGCGCCGGTCGGGCATCGTCGACCGCCCGGTCCGCACCCTGGACGTCGCACCCACCGTGGCCCGGCTCTTCGGTCTGGACCACGGCTCGATGGACGGCCGCCCCGCCCTCGAGGCGTTCCGCCTCTGAGGTGCGGAACGTCAGCGGTGTCCGGTGACTACTCGGCCGCCACCGGCTCCGCCTCCGTGCCCTGACCACGCTGCGCCGGCGTGGCGTCGATCCCCGACTCCCTGCGCTGCTGGGGGGTGATCGCCGCGGGCGCATCGGTGAGCGGATCGACACCGCCGCCGGACTTGGGGAAGGCGATGACGTCACGGATGGACTCGGTGCCCGCGAGCAGGGCGCAGATGCGATCCCAGCCGAAGGCGATGCCGCCATGCGGCGGGGCGCCGTAGGAGAAGGCGTCGAGCAGGAAGCCGAACTTCTCCTGCGCCTCCTCCTGGGAGATGCCCATGACGCCGAAGACCCGCTCCTGGACGTCCTTGCGGTGGATACGGATGGACCCGCCACCGATCTCGTTGCCGTTGCACACGATGTCGTAGGCGTAGGCCAGGGCCGATCCCGGGTCGGTGTCGAACGTGTCCAGGTGCTCGGGCTTGGGCGAGGTGAAGGCGTGGTGCACGGCGGTCCACGCACCCGACCCCACGGCGACGTCACCGGCGGCGGTGGCGTCGTCGGCCGGCTCGAACATCGGCGCATCGACGACCCAGGTGAACGCCCACTTCTCCGGGTCGATCAGGCCGAGCTTGTCCGCGATCTCGCCGCGGGCGGCGCCGAGGAGCGCCCGGGTCGACTTGACGGCCCCGGCACCGAAGAAGATGCAGTCCCCGGGCTCGGCGCCGACCTGCGCGGCGATCCCCGCCCGCTCGGACTCCGAGAGGTTCTTGGCCACGGGACCGCCGAGCTCGCCGTCCTCGCCCACGAGGATGTAGGCCAGTCCCTTGGCGCCGCGCTGCTTGGCCCACTCCTGCCAGGCGTCGAGCTGCCGGCGCGGCTGCGAGGCTCCACCCTTCATGACCACGGCGCCGACGTAGGGGGCCTTGAACACCCGGAACGGGGTGTCGGAGAAGAAATCAGTGCACTCGACCAGCTCGATGTCGAAGCGCAGATCCGGCTTGTCTGAGCCGAAGCGACGCATCGCCTCGTCGTAGGTCATCCGAGGGATCGGGGTCGAGATCTGATAGCCGGCGGTGGCCCACACCTCGGTCAGGATCTCCTCGGCGATCGCGATCACGTCGTCCTGGTCGACGAAGCTCATCTCCACGTCCAGCTGCGTGAACTCCGGCTGCCGGTCCGCGCGGAAGTCCTCGTCGCGGTAGCAGCGGGCGATCTGGTAGTACCTCTCCATCCCCGCCACCATGAGCAGCTGCTTGAACAGCTGGGGCGACTGCGGGAGGGCGTAGAACGTGCCCGGCTGCAGGCGAGCGGGGACCAGGAAGTCGCGAGCCCCCTCGGGCGTGGAGCGGGTGAGCGTCGGGGTCTCGATCTCGACGAAGTCGTGGCGGGCCATGACGCCGCGGGCGGCGGTGTTGACCTTCGACCTCAGCCGCAGAGCCGAACCGGGGCCCTCGCGGCGCAGGTCGAGGTAGCGGTGCCGCAGGCGTGCCTCCTCGCCCACCTCGTCATCCAGCTGGAACGGCAGCGCCGCGGCCTCACCGAGGACCTCGAACGAGACCACGTCGATCTCGACCTCGCCCGAGGCGAGATTAGGGTTCTCCGACCCCTCGGGGCGACGGTCGACCACGCCGGTCACGGCCACGCAGTACTCGTTCCGGAGACGGTGCGCGTGCTCGGCGACGTCCTCGGACCGGAACACCACCTGGCACACGCCGGTGGCGTCGCGGAGATCGACGAAGATGACCCCGCCGTGATCCCGGCGGCGCGCGACCCAACCGGCCAGGGTGACGGTCTCCCCTGCGTCGGCGGCTCGGAGCTGGCCGGCGGAATGGGTGCGCAGCACTGCGGTGGTCCTCTCGTCGGGAAAAGTGAAGTGGTCGGCGAACGGCGGACGGACCCACTGCTGATCGAGCAGTCGGCCCCGGGTTCGGACGAAGCCCAGTCTACGTCCACCGGTCGGCGATCCCCGTCCCGGCTTCGGACGGAGGCCGTCAGGTACTGATGAGCCCCGCGACGTGGGCGACGAGCGACTCGAGCGGGACCGGGTGCTGCTCACCGGTAGCCATCGTCTTGACGACGGCGGTACCGGACGCGAGCTCGTCCTCGCCGACGACGATCGTGACCGCGGCCCCGGATCTGTCGGCCGCCTTGAAGGCGCCCTTCATGCCGCGGTCCCCGTACGCCATGTCGGCCCGGAGGCCCGCGCGACGCAGCGCCGCCAGGACGGGGACGAGGGCGGACTTGGCCTCGGACCCCAACGCGACGCCATACACGTCCACGCGACCTCCCGCGGCGGGGTCGATCCCCTCGGCCCGCAGAGCGAGCATCGTGCGGTCGACTCCGATGCCGAAGCCGATCCCGGACAGCGCCTGCCCACCGAGTTGCTCCATCAGCCCGTCGTAGCGGCCGCCGCCGCCAATTCCGGACTGGGCGCCGAGACCGTCGTGCACGAACTCGAACGTGGTCTTGGTGTAGTAGTCCAGTCCGCGCACCATCCGCGGGTTGACCTCGTACGCGACGCCCAGCGCATCGAGGTGTGACCTGACCGAGTCGAAGTGCTCCGCGCTCTCCTCGGAGAGGTTGTCGACCATCAACGGAGCCGCCGCGAGCTGTGCGCGGACCTCGGGTCGTTTGTCGTCCAGGACGCGGAGCGGATTGATCCGGGCCCGCTCCCGCGTCGCCTCGTCCAGATCGAGTCCCGCCAGGAATTCCTGCAGTCGCTCGCGGTAGGCGGGCCTGCAGGAGTCGTCCCCGAGGGAGGTCAGCTCAAGGCGGAAACCGGTCAGTCCGAGTGAACGGAAGGCCTCGTCGGCCACGGCGATCACCTCGGCGTCCAGGGCCGGGTCGTCGATCCCGATCGCCTCGATGCCGACCTGCTGGAGCTGGCGGTATCTGCCCGCCTGCGGACGCTCATAGCGGAAGAACGGGCCCGCGTAGCAGAGCTTGACCGGGAGCGGCCCGCGGTCCAACCCGTGCTCGATCACGGCGCGCATGACACCGGCGGTGCCCTCGGGTCGCAGGGTGACGCCCCGGCCCCCTCTGTCCTCGAACGAGTACATCTCCTTGGAGACGACGTCGGTGGACTCCCCCACCCCCCGGGCGAACAGCGCGGTGTCCTCGAAGATCGGCAGCTCGATGTGCCCGTAGCCGGCGCGCCGGGCAGCGGAGGTGATCGCATCCCGGACAGCGACGAACCCGGCCGAGGTCGGGGGGACGTAGTCGGGCACACCCTTGGGGGCCTTGAGCGCGGTCTTCTTCTCTGTGCCGGTCACGTGTCGTGGGTCCTTAGGGTCTGTCTGTGGGTGGGCGGGGAGCCGTGGGTCTGGAGGTCGCGGGTCTAGAGGTCGCGCAGGAACGGGTTGGACCGACGCTCCCGGCCGATCGTGGTCGAGGGGCCGTGACCGGGGAGCACCACCGCGTCGTCGTCCAGGACGAGGAACTTCTTGGAGATCGACTGCATGAGCACCTCGGTATCGCCCGCGGGCAGGTCCGTGCGGCCGACGCCGTCCTGGAACAACACGTCGCCCCCGAGCACGACCAACCGAGGGCCCTCCTCGGTGTCGACGACGATCCGGAAGGACACCGATCCCGGACTGTGCCCGGGCACGTGGTCCACGTCGAAGGTCATCGACCCGAACGTGACACTGTCGCCGTCGAACACCTCAACGACCTCGGCGGGCTCGGTGAACGTCATGCCCTTGAGCATCGCCGACAGGTCCAGTGAGAGCCCCTTTCCGGGATCGGACAGCATCGCCCGGTCATCGGGGTGGATATAGGCCGGCACGCCGTAGTGGTCCGCCACCTGCCGCGCGTTCCAGATGTGGTCCAGGTGGCCGTGGGTGAGCAGGACCGCGCGCGGCCTCAGTCCCGCCTCGGAGATCTGCCGCCGCACCTGTTCCTCGGCGTCCTGGCCCGGGTCGACGACCACGCAGTCCCCCGCGTCGTCGGACACGATGTAGCAGTTGGTCTGGAACATCCCTGCGGGGAACCCGATGATCTGCACGTCCCGTTCTCCCTTCCTCTTCTCGCCCGCGACGTCCGTCGCAGGCCGTCGGCCGGACTAGGCGGTACACCGGAGTGGTGTACTACCGTCCGGGCCCGACCTGGTAGACAAGACCCCTGGGCCGGAGCGCTGAGGTCTGCTCCGTGAGTCCCCACCGCGGCTTCAGCCGACTGTTCCAGCCTAGTCCAGGTACCCAGGAGGGTCAGTGTCCACCAACCAGGAACGCCGAGCAGAGGCGCGTCAGCGCCTGCGCGAGCAGATGGAGGCGCAGGCCCGTCGCGAGAAGCAACTGAAGATCGTCGCCGCCTCGGTCGTGGTGGCCGTGCTGCTGGGCATCGTCGCTGTGGTGGCGTGGATCAACTTTGACCGCAAGCGGGCCGAGGAGTACGCGGCCAACTGGGTGACGTGCGAGTACCCGACAGACACCGAGACCCCCGAGAGGCTGGACCCGGCGGAGTTCGCCGATCAGGGCCCCGAGGTGGTCGAGGAGGTCCGCGAGTTCAACGCGCAGGTCGACACCATCGACGAGACCGGGCGTGACGCAGAGCCGCCGACGGGTGACCAGGCACGGCAGGGCATCGCGGAGATCACCATCACCACCGACCGGGGAGAGATCCCCGTCACCCTCGATCGTTCCGGCGCCCCCTGCAACGTGGCGAGCTTCGTCCACCTCACCGAGCAGGGGTACTTCGACGACACGGAGTGCCACCGGTTGACCGTGTCCGAGGAGGAGCCGGGCCTGTCGGTCCTGCAGTGCGGGGACCCGACGGGGACCGGTCTGTCCGGGCCCGGGTACTCGGTGGTCGATGAGCCGCCGGCGCCCGATGCCCTCGCACCCGCGGAGGACGGGTCCGGCGCGGCCATCTACCCCCGCGGCACGGTGGCGATGGCCAAGTCGCAGGCGCCCGACAGCGCCGGCAGCCAGTTCTTCCTCGTCTACGAGGATTCGGCTCTCCCGCCGGAGTACACCGTCATGGGCACGGTCGGTGAGTCCGGTCTGGAGGTTCTCGACGACATCGCCGAGACCGGCGTCAAGAGCGACGACCCGACCGACAGGGACAACCAGGTCCCCAAGCGTCCGGTCACCATCGAGAACGCGGTCGTCGACGACCAGTCCGGGCTCCCCGAGAAGTGACCCGACCTGAGCCGGCCGTCCGGCTCAGGTCGACGTCATCCGGTTGACGTCGAAGACCCCCTCCACACCCCGGACCGTCTGCAGGACGTGTCCGAGATGCTTGGGATCGGCCATCTCGAAGGTGAACCGTGAGATGGCCACGCGGTCGTCCCCCGCCGTCTGGACCGAGGCGGACAGGATGTTGACCTTCTCGTCCGCCAATACCTTGGTCACGTCCGACAGCAGTCGGTGTCGGTCGAGCGCCTCCACCTGGATCGCCACCAGGAAGACGGCCCCCGGCTGCGGCGTCCACTCCACCTTGACCAGGCGTTCGGGCTCTCGGTGGAGGGCCGAGGCGTTGGTGCAGTCGGTGCGGTGCACGCTGACGGTCCCGCCGCGGGTGATGAATCCCAACACCTCGTCACCGGGCACCGGCGTACAGCAACGGGCGAGCTTGGCGTGGACGTCCTTCACCCCGCCCACCAACACTCCCGGACCAGCCGGTGCGGGCCGGTTCGAGGTGATGTTCTTGTCCCGCGAACGGTCCGCCAGCTCCTCGGTGACCTCGTCGACGCCCCCGTGGGCGGCGACGAGCCTGCCCACGACGTGCTTGGCCGAGACGTGGTTCTCCCCGATCGCCGTGTAGAGGGCGGTGACGTCGGCGAACCCCAGCTCCCGCGCGATCCCGGCGATCGACTCGTTGGAGAAGACCCGGTGGACGGGAACGCCTCCCCGCCTCACCTCCCGCGTGATGAGATCCTTGCCCCGCTCCAACGCCTCCTCGCGGCGCTCCTTGGCGAACCACTGGCGGATCGAGCTCCTGGCCCGGCCGGACACGACGAACTTCTGCCAGTCCAGGCTGGGCCCGGCGTTGGGGTCCTTCGAGGTGAACACCTCGATGACCTCGCCGTTCTCCAGCGGCCTCTCGAGGGCGACGAGCTTGCCGTTGACGCGCGCCCCGATGCAGCGGTGCCCGACCTCGGTGTGCACCGCGTAGGCGAAGTCCACCGGTGTCGCGCCCACCGGCAGGTTGATCACGTCTCCCTTCGGGGTGAAGACGAAGATCTCCTTGCTCGTCATCTCGAAACGCAGCGAGTCGAGGAACTCGCCCGGGTCGGCGGCCTCGCGCTGCCAACTCAGGAGCTGGCGCATCCAGGCCATCTCGTCGACCTCGGTCGGATCGCCGTGGTGCTTGCCCCTGGTCTCCTTGTACCGCCAGTGTGCCGCGATGCCGTACTCGGCGTTGCGGTGCATCTCGTGGGTCCGGATCTGGATCTCCAGGGGTTTGCCGTCGGGCCCGATCACGGTCGTGTGGAGTGAGCGGTACACGCCGAACCGGGGTTGGGCGATGTAGTCCTTGAACCTGCCGGGCATCGGTTTCCAGGTGGAATGGACCACGCCGATGGCCGCGTAGCAGTCGCGGACGTCCTCACACAGGACCCGGATGCCGACGAGGTCGTGTATCTCGTCGAACTCGCGTCCCCGGACGATCATCTTCTGATAGATCGACCAGTAGTGCTTGGGCCGACCTTCGACCCGGGCCTCGATGTGGGCGTTCTCCAGCTCCGCCTTGACTCGGTTGGTCACCGTTCCCAGGTAGACGTCGCGACTGGGGGCGCGGTCCGCGACCAACCGGACGATCTCCTGGTACTTCTTGGGCTCCAGTATCGCGAAGGCCAGATCCTCGAGTTCCCACTTCACCGTGGCCATCCCGAGCCGGTGCGCGAGGGGGGCGATGACCTCCAACGTCTCGCGTGCCTTCTTGACCTGCTTCTCCGGTGGGAGGAAGCGCATGGTGCGCATGTTGTGCAACCGGTCCGCGACCTTGATCACCAGTACGCGTGGATCATGCGCCATCGCGATGATCATCTTGCGGATGGTCTCCGCCTCCGCGGCCTCACCGAAGTCGACCTTGTCGAGTTTGGTGACGCCGTTCACCAGGTGTGCGACCTCGTCCCCGAAATCGGCGGCGAGGGTCTCGAGCGAGTAGTCGGTGTCCTCCACGGTGTCGTGCAACAACGCCGCCACCAGGGTCGTGGTATCCATACCCATCTCCGCGCAGATGGTCGCGACCGCCAGCGGATGGGTGATGTACGGGTCCCCCGACTTGCGGAACACGCCCTCGTGCTGCCGTTCGGCGAGAGCGTAGGCGCGCGAGAGGAGTCCGACGTCGGCCTTGGCGTGATGGATCCGGTGGACCCGGACGAGGGGCTCGAGGACGGCCGGAGTGGAGGTCACCGTCAGTCCGGAGGTGAGGCGACGAGCCCACCTGGCGCGGACCCGCCTCCCCGCGGACGGACGCGCGCCCGGGACCACGGGGAGAGGCTGTGTGTTGGGCTGGGACGGCTCGGTGTTGGCGGGCTGCGGGCCGGCGCCGGCGTCCCCGGCGGGATCCTGCCGATTCGTCATGCCGGCTCCTCCCTCCAGATCCGATCGGTCAACGACGGGCAGGGCTCACGCGACCGTGAGGCAGGTAAGCGGTGTGGCGGCCAGTCTATCCCGACCCCCGAGCCCGGGGACCTCGAGGACCACCGACAGACCCGCCACCACCGCGCCGCAGTCGTCGAGGAGTCCGACGGCAGCACTGAGGGTGCCTCCGGTGGCGAGGACGTCGTCGACCACGAGCACCCGCTTTCCGCGGAGGTCCAGTCCGTCGGCCGGCAACTCCAACGTGGCCGCCCCGTACTCGAGTTCGTATGAGCGGGAGTGCACCGGCGGTGGGAGCTTGCCCGCCTTGCGGATGGCCAGCACGCCCGTGTGCAGTCGTACCGCGACCGCCCCGGCCAGCAGGAATCCACGGGCGTCCAACCCGGCCACGTAGTCGACCGAACCGACCTCGTGGCCTGCGACGAGGCCGGTGACCACGGCGTCGAAGCCGTTCGGGTCGGCGAGGACCGGCGTGAGGTCGCAGAACTGCACCCCGGCGGACGGGAAGTCCTCCACTCGTCGCATGAGTCTCTCCACCGCGGAACTGATCGCCGGGGACACCGCTGACATCGCTGAGTCGGTCATGCGGTGGCCTCGGCCTTCTCGCGTCGGGCAAGGACCTTGGCGGTCTGGCGCCTGATGGCGGGGTCGCGCTCCTTGAGGGATACCAGCAGGGGTGTGGCGAGGAAGATGGAGGAGAAGGTGCCCGTGACGATGCCGACCATCTGGACGATCGCGAGGTCCAGCAGTGTTCCCACCCCCAGGATCCACACCGCGATCACGACCAGTGCCAGCAACGGCAGGATGCCGATGATCGTGGTGTGCATGGACCGCATGAGGGTCTGGTTGACGCCCAGGTTGGCCTCCTCGGCGTAGGTGCGCCTGGTGGTGTGTTTGAGACCGCGGGTGTTCTCCTCGACCTTGTCGAACACGATCACCGTGTCGTAGAGGGAGAAGCCCAGGATCGTGAGGAGACCGATCACGGTGGCAGGGGTCACCTCGAAGCCGACCAGTGAGTACACCCCCGCGGTGGTGATCACGTCGAACAGCAGTGCGACGATCGCGGCCACCGCCATCTGCCATTCGAACCGGAACGCGATGTAACCGAAGACGATCACCAGGAAGACCGCCAGGGCGATCAACGCCTTCTCCGTGACCTGGCCGCCCCAGCTCTCGCTCCGGGCGGAGTCGCCGATCGCCGAGACGGAGGGCTCCCCGCTCGCCGCGACCGGCTGGAACTCCTCGAAGAGCGCGTTCTTCGCCGCCCGGATCTCGTCGCTGGTGAGGAAACTGGTCTCGACCTCGACGATGCGGGCCGCTCCGGAACCGACGATCTGGACCGTCTGCGGTTCCTCGCCGATGGCGTCCACGATCACCGCCGGCACGCGGTCCTTGTCGATGTCGCCCGCCGGCATGGTGAGCTTGGTGCCACCTGTGAAGTCGATACCGAAGCTGAACCCACGGAACAGGATGCTGGCCAGGCAGATGGCGACGATCACCGTGGTCAGGACGTAGAACCGTCGACGGTTGGGCACGATCCCGAACGCGCCCGTTCCGGTGTAGAGCCGGGTGAACAGGCTGTCCGGCCTACCGCCGGACGAGGTGTCGTCCCCGGGGACGCTGGTGACGGTGGAAGTGCTCATCGGCCCTCCTCCTCATCGGTGGTGGGGCGATCGGACCCGGTGACGGGGCGGGCGGATCGGGGAAGGGTCGCGGTGGCTCCACCGGGGCCGTTGATGGTGGCGGACACGCCACGGTCCCCGGACTGCCCGCTCTCCCTCTCCGCCTTCTGGTCGAGCCGGCGCTGATGGGCGGCAGCGGCCTGCAGCGTCTCCATCCGACCCATCCCGTTGGCCCACGGCTTGGCGAACGTCGACCTGGTCGAGGCGAGGTACACGAAGGGCCAGGTCACAGTGAAGGCGACGAAGACGTCCATGACGGTGGTCAGGCCCAGGGTGAAGGCGAAACCGCGGACCTCTCCCGTGGCGAGGACGTAGAGGACCACCGCGCCGATCAGGCTCACCATGTTGCCGGTGACGATGGTCCGGCTGGCGCTCTTCCACGCCCTCGGGACGGCGGATCTGAACCTGTGCCCGTCCCGGAGTTCGTCCTTGATGCGCTCGAAGAACACGACGTACGAGTCGGCGGTCATACCGATGCCGATCACCAGCCCCGCGATCCCGGCGAGGTCCAGGCTGTAGTCGATGGTGTAGCCGAGGAACACCAGGGTCACGTAGGTGAGCAGGAACGACAGGCTCAGGGAGACGAAGGCGAGGACGCCGAGTAACCGGTAGTAGAGCGCAGAGTAGGCCAGGACCAGCAGGAACCCGATCGCGCCGGCGAGCAGCCCCGCCTCGAGGGAGGCGAGACCGAGGGACGCCGGAACGTTGTCGACGTTCGGGTCCTCGAAGGAGATCGGGAGGGCGCCGTAGCGCAGGTTGGCGGCCAGTGAGGACGCCTCGTCCATGCTGAAGCTGCCGGTGATGGAGGTCGCCGACCCGACGGGTGTCACACCCTGGACGACCGGAGCGCTGATCACCTCACCGTCGAGGAGGATGGCGATCTGGCGCTGGAGGTTCTCCTGGGTCAGGCGCGACCAGGTCGCGCTGCCCTGTTCGCCGGGGCCGGCGGTGAAGCGGAAGGAGACCTCGTTCTGACCGGCCTGCTGACTGAAGCCCGAGCTCACCGAGTCCTTGACGATCTGCTGACCGTCGAGGCGATCACCGTCCTCGGGTTCACCGTTGAGCAGTGGGACGGGGCCGAGAACGTACTTGGCGCCCTCTCCGCAGGCGATGAGCGCCTGGGACTGATCGTCGAAGCCGGCCAGCACGTCACGCTCGGGGCAGCGGAACTCCGGCAGTCTCTCGATGAGTTCGGCGGGGTCGCCCTGGCGGACCTCACGGGCCTCCGCGACCTCCCGGGCCACGGCCTCGCTGTCGCCCTTCTCCGCCGGGACCGGTTCCACGTCGCCCTCGGCGACGGGCTGCACCTGGAGGACGGGGCGGATGGTGAGCTGCGAGGTGGTGCCGAGGTCACGGGCCTGGCTCGAGTCCTCGCCGGGGACGGTGAGGACGATATTGCTGCCCTCGATGACGACACTCGTGCCGGCGACGCCGAGGCCGTCGACACGATCCCGGATGATGTCCTGCGCGAGTTGGAGATCCGCCTCGTCGGGCTCCCCGATGGGGATCAGGGTGACCCGGGTGCCGCCCTGCAGGTCGATACCGAGTTTGGGCGTCAGACCCCTGTCCGCCACGGCGAACGCGGCGAGGAAGAGGATGAACAGCACCAGGAGGAAGGCGGACAGCAGCGCCCAGGGCCTGGGGCGGGCGTCGGCGCCTCGAGAACGGACTGGTGACACAGGTGATCTCTCTCGGTATTCGTCTGAGGCCTCCGGCTGGACGGCCCCATCACACTACTCGCCGGTAGTCGCTTGTCAGGAACCCGAGGGATCAGTCGCGGGATCCGAACCGGGGGCGACCGCGCGGTCGAGCTTCTCGCGGATCACCCGTCGGTCCCACTGGGTCCGGACGCCGGGGGAGATCTCCAGCACCAGGCTCTCCTCCCCGATCGACACGACCGTCCCGTGCAGTCCCGAGGTGGTGAGTACCTTGTCACCCACGGCGAGTGACGCCTGCATCTCCTTCAGTTCCTTCATCGCCTTGCGCTGCTTGGAGCTCTGGAAGAACATCAGCGCGACGAGCGCGATGATCATCAGGGGCAGTAGTAGTTCCAGTCCCATGCGGGGTCCTCTCGGCTGACGGACCCGTCGGTTCGGGGTCCGATGGTGTCGGGTCCGGACAGCGGACCGGTCTCGTTCGAGGATGCCAGCACGGTCGTCAGCCGCGCGGGCCGGGTCCCGGCCGGGTCTCCACCGGCAGCATCGGTTGATCGGGGTCGCGTTCCGGACGGCGGAGACCCATGTGCTCCCATGCCGCCGCCGTGGCGACCCGGCCACGGGGGGTGCGGGCGAGCAGACCGGCACGCACGAGGAACGGCTCGCAGACCTCCTCGAGGGTGCTCGACTCCTCCCCCACCGCCACCGCGAGAGTGCTCAACCCCACGGGCCCGCCCTCGTGTTGGACGAGCAGTGCCCGGAGAACCGCTCGGTCGAGCCTGTCCAGACCCAGTGCGTCGACCTCGTAGACCTCGAGCGCCGCCCGCGCCACGGGCACGGTGACCCGGCCGTCCGCCCGTACCTCCGCGAAGTCGCGCACCCGCCGGAGCAGGCGGTTGGCGATCCGGGGCGTCCCGCGGGAGCGCCCGGCGATCTCCGTCGCCGCATCCGGTTCCACCGGGATCGCGAGGATCTCCGCGGCCCGGGACACGATCCGTGCCAGGTCGGTGTCCGAGTAGAAGTCCATGTGGGCGGTGAACCCGAAGCGATCCCGCAGCGGGCCGGTGAGCGCTCCCGACCTCGTAGTGGCACCGACCAGCGTGAACGGGGCGATCTCCAGAGGTATCGAGGTGGCTCCGGGGCCCTTGCCCACCATGATGTCGATACGGAAGTCCTCCATCGCCAGGTACAGCATCTCCTCGGCGGGGCGCGCGATGCGGTGGATCTCGTCGATGAAAAGGACGTCGCCCTCGATGAGATTGGAGAGCATCGCGGCGAGGTCCCCGGGGCGTTCGAGTGCGGGTCCGGAGGTGATCCGTAGCGACCCGCCCAGTTCGGCCGCGACGATCATGGCGAGGCTGGTCTTGCCCAGGCCCGGAGGCCCGGAGAACAGCAGGTGGTCCGGGACCACTCCCCGTCTGGTCGCTGCCGTGAGCACCAGGTCGAGTTGTTCACGGACCGTCTCCTGTCCGATGAACTCGCCCAGGTTCCGGGGCCGCAGCGCGCCCTCGACATCGGTGTCGAACGGGGTCACCGACGCCGACAGCTCGGCCTCGGGTGCGTCGTCATGACCCGCCGGGCGGGGTCGGGCGTCCGCGTGCTCGAACGGCTCCGACATCAGCGCTTCCCGAGCGAGCGCAGCGCCAGACGGAGCGCCTCCGCCGGGCCGAGGTCCGGATCGGTCGCCAGGACCGAGGTGGCGGTCTTCTCCGCCTCGACAGCGCTGAAGCCCAGGCCCTCGAGTGCCCCCGCCACCTCGGTCGCGGCCGGGGCCGACGACACTCCGGGTCCGCCGGCGCTCTCATCTGTTTCGGGTACGGGCCCGACCTTGTCCTTGAGTTCGAGCACCATGCGTTCGGCGGTGCGCTTGCCGACCCCGGGGACCCGGGTGAGGGCCTTGACGTCCTCGGTTCCCAGTGCTCTGACCAGGTCATCGGGTTCGAGGGTGGCCACGATCGCGAGTGCGAGCCGGGGCCCGACCCCGGAGACGGTCTGGACGGTCGAGAAGAGTCGACGGGCGTCCACGGAGTCGAAGCCGTAGAGCGTCAGCGAGTCCTCGCGCACCACCAGCTCGGTGTGGAGCATGCCCTCGTCGCCCCGGCGCAACCCCGCCAGGGCGGCCGGGGTCGCGTGGACCAGGACGCCCACGCCTCCCGCCTCCACCACGCACCGGTCCAGGCCGATCTCGGCCACCGTCCCCCTGATCGAGGCGATCACCACCGCACTCCTTTCGTCCGGGCCATCGCCCGGGCGGCGGCCCGGGCACGTTCCTGGTCGGCGGACGCGGACCCGTTCCGTGTCCGGTCGGCGTGTGCCGCCTCGGTCGCCGCGGCCGCCCTGCCCTCGAGAACCTTGGCCTCGAACCCGGCGCGCGACCTGGCCACCTGCGCGTCCAGGGAGGACACCCGGCCCTGCATGGGCGCCCGCCAGCTGTGACACACCGCCAGCGCGAGCGCGTCGGCCGCGTCGGCGGGGCTCGGGGGCTGCTGCAGACCGAGGATCCGCGTGATCATGAGCGTCATCTGCTTCTTGTCCGCGCGGCCGCTGCCGGTGACGGCCGCCTTCACCTCCGAGGGGGTGTGGAACGCCACCGGGATGTCCCGGTACGCCGCGGCCATGGCGACCACCCCCGCGGCCTGTGCCGTGCCCATCGCGGTGGAGACCTGGTTCTGGGCGAAGACGCGCTCGATCGCCACCACGTCAGGCCGGTGGATCGCCATCCACTCGTCCGCCACCTCGTGGACCGCCCGCAGTCGACGCTCGAGCGGTTCGTCCGACCTCGTCCGCACCACGTCCACGTCGAGAGCCGTCACGGATCGACCCGGCGCGGTCTCGATCAGCGCGAGACCGCACCGGGTCAACCCCGGGTCAACACCCATGACGCGCATCGCAACCTCCGCCGACCGGTGATAGAACCTACGTTCGAGACCCTACCAGCGGGGGCGGGCTCAGGAGTCGAGGCCCGCCAGCACGTCGTCGGGGACGTCCACGTTGGAGTAGACGTTCTGGACGTCGTCGGAGTCTTCGAGCGCGTCGATCAGCCTGAAGATCTTGCCCGCCCCCTCCGCGTCGACCGTGACCTCGACGGAGGCGCGGAAGCCCGACTCGGCGGAGTCGTAGTCGATCCCGGCCTCCTGGAGCGCCGTCCGCACCTCGACGAGGTCGGTGGGCTCACAGATCACCTCGAACCGGTCCCCGAGGTCGTTGACCTCCTCCGCGCCGGCCTCTAGCACGGCCATGAGGACGTCGTCCTCCTCCAATTCGCCCTTGTCCAGGACGATCTCGCCCTTCCGGGCGAAGAGGTAGGCCACCGAACCCGGGTCGGCCAGATTCCCGCCGTTGCGGGTCATGGCCGTCCGCACCTCCATGGCGGCGCGGTTGCGGTTGTCGGTCAGACACTCGATGAGCATCGCCACGCCGTTCGGGCCGTAGCCCTCGTACATGATGGTCTCCCAGTCGGCGCCGCCCGCCTCCTCGCCGGCGCCACGCCGGCGCGCACGCTCGACGTTGTCGCCCGGGACCGAGTTCTTCTTGGCCTTCTGGATGGCGTCGAACAGCGTCGGGTTGCCGTCGGGGTCACCGCCGCCCGTACGGGCCGCCACCTCGATGTTCTTGACGAGCTTGGCGAAGAGCTTGCCGCGCTTGGAGTCGATCGCGGCCTTCTTGTGCTTGGTGGTGGCCCACTTGGAATGGCCTGACATGGCGTGTTCCGCCCTCCGGGGTGTCGGTGTGAGATCTCGGTGTGGTGGTCCGTCAGTCTACGAGGTCGCCGCCCGGACCATGTCGACGAAGTACCGGTGGACGCGAACATCGTCGGTGACCTCGGGGTGGAACGAGGTCGCGAGGGCGTTCCCCTGGCGCACCGCGACCACGTGGTCGAGGCCGTCGGAGGCGCGGACGCCGGCGAGTACCTCGACGTCGGGACCCACCGTCTCCACCCACGGTGCCCGGATGAAGACGGTCCGGAACGGGTCGGGGCCGAGGGCGTCGACGACGAGGTCGGCCTCGAACGAGTCGACCTGCCGCCCGAAGGCGTTCCGGCGGACCGTCATGTCGATCGCGGAGAACCACGTGGCGTCCGGGCGGGTGTCGAGCACGACGGAGGCGAGCAGGATCATGCCCGCGCACGAGCCGTAGACGGGCATGCCGCCCGAGATCCGCTCGGACACCGGCTGGTACATCTCGTACACGCCCAGCAGCCGGCTCATCGCCGTCGACTCACCACCCGGCAGCACCAGCGCGTCGACCGAGTCGAGTTCCGAAACGCGGCGCACCGTCACGGCCTCGGCCCCGACGGCCTCCAGGTGGTTCAGGTGCTCGGCGACGTCGCCCTGCAGGGCGAGCACGCCGATCCGGGGACGGTCCGGAGCGCTCACCCGCGGTCCCCGCGGGAACCGGCATCCCCGCGATCGGTATCGGCGCGGTCGCTGTCGGTGCGGTCGCGGCCGGTGCGGTCGGTGTCGGTGCCCGACAGATCGACGGGGAAGGACTGCGCTCCCTCTCTCAAGCTGCGTGACAGCCCCTCCTGCGTGACCGCCGCGACGAGTCGGCCGGTCCGGTCGAAGATCCGTCCCTGGGTGAGCGCGCGGCCACCGAAGGCGGACGGGGAGGTCTGGTCGTACAGCAGCCAGTCGTCGGCCCGGAACGGGCGAAGGAACCACATGGCGTGGTCGAGTGAGGCGTCCTGGGTGGGTTCGTCCGGGTGGATGACCTTGGCCGAGCTGAGCAGGGTCATGTCGGACATGTAGGCCAGGGTGCACACGTGGAAGTTGGGGTCGTCCGGCAACTCGTCCACGCAGCGGAACCACACGCGCTGCTGCGAGGCGATCTGCGAGGACCCGCGGAGCTTCTCCGGGGGCACCATCCGGATGTCCCACTGCGCCCACTCGTCCACGAAGACGCGGTGGGTCTCGTCCAGATCCTCGTACCGGGGAGCGGGGATCTCCTCGGCGTCGATCACGTCGGGTATCGGGTCCTGGTGCTCGATACCCTCCTGGTCGCGGAGGTGGAACGAGGCCGACATCGAGAAGATGGGCTCGCCCTCCTGGATCGCGGTGACCCGTCGGGTGGCGAAGCTGCGACCGTCGCGCAGCCGGTCGACCTGGAAGACGGTGGGTGCCGAGGGGATCCCCGGGCGGATGAAGTACCCGTGGAGGGAATGGACGTGCTTGTCGTCGTCGACGGTGCTCACCGCGGCGGTCAGTGTCTGGCCGGCGACCTGACCGCCGAAGGTGCGCTGCAGGTGTGTCTCGATCGGGTGTCCGCGGTAGAGGTCGCGGTCGATCCGCTCGATCGCGAGGATGTCCTCGATCTTGGCCACCGGCGGGTCACCAACCCCGCTCGGCGAGCCGGTGCGGCTCCGGGATGTCGTCCACGTTGATGCCGACCATGGCCTCGCCGAGACCGCGGGAGATGGTGGCGAGCATCTCCGGGTCGTCGTGGAAGGTGGTGGCCTTGACGATCGCCTTGGCCCGATCGGAGGGGTTGCCCGACTTGAAGATGCCGGATCCGACGAAGACGCCCTCGGCGCCGAGCTGCATCATCATCGCGGCGTCGGCCGGGGTGGCGATCCCGCCGGCGGTGAACAGCACGACGGGGAGCTTGCCCTTCTGCGCGACCTCCTTGACCAGGTCGTACGGCGCCTGGAGCTCCTTGGCGGCCACGTACAACTCGTCGACGGGCAGGTTCTGCAGGCGGCGGATCTCCTGGCGGATCTTGCGCATGTGCGTGGTGGCGTTCGAGACGTCGCCGGTCCCGGCCTCGCCCTTGGAGCGGATCATCGCCGCGCCCTCGGTGATGCGCCGCAGGGCCTCTCCGAGGTTGGTGGCGCCGCACACGAAGGGGACGGTGAACTCGAACTTGTCGATGTGGTTGGCGTAGTCCGCCGGGGTGAGGACCTCGGACTCGTCGACGTAGTCCACACCGAGGGCCTGGAGGATCTGCGCCTCGACGAAGTGGCCGATGCGGGCCTTGGCCATGACGGGGATGGAGACGGCCTCGATGATCCCGTCGATGAGGTCCGGGTCGCTCATGCGGGCCACGCCGCCCTGGGCGCGGATGTCGGCGGGGACACGCTCGAGCGCCATGACGGCGACGGCGCCGGCGTCCTCGGCGATCTTGGCCTGCTCGGCGGTGACGACGTCCATGATGACACCGCCCTTGAGCATCTCGGCCATACCTCGCTTGACGCGTGCGGTTCCGGTGGTGTTCTCGGTGGACTGCGGCTCGCTCACGAAATAGGCCTTTCCGGCGTTGATGACTCGTCGTAGGCGTCCAGTGTAGGTCGACCTGACGTCGGTTCCCCAACCGCCGTCCCACCGTGTCCGGTCATCCTCCCACCGGCGGGTGGTCGCCGAGTTCGACGTAGTCGGGCATCGGCGCGCGACCCGCCAACCGGAGCGCTCTCACCGTGGTCTTCTCGCGCAGGGACCGGGTGTCGCGCACGGCGTCGTTGTAGAAGCTGCGCGCCATCGACACCCGGTCGGTCACGTCCACCAGTTCGGCCGCCAGGTGGTCGGGGAGCACGGTCTCGTCCAACCCCGTCAGTAGTACACCGAGGGTGTTCTCGGCGAGTTCCGCCTCCGCGGCCTCGTCGTCCCCCGGGTCCCTGGAGGGCCGCCACCCACGGCTGTCCGGCTCGGGTGCCGGGTCGTCCCCGGCCACCGCGTCGGGCGGATGGGCGCGGGCCAGCGCCAGCGCTCGGGACAACCGCCGCGCGGCACCGGGATCACGGTCGGCGAGGTCGACGATGACGGCCGCCGTCACCGTGTGACGGCGTTCGAGGGCGCCGACGAGAGCGGCACGGGCGAGATCGGTGCGGATGTGGAGGCGGTCGAGGCGGTGGGCGGTCAGGTATGCGGCGAGTAGTGCGGTCGCCGCGAGAAGGGACAGGACGACGACGAGGAGGATCACTTCACCGGACACTGATGGTCTCCCCCGGCCCACGGACGGTCTCGTACACGCGGATCACCCTCTCCGCCACGACCGGCCAGTCGTACTCGCGGACCGCCTCGGCCGCGCGGGTGCGGAGGCCGTCCCTGCGGGCGTCGTCGCCGAGCACGCCGACGAGGGAGGCGGCCAGGGCTGCGGGGTCCCCCACCGCGGCGAGTTCCCCGCACTCCCCGTCGCGCAGGACACGACGGAACGCGTCGAGATCGGAGGCCACCACCGCGGTTCCCGCGGCCATCGCCTCGACCAGGACGATGCCGAAGCTCTCCCCGCCCGTGTTGGGGGCGCAGTAGACGTCCGACCCCGCGAGCACGGCGGCCTTGCGCGCATCGTCGACACGGCCGAGGAACTCCACGTCCAGTCCTGACGGCAACCGGGAACGCAGGGCGCGCTCGTCGCCGTCACCCATGATCCGCAACCGGAGCCCGGGAACCTCCGCGAGCACCGCCGGGAGTGCGGCGACGAGCACGTCCATCCCCTTGCGCGGTTCGTCGTAACGCCCGAGGAAGGCCACGGTGGGCGCTCCCGAGCGTTCCGCGCCGGCATCGACGTCCCGGAACGAGGCCACGTCCACACCGTTCGGGATCTCCACCGCATCGGATCCCAGGGCCTCCATCTGCCACCGCCGGGCGAGGGTCGACACGGCGATTCGTCCACGGATCTTCTCCAGCAGCGGGGCCAGCGCGCCGTCGGCCGCACCGAGGATCATCGAACCGGAGGTGGAGGTGTGGAAGGTGGCCGTGATGGGCCCCGAGGCCATGGCCAGCGCGAACATCCCGACCCCCGGCGCGTTGGGTTCATGGATGTGCAGTACGTCCAGCGGCTCCCGGCGGAGCCACTGGCGGGTGGCCCGCCAGGCCGCGGGTCCGAAACTCAGGCGTGCGACGGAGCCGTTGTACGGGATCGGCACCCCCGGCCCGGTCAGGGTCATCCCGGACACCGGCGCGTTCTCGGGACGCCCCGGGGCCAGCACACGGACCGTGTGACCGCGCCGTCGTAGCTCCTCCGTCAGGTCCACCACATGTGCCTGTACCCCGCCCGGTGCATCGAAGGAGTACGGGCAGATCATGCCGATGCGCACGACGTGATCAACCCTCGATCCGCGCGCGCCGGTCGGCGGGGAGGTCGTCGAGCCACAGGGGCTGGAGCATGTGCCAGTCGGCCGGGTGGCGGGCGATGCCCTCCGCGAAGAGGTCGGCCATCGCCTGCACCCCGGCCTCGACACCGCCGGAGACGTTGATCGGCGGCGTGATCCTGACCCGCATCGTCTCCTCGTCCTCATACCAGAACTGCGCCACCAACAACGGTGCCCCGGTCTCCACCGCGAGCCTGGCGGCACCGGCCGGCATGCGGGTGGTCTCCCCGAAGAACGTCACGGGCACCCCGGTGCGGCGCAGGTCGCGCTCGCCGGGCAGGCACACGATCCCGCCGCCGGCGAGGTAGTCCCTGAGTGCATCCAGCGGCGGGGTGGGGCCGCCGGTGTGCGGGTAGATCGTGAACCCCAGACCCTCCCGGAAGTCGAGGAAGCGCTGGTAGAGCGATTCGGGCTCGAGCCGCTCCGCCACCGTCGCGAATCCGCCGTAGCGCCGGGCCAGCCACGTCCCGCCCAGATCCCAGTTGGCCGAGTGCGGAAGCGCCACGACCACTCCGCGCCCCTGCGCCAGGGCCGCGTCGAGGTGGTCCACTCCCGCGATGGTCCGGTCCATCTCCCGGGCCACGGCCTCGCGGTCCATGGACGGCAGACGGAACGCCTCCCGCCAGTAGCGCGCATAGGAGCGGAAGGAGTCCCGGATGAGGTCGTCGGGCACCTCGGCCGGCGTCACCCCCAGGACCCGGGCGAGGTTCCTGCGCAGCTGGGAGTCCTCGCCCTGCCTGCGGGCTGCGACGTCGGCGCCGGCCCTGAAGAGCGCGCGGGCCAGCGGCTCGGGTAGCGCCCGGACCACGGCCCAGCCCGCCGCGTAGCCGAGGTCGGAGAGTCGCTCGCCCACAGACGTCATCAATCCCCTGGTCATCGTTCGCCCGCCGTCGGGGCGTCGAGACGCGCGACCCGCCCGAGGTGATCGGCACGACCGCCCCACACCCGCTGGACCACGGTGATCAGGCTGCCCACCGCCACCGCGGTGGCCGCGACCTCGAGGGCCCACGGGACGCCCAGCCCCTCCAACCCGGCGCCCAGCAGGATCAGGACCAGGCGGTCGGCGCGCTCCATCAGACCACCCGGGGTGCGCAGTCCGCCCGCGTCCGCACGGGCCTTGGAATAGGAGACCACCTGGGACAGCACCAGGCACGCCAGCAACATCAGCAGCGCGTAGCCGTTCTCCGATTCCACCTCGACCAGCCACCACACCAGTGAACCGAAGATCACCCCATCGGCGACCCGGTCCGACACGGCGTCGACCAGGGCTCCGTAGGGCGACCCGCCGTCATCGGCGCGTGCGACCGCACCGTCGACCAGGTCGAGCAGGGTGCACAGGGCGATCACGATCGCGCCTGCGACCAGGTGGCCGTTCCCGAACAGCAGCACGGCCGCGGCGCAGGTCAGGACGAGCCCGGTGAGGGTGATCCCGTTGGCGGTGACCCCCATCCGGACCAGGAACGTGGCCAGGGGGTGTGCCACCTTGGTGACCCCCGACCTTCCGAACTCGCTGAGCATTCGTCCCCCCGCAATCAGGTGTTGGCAGGCCCGGGCACCGTCGGCCACGCCTCGGCCAGCAGTTGCCGGGTCTGACGGAGCAACTGCGGCAACACCTTGGTTCCGCCGGTCACGGTAATGAAGTTGGCGTCGCCGATCCAGCGCGGCACGACGTGCTGGTGCAGATGCTCGGCGAGTGAGCCGCCGGCCGCGTTGCCCAGGTTGAGTCCCACGTTGAACGAATCGGGCCGCGAGACGGCCTTGATGACACGGATCAGGTGCTGGGTGTACGACATGAGTTCGCGGGATTCGCCGTCGTCCAGGTCCTCGAGGTCGGCGACCTTGCGGTACGGCACCACCATGCTGTGTCCCGGGTTGTACGGGTACAGGTTGAGCACCACGTAGACGTGGTCGCCCCGGGCGACCACCAGGCCGTCCTCGTCGCTCATCCGGGGGATGTCGAGGAACGGCTCCCCGGTCATCCCCTCGGCGGGTTCGGGCCGTGACTGGGCGATGTAGGACATCCGGTACGGGGTCCACAGCCGTTGCAGGCGGTCCTCCCCCACCCCGTACTGGTGATACTCATCCGCCCGATACCCGTCCGCCGGGGTCGACTCCCGGGGCGTCACACCCGCTCCGCGGTGGGCACGTCGTTGCGGCGCGAATTGATCCAGTAGCCGATCTTGTCCATCGCGGCGTTCCGGGACACCCCGTTGAGCTGCGTCCCGTCGGGGAAGCGGAAGCTCACCGCGCCCGCCTCCACGTCCCTGTCGCCGGCCAGCAGCATGAACGGGACCTTGCCGGTCGTGTGGTTGCGGATCTTCTTCTGCATCCGCTCGTCCGCCAGATCCAGTTCGGCGCGGATCCCCCGGCCGCGGAGCTCGTCGATCACGTCCTCGAGGTGCTTCTCGTGCGCCTCGGCCACGGGGATGCCCACCACCTGGACGGGCGCGAGCCACGCCGGGAACAGGCCCGCGTAGTGCTCGAGCAGCACCGCGAAGAACCGCTCGATCGAGCCGAAGAGCGCCCGGTGGATCATCACCGGTCGCGTCTTGGTGCCGTCCGCGGCGTTGTAGGTGAGGTCGAACAGTTCGGGGAGGTTGAAGTCGAGCTGCACCGTGGACATCTGCCAGGTCCGACCGATCGCATCGCGCGCCTGGACCGAGATCTTGGGGCCGTAGAAGGCGGCCCCGCCCGGGTCCGGGACCAGCTCGAGGCCGGAGTTCGTGGCCACCCGACGCAGCGTCTCGGTCGCCCGCTCCCAGATCTCGTCGCCGCCGACGTACTTCTCCGGGTCCTTGGTGGACAGCTCCAGGTAGAAGTCCTCGAGGCCGTAGTCGCGCAACAGCGAGATGATGAACGACAGGACGGAGGCGATCTCGCCCTCCATCTGGTCCTCGGTGCAGTAGATGTGGGCGTCGTCCTGGGTGAAGCCGCGGGCGCGGGTCAGCCCGTGGATGACGCCGGACTTCTCGTACCGGTACACGGTGCCGAACTCGAACATCCGCAACGGGAGCTCACGATAGGAGCGGCCCCGGGAGTCGAACACGAGGTTGTGCATGGGGCAGTTCATGGGCTTGACGTAGTAGTCCTGCCCCGGCTTGGTCTCCTTGCCGTCGGCGTCGTACTCCGCGTCCAGGATCATGGGGGGGAACATCCCCTCGGAGTACCAGCTCAGGTGCTGGGACTTGCGGAACAGATCGCCCTTGGTCACGTGCGGGGTGTTGACCAGGGAGTACCCGGCCGACAGATGGCGCTTGAGCGAGTGCTGTTCCATCTCGTTGCGGATGATCCCACCGCGCGGGTGGAACACCGGGAAGCCGGAGCCGATCTCGTCCGGGAAACTGAACAGGTCGAGCTCCGTGCCGAGCCGCCGGTGGTCGCGCTTCTCCGCCTCCGCCAACCGGTCGAGGTGGGCGTCCATCGCCTCGGTGCTCTCCCACGCGGTGCCGTAGATCCGCTGGAGACCGGCGTTCTTCTGGTCGCCACGCCAGTACGCGGCCGACGAGCGGGTGAGGGTGAACGCCGGGATGAACTTGGTGGTCGGTGTGTGGGGGCCCCGGCACAGGTCCGACCAGACCACCTCGCCCGTGCGCGGGTTGAGGTTGTCGTACGCGGTCAGTGCGCCGGCCCCGACCTCCATGATCTCGGCGTCCTCGAGCGCGTCTGCCCCGCCGGCGTCGCCGGCGTCCGCGCGGCCCTTGTCCTCGACGAGCTCCAGTTTGTACGGCTCTCCGGCGAGCTCGGCGCGGGCCTCGTCGAGCGAGGCGTATTCGCGGCGTGCGAAGCGCTGTCCCGACTTGATGATCTTCTTCATCCGCTTCTCGAGGTCCTTGAGGTCCTCGGGCGTGAACGGCTCCGCGACATCGAAGTCGTAGTAGAAGCCGTTCTCGATCGGCGGTCCGATCCCCAGCTTGGCCTCCGGGAACTTGTCCTGGACGGCCTGCGCCAACACGTGGGCGCAGGAGTGCCTGATGACGGACCTGCCGTCCTCGGTGTCCGCGCGGACGAGCTCGACCTCGGTGTCGGACTCGGGCGCCCACGACAGATCCCGCAACACGCCGCCGGGATCGCGCACCACTACGACCGTCTCCGGGCCGCTCTTCGACTGCAGTTCCCTCTCGGCGAGGACCTTGCCCGCCGGCTCTCCCGCCGGGATGACGGTGGTGGTCACGGTTGTCGTCACTGCGCCCGCACCCGTCACGTCGACTTCGGCTTCCGGCATGCGGTTCTCGGACACGGGGGGAGATCTCCTAGGCAGTGGACGACGGGTGACTCTGGGCCATCCGTGACGGGCGCACCAGATCCTGTGAGGTACCTGGGCCGGTCCATGCTACCCGGCGACTCCTGGAATCCCGGACCGCCTCGGACCGTTGTACCCGCCATGCGCATAGACATCTGGTCCGACGTCGTCTGCCCGTTCTGCTGGATCGGCAAACGACACCTCGAGGCCGCGTTGGAGGCCTTCCGCTCCGAGCACCCGGGGACGGAGGTCGAGGTGGTCTGGCGGGCCTTCGAGCTCGATTCCGCCGCGCCCCGCCACGGTGAGCGCGGGGATGAGGAGTCCGCCGCCCAGATGCTCTCGCGCAAGTACGGGATGACCCTGACGGAAGCCGAGGCCGGGCAGGAACAGATGGCCGACCGGTTCCGGGAACTCGGGTTGGGGTACGACTGGCGCTCCTCCAGGGTCTCCTCCACCTTCGACGCCCACCGGTTGGCGGCGCTCGCAGCCGATCACGACCTGGCGGACCAGGTCGACGAGGCGCTGCGCAGGGCCTATTTCACCAACGGCGAGCGGCTCTCGGATCCGGAGGTACTCAGGCGCATCGGAGTCCGGGCCGGGCTGCCTGCCGACGCCGTCGACGGGATGCTGACCGGGGACGGGTTCGGCGACCGCGTGCGGGATGACACCGAGGCCGCCCGCGGGATCGGGGTGACGGGCGTGCCGTTCTTCGTCTTCGACGGCCGTCTCGCCGTCAGCGGTGCACAGCCCGTCGAGGTGTTCGGGCAGGCCCTCGAGCAGGCCCTCGTCGGCCGGCAGCCCTGAGCCGCTCGGGCCGGCGGCCCCGCATACGCACGCAGCCCCCGATTCCCGGGTACCGGGGCGGGGGCTGCAGGCGTTCTGTGGTCCTAACTGGGTTCGAACCAGTGACCTCTCCGGTGTGAACGGAGCGCTCTTCCACTGAGCTATAGGACCGCGTGTGGCCCGATCTCTCGATCGGCACCGGAACACTGTAGCAAGCCCGACGCGCCGTCCCAATTCGGGGTCGACCCGACGCTCGTGCAACGCAGGGACACATCCCGAGACCCCGGACGCACGGCGACGCAGTGGCGCAGATTCGGTTGTCTACGCAGGTGGGGACCCATTTTCGACCCCCGATTTGTATTCCAAGATCCGGTTCGGCTAATGTTCATTCTCGCAACGCGGTGAGCAACAGCGAGCCGGGAAGCGATGCGGATGTGGCGCAGCTGGTAGCGCATCACCTTGCCAAGGTGAGGGTCGCGGGTTCGAATCCCGTCATCCGCTCGGAGGGATCGAGGAGCCAGGACGTCCTCACCAGGCTCGATACCTTTGCGGTGGAGTGGCCGAGTGGTGAGGCAGCGGCCTGCAAAGCCGTCAACACGGGTTCGATTCCCGTCTCCACCTCCATGCCGGAGTGATCCGGACGGAGATCCCCGCGCGATTAGCTCAGCGGGAGAGCGCTTCCCTGACACGGAAGAGGTCACTGGTTCAATCCCAGTATCGCGCACCACGAGACACGCCCCGGCTGACCGCCGGGGCGTCGTGCATTTCGCTCCCTGTTCGGTATGCGTCCGTGCCCGTGGTGTGATGGAGATCACTCATCATCAGAGCATGTCCGCCGTACACAAGCTTCCACACACGATGACAGTCGACTCTGTCCCGTTGGAGGACGTCCGGGGCCGGGTCATCGACCTCCGGCACACCACGGGCATCCTCGCCGACCTGCGCCGCACGGCCACGGACACCTACGAGGTCACGATGGTCCTGGGGGGCGGGGACGACTCGGAGAGGGTCGTGATGTCCGGGGTGACCGGGACCGAGAACCTGCACCTGCACGTCTGATCGCGGCGGCCCGATAGGCTCCCGTGGTGGCCATCCGAGTCGAACCCGCCGTCGTGTCGGACCTCGACTCGATCGCCGACCTGGCAGCACGGACCTTCCCGTTGGCGTGTCCCCCGGATCTGCCCCGGGACGCCGTCGACTCGTTCATCGCCCTCCACCTCTCGAGTGGGGCCCTGGGGGGTCATCTCGTCACCCCCGGGCACGTCCTCCTGGCGGCGAGGACCCCGGAGGGTGAGCTCGTCGGGTACGCGCTGCTGCTCGACGGCACCGGCATGGATCCGACATGCGCCGGTCAGATCCTCCACCGACCCACCGTCGGGATCAGCAAACTGTACGTCGACCCCGGCCACCACGGTTCGGGCGTCGCTACCCGGGTGCTCGCCGAGATCGTCCGGCTGTCTTCCGGTCGTGGTGTGCGCAGCCTGTGGCTCGCCACGAACGTGGCCAACACCAGGGCCCGCAGGTTCTACGACAAGCAGGGATTCGTCGAGCGGGGCGCCCGGACCTTCGATGTGGGCGGCGTCGCGAACACCGATGTGGTGTACGAGAAGGAACTGGGCGGGACGGCCCGGGGCGCCTAGACGACCGAGGCTCCCAGCCGACCGTTCAGCCCCCGACCGTGTCGAAACGTGAGAGCGCGAGGAGCCGGGATGTGGCGCGCAGGTACTTCTTTCGGTACCCGCCGGCGATCATCTCGTCGGTGAAGATCGCGTCGAGCTTGTCCCCCGAGTTCCGGACGGGGATCCCCGCGTCGTAGAGACGGTCCGCCAGCACGACCAGGCGCAGGGCGATGGCCTGATCCGGCAGCGGTCCGACGTCGCGTAGGCACACTCTGGTCACCCCGTCGACGAGCCGGTTGTACTTGGACGGGTGGAGGGTGGCCAGGTGGTCGCACAGCTCGCCGAAATCGTCCAGTGTCGCCCCGGGGTCCGCGCCGGCCTCCGCCTCGAGATCGGACTCCGACATCGGGTCGGGCGCGGGCGGGAGGTTCCGGTGACGGTAGTCGGGCCCGTCGACGCGGATCGACTCGAAGATCCCCGACATCTTGCGGATCTCCCGCATGAAGTCCTTGGCCGCGAACCGCCCCTCACCGAGCTGCTCGGGGAGGGTGTTGGAGGTGGCGGCCACACTGACGCCCGCCGTGGTCAGCTCCGCGAGCAGTCGGGACACCAGCATCGTGTCCCCGGGGTCGTCGAGCTCGAACTCGTCGATGCACAGCACCGAGTGCCCGGAGAGCTCCTCCACCGCCCGGTTGAAGCCCAGGGCACCCACCACGTGGGTGAGCTCGACGAACGTGCCGAACGCCTTGGGCTCGGGGCAGGTGTGGTAGATCGAGGTGAGCAGGTGGGTCTTCCCGACGCCGAAGCCTCCGTCGAGGTAGATCCCCGCGCCCTGGACCGCCTTGGGACGACGCCCGAACAGTCCCTTCCTGGGGGAACGGCGGGAGACGACCGCCTCCGCGAACTCGCGACACGCCTTGACCGCGGCGGACTGCGACGGCTCCGCCGGGTCCGGGATGTAGGACTCGAAACTCACGTCGTTGAACATCGACGGCGGGACCATCTGGGCCACGAGTTGGTCAGCGGGGACCACCGGGGTGACATCAACGAGGCGAGAGACCATGTGAAGAGCCTATCGTGGGGCGACAGGCGTCAGAACGGAAGGAGCCCCAGGTGCGGTCGACCCGACCTCCCGTAGTCGACGACGATCCGGCGGCACTCGACCTGATCTGGACGGCGCTGGAGCCGGAGCCGACTGCGGTGACCCCGCTGATCCGTGCCGTCATGATCTCCTCCGTGGACGGGACCACCACCATCGACGGCCGGAGCGCGGGACTGGGGACACCGACCGACAAGCTGGTCTACGACGCCATGCGGGCCCGGGCCGACATCATCCTGGTGGGCTCGGGAACCGCGATCACCGAGGGATACGGTCCCGCGCGGGTGAGCCCGGTCTGGGCCGACAGGCGCACCGGTCCGGCCCCTCTCATCATGGTGCTCACCCGGGAGCTGTCCGACCGGCTCGTAGATCACGCCGCCGGCGCCGGAGACCGGGTCCACATCGCGGCCGCACACGGCGTGAGCGCCCGGCGCGTCGAGGCCGCGCGGGAGCGCGGCGTCACCGTGCACCTGCTCGACCCGGGTCCGACCGGAGCCGCGGTCCGCTCGCTGGCCTCCCGACTCGGCGCCGACGAGGTGGACCTCGAGGGCGGTCCACGACTACTCGGTTCGTTGCTCCTGGAGGGAGCTGTCGACGAACTCGTGCTGTCGCTGGCGCCCGAGGTCATCATCGGCGGCGAGACCTCGACGCTGACCTCCGGACCCGGCCGGGCGCGGGTGCCCATGCGGGTGGTGTCGGCCTTCACCTGCCCGCGGGGCGGTCTCTACACCCGCTGGGTGGCCGGAGGGTGACCCGGGTACGGATCGCTCGGGCGGCCGGTGCCGTGGTGGCGGCGCTGGCCGTGGTGGCCGCCGGGTGTGCGCCGCTGCCGTCGACGGGACCCGGGCTCGCCACCGGGGACGGGCCCGGTCGTTCCACCGGTACGGGAGAGGACACCGGACTAGTGGAGCCACCCGAATGGACGGCTCCACGGTCAGAGTTCGACTGGGTCCCGTGTGCCGACGGCGGCACGCGCGGGGTGCCCGAGGGGTCCCGTGTCGACTGCGCCCTGCTCAGCGAGACCCCGGTGCTACGGGTCACCACGGACGGCACACCGGAGGACGCTGCTCCCCTCGTCGTCGTCGCCGGCCCGGGTAGCGCCGCCGACGACCTCGCGGTCCGGTTCGCCTCGACCGGGAGGCAGATCACCGGTTCACACCCCGTCGTGATCGTGGATCACAGGGGGCGGACCGGACCGGCCGGTACGTGCCTGACCCCCGCGGCCAGGCGCACACTGGACGGGCTCGCCCAGGCGGGCACGGACCCGGGGTCCCCCGAACTTCGCGGGGATCTCGCCGAGACCGCCCAGTCCTGCACCGACCTGCTCCCCGGCCGCGAACTCGACTTCGGTTCGGCCGGTGCCGCTGAGGACCTCGAGGAGCTGCGGCAGTCGTGGGACGTGCCCGGGTTGGCGGTGCTCGGACTCGGCGCGGGCGCCGCCACCGCTCTGCACTTCGCCACAGCCCACCCGGGGCGGGTCGCTCTCCTGGTCCTCGACTCCCCCGCGCCCTGGGACGGCGACCAGGAGACCGCGGCACGTTCGGCCCTCGACGGCTCCGACGCCGCGTTGCGGCTGTGGGCGGCCTCGTGCACCCGCACCGAATGCGGACCGGGCCGCCCGGACGAGAAGGTCGACGCGGTCACCCGCGCACTCGACGCGGCCCGGGAGCCGGGTGCCCGCGTACCGGCCGCCCTGCTGTCCGACGTGATCCGGTCCGCCCTGGCGGACCTGTCCGGCGCCTCCGCCCCGGCCGCGTCCGAGGGGGATGTGATCCTCGGCGACCTCGTGGCGGCGGGGCCGGGCGTGATCCCGCCGTCGGTTCGTGCCCGGGCGGAGGCATTGGCGAGTTCGTCTCTGTCCTACGTCGCGGGGTGCTCCGACCTGCCCCGACGGGTGCCGGTCAACCGCGTGCCCGAACTCGCCGCCGAATGGGCGGACGACGAGCCGTTCGGAGAGATCCTGGCTTCCCAGCTGTCGGCCTGCTCGACCTGGCCCGTCCCCGGGCAGACCACGGTGGAACTCCCCGGACCCGCTCCCGTCCTCCTGCTCGGCGGTATCGCCGACCCCCTCGCGGGCGCCGCCGCCCTGGAACCGACCGCGGGAAGGTTGTCGGCCGCCGGGGCCGACGACCTCCGCACCCTGACCTGGGGTGCCCCGGGTTCGCGGGTCATCCTCCACTCCGACTGTGCCGCGTCCGCGGTCACGCAGTTCCTCGATGACCCGACGTCGGTCGACCGATCCATCGCCTGTCCCTCCTGACCGGCCCGCCACCACGGGGCCCGGTCGGACCGGCCCACCGGGGCGCCTGCGCGGGGGACCGACCGGGGGCCGGTAGCCTGCACATCGTGCCGTTGCCGACCCGAAGCACTGACGCCGTGCCCCGCCTGCTCAATCAGATCCTGTGGCCGCTGGCGATCATGACAGTGATCCACCGCGTCCTGATCAAGGCCGTCAACGGGTCCGTCACCAACGACTTCGGGACCGTCTACGCGGCCACCAGGCGGTTCCTGGCCGGCGAGCCCGTCTACAGCGAGAACCTGATCACGGTCCAGCCGCACTACCTCTACGCGCCGAGTGGCACGTTCCTGCTGGCTCCCTTCGGTGTCATCGACAACTACACGGTCGCTCGATGGCTGTTCATCGTCATCAACACCGCGGCGATCATCGGCGCACTGTGGCTCCTGATGCGTCTGTTCGACCTCGACGTCCGCTCGTTCGCGGCCCCGGCGATCCTCCTGGGCGCCTTCTGCACCGAGGCCGTCACCAACACCCTGATCTTCACCAACGTCAACGGCGTGATCTTCCTGTGCCAGGTGGCGTTCCTCTATCTGCTGCACCGGCGCCGGCTCTGGTGGGCCGGCGTGGCGATGGGACTGTCACTGGCGATCAAGCCGATGCTGGCCCCGCTACTGGTGCTGCCCCTGATCCGGAGGCAGTGGCAGCCCTTCGTGGCCGCGGTGGCGATCCCCGCCGCGGCGATGGCCGCGGGCTGGGCGCTCACCGTGGACGCCGGGCGATACCTCTCCCACATGGCGCCCTACATGGGCGAGGTCCGCGACTACTACAACAGCTCCATCGCCGGCCTCGGCCTGTACTACGGTGTGCCCGACCCGGTGATCCTGGTCGCGCGGATCCTGATCGTCGTGGCCACCCTGGTGGCCGTGTGGCTCCTGCTGGACTACCGCCACAACCACGAGGTGCTGTGGCTGGCGACCACGTCGGGCGTCATCCTGGCCGGGGTGTTCCTGGTCTCCAGCCTCGGCCAGATGTACTACTCGATGATGCTCATCCCGATCATGCTCACGGTGGTGCTCGACAGGTCGCTGGTTCGGAATTGGCCCGCCTGGCTCGCCGCCTACGGGTTCTTCACGCTGGACTTCTGGGAGTCGGCGAGGTGGCCGTACTACGGGCGACTGCTGGAGTTCGCCCACCCCACACTCGGGTGGCTGTTGCTGCTGTGCACCGTGCTGGTGATCCTGCTGTGGCGACGCACCGACCCGCGCCGACACGAGCGGATCGCACCGGCCGCGGCGGCGGCGTAGCCTGCGGGCATGAGCAAGCCCACCGACACCCCCTCGACCACCCCACAACCGGACTTCACCCTCGACGACGCCGAATGGCGCCGCAGGCTGACCCCCGAGGAGTACCAGGTGCTCCGCCGGGCGGGCACCGAGCGGCCCTACACCGGGGAGTACACCGACACCACGACCGAGGGCGTCTACCGCTGTCGCGGGTGCGGCGCGGAACTGTTCCGCAGCGACTCCAAGTTCGAGTCGCACTGCGGCTGGCCGTCGTTCTACACACCACTGGCCGGGGACGCCGTCATCGAGCGGACCGACACCAGCCTCGGGATGGCCCGGACCGAGGTGGTGTGCGCCAACTGCCACGGCCACCTGGGGCACGTCTTCTCCGGGGAGGGCTACCCCACCCCCACCGACCTGCGCTACTGCATCAACTCGGTCAGCATGACCCTCGAACCGGCCGGGGACTGAGACCACGGAGGACTGAGACGACAGAGGGGCCGGCGGGACCAACGGGTCCCGCCGGCCCCTCGCCCACCCGGGCGCCCCAGGGAAGGGCGACTCAGGGCCGGGTGTATCAGGGCCGGGTGTATCAGGGCAGTGTGGTGGCCAACCGCCCGGCGCTGACGCGGGGCCCGGTGAAGAACGGGACCTCCTCGCGCACGTGCCGACGGGCCTCCGTGCTGCGCATGACGCGCATCAGGTCCACGATCCGGTCGAGCTGAGGGGCCTCGAAGGCCAGCAGCCACTCATAGTCCCCCAGCGAGAACGACGGCACGGTGTTGGCGCGCACGTCGGGGTACTCGCGGGCGGCGCGGCCGTGCTCGGCGAGGATCTGTCGTCTCTCCTCGTCGGGGAGGAGATACCACTCGTAGGAGCGGACGAACGGGTAGACGGAGATGTAGGCACCGGGCTCCTCCTCGGCGAGGAACGCCGGGATGTGGCTCTTGTTGAACTCCGCGGGGCGGTGCAGCGCGGTGTTCGACCAGTACGCGGTGCTGGCCCGGCCCAGGATCGTGGTGCGCCGGAACTCGTTGTAGAACCCCTGGAGGTCCTCGATGTGCTCGGCGTGGGTCCAGATCATGAAGTCGGCCTCGGCCCGCAGCCCCGAGACGTCGTACAGGCCGCGCACCACCACATCGGTGCCGTCGAACCGGTCGAGGAACTTCTCGAGATCCGCGGCGACCGCGTCCCTGTCCTCCCCCAGCTCTCCCGGTGTCACGGTGAAGACCGAGAACATGAGGTAGCGGAGTGTCGAGTTGAGCTTCTTGTAGTCAAGGCGTGCCATGGCTCAATCCTGCCACCTCGTGGCCAGCCGCCGGGCCGCGGCCCGTGCCGAGCCGATGCAGGCCGGGACCCCGACGCCCTCCGTCGCACCGCCGACCAGCTCCACACCCGGCAACCGGTCGGCCAGCTCGCCGCGGACGGCCGCGATGCGGGCGGCGTGGCCGGGCCCGATCTCCGCGAGGGCGTCGTCCCATCGACGGACCCGCGAGTGCAGGGTCGTGGGAGCGGACCCGCACACCCCGGCCAGCGCGGATTCGGCCATCGCGGTCAACCCGCGGTCGTCGACGGCCAATACCTCGTCGTCGTCGAGCCGCCCGAACGACACCCGCACGAGGTGTCCCGGTCGGTCGTCGAGGTGGGGCCATTTCCGGCTGGAAAAGGTCATGGCCTTGAACGGGACCGGTTCGTCGGTCGCCACCAGGACTCCGGAACGGTCCGGCAGCGCCAGCGACCGGTCCACCTCCAGGGCCACCACGGCCGAGGAGGCCGTCCGGATCCCGGACAGGCCGGAGACCGCACCGTCGGCGACCCCGGTGGCGGCGAGCAGACCGGCGGCGTGGGGAACGGGTACGGCGACGACGACGAGGTCCGCCTCCAGCGACCAGAGACCGCGGTCGCCCGAGACCGTCAGCACGTAGCCGGAACCGAGCCGGTGGATGGCCGTGCAGGCGTTCCGCGTGCGCACCAGCGCTCCCGAGGCCTGTGCGAGTGCGTCCACGAGGAGCCGGTATCCGCCATCGAGTGTGGCGAACACGGGGCCCGGGACGCGGCCGGCCATGAGCGTGCCGATCGCGGCGGTGAGCGTGGGAGCGCCCCTGTCCAGGGCCTCGGCGAGTCCCGGGACCACCTCGCGCAACCCGAGCTCGGTACTGGGGGCGGCGTAGACCCCGCCGAGCATCGGATCCACCAGCCGGGTGACGACGGCGGGGCCGAACCGCTCGGCGACCAGCGCACCCAGTGGGACATCCGATCCGGGTTCCCATCGCAGCGGCAGCTCCGGTTCCCGGGAGGCCACGGCCGACTCCTCCGGTGTCAGCACCCCGGCCAGCGTCGAGACGTCCGACGGCAGGCCCATCAGGGTGCCGGTCGGCATGGGGACCAACCGTCCGCCGGTGAGGATCGCCGGGCCGAGCAGGCCCGGATGGCGCAGCGCATCGGTGAGGCCTAGTTCAGCGACGAGATCGGAGGCCTCGGGCCGGCGGGCGATGAACGCCTCCGCGCCCAACTCCACGGGACCGGACGGGAAGTCCGTCGTGTGGAGCGCCCCCCCGACGGCGTCGCCGGCCTCGAGGACCGTAATCCGGGCTCCGGGCAGGTCGCCCGCGAGCTGATACGCGGCGGTCAGTCCGCTGAGCCCGCCCCCGACAACCGCGACCCGGGCGCCCACCGCTACTTCCCGGTGAGCTCGTGGACGAGCTCCACCACGTGCGTCACGGCTCCCGGATCGGTGCTGGGCAGGACACCGTGGCCCAGGTTGAACACGTGACCGCGGGCCCCGAGGTCACGCGCGCGCTCCGCCTCGTCGAGGATCCGGCGGACCTCCGTGTCCAGGGCGGGGCGGTCCGCGAAGAGCAGGGCGGGGTCGAGGTTGCCCTGGAGCACCTTCCCCGGGGCCCGTCGGGCGGCGTCGTCGAGCGGGATACGCCAGTCCACACCCACGACCTCCGGCCCGGCCTCACCCATCGCGCCGAGCAGCTCGCCGGTGCCCACTCCGAAGTGGGTGCGGGGAACGGTCGAGATCACCTCGTCGCCGAAGATCCCGGTGGAGTGCGGGAGCACCATCGAACGGTAGTCGCGCAGGCTCAGCGCTCCGGCCCACGAGTCGAACAGCTGCACCGCGTCGGCGCCCGCCTCGATCTGGGCACGGAGGAACACCGTGGTCAGGTCCGCGAGCTTGGCGAGCAACGAGTTCCAGACGTCCGGCCGCGTGTACATGAGCGACTTGGTGTGTTCGTGGTTGCGGCTCGGGCCGCCCTCGATGAGATACGAGGCCAGGGTGAAGGGGGCGCCGGCGAAGCCGATGAGCGCGACCTGCGGATCGAGTTCGGCCACCACCATGCGGACGGCCTCGCCGATCTTCTCGAGACGATCCGGGGTGAGCTCCGGCAGCGCCGCCACGGCGGCCTCGTCGCGGATCGGCTCGGCAACCACGGGTCCGGTTCCCGGGACGATGTCGATCTCCACGCCCGCGGCGGCCAGGGGGATGACGATGTCCGAGAAGAAGATCGCGGCGTCCACGCCGTGGCGGCGGACCGGCTGGAGCGTGACCTCGCAGGTCATCTCGGGGTCGAAGCAGGCCTCGAGCATGGTGCTCCCGGACCGCAGCTCCCGGTACTCGGGCAGCGAGCGACCGGCCTGACGCATGAACCACACCGGGGTGTGGACGGCACCGGTGCCGCCGACTTCGTCGAGGTAGGGCCCGGTCCCGGCTCGGCGGGCGGCGGAGCGGCCGGGGGCCTGGGTGTCCACGGAACTGGGGGTGGAGGGCACATCGGAGTTCAGCACGCCCCCATCGTCCCATGAGTCCGCGGCCGGGGCCGCCCACCCCACCCGGGCCGGCGACGGCGCGCCTCCTCCGGACGCCACGGGGTGGTCGCTAGCGTGACGACCCGTGAGCACATCGGTCAATGACGGCGAGCCCGAGGTCTTCCGGGAAGCGGTCGAGTCGCTGTCCCGGCTCGAGGTCCGCCCGGAGATCTCCGTCGGCCCGATCCGCCCGCCGCAGAGACTGGCCCCGTACAGTCACGCGCTCGGGGTGGAGATCATCCCGCCCAGCGGCGACGACGTCCCCGAGTTCTCCGATGGTGACGCCTTCGGGCGTCTCATCCTCCTCCACGACCCGTCGGGGGACGACGCCTGGAACGGCACCCTCCGGCTGGTGGCCTACATCCAGGCCGACATGGAGGCCTCCCTCGCCGGCGACCCCCTGCTGCCCCAGGTCGCCTGGAGTTGGCTCACCGAGGCGCTCGACGAGGACGCGGGGCCGTACACGTCCCTGGGCGGGACGGTCACCAGCACCGCCTCGGTCCGCTACGGCGACATCTCCGGTCCCCCCCAGGCCCACCAGCTCGAGCTCCGTGCCTCGTGGACCGCGCTCGAACCCGATCTGACCGGCCACGCGGCCGCGTTCTGCAAGACCCTCTCGCTGGCTGCCGGACTACCGCCCGTCGGCGTGACCTCCCTCCACCGTCGGGCGTGAGCGGCCACCGTCGCGGAGAGACCCCGCCCGGGGCACCGCCTCCCCCGGCCGAGTACGAGTTCGTCGACGATTCCCACGGGATCGGGTCGGTCGCGTCCGCCCTGGAGTCCTCGGCCGGGCCGGTCGCGGTGGACGTCGAACGTGCCTCGGGCATCCGCTACTCCGAACGCGCCTTCCTCCTCCAGCTGCGGGCGGCGGACGGTCCGGCCCTCCTGGTGGATCCGGAGACCGCCGGACAGACGGTCGGGCCGCTGGCCGGCGTCCTGTCGTCGCGTCCGTTGCTTCTCCACGCCGCGAGCCAGGACCTGCCGTCCCTCAGGCAACTCGGCATCTGGCCGACCTCGCTGATCGACACCGAACTGGCCGGCCGGTTCCTCGGGATCGAGCGGGTGAACCTCGGCGCGATGATCTCGGAGCACCTCGGGATCGGGCTGGCCAAGGCGCATTCGGCCGCGGACTGGTCGCGGCGCCCCCTGCCCGCGGCCTGGCTGGACTACGCCGCGTACGACGTTCTGTTCCTCCACGAACTCGCCGACGCGGTCCTGCCCCGTCTCGACGATCTCGGTCGCCGCGAGTGGTTCGAGGCCGAGTGCCGGCACCTCGTCGACTCCGGCCCGGCCCCGGCGGCGCCGGATCCCTGGCGCCGGTTGTCCCGCCTGTCCTCACTCCGCGACACCCGGCAGATCGCCCGCGCCCGCGAGCTGTGGATGGCGCGGGACCGGGTGGCGTCCGAACGCGACATCGCCCCCAAGAGACTGCTCGCCGACGCGGCGATCATCGAGGCGGCCCGGACCGCCCCGACGACCCGCTCCGAACTCCTGGCGATCGACGGTTTCGACGGCCCGCACCGCCGGCGACTCGCGGACGAGTGGCTCGCGGCGTTGGAGTGGGCCGCAGAACTGGGACGGGGAGACCTCCCCGACCGCCAGGCGCCGCGCGGGGAGCACCCCCCGCACACCACGTGGAAGCGGACCGACCCGGAGGCGGCAGCGCTCCTGGACACCGCCCGGGAGGCGATCGGGTCACTCGCCGACGAGCTCGGCATCGAGCCGGGACTGTTGCTCAAGCCGGCGACTCTGCGATTGTGGGCCTGGCGTGCGGCCACCACCGACGCGGGTGACGACGCGGCGTTGCTGCACCGGGTCCTGCGGGACGAGGGTGCTCGTGGCTGGCAGGTCGAGCTGACGGAGGCGCCGCTGCTGGAGGCCGTGCACGACTTCCGGTCGGAGGACTAGACCCGGACCCGAACTACGCGGGGCGCACGGTCTCCCGGTCGGCGAGGCGGGTTCGGATGCTGTCCGCGATCCCCTCCGGTGTCAGTCCGGCGTCCGCGAGGATCTCCCCCCTCGAGGCGTGGTCGAGGAACTCCTGGGGGATCCCGAGCGACGCCCTGTCGACTCGGACGCCCGCACGCTCCAGCCGTGACGACACCGCGGATCCGACTCCGCCGTGGAGCCCGTTGTCCTCGACCGTCACCACGAGACGTCGTCCCCGGGCGGAATCGATGATCGAGTGCGGGACCGGGTAGACCCACCGGGGGTCGACGACATCGACCGACACGCCCTCCGCGGCGAGTACACCCGCGGCGGCGACGGACGGCACGACCATCGAACCCACCGCCACCACGAGGACGTCCGCGTCGCCCGGGCCGTGGACGCGATCGACCCCGTCGGCCGTGGAGTCGAGCGCCGGGACGGGCTCGCCCACCGACCCCTTGGGGAAACGGACGACGGTCGGACCGTCGGTCACCGCGACGGCCTCGCGCAACTCCTGACGGAGGGTGTCGGCGTCACGCGGTGCGGCCACCCGGACCCCGGGGACGATGCCGGTCAGCGACAGGTCCCACATGCCGTTGTGACTGGCGCCGTCCGGACCCGTCACGCCGGAGCGGTCGAGCACCAGCGTCACCGGTTGCCCGAGCAGCGCGACGTCCATGAGCAGCTGGTCGAACGCCCGGTTGAGGAACGTGGAGTAGACGGCCACCACGGGGTGCATCCCCCCGAGTGCCAGACCCGCAGCCGAGGCGACGGCGTGCTGTTCGGCGATACCGACGTCGAACATCCGGTCCGGGAACCGGTCGCCGAAGGCGGTGAGCCCGGTGGGGCCGGCCATGGCCGCGGTGATCGCGACGACGTCGTCACGCTCGGCACCGATCTCGCACAGCTCCTCGGAGAACACCGAGGTCCAGTCCACCGCGGAGGAGGCCGACAGCGGCTTGCCGGTGTCGGGGTCGATGACCCCGGTGGCGTGCATCTGATCGGCGACGTTGTTCTCCGCGTGGACGTATCCCATGCCCTTGCGGGTGACCACGTGGACCACCACCGGGCCGCCGAAATCCTTGGCCAGGCGTAGCGCCGACTCCGTGGCGGCGAGATTGTGTCCGTCGACCGGTCCCATGTACTTGAGGCCGAGGTCGGCGAACAGTTCCTGCGGGGAGACCACGTCCTTGAGACCGGTCTTGATCCCGTGCAGGATCGAGTAGACGGCCTTTCCCACGATGTCCTTCCGGGCGCCGAGGGTGCGCTTGGTGCGGTCCATCGCCTTCTCGTATGCGGGTTGGAGCCTCAGCACGCCGAGACGCTCGGCCAGACCTCCGATCGTGGGCGAGTACGAGCGACCGTTGTCGTTGACGACGATCACCATGGGCCGGTCCTTGCCCGCAGCGATGTTGTTCAGCGCCTCCCAGGCCATGCCACCGGTCATCGCGCCGTCGCCGATGACGGCAACGACCGTACGGTCCGACTCGCCGCGGAGCGCGAACGCCTTGGCCAGTCCATCGGCATAGGACAGTGACGCGGTGGCGTGGGAGGACTCGACGACGTCGTGCTCGCTCTCGGCACGGCACGGGTAGCCGGACAGACCACCGCGGGTGCGGAGCCCGTCGAACTCGTCCCGACGGCCGGTGAGGATCTTGTGGACGTACGACTGGTGTCCGGTGTCGAAGACGAGGGGATCGCGCGGGGAGTCGAAGACCCGGTGCAGTGCCACCGTCAACTCGACGACACCCAGATTGGGTCCGAGGTGCCCGCCCGTGGCGGAGACCTTCCGGATGAGGAACTCCCTGATCTCGCCGCAGAGGCGCACCAGCTGGTCGGGTCCGAGTGCCCAGAGGTCGGACGGTCCGTTCACCTGATCGAGCACACTCATCGCCGTCGACTTCCCCTTCCCTGGCCGCACCCCGGAGGGTCGAAACGACAGTCTACGGGCAAACGCCGGGCGACCACGCTCGTGGGCGGTGGGCCGATTCCGGCCCACCGGCCGTGGTCAACCCGCTCGGGGCGAATCGAGAACGGCGAGCCCCTCCACGTGGTGCGTCGCGGGGAAAGCGGCCACCCCGCGCAGATCCACCAGCGTCCACCCGGCATCCACCAGGACCCCGACATCGCGCGCGAGGCTGGCCGGATCACAGCCCACGTGGATGATCCGCGACCCCACCCTTCCCGCGAGATCGGTCATCACCCCGATCCCGGCGCCGCCCCTGGGCGGGTCCAGGATCACCAGGTCCGGCCGGCCGTCGGCCCCGTCCGTCCGCTCGAGGAAGGACTCGACCCTCGCGCACACCGGGACCACGCCGGACCCCACGTCCAGGGCGGTGCCCACCGCGCCCGAGGAGGAACGCGAGGCCTCGACGATCGTCACCCGCGCACGAGGGGCCACGTCGAGAACCGCGGCGGAGAACAGTCCCGCTCCCCCGTAGAGGTCCCACACCACCGGCTCTCCCGGCAGCCCCGGCGCCTCCGACACCGCCGCACGGACGAGGTCGACGTAGTGCGCCGCGGCCGACCGGTGCGCCTGCCAGAAGGCATCGACCGGCAACCGCCACCCGTGCTCCCCCACGCGCCTCACCACGGTGGACGGGCCCGCCACGAGCTCCCACGCCCCGGCCCGCGAGGACCGGGCCCGCGCTCTCGTCGCGGCGACCTGCCGGGACCGACGGTCGCGGCCCCGTACGGCGGGTTCGACGAGACGTCGGTGTGCCACGTGGACCTCGCCGTCGTCGCCCAACACCCCGAGGACCTCACGGCCCGGCCCCACGCCGGCGGCCCGCACCGCCCCGGTGATCCGCGGGTCCGCCTGGACACAGGGCTCGGTCACCACGCTGTGCGAGCGGGCCAGGCGGACCCCCGGCACGCCGTCGGGTCCGGTCACCCACCGGGCCGTCGTCCGCCATCCGGTACTCGCGTCATCGCCGGCGGGCACCTCGACGGGAACGCGGTCACCGGCCGGGTCGATCCGCCCGATCCGGCGGGCCTGTTCGGCCAGGATCCTGCCCGAGAACTCCCGGGCGGCCCCCGGCGCGATGTGGCTCCAGTCGCAGCAGCCGGCGCCCGCGGCGGCGGCCGGGCAGTACGTGTCGATCCGGCTCGGTGACCTCTCGAGTACGTCTGTCACCGTCGCTCGGCAGAAGGCGCGGCCCGGGTCGTCACCGACCACCGCCTCGACCAGTTCCCCCGTGATCCCGCCCCGGCAGAACACCACGCGTCCGCAGTGACGGGCCACGAACTCGCCGCCCTGCGCGGGCCCCTCGACCCGCAGTCGGAGCACACGGCCCGTCCAGTCGTTCTTCTGCGTGTGCGCCATCATTCCTCCGGCCCGCCCCAGCGCCCGATGACGGGCTCGTCGCTCGCCTGCTGCGCGCGACCGTCCGAGGACGACAGCTGCCACGGGACGCTGGTGACCATGACCCCTCTTTCGTACAGCAATCGGGATTTGAGTCGGAGTGCGCTCTGGTTGTGGAGCAGCTGCTCCCACCAGTGCCCCACGACGTACTCGGGGATGTACACGATCACGACGTCCCTGGGCGACTGCTCCCTGAGTCGCTTGACGTAGTCCACCACCGGGCGGTTGATCTCGCGGTACGGCGACTCGACCACCTTGAGCGGTACGGAGATCCGCCGCCTCTCCCATTCCCGCACCAGCGTGCGGGTCTCGGCGGTCTCGATGTTGACGGTCAGCGCCTCGATGGTGTCCGGCCTGGTCGCCCGCGCGTAGGCCAGGGCCCGGAGGGTGGGTAGGTGGAGCTTCGACACGAGCACCACGCAGTGCGTCCGGCTCGGCAGGACGACCTCCCATGACGAGTCGTCGAGTTCCCGGGCGACGGACTCGTAGTGGCGGTTGATGAGCTTCATCACGCCGAAGACGGCCAGCATCGCCAGCACCGCGATATAGGCACCGGCGAACAACCTGGACGCCATGATGATGACCAACACACCGGCGGTGAGGACGAAGCCGACCGCGTTGACCACCCGCGCACGTCGCATCCGTCGGCGGACCGCCGGGATCTGTTCGGTCTCCAGTTGACGGGTCCAGTGGCGGATCATCCCGAGTTGGCTGAGCGTGAAGGCCACGAAGACCCCCACGATGTAGAGCTGGATCAGGACGGTCACCTGCGCGTCGAACGCCACCACCAGCACGATCGCCGCCACGGCGAGCAGGACGATCCCGTTGGAGAAGGCGAGCCGGTCGCCCCGGGTCGCGAGCTGCCTCGGGAGGTACTTGTCGCGTGCGAGCCTCGAGGCGAGCACGGGGAACCCGTTGAACGCCGTGTTCGACGCGAGGATGAGGATGAGTGCGGTGACGCCCATGACGGCGTAGAAGACGACGGGTACACCCGCGAACACCGGTTCGGCGAGCTGCGCGACCATCGTCTTCTGCTGGTAGTCCTCGGGCGCCCCGATCAGTTGGGCGGCCGGGTCCTCGGCGATCTGCACCCCCAGTCGGATCGCGAGCACGATCAGCCCCAGTAGGAACGAGATGGACACCACCCCGAGAACCACGAGGGTGGTGGCGGCGTTCCTCGCCCGGGGCCTGCGGAAGGCGGGGACCCCGTTGTGGATCGCCTCGACCCCGGTCAGGGCGGCGCAGCCCGAGGCGAAGGACTTGGCCACCACGAACGCCAGCGCGAGCCCGGTCACCGCCACACCGTCGGGGGTGACGAGTTCGAAGTCCGCCGACTCCGCCCGCAGGTCACGGTCCAGCACGTCCACCTGGAACAGGCCCCACACCACGAGCACCGCCATCGAGATCATGAACGCGTAGACGGGGACCGCGAACATCGCCCTCGACTCCCGGATGCCCCGGAGGTTCATCGCGGTGAGCAGGATGATCGCGATGACGGCGAACACGGCCTCGTTCGAGTACACGAACGGTATCGCGGACCCGATGTTGGCCGCCGCCGCGGAGATCGACACGGCCACGGTGAGCACGTAGTCGATGAGCAGTGCCGCGCCGACCCCGAGGCCCGCGTTGGGCCCGAGGTTGACCGTGGCGACCTCGTAGTCGCCCCCTCCGGAGGGGTAGGCGCGGACGTTCTGGCGGTAGCAGGCGATCACGACCACCATCACCACCGCGACCGCGAGCCCCACCCACGGTGTGAACGTCAGGGCCGACAGGCCGGCCAGGGACAGGACGAGGAAGATCTCCTCGGGGGCGTAGGCCACCGAGGACAGGGCGTCGGAGGCGAAGACCGGCAGTGCGATCCGCTTTGCCAAAGGCGAGTCGCCGACGGTGTCGCTGCGGAAGGGGCGCCCCAGCAGGAGGCGCTTGGTTCCCACGGAGACCTTGGAGATCCTGGACACCGACACATCGTAGGGCTCCGCGTGCCGCGGGGACAGCACCGTCGACCCGGGTAGCGTGTGTCGGACGGGTCCGCGTGTCACGGACCGTGAGGAGCGGTACTCGCCATGAGGGTGATCATCATGGGCTGCGGGCGCGTCGGAGCGGCGCTCGCGACCGAGCTCGACGGAGGCGGTCACGACGTCGTCGTGATCGACCGCGATACCGCGGCGTTCGCCCGACTGGCCGAGGACTTCAGCGGCCGCACCGTCACCGGGCTCGGCTTCGACCGGGAGGTTCTCGTCGATGCCGGGCTCCACGGAGCGGACGCGTTCGCCGCGGTCTCCTCGGGGGACAACTCGAACATCATCGCCGCACGGGTGGCCCGCGAGACGTTCGGCGTGGAGCGGGTCATCGCCCGCATCTACGACGCCGGACGCGCCGAGGTCTACGAGCGACTGGGCATCCCGACCGTGGCCACCGTCCCCTGGGCCACGGGCCGGTTCATCGGTTACCTCACGGCCGGATCGAGCCCCGTGGTCTGGAGAGACCAGACCGGCGAGGTCTCACTGACCGCGGTCGTACCGCCCACGGTGTGGGTCGGGTCGCCTCTCGCGTCGCTCTCCCGCGTGCTCGGCGGCAGTGTCGTGGCACTCACGCGCTTCGGTCAATGCCGGATCCCCGACGCTGGCACGCTCGTCCAGGCAGACGACCTGATCCACCTCGCCCTGCCCTCCGGAGCGGTCGACGGCCTCGACGACGCGCTGGAGAAAGGCCCCTCCGATGACTGATCGACAACGGCCCGACCGCTCCGAGTCCGGCGCCTCCGCGCGCGGTGGCCCCCTCCCCGGCAGCTCCATTCCCGACTATGCCGACGGCTCGGGCCTGTTGAACCGCTCCCCCACGCGGCGGGTCCACTCGTCCACCATGCGCGTGGTCGTCGCCGGTGCAGGGGTGGTGGGCAGGTCCATCGCACGCGAACTCCTGGCCAACGACCACCAGGTCACCCTCCTCGACAAACGGGCCTCCGCACTGGCCCGCGACGAGGTCCCGGGTGCCCGGCAGTTCGTCGGTGACGCCTGCGAACTGAGCTTCCTCGAGCGCCTCGGGGTGGAGGAGGCCGATGTCGTGGTCGCCGCGACCGGTGACGACAAGGCGAACCTGGTCGTGAGCCTGCTGGCCAAGACGGAGTTCGCCGTGGACCGTGTCGTGGCCCGCGTCAACGACCCCCGGAACGAGTGGCTGTTCGACGACCGCTGGGGCGTGGACGTGGCCGTGTCCACCCCCCGGTTGATGGTCTCCGTGGTCGAGGAGGCCGTCTCGGTCGGGGACGTCGTGCGGCTCATGGCGTTGCGACGCGGCGGCGCCAACCTGGTGAGCGTCACCCTCCCGGACCAGACCCCGCTCGCCGGCAGACCGGTCTCCCGCGTCAGGTTCCCCCGCGACGCGGCGCTGGTGGCCATCCTCCGCGGTGGCAGGGTGATCGCGCCCGAGCCGGACGTGCCCTTCGAACCCGGCGACGAGTTGCTCGTCGTGGCACCGGAGGCCGCCGAGGAGGGCCTGAGCGACGCGATCCTGGGCGGCTGATCCGCTGGTCAGCGCGACCGGGCGGGTCCCCCGGGCACGGTGACCGCGATCTCGCGGCCGTACTCCCACCCCGGGGCGACCGGTAGCTGGTCGCCACTCCAGAAGCGGCCCGGGTCGTACCAGCTGGCATCGCCCGCCGGTAGCAGGACGCCCATCGACTCGAGGGTCATCCCCACGACCTCCGCGCAGTAGGCGGCCTCCATCCGTAGCGCCGGGCCGGGGCTCGCGTGTCGGCGCCACGGGAGACCGCGTCCTCGGCCCGCGGCCGCCCGCTCGTCGTCGTCATCCCCCGTCCCACGACCCCGGCCGCCCCCCGGACCGGCGCGCCGCCCACCACGCGCCGCCCACCGCCCCCGCGCCCACCGTGCGGTGAGCCGCCCCGCCGACGGGAAGGACACCCCGTTCAGTCGCGCGATCGACTCCAGGAGCGCGTCCTCCTGCGACTCCCCGACCTCCGGGGTGATCTGGCGCAGCCACGCACGCTGTCCATACGGCCCGGTCCACTGCCGGACCGCGGTCTCGAGATCGTGGAGTTGCACTCCCCGTTGGCGCCGTCCGGTCCACACGTCCGTCACCGCGCGCCCCATCTCCGCATGCCACAGCAGCGGGGGCATGTCGTCGAGCACCACCGCCACCCCCACGTGGTTCACGGGCGAGTTGGTCAGGGTCTGGATGAGCCGGTCGGCGGTCGTGCGCCCCCGGAACAGCCAGAGGTCCCCGGTCCGGGTGCGGTCGGCCGCGGCGGCCAGCAGGACGGTGTCGAGGCTCATGGTCCGATCCTGCCAGTCGACCCGGCGGGACGACCTACCCTTGCTGCCATGGCACCCCGTGGACGGCAGTGGCTCAAGGTGGTCGGCGCGGCCGGAGTGGTCGGCGTCGCGGCGACCGGCATCCTCGCCGCCCGGACAGAACGCCGCCGGCAGGCGTACGAACCGGAGGAGATCCGGGAACGGCTGCACCAGCGCTACACCCGCGTCCAGTCCCGCCGCGACGGCGCCACCGACTGACACCCCGGTCGGCCCCCGCCCCGGTTGCCGATACCCTGGCGGACACCATGTCGACGTCTTCCGTGCCCGCCCCAGATCTGCGCAGGGCCCGACACGATCTCCTGGTCCGGCTCGACGACGTCGGCATCCTCGACGCCCACCGGCTGCGTTCCAGGATCCGCCGGGCCGGCCCCGACCAACTGGCGGACCTGGGGAAGAGGATCGACGCCGCCGCCGAGCGCCTCCGACACCGGGAAGAGTCCGTCCCGACCCCCGAGTACCCGGCGCAACTGCCCGTCAGCGCCCGCAAGGACGAGATCGCCGCGGCGATCCGCGACAACCAGGTGGTGGTGATCGCGGGTGAGACCGGGTCCGGCAAGACCACCCAGATCCCCAAGATCTGCCTCGAACTGGGTCGCGGAGTCCGCGGGATGATCGGCCACACTCAACCCCGCCGACTGGCGGCCCGGTCCGTGGCCGAGCGCATCGCCGAGGAACTGGGCGTGGAGACCGGCCGGCTGGTGGGCTCCGCCGTCCGCTTCGATGACCGCACCAGCACCGACACCGCGGTCAAGCTGATGACCGACGGCATCCTGCTGGCCGAGATCCGACGCGACCGGCTTCTGCGCGCCTACGACACGATCATCATCGACGAGGCCCACGAACGCAGCCTCAACATCGACTTCCTGCTCGGGTACCTCCGGCAGATCCTGCCCCGGCGGCCGGACCTCAAGCTCATCATCACCTCGGCCACCATCGACCCCGGCCGTTTCGCACGCCACTTCTCCGACCCGGCCGGCCGGCCGGCGCCGGTCATCGAGGTCTCCGGGCGCACCTACCCGGTGGAGATCAGGTATCGGTCCCTCCAGGTGGAACACGCGGACCGCACCATCGACCTGGACCCCCTGGACGCGCTCGCCGATGCCGTCGGCGAGCTCCTGGCCGAGGGCGACGGTGACGTGCTGGTGTTCCTCTCCGGAGAGCGCGAGATCCGTGACGCAGAAGAGGTGCTCCGCGGACGCAAGTTCAGGAGCACGGAGATCTTCCCCCTGTTCGCGCGGCTCACGGCCGCCGAACAACAGCGGGCGTTCCGGCAACACTCGACCCGCCGGGTGGTGTTGTCGACCAACATCGCCGAGACCTCGGTGACCGTGCCGGGCATCCGCTACGTCGTCGACACCGGCCTGGCGCGGATCTCCCGCTACTCCACCCGGACCAAGGTCCAGCGGCTCCCGATCGAGCCGATCTCGCAGGCCTCCGCCGCCCAGCGCGCCGGGCGGTGTGGTCGTGTGGCGGACGGCATCTGTATCCGCCTGTACTCGGAGGAGGATTTCGACTCCCGCCCCGAGTTCACCGACCCGGAGATCCTGCGCACCAACCTGGCGTCGGTGATCCTGTCGATGGCCGACCTCGACCTGGGTGCCGTCGACGACTTCCCCTTCGTCGAACCACCCGACCGCAAGGCCATCCGCGACGGCATGATGTTGCTCACCGAACTGGGTGCGCTACGGATCGACGACGACGAGCGCCCGCACCTGACCACCGTGGGCCGCGACATGGCCGCGCTACCGCTCGACCCACGGTTGGCCCGGATGGTCGTCGAGGGTCACGGCAACGGATCGCTGGCGGACGTGCTGGTGGTGGTCGCGGCCCTGACGGTGCAGGACGTGCGCGAGCGGCCCGCCGAGGAACGCGCCAAGGCCGACACCTTCCACCGCAGGTTCACCGACAAGTCCTCCGATTTCCTCGGCTACCTCAACCTGTGGCGCTACATCACCGAGCAACGCCGTGAGCTCAGTGGCAGCGCCTTCCGCAAGATGTGCAAGGCCGAGTACCTGCACTGGCTGCGCATCCGCGAGTGGCAGGACCTCAACGCGCAGCTGACCAGCATGTGCCGCGAACGGGGCTGGCATCCACCGTCCGGACACGCCGCCGAGGACGATCTCCACAAGGCGATCCTGTCCGGGCTGCTCACCAACGTGGGGATGCGGGACGAGGAGACCCGCGAGTTCCGCGGCACCCGCGGCATCCGATTCCAGATCTTCCCCGGGTCCGACCTGGCCAAGAAGCCACCGCGCTGGGTCATGGCCTCGGAACTGGTGGAGACCTCGCGCCTGTTCGCCCGCGACGTCGCGCGCATCGACCCGGGATGGATCGAACAGCTCGGGGGACACCTGGTCCGCACCCAGTACTCCGAGCCTCACTGGTCGGACGCGCAGGGCGCGGCGATGGCCTACGAGAAGGTCCTGCTCCTGGGATTGACCGTGGTCGAGTCGAGGCGAATCCTGCTCTCCCGGGTCGACGCCCCCCTGGCCCGCGAGATGCTGGTCCGCCACGGGATAGTCGAGGGTCGGTGGTCGACCCGCATCCCGGTGATCCGGGAGAACGCCGAGGCCGTCGCACAGGCGCGGGAGTTGGAGACCCGCAGTCGACGCCGCGACCTGGTGATCGACGACGACGCCCTGGTCGACTTCTATCTGCACCGGCTCCCCACCGACCTCACCTCCGGTCGCCACCTGGAGTCGTGGTGGAAGAAGGCGGGCCACGAGGACCCGGACCACCTGCGCCTGCGCCCCGAGCAGATCCGCACCTCCGATGCCGGTCCGGCCGCCACCGAGTTCCCGCCGTTCTGGAGGCAGGGTGATCGGACGTTCGAACTCCGGTACGCCTTCGATCCGGGTGTCGACACCGACGGCATCACCGTCCGGATCCCGCTGCCCCAGCTCTCCTCGGTCACCACGGCCGGTTTCGAGTGGCTGGTACCCGGGCTCCGCGAGGAGCTCTACACCGAGATGCTCCGGACGCTGCCCAAGTACCTGCGGCGCCTGTGCTCCCCGCCCGCCGAGTACGCCGCGCTGCTCGCCTCCGATCTCACGCCCAGGTCCGCGCCTCTGCCGGTGGCGCTCGCCGAGGCGCTCTCGGCGCGAATCGGGGCGACCGTCGACCCCCGTGAGTTCCACCCCGAGCGACTCCCCGAGCACCTGCGCATGCGGTTCGAGGTCGTCGACGGTGACGAGGTCGTGGCGTCGGGGACGGATCTCGGTGCCCTGCGTAGCCGTCTGGTGAACGAGGTCCGGGCCACCCTCAACTCCCGCCTGGTCCCGGACGACGGACCGCACCGGGACTGGACCGCCGAGACGATCGGAGATCTCGCCCCCTCGATCACCGGCACCATCGACGGGGTGGAGGTGACGGTCTACCCGGCGCTGCAGGTCCGAGCGGACGGGATACACCGGATCGCCTGCGCCACCGAGGAGGAGCGGCGGGCCGCCCAGACCACTGCCGTGCTGACCATGATCTCCGGCGGGCTGGTCTCGGCGACCTCGATCGTGCGGGGTCGACCCGTGGAACAGCGCCTCGCCCTGACGCAGTATCCGCACGGCGGGGCCGAGGGTCTGGTCACCGATGCCTCGTTGGCAGCGTGCGGACGGATCCTCGCCCGCCGCAGGGGTGCGCCGGTCCTGACCGCCGCCGGGTTCGCGGAGTTGCGCGCGACCGCGCGCGCCGAGGTGCCGGCCGCGGTGGCCGCGTCGATCTCCGCTGCGGTACCTGCCCTGGTGGCCGCCCAGTCCGTCTCCGCCCGGCTCGACCAGGTGTCCCCCGAGGTCGCGGACGAGGTCCGACCCGCACTGGACTTCCTGGTGGGAAAGGGGTTCCTCGCGCGCCACCCGGCGGAGTTGCTCCCCCAGCTGGAGCGTCATGTGCGGGCGGTCGACCTCAGGCTCGATCTCGCGGAGAAGTCGCCCTCGAGGTACCGGGAACTCACCGCGCGCCTGGAGAAGTCCGAGGCGACCGTCGCGGAGGCGACGGCAGCACTGCGTGGTCGGCCGGGTGGAGCGCGCACCACCCGGGATCTCCGGTGGCTGCTGGCCGAGTACCGGGTGGGGCTCTTCGCGCAGTCACTGGGGACCGCGCGCCCGGTTTCCGCTGAGCGAATCGACAAGGCGGTCGCGGCGGCACTCGGCTCCCGCACCAGGCGGTAGTCATCCGGTCAGGTTCTCGCGTGCCTCTCACGCAGCGCGATGATCTCGCTCTCGAAGTCCGCGGCGGAGCTGAACTGCTTGTACACAGAGGCGAACCGCAGATAGGCGACCTCATCGAGGTCCTGCAGGGGTCCGAGGATCGCCAACCCGATCTCGTGGGCGGGGACCTCCGACGCGCCGCCGGCTCTGACTACGTCCTCGACCTGCTGCGCCAGACGTCTGAGGGCGTCCTCGTCCACCGACCGGCCCTGGCACGCCCGTCGCACTCCGCGGACCACCTTGTCGCGGCTGAAGCTCTCGGTGACGCCGTTGCGCTTGAGCACGGTCAACAACGGGGTCTCGAGGGTGGTGAACCGGTGCCCACACTCCGGGCACTCGCGTCGGCGGCGGATAGCCTGACCGTCGTCGACCGCCCGCGAGTCGATAACCCGGGAATCCTCGTGGTGGCATGTCGGGCAGTACATTCCAGCTCCGCCATTCGTCGACCGGTTCCGCAGGCCTCCCCCGGCCGGAGCCGGAGGCGATGCAGGGACGACGGGGCGCCGTCCCTGGATCATTCTAGAAGGCGATCCGGTCGGTCACGCGTAGGCGGGCCCGCCGAGGAGGGCCAGCGCCAGCAGCATGAGGATGCCGAAGACGACTCCACACGCCAGCAGGGCCCAGGTCGGCACATCGTCGACCACCGGGGACGCAGGCTGCACCTCGACCCGGCATGACCGGGCCTGCGCCGGGGATGCTGAACGGACGAGCACCCGCCGGCCGGGGGCGACCGATCGCGTGGTCGCAGGGCGTCCCCGGTCCAGGGTGCGGGGGACGGGATGGATACGCGAATCCTCACGGGGCCGGAGCCCGCTCGCGGAGGACCGGCTGTGTTCGGTGGCGCAGACCTCACTCCACGGTGTCGTCTGACGCGACGGTGACTGCATCTCCAGGACGGACATGAACTCTCCCAACTCGATACGGTGTGCGAACCGCGTTCGCACGCCCGTGTGCATCTCTGTGCACATCTGTTCGAACTCGAACGTGACTAGAGTTGTATCACGCGGGTCCGACAGAGTCGAGATTTCGGCGGCACTTTCTTCGAACACCTGTGTGGCGCACGCCGCTCACGCACAGTAGGGTGTACACAGATCAAGACGTCGAACACCCATTCGCCGAAGGGACCCACACATGCCCAAGCCCGACTTCGAGGCCCTGACGCCTCGCCAGAAGAGCGTCCTGTTACACATCCACGACACCGTCAAGGACAGGGGCTACCCGCCGAGCATCCGGGAGATCGGTGACGCCGTCGGGCTGCAGTCGACCTCGTCCGTCGCGCACCAGTTGCGGACGTTGGAGAAGAAGGGCTTCCTGACGCGTGATCCGCACAAGCCTCGGGCCGTCGACGTCCACGGGGTACCGGGGCAGCGGTCCCGGGGTCGGCGTGCCCCGTCGCCCGAGGAGCCGCGGCCGAGCGGGGCGGTCGAGCCCGTGTACGTCCCCGTTCTCGGCCGGATCGCGGCCGGAGGGCCGATCCTGGCGGAGCAGGCGGTGGAGGAGGTCTTCCCCCTGCCGTCCGATCTTGTGGGGTCCGGTGACCTGTTCATGCTCAGGGTTGTCGGCGAATCGATGATCGACGCAGCGATCTGTGACGGCGACTACGTGGTGGTCCGCCGTCAGAACGTGGCGGACAACGGCGAGATCGTGGCCGCGATGATCGACGGCGAGGCCACCGTCAAGACGTTCCGCAGGGACCCGAGCGGCGTCTGGCTACTGCCCCACAACCCGTCGTTCAGCCCGATTCCCGGAGAGCACGCGACCATCCTGGGGAAGGTCGTCACTGTATTCCGCAAGCTCTGACCCCGAGCTGCCACGGCGCTGCCTGACCGTGTGACCGGATCAGGCGGCGCCGTCGTGTGAGCCCCCGGAGCTGAACTCCCCCAGCTCGCTCGCCACGGAGACGGGCAACCGGACGACGATCCGCGTCCCGTGCTGCGTGTGCTGCTCGTCCACCACCGCGCCCTCGGCATGGACACGGGAGACCACGTCCCCACGTGTGAAGGGAATCTCCAGTGTCACCTCGGTGTCCCCGGAGGCGATGATCCGGGTGATCCGGCCGAGCAACTCGTCGATACCCTCCCCCGTGGTCGCCGAGACGAACACCGCGTCCGGCAGCGCGTGGTGCAGTTCGGTCAACACCACCGGATCCGCCGCGTCGATCTTGTTGATCACCACGAGCTCGCGGGGACTCTCGGCGTTCTGTTCCTCCACGACGTCGTTGATGACCGTGCGCACGGCCTCGATCTGACGCAACGGGAAGGCGTCCGATCCGTCCACCACGTGCAGGAGCAGTTCGGAATCGACGACCTCCTCCAGCGTCGAACGGAACGCCTCGACGAGTTGGGTGGGAAGGTGCCGGACGAACCCGACCGTGTCGGTGAAGACCACCGCCCGTCCGTCCGGCAGCTCGGCCCGCCGGGTGGTGGGATCGAGGGTGGCGAACAGTGCGTTCTGGACGAGTACGCCTGCGCCGGTGATGCGGTTCAGCAGACTCGACTTTCCCGCGTTCGTGTAGCCGGCGATCGCGATGGAGGGCACGGGCGTGGCGCGCCGGCGATGGCGCTTGGTGTCCCGGGCCTGCTTCATGCCCTTGATCTCGCGACGCAGCTTCGCCATGCGCTCACGGATGCGGCGACGGTCGGTCTCGATCTTCGTCTCACCGGGACCGCGGAGGCCGACGCCCCCGTTGCTCCCGGCCCGGCCGCCCGCCTGACGGGACAGGGTCTCTCCCCAGCCGCGAAGTCGCGGGAGCAGGTACTCCATCTGTGCGAGGGAGACCTGAGCCTTGCCCTCGCGACTGGTCGCGTGCTGCGCGAAGATGTCGAGGATCAACGCGGTGCGGTCGATCACCTTGACGTTGACAGCCTTCTCGAGGGCGATCAGCTGCCCGGGCGTGAGCTCGCCGTCACAGATGACGGTATCCGCACCGGTCGCGTCGATCACGTCTTTGAGCAGCTTCGCCTTGCCCGAACCGATGTAGGTGGCCGAGTCGGGCTTGTCCCGCCGCTGGATCATCGCGTCACACACCTCGGAACCGGCGGTCTCGGCGAGTTGGGCCAGCTCGGCCATCGCGGCGTCGGCCTGGGCGGCGGAACCCTCGGTCCAGACGCCCACCAGGACGACACGCTCGAGGCGGAGCTGGCGGTACTCCGCGTCGTTGACGTCCTGCAGCTCGGTCGACAGTCCGACGACCCGCCGCAGCGACGACCGCTCCTCGAGCTGGAATTCGCCGACCGAGGGGTCGTGGTCTCGTGTGGCCCGGTCAGGGGCGGTGTCATCGTTTGTCATTCACCGCCGATCATCTCACATCCGCGGTGACCGCGCTCTACGCACCACGGGTCGATCCGGCCCGGCGGAACCATCCGTCGGCGACGATCTCCGAGGGGCCGGTCAGCGCGGACCCGCCCTTCGTGAGGCTCACCGCCAACTCTCCCCCGGGTACGGTCACGACGACCTCGCCGGTCGCCTCTCCGCCATCCGCCAGGGCGGCGACGGCGGCCGCGACGATGCCGGTCCCACAGGACATGGTCTCGCCCGCCCCGCGTTCGTGGACCCGCATCGACACCCGTCCGTCCACCAGTGGGGTGACGATCTCCACGTTGACGCCACCGGGGAAGAACCCGGTGTCGAACCGCGGCGCGAGGTGCACCGGCAGTCCGCGCAGAGCTGCAGCATCCAGCCCGGGGACCACGCATGCCAGGTGGGGGTTTCCCATGTCCACCGCGAGGCCGGCGAACGTCCGGTCCCCGAACTCGGCGGAGGAGATCCCGAGCAACCGGGGCTCCCCCATGTCGACCCTCACCACGGCATGGTCCCCGTCATGGGCGAGGATGTCGGCCGGCCGCGGTCCGGAACGGGTACCGATGGCGATCCGTCCCGCCTCCGCCCGCCCTGTGGACACCAGGGCGTGCGCGAAGACCCTGACCCCGTTTCCACACATCTCCGCGACCGAACCGTCCGCATTGCGGTAGTCCATGAACCAGTCGTCCGGATCCACGCCGGTCGGCGGGGCCGTGAGGACGCCGCGGTCGACGAGGGCCCCGGTCCTCGCCACGCGCAGCACCCCGTCGGCGCCGATCCCGGCCCGCCTGTCGCAGAGGGCACGTACAAGGTCCTCGTGGAGGTCCAACTCCGCGTGGTCGTCGGGCAGGATCACGAAGTCGTTGAGAGTTCCGTGGCCTTTGAGAAAGGCGATGCCGTCGGCCGGAGCGGGGGGTCGGGCGGAGTTCATGCCCAGATCCTAACCGCCCCGCCCCGCGTTCCGCCCTGCGGAAATGCGGGGTGAACCCAGGCCAGGGGCGCACTAGAGTCGGATGCGAGAACGATCCCCTATCTGAGGAGAGCATCGATGTCCGAGCGCATCACCGTCGGCGGAATCCAGGTGGACAAGGTCCTGTACGACTTCGTCAACAGCCAGGCGATCCCGGGCACCGGGGTCGACCCCGACGCGTTCTGGGCGGGCGCCTCCGAGATCTTCGCGGACCTCGCGCCCCGCAACCGCGAACTCCTCGCCGTCCGCGACGAGCTCCAGTCCAGGATCGATTCCTGGCACCACGAGAACCCCGCGCCGATCGACCCCGACGCGTACAAGGCGTTTCTGCGGGAGATCGGCTACCTGGTCCCGGAGCCGGAGTCCGTGGAGGTGGCCACCGAGAACGTCGACGAGGAGATCGCCACGGTCGCCGGTCCGCAGCTGGTCGTGCCGGTCATGAACGCCCGCTTCGCGATCAACGCCGGCAACGCCCGGTGGGGGTCGCTGTACGACGCGCTCTACGGCACCGACGCCATCCCGGAGTCCGACGGCGGGGAACAGGGCACCTCCTACAACAAGGTCCGCGGCGACAGGGTCATCGCCTGGGCACGGGAGTTCCTCGACGACGCCGTGCCGCTCGCCTCCGGCAGCCATGCCGGCTCCACCGCCTACGCCGTCGTCGACGGCGCGCTGGAGGTCACCCTGGCCGACGGGTCGAGCACCGGACTCGCCGACCCGGAGCAGTTCGCGGGCTACCTCGGTGAGGCCGCGGCTCCGTCGTCGGTGCTGCTGCGCAACAACGGGCTGCACATCGAGATCCAGATCGACGCCGACTCCCCGATCGGTTCGACGGACGCCGCCGGTGTCAAGGACGTCGTTCTCGAGTCCGCCGTCTCCACGATCATGGACTTCGAGGACTCCGTCGCCGCCGTCGACGCAGAGGACAAGACCCACGGTTACCGCAACTGGCTGGGCCTCATGAAGGGCGACCTGTCCGAGGAGATCAGCAAGGGCGACAAGAGCTTCACCCGCGTGCTCAACGACGACCGGGTCTTCACCGCGCCCGACGGTTCCGGCGAGGTCCGCCTCCACGGACGCTCGATGCTGTTCGTCCGGAACGTCGGGCACCTGATGACCAACCCGGCGGTTCTCGACTCCGAGGGCGCCGAGATGCCCGAGGGCATCCTGGACGCGCTGATCACGTCGCTGGCCGGCATGCACGGGATCGCCGAGGGCAACGAACGCCGCAACAGCCGTACCGGGTCGATCTACATCGTCAAGCCCAAGCAGCACGGACCCGCCGAGGTCGCGTTCACCACCGAGCTGTTCGGTCGGGTCGAGAAGCTCCTGGGGCTCCCGTCGAACACCCTCAAGGTGGGCATCATGGACGAGGAGCGGCGTACCACGGTCAACCTCGCCGCGTGCATCGCCGAGGCCACCGAGCGGGTCGTGTTCATCAACACCGGCTTCCTCGACCGGACCGGCGACGAGATCCACACCTCCATGGAGGCCGGCCCGATGATCCGCAAGGGCGAGATGAAGTCGGCACGGTGGATGACCGCCTACGAGGACTTCAACGTCGACACCGGTCTGGCATGTGGTCTGCGGGGACGCGCCCAGATCGGCAAGGGCATGTGGGCCAAGACCGACCTCATGGCCGAGATGCTCGCCGAGAAGATCGGGCAGCCCCGGGCCGGTGCCAACACGGCCTGGGTGCCCTCCCCGACCGGCGCCACCCTGCACGCCACCCACTACCACCGGGTGAACGTGATGTCCCGACAGGAGGAGCTGCTCGCCGGAGGCCCGCGCGCCGGCGTCGACGACATCCTCGCCGTGCCGCTCGCCCCCGACACGAACTGGACCGACGCCGAGAAGAAGGAGGAGGTCGACAACTCGTGTCAGACCATCCTCGGGTACGTCGTCCGCTGGGTCGAGCAGGGCATCGGCGTCTCCAAGGTGCCGGACATCCATGACGTCAACCTCATGGAGGACCGTGCGACCCTGCGCATCTCCTCGCAGATGCTGGCCAACTGGATCCGCCACGGCATCGTCACCGCCGACGACGTCGAGGACTCCCTACGCCGCATGGCCGAGATCGTCGACGAGCAGAACGCCGGTGACGACGCGTACCGGAACATGGCACCGGACTTCGACTCGTCGATCGCCTGGCAGGCCGCGCGGGAGCTGATCCTCGAGGGCACCAGCCAGCCGTCCGGCTACACCGAGCCGATCCTGCACCGCCGCCGCCGTGAGTTCAAGGCTGCCAACGGACTGTAGACCGACCCGGCCCGGACGGGCCCGGCCCGAGATCCGCTGCCCGCCCGTGGTCGCCGATCCCTCGACAGGGGTTGAGGATCGGGGGCCGGGCAGCGGATTCTCCCGTCTCAGGGGTGCAGGTCCACCACGGCCGACCGGAGCACCTCGACGGCGGCGTCGCGGCGCTCGGCGGTGAACCTCGCCTCGGGCCCGGACGCGGAGACCGCGAACGCCGCGTCACCCACTCCCACCGAGATCGCCACGCAGCGCACACCCTCCTCCTGCTCCGACTCGTCGGTCGCGAATCCGACACGGCGGATGCGATCGAGCTCGGAGAGCAACCGGTCGGGCTCGACGATCGTGGCATCGGTGTACCGACGCATCCCGGTCCGGTCCAGCATGGCGCGGACCTCGTCGTCGTCGTCCTGAGCGACCAACGCCTTACCCACCGCGGTGCAGTGCACGTGCACCCGTCGCCCCACCTCGGTGAACATCCGCATCGAGTGCGGCGACGGGACCTGGGCCAGGTACACCACCCCGTCCCCCTCCCGGACCGCGAGGTTGGCGGTCTCGCCGGTGCCCTCGACCACGGCCTGAAGGACCGGTTCCGCCCACGACCACGTCGCCCGCCCCGCGGCGTCCCCGACGCGCTGCAACCTGGGCCCCAGGAGGTAGTCGCGACGCGTGTCACGGCGCAGGTGGCCCGAGTCGGCGAGCGTGGCACACAGGCGGTGCACGGTGGCCGCGGCCAGACCGGTGTCGGCGCACAGTTCCCCGAGTGAGGCGCGCCCGCCCCGCCGGGTCAGCGCGTCGAGGAGAGTGAACGCCCGGTCCACGGACTGGACACGGCCCCGGTCCGGACGCGCGGAGCTCATCGCCCCGCCTCGCCGAGCAGGTCCAGCGCGGTCTCCAGCGGGGTCCGGCCGCCGGCGACCCGGTCTCCGGCGGAGGTGTGGACGTCGGTGTCGATCCAGCGGATGCGGTGGTCACGCCCGAACCACGATCGCTGCCGCCGGACGTACCGACGGGTGCCGATCACCGTCCGCTCGAGGGCACGGGCCACCGCCTCGTCGTCGATACCCAGATCGTCGTCCATCTCCTCCAGCACCTGGGCGTACCCGATGGCGCGGCGGGCCGTCACACCTTCCAGCAGACCGGATGCGACGAGTCCGCGCACCTCGGCCACCAGCCCGTCGGTGAACATCCGCTCCGTGCGGACGCCCAGTCGCGCGTCCAGCTCCGGGAGGGCACACCGCAGCCCCAGGAGACGTGTCCCCCACCGCGGTTCGCCGATGGTCGGCCTTGAGGCGGAGAACGGTCTGCCGGTCAGTTCCACGACCTCCAGCGCCCGGACCGTGCGGCGGGGATCGGTCGGGAGGATGGCGCCCGCCGCCTCCGGGTCCACCCGGGCGAGTTCGGCGTGCAGCGCCCGCACGCCGATCTCCTCGAGCCGGCGTTCGTAGCGGGCCCGCACACCCGGGTCGGTGTCCGGGATGGACCACCCGTCGACCAGGGCCTGGATATACATCATCGATCCACCACAGAGGATCGGCACGTTCCCACGGCCGCGGATCCCGGCGATCTCCCGTTCCGCCTCACGGCGGAAATCGGCCACGCTCGCGGTCTCGGAGACGTCGAGGACGTCCAGTCTGTGATGCGGGACGCCCCGCCGCTGCGACGGCGGCAGCTTCGCGGTGCCGATGTCCATACCGCGGTATTGCTGCATGGCGTCACAGTTGACCACCTCCCCGCCCAGTCGCTGCGCGAGATCCAGGGACAGCTCGGACTTACCGGTCCCCGTCGGTCCCACCACCGCGATCGGCGCCGGCCCGGTCATCTCCCACCACCCGGCCGCGGGGACACGGGCGACGCCAGGTCCCATCGCGCGCAGTGGTAACCCACACCGAACGGTGCCCAGGACGTCGCCTCCAGGGCCGCCCGGTCCCCGACCATCCCGGCGAGCTCGCGCCACGCCGGCCGACTCCACCACCCCACGGAGTCCGAAACCTCGCCACCGGGGTCGGGTAGCTCTCCGCCGTGCCGCAGCCAGTCGGACAACCGGGAGTCGAGGGCGACCCCACGAGGATCCTCCGGGACCGGGGCGCGAGGGGTGAGAGAGGCGGGACCGTCCGCGACGACGACGACGAGGGTGTCGGCCCCCGGGTGCCGTGCGGGCCGCCCGTCGCCGGTGACGCCGATGAACGATCTGGGCAGGTCGATCCCGGCCCGGTCGAGGAACCACCAGCCCAGCAGGGCCGCATCGGGGACCCCGGGGTGCCCGCTCTCCGGCGCGCCCGCACGGCCGACCGGTACCGCGTCACCCCACCTGGCGAGCGAGGAGCGGACGTCGCCGAGCGCCCGACCGGTGGGGTCAGATCCCAGCACGAGCACCCGGGCGAGACCACCCGCGGCAGCTCTCAGAAGACCTAGCGTCACCTCGACCTGCGAGGTGGTCTCCGCGGCCGCCGTGCCGGACAGCTCGGGCACCAGAACGGGTGCACCGGGCACCAGGACGACTGGGATGCTCACACCGAGAACCTTACTGACCTCCCCGGGAGGCTCCCCCAGCGACACGGGCGTGCCCGGCGCGACTGGTTGTGGATACCCGGACACCCGGGCGATGGTTGGTACACACTAGAAGGATGCCGTCCCCTCTGGGAGCGGCGAGGCGATGACCGGTGGGACCCCGGCGACGGTGCCGTGTCACGCGGCAGGACGAAACGAGGACTAGATGAGCGAGCAGTCACCCACCACCCCCGGGGAATCGTCTCCGGGTGCGTCCGCACCGAGCACCGCTCCGGACTCCCCGCCGAGCTCCGCACGCGCCTCTGGCCCGACCCCTGGGCCGACTCCGGGTCCGCGTCCCGGTGCCCCGTCGCCGGCCGCTCTGGCGCGTAAGGTGCCTTCCCGCCCCGCGCCCGGTGCCGAGCGGGCGGTCCGGGCATCGGATCCCACCGAGTGGGGCCGGGTGGACGACTCCGGCGCGGTCTACGTCAGAACCGCCGACGGCGAGCGACAGGTCGGTTCGTGGCAGGCGGGATCACCGGAGGAGGGCCTCGCCCACTTCGGCCTCAGGTTCGACGACCTCGTCGCGGAGGTCACGCTCCTCGAGGCGCGACTCCAGTCGCATCCCCAGGACGCCGGGAAGACCCGGGCCTCCGCTGAGACGCTCGCCGAGCAGGTACCCACCGCTGCCGCCGTCGGTGATCTGGACTCCCTGGCGGCCCGCCTCACCGCCGTGATCGAACGCTCCGGAGTCGTCGAGTCCGAGGCCCGCCGACACAAGGAGGAGGAGCGGGCGGCCGCGATCGCCCGGAAGGAGGCCCTCGCCGTCGAGGCCGAGGAGATCGGGGAGTCGTCCACCCAGTGGAAGGCCGCCGGTGACCGCCTGAGGGAGATCCTCGACGAGTGGAAGACCATCCGGGGCATCGATCGCAAGACCGACGACGCACTGTGGAAGCGCTTCTCCAAGGCTCGCGAGGCGTTCAACCGGCGTCGCGGTTCCCACTTCGCGGAACTGGACCGCAACCGGGCCTCGGTCAAACGGGTCAAAGAGGAGCTGGTCGAACGCGCCGAATCGATCTCGGGCTCGACGGACTGGAACGACACGGCCACCGCGTTCCGGCGTCTCATGGACGAGTGGAAGGCTGCCGGCCGTGCCCCCCGCGAGGCCGACGACGCCCTGTGGAAGCGATTCAAGGCGGCTCAGGACACGTTCTTCGACGCGCGACACGCCGCGGCCGCGGAACGGGACGCCGAGTTCGAGGGCAACGCGACCGCGAAGGAGTCCCTCCTCGCCGAGTACGCGAGCCGGATCGATCCGGGGAAGAACCTGGCAGCGGCCCGGTCCGCGCTACGTGAGCTCCAGACCCGCTGGGAGGAGATCGGAAAGGTCCCACGGGACAAGATGGGGCAGCTCGAGGGACGGATACGTGCGCTCGAGAAGTCCGTCTCGGACGCGGCCGACGTGGAGTGGCGACGCACCGATCCGGAGGCCAAGGCCCGCGCCGCCCAGTTCTGGGTTCGTGTCGAGGACTTCGAGGAGCAGGCCGCGAAGGCCGAGGCGGCGGGCAAGGCCAAGGACGCCGAGAAGGCCCGCACGCAGGCAGCCCAGTGGCGCGAGTGGGCCGAGGCTGCCGAGAAGGCGGTGGACACGCGCTGAACCACGGGCCCGGGCCCCACCGCGACGGCGGGGCCCGGGTCGCGGGCGCCGCACCACCCGTGCGGATGGTGCGTCGATCGCCCCGGTTGGTCAGTCGACCTGCCGCGCGGACTCCTCGAGCTCGCGTTGCTCGGGCACCCGGGCCCACAGCACACCCGCCAGCGCCATCACCAGTGCGGCCACGAGGAACCAGCTCACGTACAACCCGATTCCGGGAGCGCCGAAGTCCTGGAAGTCGGGGTTCGGTCCGCGTCCGGACTGGCGGAGCCAGATCGCCAGGACCCCGTAGACGGTCGCGACACAGCTCGCGCACCACGCGATCCCCGCCGCCCACCACTTCTGGGTGAGGATCATCACGGCTCCGAACAGGATGGTGCCGACCGAGTACAACAGGACGAACACGTGCGAGGGCAGCGACGTCTGCTGCTCCCGGGCCACGTCCGTGAAGAACAGCACGTCCAGCCCGCGCACCCCGCTGCTGTGGGGCAGCGCGAGCGCGGCCGCGAGCAACACGATGAGGACCGCCGACGCGAGATACGCCCTGCCGATCACCAGTGTGTGGCCCAGTCTCCGGTCCCGACGCCGCAACTCCGAATCCACGGTGCGGCTGGATTCCATGATCCCCTCGATGGGGTCCGGGCGGTCATCGATGCTCACGTGGGGCATCCCTTCTGGGTGGGGTCGAGGGTGATGACGTCACGTCGCAGGGTGGGCAGCCCCAGCCGGACCCCGATCGGTGGGGTCTCCGGCTTCACGCCGGCCTCGTGCCGGTCTCCCGCCCGAGTGGCACGGCAGGTCAGCACACCGTCGTCCGCGAGCAGATGATGAGGTGCGGCGGCGGTGATACGGGTGGTGACCACGTCGCCCGGCCGGATCCGTCCGGCGTGTTCTCCCACGGGCGCGAAGTGCACCAGCCGTCCGTCGCGGGCCCGGCCGGTCATCCGGGCCGTGGCGGCGTCCTTGCGCCCCTCGTCCGCGGTGACGAGCAGTTCGACCTCGCGACCGACCTGGGCACGGTTCTCCTCGAGGGTGATCCGCTCCTGCAGCTGGATCAGTCGCTCGTAGCGTTCCTGTACGACGGCCTTGGGGATCTGATCGTCCATCGTCGCCGCCGGGGTCCCCGGGCGGGGCGAGTACTGAAAGGTGAAGGCGCTGGTGAAGCGGGCCTTCTCGACCACGTCGAGAGTCGCCTGGAAGTCCTCCTCGGTCTCCCCGGGGAAGCCGACGATGATGTCGGTCGTGATGGCCGCGTGGGGCATCGCGGCGCGAACCCTGTCCAGGATGCCCAGGAAGCGCTCCGACCGGTACGACCGGCGCATGGACCGCAGGATTCGGTCAGAGCCGGACTGCAGGGGCATGTGCAGCTGTGGGCACACGGCGGGGGTGTCCGCCATCGCCTCGATCACATCGTCGGTGAACTCCGCCGGATGGGGAGAGGTGAATCGGATGCGCTCGATCCCGTCGACCCGACCGGCCGCCCGCAACAGTGTGGCGAAGGCGCCCTTGTCGGAGGGCTCGTCGGGATCATGGAACGACCGCCCGTAGGCGTTGACGTTCTGTCCGAGCAGGGTCACCTCCAGGACCCCTTCGTCTGCGAGGGCCCGCATCTCGGCGAGGACCTCACCGGGTCGCCGGTCCACCTCCTTGCCCCGTAGTGACGGGACGATGCAGAACGTGCACGTGTTGTTGCAGCCGACGGAGACCGACACCCAGCCCGCATAGGCGGACTCCCGGGTGGCCGGCAGAGTGGAGGGGAAGTGCTGGAGGGAGTCGGCGATCTCCACCTCGGCCCGCTCGTTGTGCCGGGAGCGCTGGAGCAGGGCGGGCAGGTGGCCGAGGTTGTGGGTGCCGAACACCACGTCGACCCACGGCGCACGGGAGACCACGACTTCCTTGTCCTTCTGGGCCAGGCAGCCCCCCACCGCGATCTGCAGCCGGGGGTTGGCGTCCTTCCACGGCCGAAGGTGCCCCAGGGTGCCGTACAGGCGGTTGTCGGCGTTCTCGCGGACGGCACAGGTGTTGAACACCACGAGGTCGGGTAGGTCACCCGAGGCGGGGTCCGCCTCCCCGGTGAACGGCACGTACCCGGCGGCGTCCAGAACACCGGAGAGCCGCTCGGAGTCATGGACGTTCATCTGGCATCCGAACGTGCGCACCTGGTAGGTGCGCCCCTCGACGCGCTCGACGCGGGCGTCATCGTCCGTCGCCTGCGGGTCGGTCACGAGTAAATCCACGCAGGCCAGGGTACTCAGGACGACACCTGGGCCGCCAATTCAGTGTCGACCACCGTCATCGCCAACCCCGTCGGATAACCCCGGCGCGCGAGGAACGCCACCAACCTGCGTCGCTCCCCCTGGTGGTCGACCCCGGGACCGGAGTCGATCGGTCTGCGGGCCAGCCGTGCCCGGACGAGTTCGGTCGCCTGTTCACGGTCGTCGGTCTCGTCGATGTCGGAGACCGCCCCCGCGATGTGGACCTCGGCGACGCCCTTGTCCCGGAGCTCACGTTCGAGTGCACCGCGCGACCGTCCGCGCCGACGGCGTCGACCCCTGACCCATTCCGCAGCGAAGTCCGCGTCGTCGACGAGACCCCAGATCCGGACTCTCTCCAGTGCCTCCTCCACGGCGGTCGCGCCGTGATCCTTGGCCCCGAGCCTCTCGCGAAGTTCGTGCTCGCTACGCGGACGGTGTCGCAGGAGCCGCAGGGCAGCCGTCGCCGCCTCGTGGGCCTCGGCAGAAAGCGGTGGCAGGTCCGAGCTACTGGAAGCCCTCGTCTCCACCGCGGCGATCGCCGTGCGCAGTGCGTCTGCGTCGAGTTGCGGACCCGGGTCGACCGCGCGCGAGTCTTGCGTGCCCATCAGAACTCGACTGGCACCACGTCGATAGGCGCATCCTCGTCGGACTCCGCCTCGATCTCCGCGAGCTCCGCACCTGCCCCGATGTTGAGCTTGTCGAGGATCTTCCGCTCGATCTCGTCGCGGACCTCAGGGTTCTCCTTGAGATACCGGCGCGCGTTCTCCTTGCCCTGGCCCAGCTGGTCGGGTCCGTACGTGAACCAGGAACCGGACTTCTTGACGAAGCCGTTCTCCACGCCCATGTCGATCAGCGAACCCTCGCGACTGATGCCCTCGCCGTAGAGGATGTCGAACTCGGCGATCTTGAACGGCGGCGCGATCTTGTTCTTGACGACCTTGACCTTGGTGCGGTTTCCGACCGCGTCAGCCCCGTCCTTGAGGGTCTCGATGCGACGCACGTCCAACCGGACCGATGCGTAGAACTTCAGCGCCTTGCCGCCGGTGGTGGTCTCCGGAGAGCCGAACATCACGCCGATCTTCTCGCGCAGCTGGTTGATGAAGATCGCGGTGGTGTTGGTGTTGTGCAACGCGCCGGTCATCTTGCGAAGCGCCTGGCTCATGAGCCTGGCCTGGAGACCGACGTGGCTGTCCCCCATCTCGCCCTCGATCTCGGCCCTCGGCACCAACGCCGCGACGGAGTCGACGACCAGGATGTCGATGGAGCCGGACCTGACCAGCATGTCCGCGATCTCCAGCGCCTGCTCACCGGTGTCGGGCTGCGAGACGATGAGGTTGTCCGTGTCCACCCCGAGCTTGCGTGCGTACTCCGGATCCAGGGCGTGCTCCGCGTCGATGAACGCGGCGATCCCGCCGGCGGCCTGGGCACTGGCCACGGCGTGCAACGCGACGGTGGTCTTACCGGAGGACTCCGGACCGTAGATCTCCACCACACGTCCCCGTGGGAACCCGCCGATGCCGAGCGCGACGTCGAGGGAGAGCGCGCCGGACGGGATGACCTTGATCGGCGGTCGGACGTCATCGCCCAGTCGCATGACCGAGCCCTTGCCGTAGGCCTTGTCGATCTGGGCGAGCGCCAGTTCCAGCGCCTGCTCACGATTCTGGGCCACGCCCGTCCTGGTGCCTGACTTGGCGGTGGTCTTGGGTGCCATGGTGCTCTCCGTTCGTGCTCGACCTCCGGACTCGTGCCGGTCGGTCTGTGTGGTCTGCTCACTCGCGGACGCTACGGGTCGGGTACGACACGAAAGGCCGCACGAGCCCCGGCAACCCCTCCCTGTGGAGGGAAGACGCCCTGTGGACGGGACCTCCCGCCATCACATGTCACGAGTGTAGACGAACGCCTGTTCGAGATCGAACGACACGCCGTCGGACGCGTTCAGCGCAGCGAGTCCGGGATCTCGAACTCCGTGCACAGGGCCAGCCACACCTGTTTGACCGAGGCACCGGCGTCGATGGCCTCGTCCGCCGTCCGGCCACCGAATGCGGCGAGATGGTGGGACCGGACGAGATGGCCTGCACGGAGATCCCCGAAGGCCTCGACGGTCCGGGCCCGGAATTCGGTCAGCGTCACCTCGACACCCCTCCATCACGGACGACGACGGGCCACCGGTTCACTCACCGGCGGCCCGTCGTCGGCCGACTCACTGCTGTTCGGTCTGCGCCTGCTGCTGCGGCGGGGTGGACGTGTCCGCCTGCCCCTGGGGGAGCCCGGAGGCCGCCCCTGAACCCTGCCCGAGCTGACCACCCTCGGACTTCATCGAGGCCCGGATCTGCTCGAGACGGCTGTGGCCCGCCATCTGGGTCGACGCCTGCTCGACCTCGAGCATCCGGCCCTGCACCGAGTTCTGGGCCAGTTCGGCCGAACCGAGGGCGTTGGCGTACCGGCGCTCGATCTTGTCCCGGACCTGGTCGAGATTCGGGGTGTTGCCTCCCGAGGACACGTCGGACATCGACTGCAGGGACGCGCTGACCTGCTCCTGCATCTTGGCCTGCTCCAGCTGACTGAGCAGCTTGGTCCGCTCGGCGACCTTCTGCTGGAGCACCATCGCGTTCTGCTCGACGGCCTTCTTGGCCTGGCCGGCCGCCTGGAGTGACTGGTCGTGGAGCCCCTTGAGGTCCTCCACGTTCTGCTCCGCGGTCACGAGCTGGGCAGCGAAGGCCTCCGCCGCGTTCTCGTACTCCGTCGCCTTCTGGATGTCGCCGTTCTGGTGGGCCTGCTCGGACATCTGCAGGGCCTGACGGGTCGAGCCCTGCAGCTTCTCGATATCGGCCAGCTGCCGGTTGAGCTTCATCTCCAACTGACGTTGGTTGCCGATGACGGCGGCCGCCTGCTGGGAGAGCTGCTGGTGCTGGCGCTGTGCGTCGGAGATCGCCTGCTGGATCTGTACCTTCGGGTCAGCATTCTCGTCGATCTTCGAATCGAACAACGCCATGAGGTAGCGCCATGCCTTCGTGAACGGATTGGCCATCGCTGCGTAGTGTCCTTCTGCCGATTCGGACGACGGGTCGATACCACGGTACCGAACAACGCCTGGGGTCGACCACCGGGCAGTGCCCGGTGGTACTCAGGCCGCGAGGACCGGCTCCGCGACGGTGCCCGGGGGCGAGACCTCGAGGGCCGCACGGATGAGGATCTCCCCGAGCGAGACGTGGAGTGCTCCCGAGATGGACGAGAGGAGCTCGCTCGAGGCCTCCTTGCGGCCGCGTTCGATCTCGGAGAGGTAGCCGGGGCTCACACGGGCCGCGTCGGCCACGTCCCGCAGGGTCCGCCCCGATTCGCCGCGCAGGCCGCGGAGCACCGTCCCGAGGGTCTCCCGGAGCAGCGGGGGGCCGCTCCGGTGGTCCGGTCCGGGCAGCGTGGTCATCTGGATGTTCGGCATCACGGGGTACAACGCCTCACACCCCGGATTCGTTCCCGTCGGAGTCGGCCACTCCGACCACGATCTCCAGAGCCGCCGCACAGGCCCCCCGACGGATGGCGTCGCGGCCCCCTCCCAGGAGCATCCGCACCGACCGGGCCTCGACACCGGGCGCGCAGACCCCCACATGAACCGTGCCCACCGGGTGGCCCTCCTGCCGGTCCGGCCCCGCCACACCGGTCAGACCCACCCCGACGTCGGCGCCACACCTGAGGGCCGCGCCGACCGCGAGTGCCCGGGCCGTCTCGGCCGACACCGCCCCGTGCCGGTCCAGGACCTCCCGGGGGACGCCCGCGAGGTCATGTTTGAGATCGGTGGCGTAGACCACCAGTCCCCCGCGCAACACCGCGCTCGCTCCGGGGACCTCGGCCACCGTGGCGGCGAGCAGCCCGGCGGTCAACGACTCCGCGGTGGCCAGCGTCCAGCCGCGTCGACGGAGAGCGGCCACCGCCGCTGCCGCCCGGGTGTCGGGCCCGCTGGTCGACATCGTGTGTCCGGCCCCCCGTGCCTCAGCGCCCGGCCCGCGCGGCCTGTCGAGCCTTGACCAGGTAATCGATCCCCGTGTACACGGTGAGGACCAGCGCCACGCCGACCACCGCCCACTCGGCCGGCCACGCCCACTGCGGGAGCGGCAGGATCAACATGCCCAGTCCCACCGTCTGGGTGACGGTCTTGAGCTTGCCGCCTTTGCTTGCGGCCACCACGTGATCGACCCCGAACAGACGCCAGAGAGTGATGCCCACCTCGCGGACCAGGATCACGATCGTGACCCACCAGAACAGCTCGTCCACCAGTGAGAGCGAGATCATCGCCGCCGCCATGAGGGCCTTGTCGGCGATCGGGTCGGCGATCTTGCCGAAGTCGGTCACCAGACCCAGTCGTCGGGCGAGGTAGCCGTCGACGTAGTCGGTCGCCATCGCCAGGGCGAAGACGACGAAGGCGCCCACCCGCCACCACGGGTTCTCGGCATCGTCCACGAAGAACAGGACGACGAACACCGGGACCAGGGCGATCCGCAACACGGTGAGAACGTTGGCGATGTTGAGGACGGGGACCTCGGCGCTTGGGCGGCCGTCGTCGGTGATGGGAACTGTCACCCCCTCACCTTAGCGAGACCGGGGCGAATACCCTTGGTCGCACACCCGCCCCCACCCGACCCGGGAGGTCCACACCGATGCCGCTATTCGCCGTCAGCTACCGCTACGAGGCAGCCCAGACCGATGACCGCGAGGCGAACAAGCCGGCGCACCGCGGGTGGCTGTCCGCTCAGGTAGACGCCGGGACCATCCGCACCGTCGGCCCGTTCACGGACGGCTCGGGCGCACTGCTCGTCGTCGAGTCCGACGACGTTGACGCTGCCCGGGCCCTGGTCGCCGACGACCCCCACTGCCTGCGCGGGATGGTCTCCGAGATCACGGTCCGCGAGTGGAAGCCGGTGTTCGGCGTCCTCGCCTGAACAGACCGGGCGCCTGAACAGACAGACCGGGCCCCTGAACAGACCGGGTCAGCCCACCGGGGTCTCGTCCAGGCTGTCGCTCGGCGCCGGCACATCCCCCTGATCCTCCTCGGGCGGGGCCCCACCCTTGATCATCCAGATCACCGACCCCAACTCCTCGGGCTTGACCAGGACATCGCGGGCCTTGGATCCCTCGGAGGGGCCCACGATGTCGCGGGACTCCATCAGGTCCATGAGCCGACCCGCCTTGGCGAACCCGACGCGGAGCTTGCGCTGGAGCATCGAGGTCGACCCGAACTGGCTCGAGACGACGAGTTCCACGGCGGCGAGCAGGTCGTCGAGGTCATCGCCGATGTCGCCGTCGATGTCCTTCTTGGACTCCTCCTTTGCGGCGGTGACAGTCTCGTCGTAGTCGGGTTCCGCCTGGGTCTTGGCGTAGTCGACGACCTTGTGGATCTCCTCGTCCGTGATGAACGCCCCCTGCATCCGGATGGACCGCGATGCGCCCATCGGGATGAAGAGCCCGTCGCCCATACCGATGAGCTTCTCCGCGCCGGCCTGGTCGAGGATGACTCGAGAGTCGGTGAGGGAGGACGTCGCGAAGGCGAGTCGCGACGGCACGTTGGTCTTGATCAGGCCCGTGACCACGTCGACGGACGGACGCTGCGTGGCGAGCACCAGGTGGATGCCGGCCGCCCGCGCCTTCTGGGTGATGCGGACGATCGCGTCCTCGACGTCGCGTGGAGCGGTCATCATGAGGTCGGCGAGCTCGTCCACCACTGCCACGATGTACGGGTACGGCCGGTACTCGCGCTGGCTACCGGGCGGGGTCGAGATCTCCCCCGATTTGACCCGCTCATTGAAATCCGTGATGTGGCGGACGCGGGTGGACTTCATGTCCTGGTAGCGCTGCTCCATCTCCTCCACGAGCCAGGCCAGTGCCGCCGCGGCCTTCTTGGGCTCCGTGATGATCGGTGTGATCAGGTGCGGGATTCCCTCGTACGGCGTCAGTTCGACCATCTTGGGGTCGATGAGGATCAGGCGCACCTCGTCCGGGGTCGCCCGCGACAGCAGGGACACGAGCATCGAGTTGACGAAGCTGGACTTGCCCGAACCGGTCGAGCCGGCGACCAGGAGATGCGGCATCTTGGACAGGTCGGCGGTGACGAAATCCCCCTCGATGTCCTTGCCCAGTCCGATCAACATCGGGTTGTGCTTGTTGGCCGTACTCGGATCGGTGAGCACGTCCGCGAGTCGGACCAGTTCACGATCGAGGTTGGGAACCTCGATGCCCACGGCGGACTTGCCGGGGATCGGCGCCAACAGTCGAACGTTGTCCGTGGCCACCGCATAGGCGATGTTCCGGTGTAGCGCGGTGATCTTCTCGACCTTCACACCGGGGCCGAGCTCGACCTCGTAGCGGGTGACGGTCGGCCCGCGGGTGAAGCCGGTGACCGCGGCGTCGATCTTGAACTGCTCGAGGACGCCCTGGATGGCCTCGATCATCTGGTCGTTGGACTCGCTGCGCTCCTTGGGCGGATCTCCCGCGGTCAACAGGCTGACGGGCGGGAGCGTGTACTCGACACCGCTGAGCAGCTGCTTCTGCGAATCGAGGCGCTCCACGTCGGTGTCCGCGGCGGTGTGGGTCGACGGCGAGTTGGTCTGCTGCACCGCGGTGGTGGGCGCCGGGGCCCCCGTCTCCGACGCGGGGGCGGTGTCGGGTGCGGACGCGTCCATGACGGTCGTGTCCGCGACCGGAGTGCGCGGCGCCCGCCTGGTCCGCGCCGGGGCCTCGGCGGGGGCGTTCTCCTGCTCCTGCGAGGACCCGACCCGGGCTGCCGCCGGCATCTCCACCGTCTCCCCTGTGGTGGGTGTGTCCGTCCACGCGGCCATGCGTCGCCGGGACGTCCGGCGTGCTGTGGGCCGCTCCTCCTCGACGGCCGACCCGATGTCGGAGATCGGGTACGCGGTGGTGGCGTCCCCCTCGTCCCAGTCCGCATCCTGGTCGTCGTGGTCGACGATGTCCCCACTGCCGTCCCAGCCGAAGAATCCGCGAACGATCCCCGGGATCTCCCTCGCGGGACGGCCCACCATCACGAGGACCCCGAAGGCCGCGAGCAACACGAGCAGCGGGACCGCGACGAACACCGACAGTCCCGTCTCGAGAGTGCCCCCGACGATCCGGCCGAGGACTCCTGCCCCCGAGCGGACACCCTCCGGATCCGACGGCGATCCCGACGCCAGGTGCCAGAGACCGACGACTCCCAGGCCGGTCACCGTCGTCCCGACCAACCACCTGGAATGGACGTCCGGCCGGGGCTCCCGCGCCATCACGAGGGCGCCCCAGCCGCCGAGCAGCAGGGGAAGCAGCGCGCCGGGTGTGCCGACGACGGTCCGGATCCCGGTGTCGATCCACTGCCCGACCGGCCCGGCCGCGCCGAACCACACAGCTCCGGCGCAGATGATCGCGATGCCGACCAGGATCAGCCCGAGACCGTCGCGTCGATGCGGGGGCGCCACGCGGTCGTCGTCGGCCGTCCCCCGCAGTCCGCGGACGCCGTGGCCGACCCCCTTGGCCATCCCCGACCAGCCGCCGCGCAGCCCACGACCGACCGCCCCGAAGGCCCCGGATGTACGTTCCGGCGTCGCCGGGGCGGTGCGGGCACCGCCCCGGCTCCCCGACCGTGGAGTGGAGACGACGGCTCCCCGACGGGAGGCGTTGCCCCGGGAGGATGACGTGGTGGATCGCTGCGCTCCCGACTTCGATGCCGGTCGTCGTCCACCGGGGGCACGGGTGGATCGCGTGTTCGAGCTGGGTGCCATGGGGGTCACTCTATCTTCTCGAACCCCATCGGTAACAGCAGCCACACGGGTGGGGGCGGTCTACAGACCCCTCGACACGGCCTCGACAGCGTCGATGCCCTGCTGGGCGCCGGAGATGTCGACGTCGACGGCGTCCCGACCGAACGCCCACAGGAGCAGTTCGACCGGGTGGGCCGTCACGCTCACCATGGGCGCAAGTGCGGCGCCCGTGGACACCGCGCCCCGCTTGGTCAACCGGATCTCCGACGGGGTGCGCAGGTCGACACGGGCCGCGACACGCCGCAGGAACGTCCTGGCGACCGTGGTCCCCAGCGCCCAGATGCGGTCGAGGTCCTCGGCGTCGAACTCCCTCGTCGTCCATTCCCCGTCCGCCCTGCGGACGTCCTCGTGGTGCACGAGGTACTCCGCGGCGTTGGCCACCCGATCGGCGTAGCGAAGGGGCGAGTACCACGGCGCCCCGGCCGCGATCCTCTCGAGGAGGTCGTCCCACGACCGCTCGGTCTCACGGAGTCTCAGCTCCTCCAACCGCGAGGCGAGCGCGGGGACGATCACGCCCGCGGCGGCGTCGGGGCGCGCCTCACGCACCACGAGGTGCGCCGCGAGGTCACGGGTCGTCCAGCCCTCGCACAGGGTCGGCGCATCCGGCCCGGTGGCGCGCATCGTCTCGACGAGTGCGCTCCGTTCCCGCTGCGCCAGGGACCGACGGTCGACGTCCACCGGGCTCAGCTCTCGGCTGCGACGGAGGTGATGACGGTGGGAACGATCATCGGCTTGCGACGCCACTTCTCGGAGACCCACGTGCCGACGGTGCGCCGAACGGCCTGCGCGAGGCGGTAGGGGTCGGTCTCCCCCTCCCCCGCCAGGTCCCACAGGGCGTTCTCGACCAGCTCGACGACCGGGGACAGCGCACCGGGCTCGTCGGTGAAGCCCTTGGCGATGATCTGGGGCTTGCTCACCGGACGACCGGTGCGGGGATCCACCACGACCGTGGCGACGATGAATCCGTCCTCGCTCAGCGCCGTCCGGTCGGCGAGCACGGTGTCTCCGACGTCCCCGGTGGACAGACCGTCCACGTACAGGTGGCCGACCGGGATCTGGCCGACCGCGGCCGCCTTGCCGTCGACGAGGTCCACCACGACGCCGTTCTGCGCCAGCACCACGTTCTCCGCGGGCACCCCGGTCGCGACCGCCAGCGCCTTGTTGGCCCGGAGATGTCGCCACTCGCCGTGCACCGGCATGGCGTTCTTGGGTCGCACCGCGTTGTAGACGAAGAGCAGTTCGCCCGCGTCCCCGTGTCCGGAGACGTGGATGTTGGCGTCCCGTGAGGTCACCACGTTGACGCCCATCTGGGACAGGCTGTTTTGAACGCTGAAGACCGGCTCCTCGTTGCCCGGGACGATCGACGACGAGAACAACACGGTGTCGCCCTCGGAGAGGTTGATCTGCCGGTGCTCACGGCGGGCCATCCGGGAGAGCCCGGCCATCGCCTCGCCCTGGGTGCCGGTGGTCATCACGAGGACCTTCTCGGACGGGAGCTTGGCGGCCGCATCCATGTCCACGATCACGTTCTTCGGGTCGGTGAGCAGCCCCAGCTCGAGGGCGATCTCCATGTTGCGGAGCATCGATCGACCGGTGAGCGCGACCTTCCGGCCGTTCGCTGCGGCGGCCTCGAGGACGGACTGGACGCGGTAGACGTTGGACGCGAAACAGGCGACCACGACGAGCTGACGCGCGTTGGAGATGAGCCGTTCGAGCGCCGGCCCGACCTCGGACTCCGAACGGCTGACCCCCGGCGTGGTGGAGTTGGTGGAGTCCAGCAACAACAGGTCGATCCCCTCGTCACCGAACCGCGCCATCTTGGGGAGGTCGGTGGGCCGCTTGTCCGTGGGGAGCTGGTCGAGCTTGATGTCGCCCGACATCATCACCGAGTTCCCGCCGGCGCGGATGACCACACCGAGGCACTCCGGGATCGAGTGGTTGACGTCGAAGTAGCTGACCTCGAACGGGCCGAACGAGCTGATCGACGACTCGTCCACCTGCCGGAACACCGGCTTGATCCGGTGTTCGCGACACTTGGCCGCCACCAGCGCCAGGGTGAACCTGGACCCCACCACCGGGATGTCCGGGCGGAGCTTGAGCAGGAACGGGATCGCGCCGATGTGGTCCTCGTGGGCGTGTGTGAGCACGAGCGCCTCGACCTTGTCGAGACGGTCCTCGATGTGCCCGAAATCGGGGAGGATGAGATCGACGCCCGGTTCCGCCGAGCTCGGGAACAGCACACCACAGTCCACGATGAGCAGCTTCGAGTCGTACTCGAAGGTCATCATGTTGCGGCCGATCTCGGTGATCCCACCGAGGGCGACCAGACGCAGGGCGCCCTTCCGCGGCTTGGGCGGGCTGGGCAGCCTGACGGTCATGTCCCCGCCCTGCATCGTCTTGACGCCCCCGAACTCGGCGGTCGAGGTGCCCCCGCGGCCGCGGCCACGCCCTCCGCGACCACGGCCGCCGCCCTGGTTTCCGCCGTTCTGGCCCCCACCGTTCTGGTTGCCGCCGCCCTGGTTTCCGCCGCCCTGTCCTCCATCGGAGGAGGTACCGCGCCCACGGCCGCGCGAGGAAGCCTTCGAGGCGTCCTGCTTCTGGTCCGGCTGCCCCTTGTTCTGCTGGGACTTGGACTGGCCTCTGCCCTGCTGGCCGCCGCCCTGCTTGCCCTGGTCCTGCTGTTTGCCCTGGTCCTGCTGCTTGCCCTGCTCCTGCTTGGGCCGGTCCTGCTTGGACCGGTCCCCGCCGCTGCTCGCCGCGGGCACGTCGGCGACGGCCTTGGGCTCGGTGAACTGCACAGCGGTCGCGGGTGCGGGTTCGCCGGTGGGGCGGCCGGCAGCCCGGCGGGGGCGACCGCGTCCGCGGCTGTTGGTCGGATTCTCCGTCATCTGATGACTCCTGCTCTGTGCAACAGCGACGCCAGTGCGTCCCGCTGCTCGGTGGTCGGTGGTAACTGCGGGAGTCGCGGCACTCCGGCCGGGATCCCGAGAAGTTCTAGAGCTGCTTTGGACATCGACACGCCACCGAGCGCCCGCTGGGCGTCGAAGAGCGCGAGGAGTCCACGGTTGATATGCCGTGCTGTCTCGACGTCGCCGGCGAGGAAGGCCCGGCGGAGCTCGACCAGGCGCGGGGCGACCAGGTGGCCGATCACGCTGACGAATCCGCTCGCGCCCACGGCCAGCCAGGGAAGGTTGAGCTGGTCGTCACCCGAGTAGTAGACGAGGTCGCAGTGGGACATCACGGTGACGGCGTCGTGGAAATCGCCCTTCGCGTCCTTGACGGCCACGATGTTCGGGTGGGACGCCAGTCCGATGAGAGTGGTCGCCTGGATGGGGACCACGGACCGCGGTGGGATGTCGTACAACATCACGGGCCGGTCGGTGGCGTCGGCGATCGCCCGGAAGTGGGCGTCGAGTCCTGCCTGGGTGGGCTTGGAGTAGTACGGCGTCACCACGAGCATGCCGTGGGCGCCGACTGAGGCCGCCTGGCGGGCGAGGTGCACGGAATGTGCCGTGTCGTAGGTGCCCACCCCGGCGACGATCGTCGCCCTGTCCCCCACCGCGGCCAGAACAGCCTCCAGGACCGCGATCTTCTCCGCGTCCGTGGTGGTGGGCGACTCGCCCGTGGTCCCGGACACGACGATTCCGTCGCATCCCGAATCCACGAGGTGTTCCGCGACACTCGCGACGGCCCCCAGGTCGACGTAGCCGTCGGACCCGAACGGGGTGACCATCGCCGTGAGAACCGTGCCGAACGGCGCGGGGCGCCCCGGTTCGGTGGGGGCCGGCCGACCGTCGGTCGACGTCGGGCCCCCGGTGGTCACGTGTGTCATGGATTCCCAGACTACCCGCAGAGTACGGGATGTCCCGATTCCGACCCGGCGTTCCGGCTCATCCCTCCAGGACGTAGGGGCTGACGGCGATCTCGGAACCGTCCTCGAGGGTGGTGATCTCGAAGTCGGAGAACACGGCCGGCGCCGCGTCCCGTAGTCGGCGAAGGACGTCGATGGCCAGTCCACGGATCTCGGTATCCGCGTGTTCGGTCGCGCGCATCCCGATGAAGTGCCGCCACGACCTGTAGTTGCCCGTCACGACGATCCGCGTCTCGGTGGCGTTGGGCAGCACCGAACGAGCGGCCTGCCGGGCCTGCTTGTGACGGAGCATCGGGTTGGGGACGTCGGCGAACCGCTCCTCCAACTTGGACAGCATCTCCGCGTAGGCGTCACGCGACGCGTCGGTGGCCCGTCGGAAGATCTCCACCAGCTCCGGGTCGTCGGCTATCGCGGGCGGGGGCACGACCTTCGAGTCGTGCTCGGGAACGAACCGCTGTGAGAGCTGGCTGTAGGAGAAGTGACGGTGTCTGATGAGCTCGTGGGTGCACGAACGGGAGATGCCGGTGATGTAGAAGGACACACTCGCGTGCTCGAAGACCGAGAGGTGGCCCACCTCGAGGATGTGCCTGAGATAACCCGCATTGGAGGCGGTACGGGGGTTGGGCTTGTCCCAGCTCTGGTAGCAGGCCCTGCCGGCGAACTCAGCCAGGGCGGATCCGCCGTCCGCATCCGTGTCCCACCCGACCTCGTCAGGTGGGGTGAACGCGGTGTGCGCGACCAGGCGGACCTGCCGCCGGACGAGCTCGGACATCGTGTGACTCCCTTTCGCTTTCGTGGTGCCCGGCGGGTCAGCCGAGCAGATGTGCGGCGACCGTCGCGGCGGTCTCGGCCGCGGTGTCGAGCTCCTCGCGGCCGGGCTCGCCGGTGAGTTGTATCGCGGGCGCGACCTGTCGCAGACCCCAGCCGGTGGTGATGCGCTCGACCGAGGTGACCGCCCCCGACGTGTCGTTGTCCCCGTGGACGCAGAGCGCGTACGGTCGGCCCGCCACCGCGCCCTCGCAGGTGTAGTAGGTCCGGTCGAAGAAGTGCTTGAGTGCTCCGGACATGTACCCGAAATTGGCCGGGGTGAGCAGGACGTAGCCGTCGGCGCGGAGGACGTGGTCGTCTGTCGTGGCCAGGGCCGGGACCGATTCGACGTCGACACCCTCGAGATCAGGGTGTTCGAGCCCGCTCTGCAACGCCTCGAGGATTCGGCGCAGACGAGGCGATGGTGCGTGGTGGACCAGGAGAACGGTGCTCACTGCGGTGGCTCCCCCGTCGACGCCTCGCGGAGGCCGATCGCCGCGCGCATCACCTCACGGGCGCGGGCCCGGTCGCCGGCGTGGTCGTAGGCCCGCGCCAGCCTGTAGTTGGTGCGCCAGTCGTCCGGGGCGGCCTCGTACTCGGCACTGACCCGGTCGAACAACGAGTCGGCGGCGGCGTGCTCGAGTCGCCCGGAGGGGCGCTGGTCGAGTCCGGAGATGTCGAGTTCGATGCCCTCGTCGGCGGCCGCGGCGGAGATGCGCTGCAGTTCGAATCCGTTCCGCAGGATCGCCCACATCGCCCATGCGCCGACCACGGTCAGCAGGATGATCCCGACTCCCAGCCCTCGCATGGCGAGATACTCGGATCGGCTGATCATGGCCCAGCCGAGGTAGAGCAGGTAGCCGAAGGCCACCACCAGTCCCGCGGCGGTGACGGCCATGACCAGGGGTTTGACGACGCGGTCCATGGGCCGGCCTACAGATCCATGAAGTCGTCGAGCCCCACGGTCAGCCCGGGAGCCTCGGTGACCGACCGCACTCCGAGCAGGACCCCGGGCGCGAACGAACTGCGATCGAGCGAGTCGTGCCTGATGGTCAGGGTCTCTCCCCGCGTGCCCAGCAGCACCTCCTGGTGGGCGACCAGCCCGGTCACCCGGACCGAGTGCACCCTGACCCCGTTGACGTCGGCGCCCCTCGCGCCCTCCAGTTCCGTGGACGTGGCGTCCGGGGACGGTCCGAGGCCGGCCGCGGACCGCGCTGCGCCCATCATCTCGGCGGTACGGTGAGCGGTGCCCGACGGAGCGTCGGCCTTGTTGGGGTGGTGTAGCTCCACGATCTCGGCGGACGGGAAGAACTTCGCCGCCTGGACGGCGAAACGCATCATGAGGATCGCGCCGATGGCGAAGTTGGGAGCCACCAGCACCCCGGTACCGGGCTGGTCACGGAGCCACCCGCGGAGGGTCTCCAGTCGCTCGTCGGTGAAGCCGGTCGTGCCGACGACCGCGTGGATCCCGTTCGAGATGCAGAACTCGAGGTTGGCCATGACCACATCGGGATGGGTGAAGTCCACGACGACCTCGGCGCCGGAGTCGGTGAGCTTCTCCAGTGGATCACCCTGGTCCACCTCGGCGACGAGTTCCAGGTCCTCCGCCTCGCGGACAGCCTCGCAGATCGCCGTGCCCACCTTGCCGCGTGCCCCTAGCACTCCGACCTTCGTCACCGTCATCGTCTCCTCAATGGTCGTCAAGCCGATCACCAGCCTATCCGCCGACGCCGGCGAGCAGACCAGCCGCGCCGCCGACGTCGGGCATGCCCGGCCCCACGGCGGCCAGGCACCAGGGTGCGGTCTCCGCCGTCCAGTAGCCCGCGACATCGTCCCGGGTCACCGATCGGAGTCTGGCCAGGGACTCCTCGACGGTCACCACGGTGTCCCGGTCCAGGAGGTGGCGGCCGATCCGCGTCATCCGTGACAGCGGGTCGTCGAGACCCAACCTGATGGACCCGGTGAGGTGTCCGGCGGCGCGCTCGATCTCCTCGACCGTGGGAGGGTTCGGGATCATGCCGGCCACCACGTCCGCGACCGCACCGCACAGGGCCTCGCTCCGGCCGACCGGGCTACCGGCGACCACCGACACCAGGCCTGTCGCCCGGAACTGGTCCATCGACGCGTACACGTTGTAGGACAGTCCCAACTCCTCCCTCACCCGTTGGAAGAGTCGGGAGCTCAGGCCCCCGCCCAGGACGGCGGTCGCGAGCTGCGCCGCGGCGCGGTCACGGTGATCTCGCGCGGGCGTCCTGCGGGCCAGCGCCAGGAGGACCTGTTCGGAGTCGCCGTTTTCACCGACCAGCACCGACGACGACGCCCAGTCGCCGCGGTCGACGGGCTCGGAGACGACGGGCCGAACCACGGGGTCGCCGATTCTCGGGAGGTCCTCGCCGGCGGCGATCACCGCGGCCAACGGGCCGTCGGCGATACGCCTGACCAGGTCCGCGTGATCGACGCGCCCCGCCGCGGCCACCACGACGTCACCCGCGCGCAGGACCCGCCGGTGGAACGACCGCAGTGTCTCGGCGTCCAGCGTCTCCACCGAATCCTCGCTGCCGATGATCGGGCGGCCGAGCGGATCGCACCCGAGAACGGCGCCCGTGACGAGGTCGCAGGCGAGGTCCTCCGGGTCGTCCCCGCGGCCGGCGAGCTCGTCGAGCACCACATCACGTTCGATCTCGACGTCCTCCGGCGCACACGAACCGTTGGCCACCACGTCGACGAGGACGTCGACCGCGGTCGGCAACCCCTCGGCGGGGACGTGGACGTGGTAGCAGGTGTGCTCCCGACCCGTGTAGGCGTTGAGGTCGCCGCCGAGCAGGTCGATCCGCTCCGAGACCTCCCGACCGGACGACGTCGCGGTCCTCTTGAACAGGACGTGCTCGAGAAAGTGGGCGGCACCGTGCTCATCGGGGGCCTCGTCGGCCGAACCGGCCGCGATCCACACCCCGACCGCCGCGGTGTGACACCACGGGAGGTTCTCGGTCACCACCCGGAGACCGGGGATGGACCGGTCGACCCGGATCGTCGAACTCACTGTGGCACTGCCTTTCAACGAGACTGCCTTTCAACGATTCGGGGGCTCGAAGCGATGCGAGGCACGCACCCCGGGTGTGGGGTGCGTGCCTCGTCGTGTCCTACCGGAGGCGGTTCACCGCGCCCGGCTGAGGATCATCAACCCTGGTCGGTGTCGGCCTCCGGGGCGGGGTCCCCGGCGTCCTCGGACGCGGACTCGTCGCCGACGGGGACGAGGCTGATCTTGCCGCGGTTGTCGATGTCCGCGATCTCGACCTGCATCTTGTCGCCCACGTTGACGACGTCCTCGACCTTGCCGACGCGCTTGCCCTGGCCGAGCTTCGAGATGTGGACCAGGCCGTCGCGGCCGGGCAGCAGCGACAGGAACGCACCGAACGGGGCGGTCTTGACCACCGTGCCCAGGAACCGCTCGCCGACCTTGGGCAGCTGCGGGTTCGCGATGGCGTTGATCTTGTCGATCGCGGCCTGCGCGGAGTCACCGTCGGTGGCACCGATGTAGACGGTGCCGTCGTCCTCGATCGAGACGGAGGCGCCGGTCTCCTCGGTGATCGAGTTGATCATCTTGCCCTTGGGCCCGATCACCTCTCCGATCTTGTCGACGGGCACCTTGATCGCGATGATGCGCGGGGCGAACGGGCTCAGCTCGTCCGGCTCGTCGATGGCCTCGGCCATCACGTCGAGGATCGTCAGACGCGCCTCGCGGGCCTGCGTCAAGGCACCGGCCAGCACCTCGGACGGGATCCCGTCCAGCTTGGTGTCCAGCTGCAGGGCGGTGACGAACATGCCCGTGCCCGCGACCTTGAAGTCCATGTCGCCGAAGGCGTCCTCGGCACCGAGGATGTCGGTCAGCGCCACGTAGCGGGTCTGTCCGTCGACCTGGTCGGAGACCAGACCCATCGCGATCCCGGCCACCGGCGCCTTGAGCGGCACGCCCGCGTTGAGCAGCGACAGGGTGGAGGCGCAGACGGATCCCATCGAGGTGGACCCGTTGGAGCTGAGCGCCTCGGACACCTGACGGATGGCGTAGGGGAACTCCTCGACGCTCGGGAGCACCGGCATGAGCGCACGCTCGGCGAGCGCTCCGTGACCGATCTCGCGGCGCTTGGGCGAACCCACGCGGCCGGTCTCACCGGTGGAGTACGGCGGGAAGTTGTAGTGGTGCATGTACCGCTTGCTGGTCTCCGGTCCCAGTGAGTCGATCTGCTGGGCCATCTTGACCATGTCGAGGGTGGTGACACCCAGGATCTGGGTCTCGCCCCGCTCGAACAGCGCCGAACCGTGGGCCCGCGGGATCACCTCGACCTCGGCGGACAGGGCCCGGATATCGCGGGTGCCGCGGCCGTCGATACGGAAGTGGTCGGTGAGGATCCGCTGGCGGACGATCTTCTTGGTGAGCGACTTGAACGCGGCACCGATCTCGCCGAGCCGGCCACTGAAGCGCTCCTCGAGCGAGTCGAGCACCTCCGCCTTGAGTGCGTCGGTGGCGCTGTCGCGCTCCTGCTTGTCCGCGATGGACATGATCTCGCCCAGCTTGGCCTCGGCCACCTCGGACACGGCGGTGAACGCGTCCTCCTGGTAGGGCGGGAAGAGCTGGAACTCGCGGGCCTCGGAGGGCGCCGCCGTGGCCAGCGCCTGCTGAGCGGCACACAGCTCGGAGATGAACGGCTTGGCCGCCTCGAGTCCCTGCGCCACGACGTCCTCGGTCGGCGCCTGCGCACCGCCGGCGATCTTCTCGATGACGTTGTCGGTGGCCTCGGCCTCGACCATCATGATGGCGACGTCGGCGGTGTCACCCGAGCCGACCACGCGACCGGCCACGACCATGTCGAAGACGGCCTCGGAGAGCTGCTCGACTGTCGGGAACGCGACCCACTGGCCCGCGGGCTGGGCGGCCGTCGGGATGAGAGCGATGCGCACGCCGCCGACCGGGCCCGAGAACGGGAGGCCGGACAGCTGGGTGGACGCGGACGCGGCGTTGATCGCCACGACGTCGTAGAGGTCCTTGGGGTCCAGGCTCATGATGGTCACGACGACCTGGACCTCGTTGCGGACCCCGTCCGCGAAGGTGGGTCGCAACGGCCGGTCGATGAGGCGGCAGGTGAGGATGGCGTCGGTGCTCGGCCGACCCTCACGGCGGAAGAACGAACCGGGGATACGACCCGCGGCGTACATCCGCTCCTCGACGTCCACCGTCAGCGGGAAGAAGTCGAGGTGGTCCTTGGGGTGCTTGCCCGCCGTGGTGGCGGACAGCATCATGGTGTCGTCGTCGAGGTACGCGACGACCGCTCCGGCGGCCTGCTTGGCCAACCGTCCGGTCTCGAATCGCACCTCGCGGCGACCGAAGTCGCCGTTGTCGATGGTCGCGACGGTCTCGAAGACTCCGTCTTCGACCTCGACGGCCGTGATCTCTGGCATGTGTGGTCCTGTCCTGTCGATGACTGGGGGCCACTCGGCGGAGTCCTCCGCCGGGGCCGCCGGGCCACACGTCAGGGGGTCCCGGTTCGACCTCGGTCTTCGATCGAAGCGGCCGGAACCGGTACCCCATCGTGATGGTGAGGCACCCTCAAGTTCCGGCAGCCACTACCGAGGACCGTCAATCGGACCTGTCGACACCCGGTACGTGCGCACCGGCCGTGATCAGGCTACCAGGGAGAACACCCGGGGTCACCGGAGGACACGGGCGCACCGCCCTCGAACAGCACTGTTCCCCGCCCTCGACGAGGACGGGGAACAGTGGGAAGTGTGAGCGGGATGTGCTCAGCGACGCAGGCCGAGGCGCTCGATCAGCGAGCGGTAGCGGGCGATGTCGACCTTGGCGATGTACTTGAGGAGACGACGACGGCGACCGACCATCAGGAGCAGGCCGCGACGCGAGTGGTGGTCGTGCTGGTGGCTCTTGAGGTGCTCGGTCAGCTGGCTGATCCGCTTGGTGAGCAGCGCGACCTGGGCCTCCGGCGAACCGGTGTCGGTCTCGTGGATCCCGTACTCGGCCAGTACGGCCTTCTTCTCTTCGGTGCTCATCGCCATGGGAATCTCCTGGTTGTTCCAGTCCGCGAAAATGAATGACCCCGCCGCCGCGGACCGCAGGAGGGCCGAGAGGAGACGTTACCAGCAGGAACGGCCGCGATCCCAATCCGCGGTGTCATATGCGTGCACGACCGGTCCCGTCCACTCCGAGCACGGCCCGGGTCCTGGCGACGTCGCGGTCCATCGCCACCAGCAACTCGTCCACCGAGGAGAACTTCTCCATGTCGCGGACGTGGTCGACGAAGTCGACGGCGGCCAGGTGACCGTAGAGGTCCGCCGACTCGTCGAGAACGAACGCCTCGACGCTGCGGGGGGCGTCGCCGAAGGTGGGGTTGGTGCCGACGGAGATCGCCGCCGGGTATCGCCGGCCGGGCACGATCGATCCGTCGACGGTGTGGTCGTCGAGAACGGTGAACCATCCCGCGTAGACCCCGTCCACGGGTACGGCGGTGTACTCGGGCAGGTCCAGGTTCGCCGTCGGGTACCCCAGGTCGCGTCCGCCGCGTCCGGCCCCGTGCACGACGACCCCGGACACCCGGTGCGGCCGGCCGAGGATCGACGCGGCACCGGCGACGTCGGACTCCGAGAGCAGCCGGCGGACACGGGAGGACGAGACCGGTTCGCCCCCGGATTCCAGGAGGTCCACGACCCGGACGGCGATCCCCCTCTCGTCGCAGAGCCGGCGCATCGTCTCGGGGTTCCCGGAGGCGCGGCGACCGAACGTGAAATTGCTGCCCACGGCGACGGCACGACTCCGCAGCCCGTGGACCAGGACGCGGTCGACGAACTCGTCGGGCTCCCACGCCGCCATCTGCAGGTCGAAGGGCAGCGCGAAGACCGCGTCCACGCCGAACTGCCCGGCCAGTTCCGCGCGCCGCTCCAGTGGAGTCAACACGAGCGGGTGGGTGCCCGGCCTGACCACCTCGACGGGGTGGGGATCGAAGGTGACCAGGACGGGGCTCGCCCCGAGGTCGCGCGCCGACTCGAGCGCGTGGTCCACCAGGGCCCGATGACCTCGGTGGAGTCCGTCGAACACCCCGAGCGCGACGGAGGTCCCGCCGTCGGGGATCACGATCTCGTCGAACGTCCGCCACAGCTGCACGGCGCCCACCTTACGCCCGGCCGTCACAGGCCCGCCGGTCGCATGACCACGACCGGAGCCGCTCGCCGTCCGGACTCGGAGACCAGTGCGGCCACCCGCCCGTCCGGGCCCACGGCGGCGACGACTCCGACCTCGCCCCGGGCCTCCAGCCACCGCCCGTGCCGCAGGCCCTCCGCCTCGTCGGCGTCGATGTCGCGACGGCCGAAAGCGGTCAGTGCCGCGGCGTCCAGGTCCAGCGACACCCGCGGATCCTCCTCGAGTTCCCCCAGGGTCCGGGCCACGTCCAACCCGAACGGGCCGACCTTCGTGCGTCGAAGGGCGGTGAGGTGTCCCCCGACCCCGAGGGCGGAGCCGAGGTCGCGGGCCAGGGCGCGGATGTAGGTGCCGGTGGAACAGTCGACGACGACGACGAGGTCGATCACCCCGCCGGTGCGCGTGCGCTCGGTGACCTCGAAACGCGACACCGTCACCGCCCGCGCGTCGAGGCGGACCTCTTCACCGGCCCGGACCCTGTCATAGGCGCGACGACCATCGACCTTGATCGCGCTCACCGAGGACGGGACCTGGTCGATCTCCCCGGTCAGGGCCTCGACCCCGGCGTCGATCGCCCGGTCGGTCACCGCGGACGCGTCGGCCCGCGTCAGGGTCTCACCCTCGGCGTCGTCGGTGGTGGTGGTCTCCCCGAGACGGATGGTGGCCTCGTATGACTTGGTCTCCAGCGCGAGCAGACCGAGGATCTTGGTGGCGCGCTCGATCCCCACCACCAGGACGCCGGTCGCCATCGGGTCGAGCGTGCCGGCGTGCCCGACCTTGCGGGTGCCGAAGTACCGGCGCAGCAGCCCGACCACGTCATGGCTCGTCATCCCGCCGGGTTTGTCGACCACCACGAGTCCGGGGGCGGGAGCGGGACGGGGGTCGGATCTGCGCGGCGTCACGGGTACACGCTATCTTCCGCCGGCGGGCCGGAGCACGACCGCCGAGGCCACGTATCCGTCCCGGACGGCCCAGCGGCCGCGGAACTCGACCAGGTCGGGTCCGCCGTCGACCGCGTGTGGGTCGATCAGGATCCGCGACCGCAGCACGCCCGAGGCGGACCCGCCGTCGACGACGGTGGGAGTCAGGGTGATGTGTGCGTCGGCGAAGCCCAGCCACCTACGGGTGAGTGGGAACCACGCCTTGTAGGTGGCCTCCTTGGCCGTGAACAACAGCCGGTCCCAGTGGACGGCGCGCTCGGCCCCACGGGCGGCGCGCACCCACGCGGCCTCCTCCGGCAGCGAGACCGCCTCGAGCACCCCGCCCGACAGCGGCCCGTGCGGTTCCACGTCCAGGCCGAGGGACCGGACCCGGTCGACCGGGGCCAGTGCCGCCGCCCGCAGACCGGCGGTGTGGGTGAGCGTGCCCACCACCCCCGCGGGCCACACCGGCATCCCCCTGCCCCCACGGGTGATCGGGCCGGCGGGAAGCCCGAGTCTGGCCATCGCCTCCCGGGCGCAGGCGCGGGCCGCCGCGAACTCGACCCTGCGGCTCTCGACCGCCCCGCTGATCTGCTCGGCCTCCACGGGATACAGGGCGGCGAGCGCCGCCGCGTCGTCGAGATCGAGTTCGTCGAACGTCACGGCCACCACGTCGTCGGGTAGTACGTCGCGGATCACCGCTCCTCCTCGAGGTCTGTCCCGCCCTCACCGGGTCGGGCGATCTTCGGCAGTCCGTCTCCGCCCCGGATCCACCGCACCTGTCGGCGCTCGGGGGCGGGCAGGATCTGACGGGCCAGCGGCTCGGGACGGCCGCGGCTGCCCCACTCGCGCGGATAGCCGAGCGAGACCTCGTCGAACCGGACCGAGTCGTGGACGGTGGTACGCGGGATGTGCAGGTGCCCGTAGACGCAGGCGGACGCGCGATAGCGGCGGTGCCAGTCCGCGGTCTGCTCGGTGCCGCACCACAACGCGAAATCCTGGTGCCGGAGGACCTCCGTCGGTGCCCTCAGCAGCGGCCAGTGGTTCACCAACACGGTGGGGTGCGCCGGGTCCAGGGCGGCCAACCTGGTGGTGGTGGTGACCAGGCGGTCACGGCACCAGGCGGCCGCGTCCGGGTACGGGGCGGGGTCGATCAGGAACTCATCGGACGCCACGATCCGCCGCTCCCGCGCGCCCGCCAGTGCCGCCGTCCGGGACTGACCCGGAGAGCGGGTCCACGAGTAGTCGTAGAGCAGGAACATCGGGACCACCCACGCCGGGCCCCCCGGACCGGTCCACAACGGGTAGGGGTCCTCGGGGGTGTCGACCCCGATCGAGCGGCAGGCCTCGACCAGTCGGTCGTACTTGGTGGTCGAGGTGATCCCCCCGTCGTCGGAGGAGATCCACAACTCGTGGTTTCCCGGGACCCAGATCACCCGCTCGAAACGGGCGGCGAGACGCGAGAGCGCACCGACCACCTGGTCGATCTTCTCCGCGACGTCACCGGCCACTATCAGCCAGTCCCCGGGATGGGAGGGCTGGACGTCGTCGAGCACGTCGACGTTGCCGCGGTGGCCCACGTGCAGGTCGGACACCGCACGCAGGCTCGCGTGGCCCCTCATGCGGGAGTCCCTTCGACGGTCCGTCCGACCGGCGTCCGCGAACCGAGGACGAGCCAGCGGTCCCCGCGGACCCGGGATGCGACGGCGATCAACCGCATCGCCACGAACACCCCCATGCCCCACCAGATCCCGGGCAGTCCCCACCCGAAGTGCCGGGTCGCCAGCAGTACCGGGAGGAACCCGAACAGGGCCGCGACCACCGTGGTGGTCCGCAGGTAGGCGGCATCGCCCGCGCCGAGCAGCACCCCGTCGAGACCGAACACCAGAGCGGCCGGTATCACCACGACCGCCATCCCGGACAGTGCCACCACGAGCCTGCCGGCCACCTCCGCATCACCCGACAGGAGGACGGACATCGGTCCCCGGAAGATCGCGGTGAGCACCGCGAGGCCGACGCCCAGGCCCAGCGACCACAGGACGACCGCCCGCGCCAGGGCACGACCGTGTGCGGCGAGTCCGGCGCCCAACGCCGCCCCGACGAGCGACTGCGCCGCGATCGCGACCGAGTCCAGGACCAGGGTGTAGAGCGCCCAGAGTTGCTGCGCCAGGTGGTGCGCGGCGAGCGAGTCGACACCGGCGGCTGCGGCGGCGGTGGTGGCCACGGCAAAGGTCACCTGGAAGGAAGCGGTACGGATCACCAGATCCACGCCGAGGCGTAGCTGACCCACGATCACCGCCCACCGCGGGCGCAGCGACCCCCGGTGCTCCAGGACGAGGGCCGCGAGGAACCCGCCCGCCATGATCACCTGACCGGCGAGGTTGGACCAGGCACTTCCCACCAGTCCCAGCGCGGGCGCGGGACCAAGACCGGGCACCAGCACCACACAACCGATGGTGGAGACACCGATCCCCACGGCCACCAGGACCAGGGGTGTCCTGAGTCGCTGCACGCCCCGCATCCACCCGTGTCCGGCGGACGCGACCAGGATGCACGGGATACCCCACACCGCCACCCTCAGCCAGTCCGCGGCACTCGCGGCCACCTCGGCGTCCGCGGCGAGGACACGCGTCAGGGGTCCCAGCGTCGCGTGCACGACGGCCACCACGACGATCCCCACCGAGAGCGCGATCCAGGTGGCCTGCACCCCTTCCGCCACGGCGTCGGCGCGTCGTCCCGCGCCGTGGAGTCGAGCCGCGCGTGCGGTGGTGCCATAGGAGAGGAAGTTCATCTGGGTGCCGAGCACCAGCAGGACGAGCGCCCCCACACCGAGGGCGGCCAGATCCTCCGGGCCCTGCCGGCCCACGACGATCCCGTCCACGAGCAGATAGATCGGCTCGGCGGCCAGGACCGGCAGCACCGGAATGGCGATCGTCAGCAGGCGGCGCCCGAGTTCGCCCGCCCCGACCTCAGGTGCCGACGACTCCCGGTCCGGGTCAGCGGAGTAGCTCACGGAGCCTCGCCACCACGACCCCGAGGTCGCCGCGCATCGTGCATCCGGCGGCGGCGGGGTGCCCGCCACCTCCGAGTGCCGAGGCGACGGCGGAGACGTCCACGCCATCGCCGGAGCGCGACCGCAGTGATACCGCCCACTCCCCCGGCAGGAACTCCTTCACGAGGACCGACACACCCGCCTCGCGTACCCCTTGGAGATGGGACACCAGTGACTCCACGTCGGCGTCGTCGACGGCCGCGACCACCTCGTTCGGCACCGTCAACCACACGGCGCCCCGGCCACCGACCGCGTCGGCCTCGAGTCGGGCGGTGCCCAACAGTTCACCCAACACACGCAGCCAGGAGAACGAGTGGGCGTCGAGGAGCTCGAAACCGAGAGCGGTCGACTCCGCGCCGGCGGCCAGGAGCCGGCGGGCCGTCTCGTGCGACCCGACGCCACCCCACCGGAAGGAGCCCGTGTCGGTGACGAGACCCGCGTAGAGACTGGTGGCGAGATCGGGGTCGACCGGGTAGCGGCCGGCGTCGAGGACGTCCAGAACCAGGGTCGCGGTCGACGCCGCCTCCGGATCCAACAGAAGGTGGGTCCCGAAACCGGGATTGGACCGGTGATGGTCCACCACGAGGACCTCGGTCGCGGACCGGGCCAGCCGGCCCCAGTCGCCCACGCGGTCCGGACTGGCGCAGTCCAGTGTCACCACCAGGCCGTCGTGGGCGGGCACCGCGCTCAACGGCACCACGTGTTCCGTCCCCGGGATCACCCGGAGCGCCCCCGGGACGACTCCCGGGTCGAACGAGTGGTGGACCACGACGCCCTCGGCCCGCAGTGCACGGGCGAGGCCCGCGGAACTGCCGAGGGCGTCGGCATCGGGACGCACATGGCAGAGCACGGTCACCTCACGGTGCCGCGAGAGCACCTCCGCCGCGCCGCCCGCGTCCACCGGGGTGGTCACCGGTCGTCGTCCCCCGGCTGCTCTGTCTCCTCGTCCCTGCGGTAGGGGTCCTCGTCGCCCGCCGGCCGCGCGCCCTCCGCCACGCGGCGGACCTCTTCGTCCTGAGCACGGGCCTTGGCCAGCAGCTCCTCCATGTGGCGTGCCGCGTCCGGCACCGCATCGAGCACGAACGTCAGCTCCGGGGTGAACTTGACCCCCGTCTGCTTTCCCACCATCGTCCGCAGTCGACCCCGTGCCGCGGTGAGTGCAGCCTCCGCGGCCTCCAGGTCGGGCTCGTCGTCGAGCGTCCTGCCGCGGACCGTGTAGTACAACGTGGCCACCCGGAGGTCGGCCGTGATCCGCGAGTCCGTGATGGTGATGAACTCGAGGCGCGGATCCTTGATCTCGTGCTCGATCGCCGTCGCGACGATCTCCCCGATCCGCTTGCCGAGCCGTCCGGCCCGTCCCTTTCCGGCCATGGCGATCCTCCTTGACGTGGCGCGGCCGCCCGGCGGCCGCTCGTTCCCCAGCATGACGTGGGGGCAGGCCCGTAGACCACGGAACCTGCCCCCACGGGTGTGTCGCCGTCGACGTCAGTCGCGCGGCTTCTCGACGAGCTCGTAGGTCTCGATGATGTCGCCGATCTTCACGTCGGAGTACGTCACGGTGAGACCACACTCGAAGCCCTCGCGGACCTCGGTGGCGTCGTCCTTCTCCCGGCGCAGCGAGGAGACGGTCATCTCCTCGACCACGACGTTGCCGTCGCGGATGAGCCGAGCCTTCGCGTTGCGGCGGATGATCCCGTCGAGGACCATGCAACCCGCGATGTTGCCCACCTTGGAGGAACGGAACAGCTGGCGGATCTCCGCCTGACCGAGCTGCTTCTCCTCGTAGATCGGCTTGAGCATGCCCTTGAGCGCGCTCTCGATCTCATCGATCGCCTGGTAGATGATCGAGTAGTACCGGATGTCCACGCCCTCGCGGTTGGCGAGCTCGGTGGACTTGCCCTCCGCACGGACGTTGAACCCGATGATCACCGCGTCGGAGGCGGCAGCCAGGTTGACGTTGGTCTCGGTGACGGCACCGACACCGCGGTCGATGACGCGCAACTGCACCTCGTCGTCGATCTCGATATTCATGAGGGCCTCTTCGAGGGCCTCGACCGTACCGGAGTTGTCGCCCTTGATGATGAGGTTGAGCTGGCTCGTCTCCTTGATGTGGGCGTCCAGGTCCTCGAGGCTGATCCGGCGGCGGGACCGCGCGGCGAGCGCATTGCGCTTCCGCGCATTTCGCTTGTCGGCGATCTGCCGGGCGGTCCGGTCCTCCTCGACCACCATCAGGGTGTCACCGGCGCCACAGACGCTGGTGAGCCCGATGACCTGCACGGGACGGGACGGGGTCGCCTCGACGACGTCCTCCCCGTGCTCGTCGACCATCCGTCGGACTCGTCCGTATGCGTCGCCGGCGACGATCGAATCGCCGACCCGCAGTGTTCCGCGCTGGATGAGCACCGTCGCGACGGGACCACGGCCCCTGTCGAGGTGGGCCTCGATGGCGACGCCCTGGGCATCCATATCCGGATTGGCCCGCAGGTCCAGTGAGGCGTCAGCGGTGAGGACGACCGCCTCGAGCAGGTAGTCGATGTTGAGCCCCTGCTTGGCGGAGATGTCGACGAACATGGTGTCGCCGCCGTACTCCTCGGGAACGAGCCCGTACTCCGTCATCTGGCCACGGATCTTGTCGGGCTGCGCACCCTCCTTGTCGATCTTGTTGACCGCCACGACGATCGGCACCTCGGCCGCTTGTGCGTGATTGATCGCCTCCACCGTCTGCGGCATCACGCCGTCGTCCGCCGCGACCACGATGATCGCGATGTCCGTCGACTTGGCGCCGCGGGCACGCATGGCGGTGAACGCCTCGTGTCCCGGGGTGTCGATGAAGGTGATCGTGCGGTCCACCTCGTCGACCGGAACGGTGACCTGGTAGGCACCGATGTGCTGGGTGATCCCACCGGCCTCGCCCTCGCCGACCTTGGCGGACCGGATGCTGTCGAGCAGCCGGGTCTTGCCGTGGTCGACGTGGCCCATGACGGTGACGACCGCGGGACGGATCTCGAGATCGTCCTCTCCGCCCTCGTCCTCACCGAAGGACAGGTCGAACGAATCGAGCAGCTCGCGATCCTCGTCCTCGGGGCTGACGACCTGGACCTTGAAGCCCATCTCCTCGCCGAGCAACTGGAGGGTCTCCGGGGTGACGGACTGCGTCGCCGTCACCATCTCGCCGAGGTTGAACAGCGCCTGGACGAGCTGCGACGGGTTGACGTCGATCTTGTCGGCGAAGTCGCTCAGCGACGCACCCTGTGCCAACCGCAGGACCTGCCCACGACCGTCGGGAAGCCGGACGCCGCCGACCTCCGGGGCCCGCATCGAATCGTATTCCTGACGCTTCTGCCGCTTGGACTTGCGGCCCCTGCGGGGCGCGCCTCCGGGACGACCGAACGCGCCCGCGGCACCGCTGCGGCCACGAGGGCCACCACCGGGACGGCCGCGGAAACCGCCGCCACCCGCCGCGGGTGCACCGGCACCGCCGCCACCGGGACGGAAACCGCCGCCACCCGGTCGACCGCCGGGGCCTCCCGGCCTACCGCGGCCCGCAGCGGGACGCGCGACCTGGCCCGGCATCTGGCCGGGACTCGGACGGGCCGGCATGTTGCCGGGGGTGGGACGGGGGCCGCCCTGACCCGGAGCACCCGGACGCTGCGCGGGGCGGGGACCACCCTGGCCGGGAGCCGGACGGGGACCACCGGGGCGGGGACCACCCTGGCCGGGCGCCGGACGGGCGCCGCCCTGCGGACGGGGCGCCGGCGTGGTTCCACTCGAATACGGGTTGTTGCCGACGCGCGGGGCCTTGGGGCCCGGCTTCGGTCCCGCGGGACGCGGGCCCGGTGCGGGACGCGACGCCGCCGGGGCCTCGGGGGCCGACGGCGCGTCGGGGGACGCATCCGCCGCGGGCCGCTCGGCGGCGGGCTTGGGAGCCGGCGCCGCGGGCTTGGCACCCGGGCTGGGCCGATCCGCTGCAGCCGGCTTGGGAGCCGGAGCCGCGGGCCTGGCACCCGGGGTGGGCCGCTCGGCGGCGGGCTTGGGAGCCGCCTTGCGCGGATCCGCTCCCGGACGGGGGCCCGGTGCCGGCGTGGACGGTGCACCGGGCTTCGGCGCAGCGGATCCTGCCGGGCTGGGCGCCGCCGGTGCGGAACCGGCACCGCCGTCGGCCGGTGCGTGCGACTCACGGAGACGCCGGACGACCGGAGCCTCGAGGGTCGACGACGCTGATTTGACGAACTCTCCCTGATCGCGGAGTTTCGTCAGAAGTTCTTTACTGGTGACACCGAACTCTTTTGCCAGTTCGTGTACCCGGGGCTTGCCTGCCACTGCTCTCCTCACTGCGAGGTCTTCACGGCAGGGCTGGCCGCGCGACCTCGATCTACATTGGATGGACGTTCATCGCTGGAGCTTCACGGTGTGCTCATCGTGTCTGGTCCGTTCCTTCTCTTGTGCTCCTCCCACCGGCCCAAGTGGCCGACGGGTGGTCTCGTGCTCGTGACGATAGCGTCCCGATCATCTCCGAGAGCGCGTCCTGGGACACGTTCCCGGCGACCCGCAGGGACCTGATGAAGGCCTTGCGGTCGAGTGCTGTCGCGATACACCGCTCGTCGCGGTGCACCCAGGCTCCTCGTCCGTGCGCTCGACGATGGGGGTCCGGTGAGAGCGATGCCGCCTCCGGATCGTGGACGATCCGCAGTAACCGGGAATCGGAATCCCGGCGGCGACAGCCGACGCAGGTCCTTACCGGACCTGCGACTTCGGCGACGCCTCTGCGCTGGTCTCGATGTACCCGCATCAGGCCGCCTCGGTCCTCTCACCGTCCTCCGTGCGAACGGCTGGACGTGAAGTCACTGTGACATCTGGTCAGTCTACAGGTCACAGGGTATCGATACTAACGGCGCGCCCGACCGCGTGGACAGGGGACGTGCCGGACATCACTTCCGCGACCGTCATTCCGCATCGCTGTGGATGTCGATCCTCCACTGCGTCAGGCGGTGGGCGAGACGGGCGTTCTGCCCCTCCTTGCCGATCGCTAGGGAGAGCTGGTAGTCGGGGACGACCACGCGGGCCGCCCGGGTCTCGGCGTCCGCCACTGTCACCGAGACGACCTTGGCAGGCGAGAGCGCGTTGCCGACGAAGACCGTGGGGTCCTCGTCGAAGTCGACGATGTCGATCTTCTCGCCGTTGAGTTCCGCCATGACAGCCCGCACCCGGGCACCGTTCGGGCCGATGCACGCGCCCTTGGCGTTGAGGCCCGAGATCGTCGTCTCGACCGCGATCTTGGTCCGGTGACCGGCCTCGCGCGCGATCGCCGCGATGCGGACGGACCCGTCACCGATCTCGGGCACCTCCAGGGCGAACAGTCCCCGGACGAGGTCCGGATGGGTACGCGAGAGCGAGACCGAGGCGCCGTGGGGCCCCTTGTGGACCCCGACCACGTGGCACTTGATCCGGTCACCGTGCTCGTATGTCTCCCCCGGGACCTGCTCTGCAGGTGCGATCGTGCCCTCGGTGCCACCGTTCTCGGGCCCGATGTGCACCACGACGATGCCGCGGGTGTTCGCCCGGGAATCCGACTGGATGACCCCGCTGACCACCTCTCCCTCCCGGGCGACCAGGTCACCGTAGATCCGATCCGTCTCGGCCTCCCGCAGGCGTTGGAGGATGATCTGTCGCGCAGTGGCCGCGGCCACCCGGCCGAAGTCGGACGGGGTGGCGTCGAACTCGCCGATACGGTTGCCGTCCTCGTCGACCTCAGCGGCCATGACGGCGACCGTCCCGGCCTTGCGATCGAGCTGGATCCGTGCGACGCGATGCGCGTCGTCGGTTCGCTTGTACGCGGTGAGCAGGGCGTTCTCCAGGGTCTGCACCAGGTCGTCCAACGGGATCTCCCGCTCCTGGGACAGCATGTTCAGCGCCGCCATGTCGATGTTCAACTGTTTTCTCCTTCTCGCACACCACGTCGGGGGTTCGCGGCTTCCGACAGGAGGGCGAGTTCGTCCTCCGGCGCGGGCCGGAACTCGACCCGGATCACGGCGCGGGCCACCTGGTCCAACCGTACCGATTCGGCCCGCATCCCACGACCCGACCTCGAGACCAGGCGCACGACGCCGGCCTCCTCGTCGAGGTCGCCGACGCGCCCGCGGCTGGGGCCGTCGACCCCGTCGACGAAGGTGAGGTCCACCTGACGACCGCGAGCCCGCCTCCAGTGTCGTGGCGCCTCGAGGGGGGCGTCCACACCGCGACTGGTCACCTCGAACGTGACAGCCCGGTCGGGACCTCCCCACTGCTCGGCGACGGCGTCGAGGTCCGTCGACAGTGTCGCGAGGTCGTCGAGCGTGACACCGGAGTCACCGTCGACGACGACGGTGACGTGCCAGGTGGTCGACCGGGAGTCCTCGCGTAGCTCCTCGAGTTCGAGTCCACGGTCGGCGACCGCCTTACGGATATGGGCCCTGTCGGGCTCGGGGACGATCACGTTGCTCCTGGCGTCGCTGCTGGTTGGTGCCGATCCGGGTCGCGGACGGGCCGGATCACTGTACCGCCTCCGGACCGGCACTCCCGCTCCCTGGCAGGATGTCGGGGTGCACTCCTCCCCCGCCGCCCCCGTCTCGCGTCGACGGTTCGTCGCGGTTTCCGCTGTCGTCACCGGGCTCGCGGCCGTCGGGGGTTGTGCGCTCCCCGTCGTCGACGACGCACCGGATCCACTGGTGCAGCTGGCCGAGGCCGCCGACCGGGACGCCCGCGAGCTCGCGGCCGCCGACGTCTCCCACGGGGATGACGTCGCCCGTCTGCGCCGGATCGCCGAGGCCCGCCGCACCCACTTCGAACGGCTCTCCGCCGAGATCGGCCGGCAGACCACCACCGGAGAGGCACCACCGGACGATGTCGCCACGGAGGACGGTGTCGCCACGGATCGACCCGTGACCTGCCCACCCGTCGAGGAGGTCCGCGCGCGCCTTCGTGAGGACGCCAGACGCGCCGCCGAGGTCGCCGTGGACTCCCGCGGGTCCCGCGCCGAGGTCACTGCGGCGGTGTCGGCCGCCTGTACCGCCGCGGTGGAGGTGGTGCTCGCGTGACCACGCCACCGGGGTTGGCCGCCGAGGACGCTGCCGTGTTCGGGTACGGACTCGTCCTGGCCGGAGCGGACGGCGGTATCCGTGCCGCAGTCCGACGGGAGCTCGCTGCGCACCGCGCGCGACGGGACGCCGCGGAGGACCTGTGGCCGGGTGCCGCCCCAGCACCGGTGGGTTACCTGACGGCCCCTGACGTCTCGACATCCCCGGTTCTGCTCGCCATCCGGCTCGAATCCGACTGCTGTGAGGCCTGGAGGGCGGAGCTCGGGGCCGCACGGTCCACCGAGGTCCGGCAGTTCTCCCTGGACGCTCTCACGGCGGCCGCCGTCCAACTCGCGCGATGGCGGACGTTGGTCCCGGGCGCGCCGTTCGAGGCGCTGCCCGGGTTCCCTCCCCCGTCCTGACGGTCTAGCGCGCGGCCCCCATGAGCCGCATGATCTCGTCGGCGGCACCGTCGACGGAGACCTGGGTGACCTCTCCGGTCGCGCGTTCCCGGAGCTCCACGGTCCCCTCCGACCAGCCTCGACCGACGACCACGACCCAGGGCACACCGATCAGTTCGGCATCCTTGAACTTCACCCCCGGGGAGGCCTTCCGGTCGTCGAAGAGCACCTCGAGTCGGGCCCGGTCGAAGGCCTCGACGAGCGTCGCCGCACCAGCGGCGGCGGCCTCGTCCTTGTTCGCGATCACCACGTGGACGTCGGCGGGGGCGGCCTCGGCCGGCCAGACCAACCCCTTGTCGTCGGCGAACTGCTCGGCCAACACGGCAACGAGACGGGAGACCCCGATGCCGTACGACCCCATCGTCACCCTCGCCGGTTTGCCGTTCTCCCCGAGGACGTCGAACCCGAAGGCGTCGGTGTACTTGCGGCCGAGCTGGAAGATGTGTCCGATCTCGATACCCCGGGCGAGGGTCAGCGTGCCGTGCCCGCCGGGGGCCTCGTCACCCTCCCGGACCTCCGCGGCCTCGATCGTGCCGTCGGGGGTGAAGTCGCGCCCGCACACCAGGTCGACGACGTGCCGGCCCGGCTGGTCGGATCCGGTGATCCACGTTGTGCCCTCGACCACTCTGGGGTCGACCAGGTACCGGACCCCGCCCGCGAGCAACGCGGCGGGGCCGATGTATCCCTTCACCAGGAAAGGGTGGGCCGCGAAGTCGGCCTCGTCCAGGACGGCGACCTCGGCGGGCTCCAGCCCCGCCTCCACCCGCTTCATGTCCACCTCGCGGTCCCCGGGCAGTCCCACCCCGAGCAGCTCCCAGTCCTTTCCGGGCCACCGGACCTTGAGGAGCACGTTCTTGAGGGTGTCCGCGGCGGTCACCTCGCGTCCGAGGTCCGCACCGTTGGCCCAGTCGACCAGCTTGTCGATCGTCGGGGTGTCCGGGGTCTCGTGGACGACGGCGTCCGGGAGACCCTCGAGGGCGCGGGCCGGCGGTACGGGGGTCACCACGGCCTCGACGTTGGCCGCGTACTCCCCGTCGGTCGAGCGGACGAAGGTGTCCTCGCCCGCCGGGGCGATGGCCAGGAACTCCTCCGAGGCCGACCCGCCCATCGCGCCCGACGTCGCGGCGCAGATGACGTACTCGATACCCAGACGGTCGAAGATCCTCTGGTAGGCCTGGCGATGCGCCTGGTAGGAGCGCTCGAGACCGGCGTCGTCGAGGTCGAAGGAGTACGAGTCCTTCATGGTGAACTCGCGGCCCCGGAGGATGCCGGCACGGGGCCGTTCCTCGTCCCGGTACTTGGTCTGGATCTGGTAGAGGGTGACCGGCAGATCCTTGTAGGAGGAGTACTCGCCCTGCACGGTGAGCGTGAACAGCTCCTCGTGGGTGGGGCCGAGCAGCATGTCGTTGCCCTTGCGGTCCTTGAGCCGGAACAGTGCCGACCCGTACTCGGTCCACCGGCCCGTGGTCTCGAAGGGCTCGCGGGGCAGGAGCGCGGGGAGACTGATCTCCTGCGCGCCGGACGCGTTCATCTCCTCGCGCACCACCTGCTCGACCCTGCGCAGGGTGCGCAGACCGAGTGGCAGCCACGAGTACACGCCCGGGGCGACGCGCCGGACGTATCCGGCGCGGACCAGGAGTTTGTGGCTCAGGACCTCGGCGTCGGCCGGGTCGTCGCGGAGCGTACGCAGGAAAAGGTGGGACAGGCGCGTGATCACGGTGGTCAAGCGTAGCCGCACGGGAACCCACCGCCGGAGCGACGGTAGCCTCAGCCGGGTGCGCATCCTCCTATCGCCCTCCGAGACCAAGTCCGTCGGCGGTTCGGGAGGCCCCCTCGATCTGGCCTCGCTCTCGCTGACCGAGCTGACCGAGACGCGCAGATCGGTGGCTGACGCGCTGGTGACGAAGTGTGTCGACGACCCGGTCGGTGCGCGGTCCGCGCTCGGGTTGAGCGACACCCAGTCCGAGGAGGTGACCCTCGACGCGCAGCTGTGGTCCTCCCCCACCGCGCCCGCACTGAGCAGGTACACCGGGGTCCTCTACGACGCGCTCGACCAGACCTCGTTGACCCGGGCCGCGCGGTCGCGCGCAGAATCCCGGCTGTGGATCGGGTCGGCGCTGTTCGGTCTGATCGCCGCCGCCGACCCCATCCCCCACTACCGGCTCTCCGCGGGCACCCGACTCCCCGGCACGGGAACGCTGCGCACCACGTGGAAGCCTGCGCTCACGGCGGCTACCGCCGGCTGGGCCGACGATCTGGTGGTCGACCTGCGCTCCGGCGGCTACCACCAGTTGGGGCCCGTCACCGGTGCGGTGACCGTCGACGTGGTCACCGAGTACCCCGACGGCACCCGCAAGGTGGTGTCGCACTTCTCCAAGTTCCACAAGGGGCTGCTGGCGCGCACACTGGCCACCTCACGGGCGGAGATGGGCGACGTGGCCGCGCTCCTGCGCGTCGCGAGACGGGCCGGGCACACCCTCGAACGCACCTCGGAGACCGCTCTCACGATGGTCACCGATCCCTGAGCGGGCACCTCCGAGGTGGGGGGGGGGGGACGGTCAGGCGCCGTTCAGGAACTCGTGAGGACCTGTGGCAGGCCGGCGACCTCACCCACCACCACGATCGCGGGCGGGCGGACGTCGAATTCCTCGAGCGTGCCGGCCATCGTCCCGATGGTGCACCGGTGCGTGGCCTGGCCGTCGAGACTGCCGTCCATGATGATCGCGGCCGGGGTGTCCGCCGATCTCCCGCCGGCCATGAGGGATTCCGCGATGGCCGGGGAGTTCTTGACGCCCATCAGCACGACCAGGGTGCCCCGCATCCGTGCGAGCGCGTCCCAATCGATGAGGGAGTTCGGGTGTCCCGGTGGCAGGTGTCCTGAGACCACGGTGACCTCATGGGTCATCCCGCGGTTGCTGACGGGGATCCCCGCCAGAGCGGGGACGCTGAGGGCGCTGGACACACCGGGGACGACGGTGCAGGGGATCCCGGCCTCGGCACAGGCGTGCGCCTCCTCGTATCCCCGCCCGTAGAGGAACGGGTCACCGCCCTTGAGCCGCACCACGAACTTGCCCTCCCGCGCCCGGTCCACGAGCACCTGGTTGATGGCCTCCTGCGCCATCGAGCGGCCGTACGGGATCTTGGCCGCGTCCACGATCTCCACGTCCGGGCGCAGTTCCCCCAGTGGTCGCTGGGGCGCGAGGCGGTCGGCCACCACGACGTCGGCACGGGAGAGCAACCGATGGCCCCGGACCGTCATGAGATCGTCCGCACCCGGCCCCCCGCCCACCAGCGCGACGGTCCCCCGCAATTTCTCCTCGGCCTGTGGCGCCTCCGCCCCGGCCACGCTCAGGGCGCGGGCGACGACGTCGCGGGCCTCGGCGGTCCGGGCGCGGTCGCCGGTGAGCACTGCCACCAGCATCTCGTCACGGCGCACCACCGCGGGCGTCACCGCGGTGCCGGAGTGGACCGCGTCTGACCGGACGCAGAAGGTGCGCAACTGCTCGGCCTCTGCCGCGACCCGGGCGTTGACCAGGGAATTCCTGGTGGCGGCCACCACGTACCAGGCGCCCTCGAGATCCCCGGTGTAGTACTCGCGGTCCTCCCACCGGATCCGCCCGGAGTCGACCAGTACCTGCAGGGTGGGAGTGATCTCCGGGCTCACCAGGTGCACGGCGGCACCCGCCTCGAGGAGGACGGGGATGCGTCGCTGGGCCACCGACCCTCCGCCGATCACCACGACACGGCGGCCTTCGAGGTCCAGTCCGACGGGGTACGGGTTCACGGGCCGGATCATGCCCCCGATCCTATCCGTCGGCGGTGGCGTCGCCCGCCTCGCCCCGAGGGTCTGTGACGGGCGTCATCCCCCGGCCACGGTGGCACCGCGGCGGGGGATGACAGGGGGTCGTCGAGCGGGTCTACGCCCGGGCTCAGGCCTTCTGGTCGAGCTTGAGGGTGCGCGTCGAGCGTTCGAACTGCTCGGTGAACAGCGCCGGCTCGGCGGCGAGGTCGCGGCCGAGCGACGGGATCATCTCCTCGAGGGCCGGCTTCCAGTCGGCGAAACGACTCGGGAAGCAGCGCTGGAGTACGTCGACCATCGCGTCGACGGCGGTCGAGGCACCGGGAGAGGCCCCCAGTAGACCGGCGATCGACCCGTCCGCGGCGTTCACCACGGCCGTGCCGAACTCCAGCGTGCCACCGCGGCCGTTGGGCTTGATCACCTGGACGCGCTGGCCGGCGACGACCTTCTCCCAGTCGCCTTCCCGCGCGGAGGGCACGAAGTCCCGGAGGGTGTCGACTCGCGCGCCGTGATTCTTGGCCAGCTCGGTGATGAGGTACTTGACCAGGCCCATCTCGGTCAGCCCGATGTTGGCCATGGGCATCAGGTTCCCCGGCCGGATGCTCGACGGGAGGTCGAGGAAGCTGCCCATCTTGAGGAACTTGGGGGTCCAGCCGGCGAACGGGCCGAAGAGAAGCCCCTTCTTGCCGTCGATCACCCGCGTGTCCAGGTGCGGCACCGACATCGGCGGCGCACCGACGGAGGCCTGGCTGTACACCTTGGCCTGGTGCTGGTCGACCAGTTCGGGGTCGGTGCAACGGAGCCACTGGCCCCCGACGGGGAACCCTCCGATGCCCTTGATCTCTGGGATCCCGGCTTTTTGCAGGAGGTGGAGCGCTCCGCCGCCGGCACCGACGAAGACGAACTTGGCGTCGACCGTCCGCTCGTCGCCGGTGTGGCGGTTGGCCACGGTCAGTCGCCAGGTGCCGTCGGTGTTGCGCTCGAGGTCCTTGACCTGGTTCTGGTAGTGGACCTCGGTTCCGGTCCGGGTGAGGTACTTGACGAACTGGCGCGTGAGTGCGCCGAAGTTGACATCGGTGCCGTTCTCGAAGTAGCTCAGTGCGAACGGCTGCTCGGGCGAGCGCTCCCGGGCCATCAGGGGCACGAGTCGCTCGAGCTCACCGAAGTCCGTGGTGTGCCCCATCCCCGGGAACAGGGGGTGTCCCGCGAGCTTCTCGTAGCGCCTACGCAGGTACTCCTGCCCGTCCGGGCCGGCCACGAAGCTCATGTGCGGCACCGGCCGGATCCACTCGGTCGGGTCGCCGAGGATGGTGTTCTCCACGGCGTACGACCAGAACTGCCGGGAGACCTGGAACTTCTCGTTGACGCTCACGGCCTTGGTGATGTCCACGTCGCCGTCGGCGGTCTTGGGCGAGTAGTTGAGTTCGCACAGAGCGGAGTGGCCGGTGCCGGCGTTGTTCCACGCGTCGGAGGACTCAAGCGCGGGGCCCTCGAGGCGCTCGAAGATCTCGATCTGCCAGTCGGGTTGGAGGCGTCGCAGAAGGGCCCCGAGCGTGGCGCTCATGGTTCCCGCGCCGATGAGCGCCACATCCGTCGTTCCGTGCTTTGCCACCTGATCTGCAGTCACCGGCTACCCTCGCTCATTGGTCGTGGACCCGAATCGGCGTCGACGCGGGCCGGTTCTACGACCCGCGTGCACCGGTTCCCAAGACTACTCACCGGCCTGCCCACACGGCACACCGGACTAGGGTGGTCGTCGTGTCTCCGCCCTCCCCCGATCCCGTCACCCCCGCCGGATCCGATGTGCAGTGGACCCCGGACCTCCTGGGTCCGTCCTACCGCCGCCGTGAGCTCCCGCTCGGCACCGATCCGGACGGCGAGGGGCCGATCTCGGCCACCCTGGTGCGGCACGAGGACGCGCCGGCCGATCCCGTCGCGGCCCTGCTGGTCGTCCACGGACTGTCGGACTACTTCTTCCACACGCATCTCGCGGACTTCCTGGCCGGGCGCGGGATCGCCACGTACGGCGTGGACCTGCGCAAGTGCGGCCGCTCGAGGAGGGACGGACTGACGCCACATTTCGTCACCGATCTGGAGAGATACGACGACGAGCTGGACCAGTCTCTGGCCGTGATCGAGGGCGACCACCCGGGGCTGCCGGTCATCGTGGCCGCGCACTCGACGGGCGGGTTGGTGGTGCCGCTGTGGCTCGACCGACGTCGCGACCGGGGTGCACTGGGCCCCGTGGTGGGCCTCGTGCTCAACTCCCCGTGGTTCCAGCTCGACGTCCCGGATCGCGTCCGTCCGCTCCTGGACCCGGTCATCCGCACCCTGGGCTCGGCCAGGCCCTACTACCAGCTCCCCCTGAAGACATCCGCCCGGTACGTGGTGAGTACGCACATCGACCACGACGGGGACTTCCACTTCGACACCACTCTCAAGCCCCCGGGCGGGGTCGGGGTCCGGGCGGGATGGCTGGCGGCGGTCCGCCGGGCGCAGAAGCGTCTCCAATCCGGGGTCCACCTGCCGCTGCCCGTGCTCATGCTGCGGTCCACGGCATCGTGGATGGGCGCTCGCGGCAGGGACGGGGAACCCGACGTCGACACCGACCTGATCCTCGACGTCCGTTCGATGGAGCGCTACGCGGACCGGGTCTCCGACCGGGTCACCGACGTTCCCGTCGCCGGCGCCCGCCACGACGTGTTCCTCTCCCGTGCCGACGTCCTCGAGGTGGTCTTCGACCACCTCGGCGTCTGGCTGGACCAGATTCTCGCACCCCACACCAAGGAGTCCTGACGACCATGACCCAGTCCCCCTCCCGGCACTTCGACCTCATCGTGATCGGAACCGGCAGCGGAAACTCGTTGATCGACGACTCGTTCGCCGACAAGTCGGTGGCGATCTGTGAGAAGGGAACATTCGGCGGGACGTGTCTCAACGTGGGGTGCATCCCCACCAAGATGTTCGTCTACACGGCCGACACCGCCACCTCGATAGAGCACTCCGGCACGTACGGGATCGACTCGACGCTCGACGGGGTCCGGTGGCAGGACATCGTCTCCCGGGTGTTCGATCGGCGGATCGACCCCATCGCCTCCAGTGGCGAGGACTACCGACGCAACCGCTGCGACAACGTCACGGTGTACGACGGCCACGCGACCTTCGTCGGCCCGCGCACCATCGACACGGGCACCGGGGAGATCATCACCGCGGACTCCGTGGTGATCGCGGCCGGCGCACGCCCCTCCATCCCTTCGATCGTCACTGACGCGGGAGTGGCGTACTACACCAGCGACGACGTGATGCGGATCCCCGAACTTCCCAGATCCATGGTGATCCAGGGCTCCGGGTTCATCGCGTGTGAGTTCGCCCACGTGTTCTCCTCGCTGGGCGTCGAGGTGACAGTCATCGGGCGTTCGGACGTGTTGCTCAAGTACCTCGACCGCGAACTGGCGGAGAGGTTCACCCGTCAGGCAGGGCGCAGGTGGGACGTCAGACTCGGGCAGGAGATCACGGAGATGACCGCGACGGGCGAGGACCGGCGCGGGGTCGAGATCACCTTCGAGGACGGATCCACCTGCTCGGGTGAGACTCTCCTGGTCGCCACGGGTCGCACCCCGAACGGGGATCTCCTCGGCCTCGACGCGGCCGGGGTGCGGATGGACGGCGAGCGCGTCCACGTCGACGAGTACGGCCGCACCACCGCGGACGGCGTATGGGCCCTCGGTGACGTCAGTTCGCCGTTCCAGCTCAAGCACGTCGCCAACCACGAACAGCGGGTGCTCGGACACAACCTGCGGCACCCGGACGACCTCCACGCCGTCAACCACCGGCTCGTCCCCTACGCCGTGTTCACGTGGCCGCAGATCGCCTCGGTGGGCCTGACCGAGGCCGAGGCCCGCGACGCCGGGTACGACGTCACGGTCAAGGTCCAGGACTACGGCGACGTGGCGTACGGCTGGGCGATGGAAGATTCGGTCGGCTGCTGCAAGCTCATCGCGGACCGTGCCACCGGGTTGCTCGTGGGTGCCCATCTCATGGGGGCCCACGCGCCGTCGCTGGTCCAGATCCTGATCCAGGCCATGGAGTTCGAGATCACCGTTCCCGAGCTCGCACGCAGGCAGTACTGGATCCACCCCGCGATGGCCGAGGTCGTCGAGAACGCCCTGCTCGGTCTGGACTTCCCGGACCGCGGGTTCTAGACGGACCCGCTTGTAGGCGGGCCGGCTTCCAGGCGGACCGGCTTCTAGGCGGACGGCAGTGTCAGGATCTCGTGACCGTCCTCGGTCACCAGCACCGTGTGCTCGAACTGGGCGGTCCACGCCCTGTCGGCCGTGGTGACCGTCCAGTCGTCGTCCCAGACGTCGAACCCGGGTCCGCCGAGCGAGATCATGGGTTCGACGGTGAGCGTCATCCCCGGCTCCAGCACCTCGGTCCGCGACGGCTCGTCGTAGTGCAGCACGACGAGACCGTTGTGGAATGTCGGACCCACCCCGTGGCCGGTGAACTCACGGACCACCGTGTAGTCGAACCTGCGGGCGTAGGACTCGATCACCCGGCCGATCACGTTGATCTCCCGACCCGGGCGGATCGCCCTGATCCCACGGTCCATGGCCTCCCTGGTCCGTTCGACCAGGAGCCTGTTCTCCTCGCTGACCTCGCCGGCGAGGAACGTGGCGTTGGTGTCACCGTGGACCCCACCGATATAGGCGGTGACGTCGATGTTGACGATGTCCCCGTCCCGGATCACGGTCGTGTCGGGGATCCCGTGGCAGATCACCTCGTTGAGGGACACGCAGCAGGACTTGGGGAATGCCTTGTACCCGAGGGTCGACGGGTACGCACCGTGATCACACATGTAGTCGTGGGCGATACGGTCGAGCTCGTCCGTCGTGACCCCCGGGGCCACGGCCTGCCCCGCCACCACGAGGGCGTCCGCCGCGATCGTGCACGCCCGACGCATCGACTCGATCACCTCGGGCGTCTGCACCCACGGTTCACCGTTGGCCTCGTCTACCCGGTCGCGCCAGACGTACTCCGGCCGCGGGATCGTCTCGGGGACGGTCCGGATCGGGGTGGGCTCACCGGGGACGAGGGGCTGACGGGTCGAGGTGGTCATGACACCAGGATAGGCCCGATCGACGGGCGGTCGACGACATGGTGCCGGCACTGCCGGTGCCGACACGGCCCCGCTGCCCGGCCACCGGCTCCCGGCGGGTCACATCAGGACCGTCGCATAGTCGATCACATCGGACATGCCCACCCTCCGGTAGGCGGAACGGGCGGCGGAGTTGGACCCGTTCACCACCAACGACGGGGTCAGGCTCGTGGCCTGGAGGGCGGCGCACACCGCCGCGATCCCGCCGGACCCCAGTCCCGCCCCCCTCCGGTCGGGGCGGACCCAGACACCCTGGATCTGCGCGGACCGCGGGGAGACGGCCGCGACGTCCGCTTTGAAGAACACCCCGCCGTCATCGGTCCCCACCCAGGTCCTCCCCCGCGACAGGGAGCGCGCGACGCGGCGTCGGAAGGGGATCCCGGACCCCACGGCGAACGGATCGGACCCCAGCTCCTCGCGGTACATCGCCGCGGCGGCGGCCAGGACCTGTTCGAACTCGCTCAGTGACGCGGCCCGGATACCGCCGAGCACCAGGCCCTGTTCAACCGGTCGTTCCAGCGCCATGAGGAACTGTGAGTCCCGGATCTCCCTGGGCGGGTCCCAACAGGCCCCGAGGGAGGCCCACAGCGCCGCGACGTGCTCCCGCCGACCGTGTACGGACATGGGCCCGAATCCCAGACCGGCGACCGCCCGACCGAGAGCGTGGTGGTCGACCGCGTCGCCCCGTAGCGGCAGCACCGAACTCCCCACGAACACGAGGGACCGGCCGGGACCCCCGAGGGTGAGGAACCGTCCCTCCGGTCCGGGACCGGCACCGGAGGCGGCGACCTTCTCGGCCGCGGGGCACGACACCAGCGGGTCGGACTCGAGGACCCCGAGCACCTCGCGGGTCTCGCCGGCGTCCACCCCTCGGCAACCACCGGTCTGGGCCCGCGGCGCAGCCGTATCGGTCATCGGCCTATCGCGTGACCTTGACCTGCGGGCCCTGCCCCTCGGCCGCCTCGCCGACGGGCTCGCCCATCTCCTCCGCGATCCGCATCGCCTCTTCGATGAGGGTCTCGACGATCATCGCCTCCGGCACGGTCTTGATGACCTCGCCCTTGACGAAGATCTGACCCTTGCCGTTGCCCGACGCGACGCCAAGATCGGCCTCACGTGCCTCACCGGGCCCGTTGACGACGCAACCCATGACCGCCACCCGCAGGGGGACACTCATCCCCTCCAGACCGGCCGTGACCTCGTCGGCGAGCTTGTACACATCGACCTGGGCCCGTCCGCACGACGGGCAGGACACGATCTCGAGCTTGCGGGGACGCAGGTTCAGCGACTGCAGGATCTGCCCGCCGACCTTGATCTCTTCGACCGGGGGCGCGGAGAGCGAGACCCGGATCGTGTCCCCGATCCCCTCCGACAGCAGGGCCCCGAAGGCGACCGCCGACTTGATGGTGCCCTGGAACGCCGGCCCGGCCTCGGTCACGCCCAGGTGCAACGGGTAGTCCGACCGCGCGGCCAACTGCCGGTAGGCCTCCACCATGATCACCGGGTCGTTGTGCTTGACGGAGATCTTGATGTCACCGAACCCGTGTTCCTCGAAGAGCGAGGCCTCCCACAACGCCGACTCCACGAGGGCCTCAGGCGTGGCCTTGCCGTACTTGGCCAGAAGGCGGGGATCCAACGATCCGGCGTTCACCCCGATGCGGATCGGGATGCCGGCGGCACCGGCGGCCTTGGCGACCTCTCCGACCCGGCCGTCGAACTCCTTGATGTTGCCCGGGTTCACGCGTACCGCCGCGCAGCCGGCGTCGATCGCCGCGAAGATGTACTTCGGTTGGAAATGGATGTCCGCGATCACGGGGATCGGCGACTTGCGGGCGATGGTCTCCAGCGCGTCGGCGTCCTCCTGACGGGGGCACGCCACGCGGACGATGTCGCAGCCCGACGCGGTGAGTTCGGCGATCTGCTGGAGGGTGGCGTTGATGTCGTGGGTCTTGGTGGTCGTCATGGACTGGACGGACACCGGATGCTCGCTGCCCACGCCCACCTGGCCCACGAAGAGCTGGCGCGTCTGCCGCCGCGGCGCGAGGACCGGTGGCGGCCCGTCGGGCATGCCCAATCCGATGGGGATGGAGGAGGAGTCGTTCACAACAGGGCCTTCCGTAGGGGTTGCCAGCCGGGTGCTCGCGTGTCCCGCCCACCATTATCCGCGTTTCGGGCCGCGGGGGCGAGATGGGCGTCCACACACTCAGCCTGTCAGCAGTATCGGGTTGACGAAGTCCGCGGTGATGACGATCGCCGACACGCCCATCAACAGGACGAACACCCCGATGGTGACGGGCGCCAACTTCTCGTAGTCCGCCGGGCCGCCCGGCGCCAGGCCACGGAGCCTGCGCAGCGCGTCCCGGATCTTCTCGTAGAACACCACCGCGATGTGTCCACCGTCGAAGGGGGTGAGCGGGACGAGGTTGAACGCCCCGAGGAACAGGTTCAGTCCGGCGAGGAAGAGCAGGAACAACCACCAGGCGCCCTGCTCGGCGGCCTGACCGCCGATGTGGCTCGCGCCCACCACGGAGACCGGCGAGTCGTCCGCCCGTTCGGCGCCGAAGATCGACGCGGCGACCGCAGGGATCTTGGACGGGAACGAGATCAGCCCGTCTATCGTCGCCTCGATCATCTCGCCGGTGAATGTGAAGGTGGCGGGGATCGCGCCGAGGGCGTCGTAGGTGTTGACCGTCTGGTAGGCGGGGTCATCGAGGATCTCCGGCGGGATGCCGTCGTCGGACAACCGCACCCCCAGCGCTCCCCGCGTCTCGCCCTCGTCGGTGGACGAGCTCAGCGTCGCCGTCGTCGTCACACTCTCCCCGTCCCGGTCGACGACGACCGGAACGGTCTCCCCGGGCCGTGCGGAGACCTCCTCGGACAGGTCTTCCCAACTGCCCACCGGCTGGCCGTCGACGGAGGTGATCCGGTCACCGGCCAGGATGCCGGCCTCACCCGCCGCGCCCACACCGACTCCACACCGGTCCGCACCGGCGCAGGTGTCGCCCACCACCGCTGCGACCCTGTCCGTCGGGATCGGTTGGACGTCACGGTTGACCAACCCCCAGCCCAGGGCGACGGTGTAGAACAGCGCGATCGCCAGGACGATGTTCATGGCGGGGCCGGCCAACAGCACCGCCACACGCTTCCACCACGCCTGACGCCACATCGCCTTGGGCTCGTCCTCCGGTGACAACTCGTCGTACGCCGTCATCCCCGCGATGTCGCAGAATCCGCCCAGCGGGACGGCCTTGAGCCCGTACTCGATGCCGCCGCGGTGCACCGACCACAGCGTCGGGCCGAAACCGACGAAGAACCGCCGGACCTTCATGCCCGACCACAACGCCACCCGCATGTGCCCGTACTCGTGGAGGACGATCGACACCATGATCCCGAGTGCGAACAACACGATCCCGAGCACCATCACGACTCAGCCCTCCCGGCCCGCGACGAGCGTGGCCGCGTGGCGCCGGGCCCAGGTCTCCGCCGCCGTGACGTCGTCCAGGTCGCGCGGATCGGACGACCACTCGTCAGCCGCCGCAACGGTGTCCGAGACCACCTCGACTATCTCCGTGAAACCGATCCGCCCGGCGAGGAACGCCGGGGCGGCCTCCTCGTTGGCGGCGTTGAACACGGCGGTCCGTAGACCCCCCGCCGCACCCGCCGCCCGGGCGACGGAGATCGCCGGGAAGGTCTGATCGTCCACGGGTTCGAACGTCCAGGTGTGTGACCGGGAGAAGTCGAGCGGGGTCGTGGCGCCGGGGATCCTGTCCGGCCAGCCCAGGGCGAGGGCGATGGGCAGCTTCATCGACGGCGGAGAGGCCTTGGCGATCGTGGCGCCGTCGACGAAGGTCACCGCCGAGTGCACGACCGACTGGGGATGGACCGTCACCTGGATCCTCTCGTAGGGCACCCCGAACAACAGGTGCGCCTCGATGAGCTCGAGCGCCTTGTTGACCAGTGTCGCGGAGTTGAGCGTGATCATGCGGCCCATCTGCCACGTGGGGTGCTGCAGGGCCTGCTCAGCGGTGACGTCCGCCAACTGCTCGCGGGTCCTGCCCCGGAACGGCCCGCCGGACGCGGTGAGGACCAGGCCGGCGACCTCGTCCGTCGATCCGGAACGCAGACACTGGGCCATCGCCGAGTGCTCGGAGTCCACGGGGACGAGCTGCCCCGGGGCCGCCGCGCCGGTGACGAGCGACCCGCCGGCGACCAGGGACTCCTTGTTGGCCAACGCCACCCTGGCGCCGGTCGCGAGTGCCGCCAGGGTGGGTCCGAGCCCGATCGAACCGTCGATGCCGTTGAGCACCACGTCCGCTGCCACCGCACCGACGAGCTCCGCGGCCCCGCCCGGGCCCTCGAAGACGACCACGTCCGGGAACCGTGCCCGGAGGCGCGCGGCCGCGCCGGGGTCCGCGACGGCGACGAACCCGGCACCCGTCGACACGATCTGGGAACCCAGCAGATCGATCCGTCCGCCACCCGCGGCCAGGCCCACCACCTCGAACCTGTCGGGACCGGCCTCGGAGGTCACCTCCAGTGCCTGGGTACCGATCGAGCCGGTGCTGCCGAGGACGAGAACGCGCGTGGTCACCCCGTCATTGTCCACGCCCGGGGCCCCGGGCGCCGCATCGACGACCACGCCGGGCGCGATACCGGCGGGTTACCCGTCGGCCCCGACCGGGCATGTGCCAGACTGAGCGGGATGTCGGCGGCCCGCAGGGCTGCCAGCGAGCCGTGAGGAGAACCGGGGAGCATGAGCGCGGACGGGCACCACACCAGCAAGGAAATCGTCGTGGAGGGCATCAGCTCCCTCGACGAGCCCTCGGTCCAGTGGGGCTGGCACCAGCACAGCAGGAAGGTCGGACTCGTCGTGGGCGGCTTCTTCGTGCTGTTCCTCCTGGCCATGCTGTTCGGCAACCACGTCGGCCGTGTCGAGGACATCTGGCTCGTGAGCATCGCCGTCTTCCTGGCGGTATGGATGTTCCTCGCACTCCGCCCGAAGAAGGACGACAGTCTGAAGAGGGCCGAGATCTACGAGGTCCCCGGCGACCACTACTCGGTGGTCGGTGCCGCCGCGACCGGCGCCGTGGGGACCGCTCCCGCCAAGCGCTGATCCCTGCACGAGCAAGGGCCGACACCCGTGGGTGTCGGCCCTTCTTCGTGGTCGGTCGGCGTGGTCAGTCGGCGTGAGGCTCGTACCGGCTCCGGGAGGCGGTGGTCACCCGTCGGCCGCGAGTTGACCACAGGCGGCGGCGATCTCCTGTCCGCGGGTGTCCCGGACGGTGCAGGACACGCCAGCCTGCTGGACCGCGGCCTGGAACGCGTCCTGCTGGGGCTTCGGACTGGCGTCCCACTCGCTGCCGGGCGTCGGGTTGAGCGGGATGAGGTTGACGTGCGCCATGGGTCCGAGTCTCTGGGCGAGCAGACGACCGAGCATCTCCCCGCGCCACGTCTGGTCGTTGACATCGCGGATCAGTGCGTACTCGATCGACACGCGACGACCGGTGGCGTCGGCGTAGTGTCGCGCCGCGTCGATGACCTCGGCGACCGGCCACCGGTTGTTGACCGGTACGAGGGTGTCGCGCAGTTCGTCGTCGGGCGTGTGGAGTGAGACGGCCAGGGTGACATGCAGCCCCTCCTCCGCCAGACGATGGATCGCGGGGACGACTCCGACGGTCGACACCGTGACCGAGCGCTGGGACAAGCCGAAGCCGGACGGCGGCGGCGAGACGATGCCCCGGACGGCAGTGAGAACCCGCTTGTAGTTGGCGAGCGGCTCCCCCATCCCCATGAACACCACGTTCGACAGACGGCCCGGTCCGCCGGGAACCTCCCCGTCCCGCATGGCCCGGGCGGCCTCCCGCACCTGTTCGAGGATCTCCGCGGCCGAGAGGTTGCGATCAAGCCCGGCCTGCCCGGTGGCGCAGAACGGGCAGGCCATGCCGCACCCGGCCTGACTGGAGATACACAACGTCGCCCGGTCCGGGTACCGCATGAGGACGCTCTCCACGAGCGAACCGTCGTGCAGCTTCCACAGCGTCTTGCGGGTGGTGCCCCCGTCGGCGGAAATGTGCCGCACCGAGGAGGCGAGCCGGGGGAACAGGTCCGCTCCGACCCTGTCACGGAGTTCGACGGGCAGGTCCGTCATGGCACCCGGGTCCGCCTCGAGTCGCCCGAAGTACTGGTTGGCGAGCTGCTTTCCGCGGAACGCGGGGACCCCGAGTTCCCCCATCGCCTCGGCCCTGCCCTCGGCGTCGAGGTCGGCGAAATGACGAGGGGGAAGGCCGCGGCGGGGGGCATCGAAGACGAGGGGTAGGGGTTCAACCATGATGGCAGCCATTGTGTCAGAAACCAGTCGTCACGACACACCGCCACCGGATGACGTCGACGCCGGGGAGGGAATAGAGTCCACCCATGGCCACGCGTTCGCACGATCCCGTAGACCCTGACCACACCGATCACGCCGCCGGATCGGCGGAGATCACGCCCGTCGACGACACCCACGCCTCTGCCCCGGCGACGGTGCCCGCCGAGGGCACGCGCGGGGGCCGGAGAGATCACGAGGCCGGCTATCCCGATTCCGCGGGGGGCAGACTGGGGTCCGCATGGGTGGGTCTGGTGCTCGGTGCGCTCGTGACCATCCTGCTGCTGATCTTCATCGCGCAGAACACCACCTCGACGGACGTGCGCTACCTGGGCCTCGAGTTCAGCCTCCCACTGGGGGTCCTGGTGCTGTTCGCCGCGATCGCCGGCGCACTGATCATGGCACTGTTCGCGGGGTTCCGTATCCTGCAGCTGCGGATGCGGGCCCGCAAGGCGCGAAAGCTCACCTCCCGCCAACACTGACGGTGGTGTCGGCCGGTGGTCCCGGCCGGCGGTCCTGTCGACCGGTCAGGTCGGGACGACGTAGGTGAAGATGATCCACACGACCACCGCAGTGGGCAGGACCGAGTCGAGGCGGTCCATGAAGCCACCGTGTCCGGGCAGCATGGTGCCCATGTCCTTGATCCCCAGATCCCGCTTGACCTGGGACTCGATGAGGTCACCCAGGGTCGCCGTGAACACCGTGAGGACGCCGAGCAACACGCCCTTGAGAACGGCGTCGTCGAACAGCAGTACCACCACCAGCGCACCGCCGACCACCGCGAACAGCATGGACCCGACGAAGCCCTCCCAGGATTTCTTCGGACTGATCGCGGGCACCATCGGGTGTCTCCCGAACAGCACCCCGGCGATGTACCCCCCGACATCGGAACACACGACCAGGAGGATCAGCGCCACGACACGTTGGGCCCCGTAGTCGCCGTCGGCGAGCATCGCGCCGAGCGCGCCGGGCACGGCGATCCACACCAGGACGAAGACGGAGACCGAGACGTCGCGCAGGAAGTTCTGGGGGGCCGTGGTCAGACCCGCCATCAGGAGGCGCCAGACCAGCACCACCACGGTGGTGGCGGCGAACGCCGCGAACGCACCCTTGGCCTCGGCGAAGAACCCGGCCCAGACCATCGCCTGTCCGCCCACGAGCAGCGGGATCAGCGGGAGCCGGAACTGGGCCTGCCGTAGCCGCTTGAAGACCTCCCACGTGCCGATGGCCACCGCCGCGGCGGCGACCAGATACCACGCCCTGGGGTTGAACGCGATACTCGCGATCACCAGTGCCCCGAGCCCGACGCCCACGGGGATGGCCCGGGTCAGATCCCGGCCCGCTCGCGACGGAGGTGCTGCGGCCGCGGCGGTGGGCCCGGGTGGGCCGGACGGTGCGGAGTCCACGGCGATTCTCCTCGGGTGTCGGGTGGTGGGTGGATGGACCGGCGGCAGAGGGCGGGCCGGGAGGTCAGACCTCCATCAATTCGCCTTCCTTGGCCTTGACGAGCTCGTCCACGTCGGCCACGAAACGGTGGGTGAGCTTGTCGAGTTCCTTCTCGGCGGCGTTGACCTCGTCCTCGCCCGCCTCGCCGTCCTTGTCGATGCGCTTGAGCTCGTCCATCGCCTTGCGCCGGACGCCCCGGAGCGCGATGCGGCCGTCCTCGGCCTTGGACTTGGCCTGCTTGACCAGGTCGCGACGCCGCTCCTCGGTGAGCTGCGGCACCGTCACGCGCAGGACCTGGCCGTCGTTGGTCGGGTTCACGCCGAGGTCGGAGTTCCGGATGGCGTTCTCGATCGGGCCGATCTGGGACATCTCGTAGGGCTTGATGATGAGCATCCGCGGCTCGGGCACCGCGATACTCGCCATCTGAGTGATGGGGGTCAGGGCGCCGTAGTACTCACAGAGCACCCGGTTGAACATGCCGGGGTTGGCGCGACCGGTACGGATGGCGGCGAGCTCGTCACGGACGTGCTCGATGGCCTTCTCCATCTTGTCCTCGGCCTCGAGCAGCGTGTCGTCGATCATGTGGTTGCCTTCCGTTCTCTACTGTGACTACGGTTCGTCGGTCCTGCGCCTCAGGCCGGGGTGCTGACCAACGTCCCGATCTCCTCACCGGCGACAGCGCGCGCGATGTTGCCCTCGGTGAGCAGGTTGAAGACCATGATCGGCATCTTGTTGTCCATGCACAGGCTGAACGCGGTCGCGTCGGCCACCTTCAGTCCCCGTTCCAGGCACTCCCGGTGTTCGATGTGCGCGAACAGCTCCGCCTCGGGGTTGGTCCGCGGATCGTCGGAATAGACTCCGTCGACGGCCTTGGCCATCAGCAGCACCTCCGCCTTGATCTCGAGTGCGCGCTGTGCGGCGGTGGTGTCGGTGGAGAAGTAGGGCATGCCCATCCCGGCACCGAAGATCACCACGCGGCCCTTCTCCAGATGCCGCTCTGCGCGGAGCGGGATGTACGGTTCCGCGACCTGGCCCATGTGGATGGCGGTCTGCACCCGTGTGGACACGCCCTCCTGCTCCAGGAAGTCCTGCAACGCCAGGCAGTTCATGACGGTGCCGAGCATGCCCATGTAATCGCTCCGCGCCCGGTCGAGGCCACGCTGCTGCAACTGGGCACCACGGAAGAAGTTCCCGCCACCGATGACGATCGCGATCTGCGCGCCCGTACGGGACACCTCGGCGATCTGCCTGGCGACGGACTGCACCACATCGGGGTCGATCCCCACGCCTCCGCCGCCGAACATCTCGCCGCCCAGCTTGAGCATCACACGTCTGTAGCCGTCCCGCGGGTCGGTCATCGCTCTCCTAGTCCCGGACGGATCACGCCCGTCTCGTGCGTTCAACGCCCTCGACACTGGGGTCGAGAAGCCGTTCGGCCCTAGTTGGGACCTCGTCCATTCTGCCCTATCGTCACCGCCGCCACACCGCAGCCCGTGGGTTGAGTACCGGGCGGATCGGACAGACGACGACGGCGGTACCCGGGGGCCGGGTACCGCCGTCGTCGAGGTGCCCGCCTGAGCGGGCAGCGCGGGCTGATCAGGCCTGGCCGACCTCGAAACGCAGGAACGAGGTCACCGTGGCACCGGCCTCGGTGAGCAGCGCGCCGACGGTCTTCTTGCTGTCGGTGACGGACGGCTGGTCCAGCAGGACGACGTCCTTGTAGAAGCCGTTCAGGCGACCGTCGACGATCTTCTGGAGGGCCTGCTCGGGCTTGCCCTCCTCGCGGGCGGTCGCCTCGGCGATCTCGCGCTCCTTGGCCACCACGTCGGCGGGGACCTCGTCGCGGCTGACGTACTGCGCCTTGAGCGCGGCGATCTGCATGGCGGCCGCGCGCGCGGCGGTCTCGGCGGCCTCGCCCTCACCCTCGTAGGCCACCATCACGCCGACCGCGGGGGGCAGGTCGGAGGAGCGCTTGTGCAGGTAGACGGCAACCGGGCCGTCGAGCTTGCCCACGCGGCGCAGGACCAGCTTCTCGCCCGACTTGGCGGAGAACGAGACCACGGAGTCGGCGACGGTCGAGCCGTCGAGCTCGGCGGAGTTGAGAGCGTCGAGGTCGGAGATGCGCTTCTCGGCGGCCACGGCGACGATCTTGTCGGCCAGGGCGATGAACTCGGCGCTCTTGGCGACGAAGTCGGTCTCGGAGTTGAGCTCGATCATCACGCCGTCCTTGACGGTGACCAGACCCTCGGCGGTGGTGCGCTCGGCACGCTTGCCCACGTCCTTGGCGCCCTTGATGCGCAGGACCTCGACGGCCTTGTCGAAGTCGCCGTCGGTCTCTTCGAGAGCCTTCTTGCAGTCCATCATCCCGGAGCCGGTGAGCTCACGCAGACGCTTGACGTCGGCAGCGGTGTAGTTCGCCATGGTGGGGCGACCCTCCTTGTTGGGGTTCGTGATGTGTCGGAAGTTGTTGACGTCGGCCAGCGGGCGCGGTCGGCTCCACCCTAGACGCCTCGGCGGCCGGGGACTGACGGCCCGTCATCGCCGACACGTCGGGCCCGGCCCCCGGTAGATCCCCCGCTGGGGATCGTGGGCGGCCGGGCCCGACGGTGCTCGAGCTGGTGCGGGCGATCAGGCCTCGGTGGCCTCGGCCGCGGGGGCCTCCGTGGCAGTGGCCTCGGTCGCGGGGGCCTCCGTGGCAGTGGCCTCGGTCGCGGGGGCCTCGGTCGCCGGGGCCTCGGTGGCGGCGGTCTCGGCGGCGGGGGCGTCGGCCACGGGCGAGTCGGTGCCCGTGACGTCCGCGGCAGGCGCCTCGGCTGCCTTCTCGACCTCGGGCACGGCGGTCTCGCCGGTCACCTGGTCGAGCTGCTCGGCCTCCCACTCGGCGAGGGGCTCGGTCTCCTCGCCGGTGGCCTTGCCGGCCTGCGAGCGAGCCTTGAGTCCCTCGGCGACGGCGGAGGCGATGACCCTGGTCAGCACGCTGACCGAGCGGATCGCGTCATCGTTGGCCGGGATCGGGTAGTCGACCAGGTCCGGGTCACAGTTCGTGTCCAGCAGCGCGACCACCGGGATGTTGAGCTTGCGCGCCTCGCCGACGGCGATGTGCTCCTTGTTGGTGTCGACGATCCACACCACGGAGGGGACCTTCGTCATGTCCCGCATGCCGCCGAGCGTGCGCGCCAGCTTGGTCATCTCACGCGTGAGCATGAGAATCTCCTTCTTGGTGCGTCCCTCGAACCCGCCGGACTGCTCCATCGCCTCGAGCTCCTTGAGGCGGATGAGGCGCTGGTGCACGGTCTGGAAGTTGGTGAGCATGCCGCCCAGCCACCGCTGGTTGACGTAGGGCATACCGACCTTGGCAGCCTCTTCGGCGATGGCCTCCTGGGCCTGCTTCTTGGTGCCGACGAACAGGACCGTGCCCCCGTGGGCGACGGTCTCCTTGACGAACTCGTACGCCTGATCGATGTACGTGAGCGTCTGCTGGAGGTCGATGATGTAGATGCCGTTGCGGTCGGTGAAGATGAACCGCCGCATCTTCGGGTTCCAGCGACGGGTCTGGTGACCGAAATGAGCGCCTGCGTCGAGCAGCTGCTTCATGGAGATGACTGCCATGGAGATGTTGAGGGGCTCGTCCGGCTTGAAAGCAGCCGGACCGCGAGGCCCTCGTCCTCGCTTTCTGGTGTGTATCGGGTTACGCCCGTCAGACCGGTTGGTCCCGGGCCCTGGTGTCCGCGCCGGACCGAACCCCCGCTGAGCTGGGGCACCTACAGGTCCGGTGTCCGGTGAGGCCGGGGCTCGTTCGCCCCGGGTCCGGATGCGACCCCCGTGGGAGTCGCAGGACACGCGAAGTCAATCGACATCAGTCGACCGCGTCGGCAATCATAACCCCGCTCCCACTCATCGGCCAACACGTGGCCGGCGCCGGGATCGGGCTGTGGATCGTCGTCGACCCCGTCCACAGGGGCCTCCGCGGGCGTGGGCACCGGGCACGCCGCCGGTTCTACTGGAGTCATGCGGGCACCGACCAGACCGACCGCGGCGACGCGTCACCGTGTGACAGCGGCGGCGGTGGCCACCGCGATCCTCGTCGTCGCCCCGGCCCCGGCGCGCCCCGAACCCCCGCGACGGGACCTGCTGGGCCCGCTCACCGTACCGGTGACCGTGGTGACCCCGTTCGACCCTCCCGCCGAGCGGTGGCTGACCGGTCACCGGGGCGTGGACCTGGCGGCGACGCCGTTGACCACGATCAACGCGCCCGCCGACGGCACCGTGGTGTTCGCCGGCGCGGTGGGGGGTCGGCCCGTGCTCTCGATCGACCACGGCGCGGGTCTGCGCACCACCTATGAACCGGTTCGCGCGACAGTCGCCGTGGGCGACCAGGTCGCCCGGGGGGACGCGGTGGGGCATCTACTCGCCGGCCACGCGGGGTGTCCCGTGGTGGCGTGTCTGCACTGGGGCGCGCGGATGGCCTCGGGAGGACCCTCGGGTGACGACGACGACTACCTGGATCCGCTCAGCCTGGTGGCGGACCGCGACAGACCGATCCGGCTCAAACCCACCCTTCCCGGCGACGGTCGGCGTTGATCCCTGCGCAGTCCTACGCCGTCAGGCCCTGGGATGAGCGCCCCGGTAAGCGGCACGGAGGCGTTCCGCAGAGACGTGCGTGTAGATCTGGGTGGTCGCCGGTGTCGAGTGTCCCAGGAGTTCCTGGACGTGGCGCAGATCCGCGCCCCCCTCCAGTAGATGTGTGGCGGAGCTGTGACGCAGGGCGTGCGGCGAGACCCGCGGCGAGCCGGGTGTGGCGGCCGTGACCTCGTTGACGATCCGCCGGGCGGCGCGCGGGTCGAGCCGGCCCCCCCGTGCGCCGAGGAGCAGGGCCGGGCCTGACGTCGCGGACGCCAGCGCGGGGCGGCCGCCGTCCAGCCAGGCTCGCAGGGCCCGCTCGGCGGGCGGGCCGTACGGCACCGCCCGTTCCCGGTCCCCCTTCCCGACGACCCGGAGGAGGCGGCGTCCCGTGTCGATGTCGTCGACGTCCAGTCCGCAGAGCTCGGCCACGCGGATTCCGCAGGAGTAGAGCAACTCCACGACCAGACGGTCGCGCAGCGCGATCGGGTCTCCCTCGGCCGCCCCGAGCTCGGTGGTCCGGATCGTCTCGGCGGCCTGCGTCCGATCGAGGATCTGTGGGAGGTGACGCTGCGCCCGGGGCGCCTCCAGCCGGGCCGCCACATCCGTGGGGAGCACACCTCGACGGCAGGCCCACGTACTGAACGACCGGGCGGCGGCCACCCGACGGGCGATGGTCGAGCGGGCCGCACCCGATCCGACCTGGGTTGCCAGCCAGCCACGGAGCGCCGGTAGCGTCAGAGCGCCGGTGAGGTCGGCCACTGTCGCGGGTCCGTCTCCCCCGACGGCCAGATGGGCCAGTAGCGCGCGGACGTCGGAGCGGTACGAGCGCGCGGTGGCCTCCGAACGCGACTGGCCGACCCTGAGATCCAGCACGAAGTCGTCGACGAGGTCCTCGAGTGGGCCCGGGATCCCCCGGCCCTGCTCGACCGAGGCCCGATCTCGTCCCATGAGAACCAATTGTCACTCGTGTCCCCCGCAGACGCAAGGGGGCTTCTGCGGGGCGGCCGCGATGCAGCCGATGGGCAAAGTGCTGGTAATGGCGGGGCGCGTATACGACGGAATTGACGATTCTCGCGCGACACGGGCGTCCGGCAAGATGATGCGTCATAGGAGTCACGAGTTGTGACAGCAGATGCGGGATGGTGGCTGGGAAGAGCTTCGCGCCAACTACGGGAGCACTAATGCGGCGACGGAGTTCCCGAAGCGTCGCCAGGCGGCGTTGGGGCGTCCCCGCCCTCAGACGCCTCGTCGTTGGCCGACCGGGTCATGTTCCACAGTGGCACGACCACCAACCTCATGCACAGCCACCAGACATAGACTGACGATGCGCTCCACGCTTGACTGTCGTCGAGGAGACCGTGGGCGGTGTTGTGCCGCAGGTTGGGCCCATTCTGCTCGATCAGCGTTGCCTGGAGCTCGAACTGAAGGGACTCGCCCAAAATCTGAGCCGTCTCCGACATTGCGAGAAGGGAAGACAGGCTCTTCTCAGACTCCACGCCATAGGAGTCAACAAACAGCGTGTGCACGCCATGGCGTTTAAGGACGCCGCGGACTAGTTGTTCAATCTGAGGTATCAGAATAGCTGCGGCGGAAGCGAAGTCGCGGTTCAAGCCGTGGCGGAGACCGCGGGCCCAAAGGTCCTCGTGTCCTGACGGCGCAAGGGGGGACTCGACGCAGACGCGCCGTAGGAAACCCAGGTCGTACCGATGCTCGAAAGTCACAACCTCATGTGCAGGGATGATGAAGCCAGTGGCCACAATTCCGGTGGTCAATTGATGGCCCCGGATCATGTCCGACCGGATGGCAGCCTCTGCGTGGTCGACGGCACCTTCGGAAGAGGCGACCTTCCGTCCGTCGGAGTTGTAGGTGACGTTGCCGAGTAGGTGCCGAAGCGAGCCCTCAGCAAGTTCTTCTGCATGCGCCCGTACACTGGCGATGTCCGCGAGCGGATAGACAGTCGCCATGGCCACCAGCGCCTTAAACTTGGCGAGACCGGACACTCGGCGCCGGGTTTCGGCGACCGCCTCAGTGAGGTCGATTGGGTCGGTCGTGATCCGCATCATCGATTCCAGTGTCTGTTCGCGGCAGTCGTCCATACGCCGTCGCAGTTCCTCAAGGCGTTGGTCGTGCCCGTGTTGGATCCGGTAGCTGCGGGGAAGCGCTCGCAGGGTCGCTATCGCTTTTTCTAGAAAGTGGTCGGCACCGAGCGCTGCCCCACTGCCCGCAGCCAAGCGTTCTTCGGCCTCCGCGACGTAAAGCTCAGCTACACGTTCTGCGGACGCGTATTGGCCCTCTTGGTCGCCCACAGACGCTAGCCATTGCTGGGCCGTACGCTCCATGTGCCGTGACAGGCGGCCCTTGCCCTCAGCGGCAAGTTCGACGAACTTCGTGGCCAACGCGGTTCGCTCAGGTGCTTCCAAGCTGGCGCACTTCTTCAGCATGTCGGACATGTCACACAGCACAAACCCATCGCTCCGGTCGCCGATCAGCACACGAGCGTGGAGGGTGTCGGTCATTGCCTGGAGCCTCGCCAGTTCCGCTCGGCCGCGTCGGCGCGTGAGGTCGATGGCGCGTTGCCACTCGGTGTGTCCGGTCTTGTGCCAGTTGTCCGGCTCTAAGCCAGCGGCGCGGTAAGAGTCAATCGCCAACCCGAGCGTGGCGTGATCTGAGCGATCGGCCATCCATAGGACATCTGCGAGCCTCGCGCGCAGGGGCCGCTCTTCGACAAACGGGAGGACACGGCGCAGCAGCTCGAGCTGCCTCCCGTCGAGATCGTCAGGTAGCGCCGAGCGTTGGCCGTCCCACACAACCATCGGCTTGAACGGCTCGTCCCAGTTTTCGGGGCGCAGCATCGCCGACGTCGCCAAGTGCAAGGCGGTCAGGACTTCGCTCTGGAGGCTACCGGCAGGGGCGGCCACTGCAAGGTCTGCGATTCGCATGCTGGCGAGCTCAATAACGCGTCGAGGTCCATCATCATCGGCATCGACAAACGCTTCCGCCCACCAGGACGGGTCGATGTGGGAATCCTCCGAACTCATACACAGACCTTTGCAAAAAGTGGGGGCCATCACAGGCTATCAATACCAGCGTCGAATCCGCCGTTGATAAACGGTGGTGGGCGGCCATTCAGATGCTTCCCTCTCGCCCCATCCACCAAAATAGTGCCGAGAGCGACAAGCTGCAGCAAGTATCAGAGACAGCGCCGGCTCTGTTGTACCGCTCACGAGAGGCCGCACGTTCTGCACATCCCACGGCTCGAACTCGCCCCGGGGAACCGGCGACACATCGGCCTCGCCTCAAACCTATCGGGCCTTTTCTCGTCGGCGCTCGTGGCATCCGGGACGATACCGACCGCGTGGAGATTGTCGCGAACGGCCTCGTACAAGACTGTCACTCCGAGATGAAGACGTTCGGCGCTCCAAGGTCGTGCTCGCGCGAGCGAGTCACCGAGCAAACGGGCCGCTGTCGTCTCCTCGTCTTCGGCCAGCACGGCAAGACCTAGGCCAGCCAACTCCTCGTCATACCGATCAAGCACCCATTTTGCCACTTAACCCAGATACGACTTGGCCGCCTCGGGGTCGAAGGTGCCAACCATAACGGTGACGGCGACTATCGAAGGCGCAAAGAAGTCGCCCGGAAGCCAGGCCGCACCGGGTTGGTCAGCAAATCGACTCAGCCCCACTTGAAAGCGAGAGGCGTCATCTCGGGGGTGTCGACGCGTCTCTACTCCGGAGACCCACACCCCAGTTCCAGCTGATAAGGGAACCCCCAATGCAAGCCGAAAAGGGATGGCGCGGTTGACCGGGCTGACCGCCAGGTCACGTGGCCGGGATCGTCAACTGCAGACCTCCGTCACCTGACCTGCGCCACCCCTCCGGACCACGCACGACCGCCCCCGTGGAGAGCAGGCGTCCGAGGACCGCCCTCGTGGTGGTCGGGGCCGTCCCCGCGGAGGCGGCGATCTCCGCCGGAGCGGCCCCGCCCGTGATCGGCAGCGCCTCCAGGATCCGGCGGGTCACGTCGTCCAGTCCGTCCCAGGGCCGTGCGTCCCCGGTCGGCGGGGCGGTCGTCTCGCCCATGTCGCCGGCCAGTTCGATCACGTCGGCCGTCCGGCCCACCAGGACGGCTCCCCGGTCACGCACGAGCAGATGACACCCCACCGACGCGACGGAGGTGACGGGCCCGGGGACCGCGCCCACCGGACGATCGAGCGCCGCGGCCCACGCCGCTGTACTCAGTGCGCCGCTTCGTGCCGCGGCCTCGACCACGACCGTCGCGCGGGACAGCGCCGCGATCAACCGGTTCCGGTCGAGGAAGCGGTACCGCGTGACCCCGGTACCCGGGGCCTGCGCCGAGATCACCGCCCCGGACTCCGCCACCGCCCGCAACATCCCGTCGTTCCCGCGCGGATAGAGCCGGTCCACCCCGCCTGCGAGCACAGCGATCGTGCACCCTCCCGCCCCCAGGGCCGCCCGGTGCGCGGCCGCGTCGATCCCGAACGCCCCGCCGGAGACCACCGCGAACCCCTCCGCGCAGACACCTGCCGCGAGGTCCGCGGTGACCGCACGACCGTAAGGCGTGGGCGCGCGGGTGCCCACCACCGCGACTGACCTCCCGAGCGACAAGGCGGGATCGGCGGTTCCTCGCCACCACAGGCCCAGCGGGCGCAGCGCGGTGGCGACACCGCCCCGGCCGCCCCGCCGCCACCTCGGTCTGTCCAAGGGTTCAAGGGCGTGCGCCGGCCACCCCGGGTCCCCGGGCACCAGTAGGTGGGCTCCGACCTCACCGGCGGCAGCCATGAGTGCCGCGCCGTCCACGCGGTCCCGGCGGGACGCCGACTGCTCCGCGAGCGCCTCCGGCACGCGCGCCGCCCTGATGCGGTCGCAGGCCTCGATCGGTCCGACCTCGTCCACCAGATCCCACAGTTGCGCCGTCGGGCGTTCCGTCACCGCCCCCAGGTACGCGTACGCCCGCCGGACCTCCTGTGCCACCACCATGTCGTCACGGTCGTCCATCATTCCTCCCCCCTCAACACGAGTGCCTCGGACACGTGCGCCTCCCCAGGGACACCGGCGCCCTCGAGATCAGCGACCGTCCACGCCAGCCGTAGGCACCGGTCCACCCCCCGAGGTGACAGCACCCCGAGCGCCAAGGACCGGTTGAGCGGCCGCAGCGCGCGCGGGTCCAGTCCACGCACGGTGCGCAGCACTCTCCCGGGCACGTCAGCGTTGGTGCGGGCGCCCGCGGTGCCGGGGCACGCCGCCCACCTCTCGGCGGCCGCCGCCCTGGCGGTCGCCACTCTGGCGCGGACCGCGGCGGTGTCCTCCTCCTCGCCGACCGCGAACAGCCCTGACCCCAACGGCAGAGTCCGGGACAGGATGTCCAGCCGGTCGCGCAACGGGCCGGTCAACGACCTCCCGTATCGGCGTCGCGCGTCGGGGGTGCAGGAGCACTCGGAGGGTCGCGGTGAGCCACACGGGCAGTCGTTCGCCGCCATCACCAGCTGGAATCGGGCGGGGAACACCGAGACGCCGTCCCGGCGTGCGATCCGGACCTCCCCGTCCTCGAGCGGAGTCCGCAGGCTGTCCAGGACCCTTCCCGAGAACTCCGCACACTCGTCCAGGAAGAGCACACCCCGATGCGCGAGGGTCGCGGCACCCGGCTTGGCGATGTTGTTCCCACCGCCGACGAGCGCCGCCGCCGACGCGGTGTGATGCGGGGCGACGAACGGCGGGCGCCGAAGCAGCGGGTCGTGGTCCGACAGCCGGCCCATGACCGAGTGGATCGCTGTGGCCTCGAGCGCCTCTCGCTCCCCCAGATCAGGCAGCAGACCGGGCAGACGCCGGGCCAACATCGTCTTGCCCGTCCCGGGCGCACCCTGGAGGAGCATCGCGTGTCCCCCGGCCGCCGCGACCTCGATTGCGCGGCGGCAGTCGTCCTGACCGTGGACCTCGGCCAGGTCCATACCGTCGTCCGTACAGGCGGCCGCCGGGTCCGGAGCTTCGGCGATGAGGTCACCGCTGCCTCGGCTCCATGCCGCCAGCATCGCCAGGGACTCCACCCCCGCCGTGTCGATGTCCCCTACCAGCCTGGCCTCAGCCAGGTTCTCGGCCGGCACGATCGCACGCCGGAGGCCCGCGTCTCGCGCCGCGAGCACCGCCGGTAGCACCCCACGCACCGAACGGACGCGGCCGTCGAGCGCCAGCTCACCGACCAGCAGAGTCCCCTCGAACCCTCCGGCTGGCAGCTCGTTCGACGCGGTGAGCGCTCCGATCGCGAGCGCCACGTCGAACCCCGATCCGCGCTTCGGCAGCGCTGCGGGTGACAGCGAGAGGACCACCTTCCCTTTTGGCCAGGACAGGCCCGAATTGCCCACCGCCGCCCGCATCCGCTCCCTGGACTGCATGACCGCGCCGTCACCCATCCCCACGATGCTCACCCCGGGAAGTCCCCGCCCGACATCGGCCTCGACCTCGACGAGCTGGCCACCAATCCCCGAGAGCGTCACCGCCCACGTCCGCCCGAGAGCCATCTCAGAACACGTCCTCGAAGAGTTCCAGTCTCGGACGAGAGGAGTCCGCGAGGTCCACTCCGATCACGTCAAAGCAGACCTGACGCCAGGGACCCGGGTTCGCCGCCAGCCACTCCCTTGCCAGCGTGCGCAGACGGCGCTGCTTGACCGCGGTCACCGATTCGGCCGGCGTTCCGAACCCGCTCCCGGTCCGCGTGCGGACCTCGACGAACCGCAGCCGTCCCCCTGCGTCCAGGGCGACCAGGTCGAGTTCCCCCGTGCGGCTTCGCCAGTTCCGACTGATCACGACGCCACCACGCGCCTCGATCAGACCGGCCGCGTGCGCCTCCCCGGTCGCCCCCGTCCGCCGACGCGGATCTCCCCCGTCCTCGCCGGCGTCCGATCCCGCCCTGTCCCCCGCCATCGCGAGCCCCTCCCCGGCGACCCGGTCCGTCCGGGCCACCGCGGCTCACCATGCCCGACGACGCCGGCCCGATCCGCTGGTCACGGATCGGGCCGGGGGCACCCTGTGGAGGCGCGGGGGGCTGTGGAACACCAGCCGGGGAGTTCTACTCCGGGAGGCGGAGTTCGGGCTTGTCCAGCTCCTCGATGTTGACGTCCTTGAAGGTCAGGACGCGCACGTACTTCACGAAACGCGCAGGCCGGTACATGTCCCATACCCAGGCGTCCGACATGCGGACGTCGAAGTAGACCTCGCCGTCCGCCGACCTCGGGATCAGCTCGACCGCGTTGGCGAGATAGAAGCGCCGCTCCGTCTCGACGACGTAGGTGAACTGGCCGACGATGTCGCGGTACTCGCGGTACAGCGAGAGCTCCATCTCGGTCTCGTAGTTCTCCAGATCCTCGGCGCTCATCTACTGCTGCTCCTCGAATGCGCCTGCGCGGCGCGACGGACGTTGGCGTACGACATCCGGTGGATGTCGCTGGGACCGAGCTGTTCGATCGCCCTGGCGTGACCCGGGGTGCTGTACCCCTTGTGTGCTGCGAATCCGTAGCCCGGGTACCTCGGGTCGAGGTCCACCATAATCCGATCGCGCGTGACCTTTGCGAGGACACTCGCTGCGGCGATGGATGCGACCACCGCATCACCCCCGATCACCGCGGTGGACTGGCAACCGAGTCCGTCGACGGCGAACCCGTCGGTGAGGACGAAGCCCGGCGGAGGGTCCAGCGCGGCCACCGCTCGCCGCATACCCTCGAGGTTGCAGCGGTGGACGCCACGTTCGTCGATCCGGTCGGGCTCGATGACCACCACCGACACCGCGGCCGCACGACGAAGCACCGCGTCGTGGAGTCGTTCCCTGGTGGGCGGCGACAGCTTCTTGGAGTCGTCGAGGTCCGCGAGTTCGGTGTGGAGTCGGTCCCCCAGCACGCACGCCGCCACGACGAGAGGGCCCGCGCAGGAGCCGCGACCGGCCTCGTCCACCCCGGCCACCGGGCCCAGACCGCGGCGCCCCAGTGCCGCCTCCAGCGCCAGTCGACCGTCGCGCCGCGTCACCCGGACCCGGCCCGGTCGGACCCGGGTCACCCCGCCTGGATATCCGGCGACGGCACGGAACCGATGCGGTCGAACGGGAGGATGACGGCCTGCACCTTGCCGATGACGTTCTCGTCCGGGACCGATCCCTGGAACTCGTCACCCATGTGGAAGCGGGAGTCGGCAGAATTGCCCCGGTTGTCACCCATCACCCAGTAGTTGCCCTCCGGGACGGTGACCGGACCGAAGGCACAGTTCAGAGGATTGCGGTCGACGGAGGGGTCCTCGTTGAGATACGGCTCCTCCAGCGGCTGTCCGTCCACCAGCAACCCGCCCTCCGGCGAGCAGCCGCCAACGGTCTGCCCACCCACCGCTATCACCCTCTTGACCATGTCGTTCTGGTCCGGGGGGACGATGCCGATGACTCCGCCGATGTTCTGCAACGTCCGGATCACCGGGTTGTCCGAACGGATGGACTGATAGCCCTGGTTCCAGGAGTCGGGCCCCTCGAACACGATGACGTCACCGGGTTCCGGATCGCCGAACCGATACGAGATCTTGTCCACGAAGATGCGGTCGCCCGTACATCCGGCGCACCCGTGCAGAGTCGGTTCCATCGATTCCGACGGGATCTGGTAGACGCGCCCGACGAAGGTCTGGAAAACGAACACCAGCACCAGCGCGATCACGACCAACATCGGAATCTCGATGTACCAGGGCTGGCCCTTCTTCTCGGGGGTGCGCTTGTCGCGATGCCCCCTACGCACACCTCGAGCCGGGTCCCCGTCTTCTCGGGGACCCGGCTCGGAGGGGTTCTGTCCAGGTGTTCCGGTGCTGCTCACCCGGACGAGCGTAGTCGATCCCCCACCGCCCACGGCGGCGGGATCCGACCCGCCCTATGCGCTCAGCGCTTCTCCTTGATCTTCGCGGCCTTGCCACGGAGATTGCGGAGGTAGTACAGCTTGGCGCGACGGACGTCACCGCGGGTGAGGACGTCGATGTGGTCGATGGTGGGCGAGTGGACCGGGAAGGTGCGCTCGACGCCGACGCCGAAGGAGACCTTGCGGACGGTGAAGGTCTCGCGGACTCCGCCGCCCTGGCGACGGATCACGACGCCCTTGAAGACCTGGATGCGCTCCTTGGAGCCCTCGATGACCTTGACGTGCACGTCGAGCGTGTCACCGGGCCGGAACGCGGGGATGTCGTCCCGCAGTGACTTGTTGTCGATGAAGTCGAGAGTGTTCATTGTGTTCCTCGGATGTCAGGAATTGAGGACAGAGGACCCTGGCGCCCGCCGTCAGGCGGGTCGACCGGTTCGTGCCCCGGATAGGCGCGACCGTCCGCAGGGCGCACGGATGCGCCCGAATGGTCAACCTCGCTAGTGTGCCATCCCCGGCGTGCCGGACCCAAATCACTCGTCTCGCGGCGTCCACCCGACGGCATCGAGTGTCTCGAGGTCTCCCGGAGCCAGTTCCACACCATCGAGCAGTTCGGGTCGGCGCCGCGCGGTGCGGCGCAGCGACTCGTCTCGCCTCCACCGGGCGATCCTCGCGTGATCGCCGCTCTTGAGGACCTCCGGCACCGGCCGGTCTCGCCACACCTCCGGCCGTGTGTAGCTGGGTCCCTCCAACAGTCCGTCCGAGAAGGAGTCCTCCTGATGGCTGCGCTGGTTGCCCAGCACACCCGGCAGGAGTCTGACCACGGCCTCCGCCATCACCAGGACGGCCACCTCCCCACCGATGAGCACGTAGTCGCCGATGCTCACCTCCTCCACGTCCATCCGGGTCGAGGCCTCGTCGATCACGCGCTGATCGATGCCCTCGTAGCGACCGCACGCGAAGAGCAGGTGGCGACGTCGCGCGTAGCGATGGGCATCGGCCTGGGTGAAGGTCCGGCCCGCGGGCGTGGGCACGATCAACAGCGGGCGCTCCCCCGACTCCCCCGCGACCTCCGGGGCCAGGTCGTCCAGAGCCTCACCCCAGACCGACGGGCGCATGACCATGCCGGGGCCACCACCGAACGGGGTGTCGTCGACCGACCTGTGGACGTCGTGGGCCCATCCTCTGAGGTCGTGTACACCGACATCCAGGATCCCGCGCTCGATCGCGCGGCCGGGCAACGCCAGTCGGAGCGGGGCGAGATAGTCGGGGAAGACGGTGACCACGTCGAGCCGCATGAGCGGACCCGGGGCGCCGTCATGCGGAGCCGTCACGAGGTCCCCAGGTCCAGGAGCCCTTCCGGCGGGTCGATGACGCACGTACCGGATCCGAGGTCCACCTCGGGGACGATCCCCGTGACGAACGGGACCAGTGCGTCCCCACCGTCCGAGAGCAGCACGGAGAGGAGTTCCCCTCCCGGGGTGTGGACGACCTCCGTGACCACACCGAGCTGCGCGCCCACCGTGTCGAGGACCCGCAACCCCACCAACTGGTGGTCATGGAACTCGTCCGGGTCGTCCGTCTCCGGCAAGGACTCGGAGTCGACCAGCAGCAGCATCCCCCGCAGCGCATCGGCCGAATCGCGGTCCGAGACGCCGGTCAGGCGCACGAGAAGCCGCCCGGAGTGATCCCGGGCGGCTTCTACGATGACCTCACGGTCGGTGGCGTTGTCTCCCCTACCCGTGCGACCCAGCAGGCGCGAGCCCACCGCGAAACGCTCGAGCGGGGAATCGGTTCGCACGTCCACCACGAGTTCACCGCGGACCCCGTGGGACTTGACGACGCGGCCCACGACGAGCTCCATGATGTCCTTCCGGTACGGGTGGGATCCGGGTGGATCTAGCGGTCGGTGTCGACCACGTCGACCCGGACGTCCGGTCCGCCGACGGCGGAGACGATCGTCCGGATCGCAGAGGCGGTGCGACCGCCGCGACCGATGACGCGCCCGAGGTCCTCGGGCGACACGGTCACGCGGATCACGGTGCCGCGCCGACCTCCACTCGACCGGACGGAGACCGCGTCTGGTTCCGACACGATTCCCCGGACGAGATGGTCGACGGCGTCGACGACCATGTCACTCATCCGACTCAGGCCTCGGCGGTCTCAGCGTCGGCCGGGGCGGCCTCGGCCGACTCACCCTCGGCGGACGCGGCGGCAGCCTTCTTGGCCTCGTCGGCCTTCTTGGCCTCGTCCTCGGCCTTCTTCGCCTCGTCGGCCTTCTTGGCCTTCTCGGCCTTGCGCTTGGTGGTGATGGCCTCGGCGGACGGCTCGCCCTGGGCCTCCTCGAGCGCCTTGTTGAACAGGTCGAGCTTGCTGGGCTTGGGCTCGGCGACCTTGAGGGTGCCCTCGGCGCCCTCGATGCCCTTGAACTTCTGCCAGTCGCCGGTCACCTTGAGCAGCTGCTCGACGGCCTCGGTCGGCAGGGCGCCCACGCCGAGCCAGTACTGCGCACGCTCGGAGTCGATCTGGATGAAGCTCGGCTCCTCCTTGGGACGGTAGAGGCCGATCGTCTCGATGGCGCGACCGTCACGACGGGTGCGGGCGTCGGCCACGACGACGCGGTACTGCGGGTTGCGGATCTTGCCGAGGCGGGTGAGCTTGATCTTGACGGCCATGTGGCGTCTCGCTTTCTGTTGCGGGTCACGTGGCGATTCAGCGACTCCCGCACCTGTTGCGGGGCCCGGTTTCGCCTTCCGGGTGACCGCCGTTCGGCGCGGGCCCCCGTCCGCGACCAGCGCGGCGGGACCCACCGGTGACGGCGTCCAGCGCACCAGTCTAAACGCCCCGCCGCCCCCGGTACCAATCGGCGTGTCTCGAACCCGTCCGGTCAGCGTTTGGGGAACTTCAGGTCGTTCAGATCGAGTCCCTCGAGTCCCGGCGGCAACTGGTCGAGCCCGGGTGGCATCTGCGACAGATCCGGCATCCCACCAGCGGGCATCCCCGGGGGCATCCCCGGCATGCCGCCGGGCATCATTCCCCTGTTCTTGGGCTGCGTGGGTCCCCGCCCCTTGCCCTTGCCCTTCTTCCCCTTGCGCTGGTTCTTGCGGCCGGCGCCCGGCATGCCCATCTGGCCCGCCATGCGGCTCATCATCTTGCGGGCCTCGAAGAACCTGTCCACCAACTGGTTGACGTCTGTGACGGTGACCCCGGAGCCCTTGGCGATCCGCTGGCGTCGGGATCCGTTGATGATCTTCGGATCCGCCCGCTCCTCCGGCGTCATTCCCCGGATGATCGCCTGGATACGGTCCAGGTACTTCTCGTCGATGTCACCGACGGCGGCCTTCATATCCTTGCCGCCGGGCAGCATCCCCAGGAGGTTCCCGATGGGGCCCATCTTGCGGATCATCAGCATCTGGTCGAGGAAGTCCTCGAGGGTGAGCTCCCCCGAACCGATCTTGGCGGCGGTCTTCTCGGCGTCCTTGGCGTCGAACACCGTCTCGGCCTGCTCGATCAGCGAGAGCACGTCCCCCATGCCCAGGATCCGGCTGGCCATGCGATCGGGGTGGAAGACGTCGAAGTCCTCGAGCTTCTCACCATCCGAGGCGAACATGATCGGCGTGCCGGTGAGCTCGCGGACGCTCAGCGCCGCACCACCGCGGGCATCACCGTCGAGCTTGGTCAGAACGACGCCGGTGAACCCGACCCCCTCCCGGAAGGCTTCCGCGGTCATCACGGCGTCCTGGCCGATCATCGCGTCGAGGACGAAGAAGGTCTCGTCCGGCTGGACGGCGTCACGGATCCCCCTGGCCTGGGCCATGAGCTCCTCGTCGATACCCAGCCGGCCCGCGGTGTCGACTATCACGACGTCATGCATCTTGGCCCGGGCATGGGCGAGGCCCCGCTGGGCCACGGTCACCGGCTCCTGTACACCGACGACCTCGCCGTCACCCCCCACGGACGTGCCGGGGTGGGGTGCGAAAACCTGGACCCCGGCGCGCTCACCGACGATCCGGAGCTGGTCGACGGCGCCCGGCCGCTGGAGGTCGCACGCGACCAGGAGCGGGGTGTGCCCCTGCCCCTTGAGCCAGTGCGCGAGCTTGCCCGCCAGCGTGGTCTTACCCGCGCCCTGCAGGCCCGCGAGCATGATCACCGTCGGGGGTTGCTTGGCGAACTCGATGCGTCGCGCCTCGCCGCCCAGGATGGCCGTGAGCTCGGCGTCGACGATCTTGACGACCTGTTGCGCCGGGTTGAGGGCCTCGGAGACCTCCGACCCCTTGGCCCGCTCCTTGACCCGGGAGATGAAGGTTCGTACGACGGGCAGCGCGACGTCCGCCTCGAGCAGGGCCAGACGGATCTCGCGCGCCGTCGCGTCTATGTCGGCGTCACTGAGCCGACCCTTCCCGCGCAGGTCCTTGAGCGCACCTGCCAGGCGATCGGACAAGGAATCGAACACGGTTACAGCTCCCTGGGTCGCGGGCCGGGGGTGTGGGGGTCCCGGCGTCGTCGACGACGACTGCTCACAGGGTATCGGCACGCCCGGCGCCGGGCGTCGCGGGATCGCGTCGGGGCAGCAACGACTCCACCGCCGTGGCCGTGCTGAGCACGGCTCCGGGGCCGGAGAGCGCGAACACGTCCTCGACCGCGGCGCCCCGGGTCCGCACCACCACCCAGTCGATCCTCGCCCCCTTGGCCAGTATCGATGCGATGACCTTGGCGAACAGTCCCGGGCGGTCCTCCGCCCGCACCTCGAGCAGGATGCCGTCCGCGTCCGTCCGCCGGTTGACCAGGACGGAGGACCTGGCCTGCGGGGGGCCGACCAGGCGGGAGGCGTTGCGCTCCGCGGCCGCCCGCAGGGACGCCGGAACACCGGAGTCGACCGCGCGGCGCAGGTCCTGTCGGAGGACCCGCGGGTCGACGGGGTCGCCGAACCGTGTGGAGACCGTCATGCGAGCACGCACGCCGCCCGGCGGGCGCAGGTCGATCTCCCCGTCGACGATCTCCAACCGGTGCGCGGCGAGGATCTCCGCGGTCACCGCGAGTGACTTCCCGGCGCCGGGGACCACGAGGGTCACCTCGTGGTTCGTCCCGGTCGCCGAAGGGCGGAGGTCGACCACCACATCGGGCGGACCGTGCGGTCGCGAGGCGTCGACGGTCGGCGCCTCCACCGCGCCGGGTTGCGAACCCACCCGATCACGACAGACGTCGACCAGCGTCGCGTGCGCCCTGGCCCGCCCCTGCGTCCAGACGGTCGGCCCGGTGGCCAACGAGTCCGCCTCGGTGAGCGTCGCGAGGACGTCGAACGCCGTCGCGTCCCCCTCGAGAGTGGTCAGGACCCCGTCGGCCGTCTCCGGGTCCGACGGATCCCGTCTGGACGCGGTCGCGGCGAGCAGCAGGTGGTGCCGGACGATCCGGACGAGGGTGTCGACGTCGGAGGGCCCGAGTCCCATCCGCCGGGCGATCGGTTCGACCATCTCGGCACCGGTCTCGCTGTGGTCGCCCTCGCGGCTCTTGCCCAGGTCGTGCAGCAGTGCGGCCAGCAGGAGCAGGTCCGCCCGCGCGACGGAGGTGGTGAGCCGGGATGCCTCGACCGCCGTCTGCACCAGGTGGCGGTCGACCGTGTAGATGTGCGACCGGTCCCTGGCCGGCAGGTCCCTCACCTCGGACCACTCGGGCAGGAGCCGCTCCCACAACCCACTGCGGTCGAACGCCTCGAGAACCGGTACCTGCGCCTCTCCCGTCCCCAGCAGGACGAGCAGGTCCGAGAGCGCCTCGGCGGGCCACCGTCCCTCCGGGGCCGGCGAACGCTCCACCAGAACCCCGAGTGTCGAGCTCGCGACCGGCAACCCGAAGCGGGCCGCCGCCGCCGCCACCCGTAGCGGCAGCCACGGGTCCTCGGTGACCCGTGCACTCCGGGCGAGCGCCACCTCTCCCGCGTGTTCCACCACGCCGTCGTCGAGAGGTCGGCGCACCGGGGATCTGCGCAGCAACCCGGTCAGGCCCCGGGAGGACAGCGCCGCGACCGACCCGCGGATGGCCTGGTCGGCGGTGAACGCGATGGTCCGCGAGGCGTCGCTGAGCGCACGGGCCAGATCGAAGCGGTCACCCAACCCGAGGGCGCGGCCGACGTCGTCGCCGAACTCCGCGTGCAGGACCTCGCGGCCCCGGCCGCTCACCCTGTGGAGCTCCGTCCGCGCGTCGAGCACGAGCCGGTGGGCGGACGACAGGCCGCCCGGGACGACGGGGCGTCCGTCGCTGAGGTGAGCGACCGCGAGCGCTGTGACGAGCTGCGAGTCCCGGAGGCCGCCCACGCCGTTCTTGAGATCGGGCTCGCTCCTGTGGGCGATCACCCCGGACCGGTGGCGCCGCGCCACCGCGGCCGCCACGAGGTCGTCGAACCGGGAGGCGATCTGGTCCCGCCACTGGCGCCGAGCGCCGTCGACGACGAGTGCGCCCAGGTCCGCGTCCCCGGCGATCACCCGGGCGTCCAGCAGGCTCAGCCCCACGGAGACGTCCGCGGCCGCCACGGCGAGGCACTGGTCCACGGTCCGCACGCTGTGGTCCAGGCCCACCCCCGAGTCCCACAGCGGATACCACAGAGCGTCCGCGAGTTCACCGACGTCCCTGCCGGGTCGCCTCTCGTGCACCAGCACCAGGTCGAGGTCCGAGTACGGGAGCACCTCACGTCGGCCGAGTCCGCCGAAGGCCACCAGGGCGAACCCGGACCCCGGGACGATCCCCGCATCCTCCGCGAGCCGTCCGAGCTCCATCTCGTACAGCTCGCACAGCGCGTCCCGCAGTGCCGCGGCGGGGAGTTCCTCCAGAGTGGCGGCGAGGATCCGCTCGCGTCCGCCCCGCAACGCCATGGCGCGCTCGCCGTCCGCCGTCACGCTCACGTCGTCCCTCTTTTCCCGTCATCCGTCGGTGTCCAGACTGTCGGCCCCATGTCACCTCGAGGCGGCGCCGGTGTTTCGCTTGTGTGAACGAGCTCGCACGCCCGGCCCCACACGCAGAGATGCGCGGTCCCCCCGGTTCCGGGGGCGACCGCGCATCGTGGTGGCGTCGATCAGATCGCGGCCTCGCCGGCCTCGCCCGTGCGGACCCGGACGATGTTCTCGACGGGTGTCACCCACACCTTGCCGTCGCCGATCTTCCCGGTCCGCGCGGCATCCACGACGAGCTGGACCACGGTGTCGACGGACTCGTCGTCGACGACCACCTCCACGCGGATCTTGGGTACGAAGTCGACCGCGTACTCCGCGCCGCGATAGACCTCGGTGTGGCCCTTCTGGCGGCCGTAGCCCTGGACCTCACTGATGGTCAGGCCGTGGATCCCCGCCTGTTCGAGTGCTGCCTTGACGTCGTCGAGCGTGAACGGCTTGACGATCGCGGTGACGAGCTTCATGTCAGGATTTCCTTTCGCTGATGTCGGCTCAACGGATGAGCGCGTTGGTGGAGGCCTCGTACGCGGTCTCCGCGTGCTCGGCGCCGTCGATGCCGGACTGCTCGTCCGTCTCGCTGATGCGCCACCCGAGCGGGCGGCAGATCACGTAGGCGATCGCGGTCATGATGGCGGTGAACACCAGCGCCACCAGGGCGATGACGATCTGGACGACGAGGAGCTTCCAGCCGTCCGCCGAGTAGAACACGCCCGCGGCGGTGTCGAAGGTGCCGGTGGCCAGGAGGCCGATCGCGATGGTGCCCCAGAGTCCGGCGACGAGGTGGACGCCCACGACGTCCAGCGAGTCGTCGTAGCCGAAGCGGTGCTTGAGTCCGACGGCGAGGGCGCACAGCGCACCGGACACGGCACCGAGGGCGATCGCACCGAGGGGGTGGACCGACCCGGCGGCCGGGGTGATGGCGACCAGGCCGGCGACGACGCCCGAGGCGGCACCGAGGCTGGTCGGGTGCCCGTCCCGGATCCGCTCGGTGAGGAGCCAGCCGAGCATCGCGGCGGCCGTGGCGACAGTGGTGTTGATCCAGGCCAGACCAGCCGACCCGTTGGCGCCGAATGCCGAACCGGCGTTGAAACCGAACCAGCCGAACCACAGGAGGCCGGCGCCGAGCATGACGAGCGGGAGGCTGTGGGGGCGGAACGCGGTGCGACCGAAGTCGTAGCGCTTGCCGATGAGCAGCACGAGAACGAGGGCCGCCATACCGGCGTTGATGTGGACCACGGTGCCACCGGCGAAGTCGATCGGCCCGACCGCGGCGGTGAGGCCACCCTCGCCGTCGTCGACCGTGCCGAAGATCATCGCGGCGAGACCGTTCTCGGAGTGCGAGAGCAGCCCACCGCCCCACACCATGTGGGCGAGCGGGAAGTAGGCCAGCGTGACCCACACGCCCACGAACATCAGCCAGGTGCCGAACTTCACGCGCTCGGCGATCGCGCCCGAGATGAGGGCGACGGTGATGATCGCGAACGTCACCTGGAAGCCGACGTCGACGACCTGCGGATACGCGCCCGATGCGGAGGCCGCCCAGTTCTCGGCGTCACCGATCACCCCGGAGAGACCGAACATCTCGAAGGGATTGGCGAACAGCCCGAGGATGTCCTGCGAGCCGTAGGACATCGACCAGCCCCACAGCACGTAGACGACGCCGACGACGCCCATCGCGCTGAAGGACATCATCATCATGTTGAGCACTGACCTCTGGCGTGTCATGCCGCCGTAGAACAACGCCAGTGCGGGCGTCATGAGCAGGACCAGGGATGCCGCCATCAGCATCCAGGCCGTGTCTCCCGCATCGAACTCCGTCGTCGCCTCCTGGGCGAGCAACCAGACACTGTCACCTCTCACGGTGATGTCCTCCTCGTCTCCATGGTGAGCGTTTCTCACTCACTCTCGGTTGAGAAGAATTCCTTTCCGCTGTTTCGGTGGATGCGCGGCAGTGTTTCCGATCTGTAACGCGGCCCGCCCTGTGGTTCCGATCGTGTGTCCTAGGTGCCGAGCAACGCGTCGACGAAGGCCTCCGGGGTGAACGGCGCCAGGTCGTCGGCCCCCTCTCCCAGCCCGACGAGCTTGACCGGCACACCGAGTTCGTGTTGGACCTGGAAGACGATCCCGCCCTTGGCGGTGCCGTCGAGTTTGGTGAGCACCACCCCGGTGATGTCCACGACGTCCTTGAACACCCGGGCCTGCATGAGCCCGTTCTGCCCGGTGGTCGCGTCGATCACCAGCAGGACCTCGTCGACGGGGGTCTTCTTCTCCACGACCCGCTTGACCTTCCCGAGCTCGTCCATCAGCCCGGCCTTGGTGTGCAGGCGACCGGCGGTGTCCACGAGGACGGCGTCGACCCCCGTCTCCACCCCCCGGGCGACGGCGTCGAACGCCACCGACGCGGGATCCGCGCCCTCCTTGCCCCGCACGACCTCTGCGCCCACGCGCTCGGCCCAGGTCTGGAGCTGGTCCGCCGCGGCGGCGCGGAAGGTGTCCGCCGCGCCCAGGAGGACGGCGCGGCCATCGGCCACCAGGACCCGGGCCAGTTTGCCGGTGGTGGTGGTCTTACCGGTCCCGTTGACCCCGACGACGAGGAGGACGGCCGGCGTGCCGTCGTTCGGGAGCGCGCGCAGCGAACGGTCGTACTCCGGGTGGAGGTTGTCCACGAGTACCTGCCGGAGCAGGTCCCGCACCTCGGCCTCGGTACGGATCTGCCGGGTGGCGATGTCCTCGCGCAGACGGTCGACGACGCGCTGGGTGACGGTCGACCCGAGGTCCGCCATGATCAGCGTGTCCTCGATCTCCTCCCACGCGTCCTCATCGAGGTCCCCTGCGCCCAGCAGGCCCAGCAGACCCTGCCCGACCGTGCCCTGCGACCGCGCCAGCCTGCCGCGGAGTCGATCGAGCCGACCTGCTGACGGGTCGATCCGCTCGACGGGGGCCACCTGGTCGGGAGCGCCGGTGATGAGTTCCGTCGAGGGAGCCGGAGCCTCCTCGTCCGGGACCTCCGGCGGGATGACGACCGGGTCGACGGGGGCGGGCTCCACGACCACCGTGTCCTCGCTCGGACCGGGTTCGGTGTCGGGTTCGGGCACGATCGACGGCGGGGCCGGAGCCGGGGCCGGGGACACGGACTCCGGCGCCGGTGTCTGAGGAGTCGACGGGTGGGCCTCCGGCGCGTGGGGAGCCGGCGCGTCGGGGCCCCGCGGGGCCTCGCGCGGCAGGGGCTCCCTCGGGGGTGCCGCGGTGGCGCTGCCGCCCGCCTCGGTGAAGGAGAAGCCCGTCCCCGCCTGATAGTTGCCCGAACGTTCCTCACGGGTGAGCTCCCTGCGCTCCTCCGGCTTGCTCAGGGAGATCTGTCGTTTCCTGCGCAGTTGCAGCCCCACGACCAGCGCGAGGAGGGCGAGCAGCAGTACGACGACGACGGCCACGATGATCCAGGTGGTGTTCACGGTGCCCAGTATGGACGACGGCCCCCGTCCTCATCCCGGTCCCGGGGGCACACCGGCGGCCCTAGACTGACGCCCGCTACCGGAAGGAGGTGTCCGCGCGTGACCGAGGCCGCCGCCCCGCACGTCCCGGCCCGAGCTCGGAGGCCACCCGTCCGGCGCACCCCTGCGTTTCCCACCTGGGCCGCCAAGACCGTCATGGCCGTGACGGGACTGCTCTTCACGTCGTTCGTGGTGGTGCACATGATCGGCAACCTCAAGGTGTTCGGCGGTGCGGCCGGATTCGAGGGCTACGCCGAGTGGCTGCGGACCCTTCTCTACCCACTGGTGCCGCACGAGGGCGTCCTGTGGGCCCTTCGGGTGCTGCTCGTGCTGAGCCTGGTGGCACACATCGGGTGTTCGGTGCTGCTCGCGCGACGCTCCCGGGCCTCGGCGGGCCCCCGTCGTCGTCGCACCGGTCTGACCGCCGGTTCCTTCGGCGCGCGGTCCATGATGGTGACCGGCGTGGTGATGCTCCTGTTCGTGGTCTTCCACGTCCTGGACATGACCACCGGCACACCCCCTGCCGCCAGTGACTCCTTCGTCCCCGGTTCGGCGCACGCCAACCTCGTGGCCAGCTTCGCCAGGCCGTGGGTGGCGGCGTTCTACACGGTCACCATGGTCCTGCTGGCGGTACACGTGGCGCACGGCGTTCGCACGGCGGCCGGCGATCTCGGGGTGACCGGGGTCCGGAGCCGTGCCGCGGCGACGGTCGTGGGCGGTGTCGCCGCCGTCGCCGTCCTGGTGGGCAACGCCATCATCCCGATCGCGGTGCAGGCCGGGTGGCTCGCATGACCGTCCCACGCACCCCGGGCGGATCGGGCACATTCGAACCGCCGCCCGTGACGGCACCCGGTGCGTGGGCCGGGGACATCCTGTCCTCGGGTACTCCCACCGGCGACCCCGCCACCGCCTGGTCGCGGCGACGCGACTCCTACCCCCTGGTCTCCCCCGGGAACCGACGCCGCTTCCACGTGGTCGTGGTGGGCACGGGCCTGGCCGGCGCCGGGGCGGCGGCCGCGCTCGGCGAGCTCGGCTATCGGGTGACCGCGTTCACTTATCACGACGCGCCGCGGCGCGCGCATTCCGTGGCGGCGCAGGGCGGGATCAACGCCGCCCGCGCGAGGAGGGTCGACGGGGACTCGCTGCACCGCTTCGTCTCCGACACGGTCAAGGGCGGCGACTTCCGGGGCAGGGAGTCCGAGGCATTCCGCCTGGGTGAGGAATCGGTTCGCGTCATCGACCACTTCTCGGCGATCGGCACGCCCTTCGCCCGGGAGTACGGGGGGGTCCTGTCCACGCGCTCGTTCGGCGGAGTACAGGTCTCACGCACCTATTACTCCCGCGGGCAGACCGGCCAGCAGCTCCAGATCGCCGGGAGCCAGGCCCTCCAGCGTCAGATCCGGGCGGGCACGGTGCGGTTGCACACCCGCCACGAGATGCTCGATCTGATCGTCGACGACGACGGATGTCACGGGGTCGTGGTCCGCGACCTCGTCTCCGGACACATCCGCGCCGAGACCGCCCACGCCGTGGTGCTGGCGACGGGCGGCTACGGGAACGTCTTCCACGACTCGACGCTCGCGATGAACTCCAACGCCTCGGCCGTGTGGCGGGCGCACCAGCGGGGGGCGCTGTTCGCCTCGCCGTCGTTCGTCCAGTTCCACCCCACCGCGCTCCCCAAGGACAACCACTGGCAGGCCAAGACGATCCTCATGAGCGAGTCCCTGCGCAACGACGGCCGGGTCTGGATCCCGCTGCGGGTCGGCGACGAGCGACCACCCGGCGACATCCCGGACGCCGAACGCGATTTCTTCCTCGAACGGCGCTACCCGGCCTTCGGCAATCTGGTGCCACGCGACGTGGCCTCCAGGGCGATCACGGCGGAGCTGCGCTCCGGCCGCGGGGTGGGACCGCGTCGCAACTCGGTCTACCTCGACTTCCGGGACGCCCTCGCCCTCCACGGGCGGGACAGGATCGCCGAGCGGTACGGCAACCTCTTCGACATGTACTCCCACGCCACCGGTGAGGACCCGTACACCGTCCCGATGCGCATCGCCCCCACCTGCCACTTCACCATGGGTGGGTTGTGGAGCGACTACGACCTGCAGACCTCGATCCCCGGACTGTTCGTGGGTGGCGAATGCGGCTGGGCCTACCACGGTGCCAATCGGCTCGGGGCCAACTCGCTGCTCAGCGCCAGCGTGGACGGCTGGTTCACCCTGCCGTACTCGGTGCCCGCGCACCTGGCCACACGCCTCGGGGAAGACCTACCGGACGACGACGACGGGGTGGTCACCTCTGCCGTCTGCCGTGCCCGGAACCGCGTCGAGGCGCTACTGGCGGTGGGCGGCACGACGGGGCCCGAGCACTTCCATCGCGAGCTGGGCGAGATCCTCTACGCGGGATGCGGCGTCACCCGTACCGTCGCCGGGCTCACCGAGGCGATCGAGCGCATCCGCCGACTGCGTGGGCGATTCTGGGCCGAGCTCCGGGTCACCGGCGCCGGCACGCACCTCAACCAGGTGCTCGAACTGGCCGGCCGGGTCGCCGACTACCTGGAGCTGGCAGAGCTGATGTGCCTCGACGCCCTCGACCGCGACGAGTCCTGCGGGGCGCACTTCCGTGAGGAACACCAGACCCCGGGCGGTGAAGCACTGCGCCGCGACGAGGACTGGTGCTTCGCCTCCGCGTGGGGATCCGGCGGCGACGACCGGGGCGGACCGCGCACCTTCACCCGTCACGCCGAACCGCTCGACTTCTCCGCAGTCGGGCTCACCACGAGGGACTACCGATGAGGCGGACACCGTGAAACTGACTCTGCGCATCTGGCGCCAGGCCGGGCCCGAGGACGCCGGTCGGTTCGACGACCACGAGGTCCCCGACGCCGAGCCCGAGATGAGCGTCCTCGAGCTGCTCGACACCCTCAACGGTCGGCTGGTCGACGAGGGCCGTGAACCGGTCGCGTTCGACTCCGACTGCCGCGAGGGGATCTGCGGTGCGTGCGGGGTGACCGTCGACGGACGCCCGCACGGCCCGGCCGAGAACACGCCCTCGTGCCACCAGCGCCTGGACCGCTACTCCGACGGCGACACCCTCCGCATCGAGCCGCTCCGGGCGGCCGTGTTCCCCGTGATCCGAGACCTCGTGGTGGACCGTTCCGCGCTGGACGGGATCGCGGAGGCCGGAGCCCACGTGTCGATCCCCGCCGGTACCGCGCCGGATGCCGACGCGATGCTGCAGGGCCACGACGACGCGGAGACGGCCCTGGACTTCGCCGCGTGCATCGGCTGCGGCGCGTGTGTGGCGGCCTGCCCCAACGGGTCCGCCAACCTCTTCCTGGGCGCCAAACTGGGTCACCTGGCCCTCATGCCGGTCTCGGGACTCGAGCGCGGTTCCCGCGCCCGGGAGATGGTCCGCGAGGCCGACACCGAGTTCGGCCCCTGTTCCCTGTACGGCGAGTGCTCGCGGGTGTGTCCGGCGGGAATCCCGCTGCGGGCGGTCGCGGTGGTCAACCGGGAGCGTCTGCGGTCGGTGTTCCGCCGCGGGTGACGCGACCCCGATGGGGAGGCGCCGTCACCGCATGCGCTGCGAGATGACCTTGGAGATGCCGTCGCCCTGCATCGACACGCCGTAGAGCACGTCCGCCACGTCCATGGTGGGCTTCTGGTGGGTGATCACGATGAGCTGGCTGGTCTCGCGAAGCTGCTCGAACAGTCCGATGAGCCGCCGCAGGTTCGTGTCGTCGAGCGCGGCCTCGACCTCGTCCATCACGTAGAACGGGCTCGGCCGGGCCTTGAAGATCGCCACGAGCATCGCCACGGCGGTGAGCGATTTCTCTCCGCCGGACAAGAGTGAGAGGCGTTTGACCTTCTTTCCCGGAGGCCGCGCCTCGACCTCGATGCCGGTGGCGAGCATGTCGCCGGGATCGGTGAGGATGAGCCGGCCCTCGCCGCCGGGGAACAGCGTGGAGAAGACACCGCGGAACTCGCGTTCGACGTCGACCCACGCCTCGGTGAAGATCTGCTCGATCCGCTCGTCGACGTCGTCGATCACTCCCTCGAGGTCGGATCGCGCCTTCTTGACGTCGTCGAGCTGGGTGGACAGGAACGCGTACCGCTCCTCGAGCGCGGCGAACTCCTCCAGCGCCAGGGGGTTGACCTTGCCCAGGGTCGCGAGGTCCTTCTGGGCGAGCTTGAGTCGACGCTCCTGCTCGGCGCGCAGATACGGCATCGGCGGTGGCGGGCTGACGTCCTCACCCCGCTCGCGGGCCGTCTCGTACTCCTGCATCTCCAGCGCCGACGGTGGCAGGTCGACGTGAGGCCCGTACTCCGCCACCAGCACCTCGGGCTCGATGCCGTGCCGCTCCACCACCGCCGCCTCCAACTCGGAGACCTTGACCTCGAGTTGGGCCCGGACGATCTCGTCGCGATGCGCCGCGTCTCCCAGCCTGGTGACCTCGGAGCCCGCGGCCGCCAGTTCGTCACGAAGCGAGGCCACCCGCGTGGTGGCCTCCGCCCGTGCGGCGGCCAGGCGGTCCCTCTCGGCGCCGGCCGAGACGATGAGCTCGTCGAGCCGGGACAGCAGTCGCCCACTCAGTTCGTCCACGACCTCGGCGACCTGTGCCCCGCGTCGTCGGGCGGCCGCGGCCCGGGCGGCCCGTGCCCTCGACTCGCGTTCGGCCTGTGCCGCTCTGCGCAGCGAGGCCGATTTGCCGCGTACCCCGCTCGCGCGCTCCTCGGCCGACCGGTGCGCGAGCCGGGCCTCGAGTTCGGCAGCCCGGGCGGAGGCGACCGTCGCCTGCGCGGCGACCCGGCCGTCGTCCGCGGGCAGCTCGGCCTCATCGTGGTCCTCACCCGCACGCGCCAGCCGGTCGGTGAACTCCTCGTGCTCGGTCCGGGCGGCGTCGAGTTTGTCGACGGCCATCCGTCGGGACTGTTCGAGGCGCCGCACCTCCGCCTCCGCGCGTCGGCGACGCTGGCCGATCCGCGCGAGTTCGGCGTAGATCTCCTCGATCGCGGCGTCGGACTCGCTGATCGCGGCCAGCGATTCGGAGAACCGGTCAGCCCGTTCGACGTCCTCGGCCTCCGCGCCGGCGAGCTCGGCCTGGGTGGTCTCGATCTCCGCGCGGACGGCGTCCCGTCGCACGACCGCCGCATCGATCGCGGACTGGATCTCCAGTCCCGTCCGCCCCGCCGCCGAGCCGCCCACGGTCCACCCCGACCCCGCCAGCTCCCCGTCCCGGGTCACCGCCCGCACTCGCCGATCCGACTCGACCTGCGCGAGGGCGGCGCCGAGGTCCTCGACCACCACGACGTCCACCAGCAGTGCCGTCACCGCGGCGACGAGGTCCGCAGGGATGTCGACGACGTCCAGGGCCCAGCGGGCGCCGGCGATCAGGTCCACCTCGAGTCTGTAGTCCCCGCCCGCCTCACCGCGGCCCACCAGGCCGGCGCGACCGCCGTCCGCCCGGCGCAGCGCCGCCAGGACCGACCCGCGGTCGACCCCGGCGTCCACGACGACGGCGTCCACTGCCGGTCCGAGCGCCGTCCCCACGGCGCGCTCCCACCCGGGTCGGACGCCGAGCAACTCCCCGACGGTCCCGGCGACGGTCTCCGGGCCCAGGTGCCGGAGCACCCAGTCCGCCCCGTCCCCGGCCCCCTTGTTCTGCTCGAGGGTCTCGATGCGGGCGGCCAGACTGGCGATCTGCTGGTCCGCCTCCCTCTCGATACCCCTCAGCTCGGCCAGCCGCGCGCGGGCCGCGAGGTGGGCGCGCTCGGCACGACCCAGCTGGTCGTCGAGGGTCCGTTCCCCTTCCGAGTGCGCGGCGACCCGGGCGTGGACGGCGTCGAACTCCGCCTCGGCGTCCGCCACCGCGGTCCGGGCGTTCTCCGTCTCCGCGTCCAGTCGTGCGATCTCCGCCCGCGTCGACTCGACCCGGGCGGCCAGCGTCTCCACCTTGCCCGCGAGACGGGCCACTCCCTCGCGTCGGTCGGCGATCGCCCGCACGGCCTTGAGATGTTCGGCCTCCAACCCTGCCAGGGTGGTCTCGGCGGCGTCGAGCGCCTCCGTCGCGCGACGCGCCTCGGTCGCGGCGCGGGTGACCGCCTGCACGAGTTCCTGCTCGTGTGCCTCGGCCCGCTCGGCCTGTCGGTCCAGCTCCTCCGGGTCCGTACCGTGGTGGACGGCGGTCTCACCGGAGAGCGATCGGGCGCGGTCGGAGGCGATCCGGGCGGTCGCGCGGGCACGCTCGGCAAGCGTCGACAGCGCGAACCACCGCTGCCCGGCGGCGTCCGCGTCCGGGGTGAGCCGGTCGAGCTCCGACTGGGTCTCGGCGACCGCCCCTGCAAGCTCGTCGCGACGATCCACGGCGGCCGCCACCTGCGTCGCGAGTCGCGAACGGACGCTCTCCGCATCGGCGAGCTCACCGCGGCGGGTCACCAGGTCGTCGGCCGCCAGCCTGAACGTCGCATCCCGCACGTCGGCCTGGATCGACTGTGCGCGCCGCGCCACCTCGGCCTGGCGCCCCAGCGGCTTGAGCTGGCGGCTCAGCTCGCCGGTCAGGTCACTCAACCGATCAAGGTTGCCCTGCATGCCCGCGAGCTTGCGCTGCGCCTTCTCCTTGCGCCGACGGTGTTTGAGGATGCCGGCGGCCTCCTCGATGAACGCGCGCCGCTCCTCGGGCTTGGACTCCAGGATCTCGGCGAGCTTTCCCTGGCCCACGATCACGTGCATCTCGCGACCGATACCCGAGTCCGAGAGCAGCTCCTGCACGTCCATCAGGCGGGCGCGGTCACCGTTGATCTCGTACTCGGCGGCCCCGTCACGGAACATCCGCCGGGTCAGCGACACCTCGGCGTAGTCGATCGGCAGCACGCCGTCCGAGTTGTCGAGGGTGAGCGTGACCTCGGCCCGCCCGAGTGGCGCCTTGCCGGCCGTTCCGGCGAAGATCACGTCCTGCATCTTGCCGCCGCGCAGCGATTTGGCGCTGTGCTCCCCCATCACCCAGGTGAGCGCGTCGACGACGTTGGACTTTCCGGATCCGTTGGGGCCGACCACGCAGCAGATCCCGGGCTCGAACCTCAGTGTCGTCGGTGCCGCGAAGGACTTGAAGCCCTTGAGCGTCAACGATTTGAGGTACACGGGTGTCGATCCTAGGGCACCTGCGCCCGCTGGCCCGTAACCGTGACCGACACCGGGTTCATCGCTCGACGAAGCCCGACAGCCCGCCGCGCGCGGGCTCCCATGCGTCCACCACCAGCTCGACCCGGCCCGGGCTCCCCCCGCCCCTGAGCAGGTCCACGAGCTCGGCACACGCCCGGCGGGATCCCTCGGCCACCACGTGTACCCGGCCGTCGGTCTTGTTGGCGGCATATCCGACGAGCCCGAGTTCGAGCGCCCTGGACCGCGTCCACCACCGGAAACCCACGCCCTGCACGTGCCCGTGGACCCAGGCCACCAGCCGGACCGGGTCCTGCCCGGCCCCGGCCGGATCCTGCTCTGCCGGGTCCTCGCCGGCCGCGCGCTGCCCCGTCATCGGATGTCGAACCCGAGTTCCACCTCGGCCCCCGCCTCCAGTGTCCGGCCGACCGTGCACGCGGAGTCCACCGTGCGCCGGATCATGTCCAGCAGCCTGTCCCGCATGGCCGGGTCGAGCCCGGACAGGTCCAGCTCGTAGGTCTCCTCCAGCCGCGGGTACCGCTCGGCCTCGCGGTCGGCGTCCCCGGACACGCGCACGGTGGCCTCATAGTCGTCGCCGAGCCGGCGAGAGACGGTGAAGTCCGACGCCATCGCCGAGCACGACGCGAGCGCGATCTTGAGTAGTTCGCCCGGGGTGAACACCCCCGGGGCGTCGCCCTGACCGATCTCCACCCGCGCCCCGCGCGAGGAGTGGCCCACGTAGCGCCGGGTCCCCTGACGCTCGACCCACAGGTCGGTGGTGGTGTCGGTCGACTTCTCGGTGTCCTCCATGCGGGTCATGGTACGGAGCCGGTCAGCGCACGGAGCCGGCTGGCCGATCAGTGGAGCCGCCGGTAGAGGATCGGCTGGGCGGCGATGTCGTTGGCGGCGAAGTTGGCCAGGACGAACGTGCGGAAGCTCGGCCGCAGCAGCAGGTGCGGCAGGAACGATCGGAAGTTCGGCCAGCTGCAGTGGTTGATGAGGCTGTAGTCATCGGACGCACCGGGCAGGGGCTGCATGGGGACCGAATCGGCCAGTGCGGTCGTGCGCTGGAACCAGCCCGCGGTGTACTCCCACACCGAACGGACCCTCGTGGGGTCGGTGCAGTGGAAATAGTTGAACAGGAACACGTTTCCGGGATCGTGATCGACGTCGGCGATTCGTGCGGGACTGCTCGCGACAACCTGGTGCATGTGCCGGGCGTGATCGTCGAGCACCGCCATCAGTTCCGGCCACAGCCGATCGGCGCGGAGCGCGGCCAGATCCGCCACCGTCCGCGTGCGGATCAGGACAACAAAGTCGTAGCGAGCCGGCGCGACCCCGGTCCGGCGCAGCAGACGGCCGCCTTCACCCGGCGGACGCAACGCGGCGCGGAATGCGGTCGCCTCGATGACGTCGTCCCGGTCGGCGAGGCGCTGCAGCAGCGGCACCACCTGGTCGAGAGCGCGGCGCCGTCGGCGCGTCGGGATCGGGAACGGGCCCGCCCAACCGCCGATCTCGGCGGCGACGAGCGCGAAACCGTTGTCGGTGGGCGACTCGAGACGAACCGGGTCGGCCCGCTGATCGTTGACGATGGTGATGTCCGTACGCACTGCCACTCCTTCGTTGTCAACACTTGTTGACATCGACCCTATGACCACCCCCAGCCCATGTCAACAAGCGTTGACCTACACTTGTGGCCATGCGTAGGTCGTCGAGTGACACCAAGTCCGCGATCCTGGCTGCCGCCAAGGAGAGGTTCGCCGCCGACGGCTACGATCGGGCCACCATCCGGGCGATCGCCGCGGACGCCGGCATCGATCCCGCGATGGTGATGCGCTACTACGGCACCAAGGAGAGGCTGTTCGCCACGGCCGCCGAGTTCGATCTGGAGTTGCCGGATCTGGCAGCGGTCCCCCACGAACAGATCGGCGCGGCGCTGGTCACCCACTTCCTCGACCGGTGGGAGCGCGACGAGACGTTGCTGATCCTCTTACGGGCGGGAGTGACCAATCCCGCGGCGGCGGAGCGGATGCGGTCGATCTTCGCCGCCCAGCTCGGACCTGTGGTCGCCCGGGTGAGCCCCGACCCGGGCCAGTGGTCGACGAGGGCCGCCCTGGTCGCCACACAGATCCTGGGGATGGCGCTGTGTCGCTTCGCGCTCGCGTTCCCGCCGGCGGTGACGATGTCCAGGGCGCAGATCGTCGCGTGGCTCGGACCGACCATCCAGCACTACCTCACTGGCGACGAGCCGGCCGACCTGGCTGCCGCCGCCGGGGCGGGGCCTGACACACCGGACAGTAGTGCGACCCGCGGTTCATGAAGTCCTCGCGCACGACCGGGGTACCGCACCGGGCACAGGGCAGTCCCGCGCGTCCGTAGGCGTCGAGTGAGCGGTCGAAGTACCCGGAGGCACCGTTGACGTTGACGTAGAGGGCATCGAACGAGGTCCCGCCCGCGCGGAGGGCGTCGTCCATCACCTCACGGGCGTGGCCGAGCACCCCGCGGACGGCGGCCAGCGTCAACGCACCCGCGCGCCGCCGGCCGTGGACACCGGAACGCCACAGCGCCTCGTCCGCGTAGATGTTCCCGATCCCGGATACCACCCTCTGGTCCAGCAACAGCCGCTTGAGCTCGGTGTCGCGGCGGCGGATCGTCCGGGCCACCGCCGCCGCGTCGAACCCGGGCTCGAACGGGTCCGCGGCGACGTGGACGGCCGGGGCCGGCAGGAGCACACCGGTGCCGTCGGCGGCCTCGGCCAGGGGGACGACGGTCCAGCCCCCGAAGGTGCGTTGGTCCACGAACCGCAGGTCGTTGCCGTCGTCGAGGACGGCCCGGGCGTGCAGGTGCGGCACCGGCGGCGCGTCATGATCGGTGACGAGCATCTGCCCGCTCATCCCCAGATGGACGAACAGGCAGTCGGCCCCCGGGGTCTCGTCGCCGTCGAGGGTGAGCCACAGGTACTTCCCGCGGCGGCGGGCGCCACTGACGGCCCTGCCGCGTAACCGGGCGACGATCTCTTCCGGGCCGCCGGGTTGACGGCGGGCCGTCCGGGCTCCGCTCACCTCGACGTCGAGGACTTCCCGACCCACCACGTGGGACTCCAGCCCCCGACGCACCACCTCGACCTCGGGCAGTTCCGGCATGTCAGGAAGCGGTCCGGTCCAACGCGGCCCAGGCCTGTTCGGCGGCCTTCTGCTCCGCTTCCTTCTTGGTCCGCCCGACCCCCTCCCCCAGTCGTGTCTCGCCTACGAGTGCGACCGCCGAGAACGTCTTGTCGTGATCGGGCCCGGTGGAGGTGATGTCGTACCGGGCCTTCGGTCGGCCGAGTGCCGAGCACTTCTCCTGGAGACTGGTCTTCCAGTCCAACGCCGCGCCCAGGGTCGGTACCACCCGGAGCCGCTCACCGATGATCCCCTCGACGATCCCGCGCGCGACCTCCAACCCGTGGGTCAGGTACACGGCTCCGAACACCGCCTCCAGGGTGTCCGCCAGGATCGAGTGCTTGTCCCGCCCGCCGGTGAGCTCCTCGCCGCGACCGAGCCTCAGTAGCGCCCCGAGACCCTCGGCTCCCAGTTCACGGGCGATGTCGGCGAGGACGTACGTGTTGACCAGGCTCGCACGGATCTTGGCGAGGTCGCCTTCCGGCCGGTCCGGGTAGGCGCCGTAGAGGTGCTCGGTGACGACGAGTTCCAGGACGGCGTCACCGAGGAACTCCAGCCGCTCGTTGTGCGGTAGCCCCCCGTGCTCGTAGGCGTACGAGCGGTGGGTCAGCGCCTGCGTGGCCAGCTCACCGGGGAGATCCACACCGAGCACGACCCCGAGTGCAGACGCCGGGTCGGTCACTCGGCCCCCTCTCCGGGGCCGGTGGTGCCGGTGGTGCCGAACTTCTCCGCCAGTCCGGCCCATCGCGGGTCGATGCGCCCCTCGGTGCTGCCGGAGATCCCGTCCGGAGCGGGCGTGTCCGGGTTGACGCATCCGCTGTGGCCGTAATCGGTACACGTGGGCGACATGGGGAACTCGAGCCCGAACGCGTCGACCAGCGCCGGCTCCAGGTCCAGCAGGTCGCCGTCGAGGAGTCGGACCTCGTCCTCCTCCGCACCGTCCGCGGCCGACGTTCCGTGGGCGGCGTACATCTCGGTGAGTTCGACCGCCACGCCGGTGGTGAACTCGCCCAGGCATCGCGCGCACTCGACCCGCGCCTGTGCGCTGACGGGCCCGGTGACCAGGACGCCCTCCTCCACGAAGGTCAAGGTCAGGTCGAGGTCGACCTCGGATCCCTCGGGGATACGGATCAGCTCGACCCCGATGTCCGACGGCAGCACGGCGGGGCGCCGGACCTGCGCCATCGCGCCGGGGGTACGGGCGATCGTGCGGGTGTCGAGGACGAGGGAATCGGCGGCCGGGCGGCCATGACGCGGCTTGCGAGAGGTGGTGGACACGCCCAGCAGACTACCCGCAGCCGTCAGTAGTCCCCGTAACCGTCGCCGCGGGGCTCGCCCTCACGGGACCCCCGTCGGCCGGCGGCCTCACGTCGACCTGCCGGGGTGACCCCGTGGAGCTCCTCCCGGCCGCGGGACACCGTCCTGATGGTCGATCCGAGGAACTCCTCGAACCGCGCCATCTTGTCGTCGATGTAGGCGTCGCACTCCTCGCGCCTGCGGTCGCTCTCCGCGTGCGCGGCGTCCCGGATCCGGCGGGCCTCCTCGTCCGCGATCCGGACGACCTCGGACTCCGACAGCATGCGCTGCTGTTCCTGTCGGGCCTCGGTGATCGTGCGGTCATAGATGATGTTGGCCTGCTCGACGAGGCGATCGGACTCCGCGCGGGCCCGGCCGGTAGTCGACTCGGCCTCACGGCGGGAGCGGTCGAGCAGTTCGGCCGACTCGGCGCGGGCGTCGCCCACCAGACCATCGGCGTGTGCCGTGGCCTCCGCGACCATGCGGTCGGCGCGCGCCTTCGCGTCGGCGAGCATCGCGTCCGCGTCCGCCCGCGCGTCACGCAGCGTACGGTCCGCCTCGGTGTCCGCGGCGGCCACCGTGTCCCGGGCGGTGGCGTCCGCCTCGGCGAGCACACTGTCGCGCTGGTCCAGCACATCCTGGGCATCGTCGAGCTCGCCGGGGAAGGAATCCCGGATGTCGTCGAGCAACAGCAGGGACTCGTGCCTGGGCACCACGCAGTTGGCGGTCATGGGCAGACTGCGGGCGTCCTCGATCATCGCGTTCAGCTCATCGAGGGCCTGGAACACTCGGTACACGCTCGTCCCTTCACCGGATCGTCACTCTTGCCACATCAGTGTGCCCGCAACACACGTCCCGGAGCCGGTGCGGCGGCGGTGTGTCCTACGGTCCGCCCGACCGCCGGCGGGCCCCGGACGATCTCGGCGGACTCAGCCCAGCCTGTCCTTGAGGGCGCGCGCGACGGGATCCGGCAGCAGGTGCGAGACGTCCCCGCCCAGACGCGTGACCTCCCGGCACAGCGACGAGGACACGAAGGCGAGATCAGCCCTGGTCGGCAGGAACACCGTGTCGACCCCCGAGATGGACCGGTTCATGTGGGCCATCGGCAACTCGTAGTCGTAGTCGGTGGAGTCGCGGAGGCCCTTGATCACGGCGGTCGCGCCCTGCTCGCGGCAGTAGTCCACGAGCAGGCCGTAGAAGCTGTCCACCCGGACCCCGGGGAGGTCGGCGCAGACCTCCTCGATCAGTGCCTTCCGCTCGTCGATCGTGAATGTCCCCTGCTTGTTGGGGTTGGCCACCACACACACGATCACGTCGTCGAACAGCTCGGCCGAGCGGCGGACGATGTCGAGATGCCCGAGGGTCACCGGATCGAAGGAGCCTGGGCACACGACGGTTGTCATGGGGCGACGGTATCAATCGGCCGGGCCATCTCGACGGCCGTCTCCCCGTAGGTCCGCTCGAACACCACCTCGTACCCGTCGGGCCACCGCACCGCCGGGTCCCGCCTCGACCTCTCCCACACCACGAGCGCGTCGTCGGAGAGCCACCCGCCCGCGGCGAGCGCCTCCAGAACGGGTGCGTCGAGCTCGGCGGACCGCTCGTACGGCGGGTCCGCCAGGACGAGCTGGAAACCGCCGGCCACGGGGCAGGGGCCGGCGACGGCGGTCGGCAGCACCGCCCGCCTGACCGTCACCTCGACCGTGGGGAACGACGACGACAAGCCTGAGGTGTTCCTCCTGAGCACCGCGACGGCCCGGGGGTTGCCCTCGACGAACCACGCGATGTCCGCACCCCGGGAAACGGCCTCGAGGCCGAGGGCCCCGGACCCGGCGAACAGGTCCAGGACCGCGGCGCCCTCCAGGTCGACCCGGCTGACGATCGCACTGAACAGTGCCTCGCGGACGCGGTCGGTGGTGGGGCGGGTCCCCGAGGGCGGGACACTGATCGACCGCCCGCGCAGTCGGCCCGAGATGATGCGGGTCATGATTCCTTGTCGCTCGTCGAGAGTCCGGTGGTCAGTATTTGAACAGGTAGTCCGACTCCTCCGAGCCGGACAGGCGGTGGACCCTCTCGGCCAGCGCCGGATGGGTGTGGAGTCCGGGGTCGGAGTCGAGGATCTCCTCGGCGTGACGGCGGGCGATCTCGATCACCTCGCCGTCGTCGACCACCGACAGCAGCCGCAGCGCCGACAGCGCACCGGACTGGGCGTCGCCGAGGACGTCGCCTTCACGCCGCTGGACCAGGTCCAGCTGGGCCAGGAGGAACCCGTCCGTGGTGGCGGCGACGGCATTGAGGCGTTCCATCGCCCGACCCCCCTCACGGGAGTTGGTCACCAGTAGGCAGAGACCGGGCAGCCCGCCCCGGCCCACCCGACCGCGTAGCTGGTGGAGCTGGCTCACCCCGAACCGCTCCGCGTCCATCACCACCATCACGGTCGCCTGCGGAACGTCCACTCCGACCTCGATGACGGTCGTGGACACCAGGACGTCGAGTCCGCCGGAGGCGAACTCGGCCATGGTCGCGTCCTTGTCCTCCGGTGGCAGCCGGCCGTGCATGAGGCCGATCCGCACGCCCGCGAGGGGCCCGGTGGAGAGGTGTTCGTGGAGATCCACGGCGGCGACCAACGGCGGACGGTCACCGCCCGTGTCGTCGTCCCCTCCCTTCGTGGCTCCGCCCGGGGCGTCGGTGGTCTCGGCGTCGATCCGGGCACACACGACGTACGCGCGGTGACCCGCCTCGACCTCCTCCCGCACCCGCTCCCAGGTCCGCTCCACCCATCTCGGCTTGTCGCGGGCCGGCACGACCGAGGTCGAGATGGGCCGGCGCCCGCCGGGCAACTCCTCCAGCTCGGAGACCTCCAGGTCGCCGAACACGGTCATCGCTATGGTCCGCGGAATCGGCGTCGCCGTCATCACCAGCAGGTGCGGGACCATCCCGTCCCGACCCTTGGCTCGCAATCGGTCCCGCTGCCGGACCCCGAAGCGGTGCTGCTCGTCGACCACGACCATCCCGAGGTCGAAGAAGTCCACCGAATCCTGAATGAGCGCGTGGGTGCCCACGACGATCCCGGCCTCGCCGGTGACGATGTCCAGCAGGGCGGCCCTCCGGTCCGCGGTGGACATCGACCCGGTCAGCAGGACCACGCGGGTGGCCTGGTCCGCGGCGCCGAGCCTGCCCCGCTCGCCCAGATCCCCGAGCATCGCCGAGAGGGACCGGTGGTGTTGGCTCGCGAGGACCTCGGTCGGAGCCAGCATCACGCACTGGCGCCCGGCGTCGACCACCTGCAGCATCGCCAACAGCGCGACGACCGTCTTGCCGGAACCGACCTCGCCCTGCAGCAACCGGTTCATCGGCTCGTCGAGCGTCAGGTCGGCCGAGATCTCCTCCAGCACCGCCTTCTGCCCCCCGGTGAGGTCGAACGGCAACCGGACCTCCAGCGCGGCACGGACGCCGTCCCCGCGCACCGGGCTCGCCGGCGCCGGGTCCCGGGCGACGAACCGGCGCCGGGCGGCGAGGAGCAGTTGGAGGGCGATCGCCTCGTCGAAGCGGAGGCGGTACCCGGCCCTGTCCGCGTCCTCGGCGTTCTCCGGCAGGTGGGCCTTGCGCAGCGCCTCGTCGAGGTCCATGAGCCCGGCGGCCGCCCGGACCGTCTGGTCGAGCGGGTCCACCACCGGGACCAGGGCCCGGATCGCGGTCACCACCGCGCCCAACAGGTCCCACGAGGTCACGCTCTGGCTGGCCGAGTAGATGGGCAGGAGCGGGCGGTCGAACAGACTCGGGCCGCCCTCGGCGTCGATCGTGGCCGACAACCGGGCGAGCGCGGCGAGGTTCCCCGATCCCTTGAGCTGGCCGACGGGTCCGGACACCGACCTCAGTACCAGGAACTCGGGGTGTTTGAGATCCAGGGACCGCCGGAAGCGCGACACGGTCCCGTCGAACATCGCGACCGTGCCCACCGGGAGCATGAACTTGATCTTGCGTCCGGCGAAGTAGACCACCCTGAAGGTGGTGTCCTCGTCCTTCACCGTGAGCGTGAGCATCTCCCTCGCCTGGCCCTGCTTGGTGGAGTACGTGCGGGTGGCGGCGGCGGTGACCGTCCCGATGATCGTCACCCGCTCGCCGTCGACTAGTTCCCGCTTGTCGTACCGCTGCCCGTGTTGCCGGTAACGGCGGGGCAGGGTGTGGAGCAGGTCGCCGACGGTCCGGTGTCCGAACGCCGTCGTGATCCGCTCGGCCAGGTCGGCGTCGAGGACCTCGGCGAGCGGGGTGTCGGTGGTGGCGAGCGGGGTCATTCGACCCCGACGTGCGCGAGCACCCGTCCGGGCCCGGCCGCGTAGCCGGCGACCTCCACGTCGGGGTGCGCACTCCGGATCCTGTTCACCGTCGTCTCGGTCGCGGCCTCGTCGTACTCGGCGCCGAGCAGGAGGGTGACGAGTTCGCCGCCGGAGGAGAGCAGCCGGTCCGCGAGGGCACACACCGCGTCCACCGGGTCCGTCTCGATGAGCGCCACGTCGTGGCCGACCATGCCCAGCAGATCGCCCGCGACGCAGCGACCCACCAGCGTGAGAGCGTCGTGTTCGGCCCGCACCAGGTGCGCGTGTCGGGTGGCCGCGGCCGCATCCGCCATCCCGAACCCGTCCAGGGACAGGGTGGTCGAGGCATCGTGGACCGCGAGCGCCGACAACCCCTGGACCACCGACCCCGTCGGGAGGATCAGTGCGTGCCCCTCCACATCGCGCAGCGCGGCGTCCAGCGCCCCGATCTGCGCCCGGGACAGTTCACCGTTCGGCAGTACCAGCAGCTCGTCGGTACACAGCGCGAGGACCGCGTCGATCACCCCGTCCTCGCCGGGATCGACCGTCCTCGCGCCGGCCTCGGAGAACAGGTCCGCCAGGGGACCCCCGCGGACGATCGCCACGACGGACCGCTCGGGCTGGGCCCCGGTACCGGACTGCTCTCCCCCGGGACCGTTCCCGTGTCGGGGCCCGCCCGCTCCGGGTGCGCCCACCGGGTCCAACATGTCGGTCACGCGGATCTCCGTGACCCGTCCGAGGGGGAGCGCCACCTCGATCGCCGTCCCGATGTCGTCGGTGTGGACGTGCACGGCCCAGCGCGCATTGTCGCCCGTTCCGCCGTCACCCACGACCACCACGCTGTCACCGAGGGTCCTGAGCGCTGATCTGAGTTCGTCGGCACGCGCGTCGTCCGAATGGGTCAGGGAGTACATGACCTCGTACCGGGTGTCCGCGCCGGCGTCCACGGACCCACCGGGGTCACCGTCGCACCGCTCGGACGACACCGCGAGAGGATCGTCCGGGATGGCGTACTCCGGTCGCTCCGGTGCCCGCCCCACCAGGACCTCGACCATGGTGTCCAGCAGGACGAGCAGACCCCGGCCACCGGCGTCGACGACCCCCGCCCGGGTCAGTGCGGGGAGCTGGGAGGTCGTCCGGTCGAGGGCCTGGGCCCCGGCGTCCGCAGCCGCGCGGGCCACCTCGACCAGCGAGGTGGCGGACGACCGGCCGGCACCGGCCGCCGCCTCCCGCAGGACGGTCACGATGGTGCCCTCGACCGGATCGCTGAGTGCGTGGTCGACGAGCGTGACCGCCGTCCGGAGCGCGCGCCGGTAGGTCGAGGCATCGACGACGGTGAAGGTCGCGGCTTCACCGACAGCTCGGAGGACCTGCGAGAGGATGACGCCCGAGTTCCCCCGCGCACCGTGGACGGCCCCGTGGCCGAGCGCCACGGCGATCTCACGGGCGCCGGCGCTCCCCCCGCCCTCGGAGATCCACGCCTCCTCGCCCTCCGCCCTGTCGACAGCGGCTCTCATCGTGTAGAGCAGGTTCGTCCCGGTGTCCGAATCCGGCACCGGGAAGACGTTGAGGGCGTTGATCTCCTCACGGTGGGTCGCCAGCTGCTCCACACACCGGCGGGCCCAACCCAGCAGGCCGTGGGCGTCGAGTGATGAGGGGCGTTCCCCGACACTCGTCGTCTCCTGTGTCATCACCCCTCCTCGGCGTCCGCTCACCCCTGCGATCCGACTCGCGTCGGTCGGCGCGGCCAAGCCTAGTACCCTCACCAGGCGACAGCCGACGAACAGGCCGAGACGGCCAGGACCACTCCAGGAGCCCGGATGACCTCTGATCTGACCGCCACTCCGCTCGTCACCCTGGAGGACGGGGTCCTCACGATCCCGATCTCCCTCGAGGGCAGGGGGAACTCGCTGGACTCCGACGCCGTGACCCAGGCGGGGACCGCGCTGACAGCGCTGGCCGCCGGCGAGATCGACGCCGGCGCCGTGCTCCTGGTGGGCCTGGGGAAGAACTTCTGTGCCGGCGGCAACGTACCGGGGTTCGCCGCGGCCGAGGACCGGTCGGAACACGTCCGCGAGCTGGCGGACCGCTTGCACCGGGTGATCCGGCACCTGGACGCCGCGTCCGTCCCGGTGGTCGCTGCCGTGGCCGGGTGGGCCGCGGGTGCGGGGTTGTCCCTGGCGTTGGCGGCCGACTTCTCGGTCGGGGGTCCGGACACGCGCCTGTTGGCGGCCTACCCCGGTATCGGCCTCTCCCCCGACGGCGGCATGTCCTGGCGTCTACCCCGTGCGATCGGACATTCCGCTGCGAGTGCGTTCATCCTGGGCAACGAGCCGATGGACGGTGAGCGCGCGTACCGGATCGGGATGATCACCACGTTCACCGAGGAGGACGTCCCCACGGAGGCCCGGACGCTGGCGGTCCGTCTGGCGGCGGGCCCCCGCGCCTCCCACGCCGCCACCAAGGAGCTCCTCCGGCGGTCCGGGGACAGGACGCTGGCGCAGCAACTCGACGCCGAGCGCGACTCGATCGCGGCGCTGGCGGTGTCACCCGACGGTGTCGAGGGAGTGGACGCGTTCGTCGCCAAGCGCAGCCCGCGGTTCGGCGGCGCCTGAGGCCTATGCCTGCCCCGGCGAGTCGGGCAGGCGCCAGTCCACGGGCGGGGCACCGAGGCGCGACAGTGCGTCGTCGGCGCGGCTGAACGGCCGGGAGCCGAAGAACCCGCGGGTGGCTGAGAGCGGCGACGGGTGGGCGGACGCGATGACCGGGGTGTCTCCGAGTACCGGCGTCAGTGACTGCGCGTCGCGACCCCAGAGGATCGCCACCAGTGGCCGGTCGCGTTCCACCAGCGCCTCGATCGCGCGCTGGGTGACCTCCTCCCAGCCCTTGCGACGGTGCGACGCCGGCTGACCCGGCGCCACGGTGAGGACCCGGTTGAGCAGGAGCACCCCACTGCGGGACCAGGAGCTCAGGTCGCCGTGCCGCGGCGCGGGCAGCCCGAGGTCCTCGGAGTACTCGCGGTAGATGTTGACCAGGCTCCGCGGCAGTGGTCGGACCCGCCCATCGACGGCGAAGCTCAGGCCGACGGGGTGGCCGGGGGTGGGGTAGGGATCCTGTCCCACGATCAACACCCGGACCTGGTCGAAGGGCTGCTCGAAGGCGCGCAGGACCCGGTCTCCCGTGGGCAGGTAGTCGCGCCCCGCGGCGTTCTCGGCTCGGAGGAAGTCGCCCATCCGGTGTATCCGGTCCTCCACCGGCGCCAACGCGCGCGCCCATCCCGGGTCGATGACCTCCCCGAGGGGCGGCCGGTCCGCCTCGTGTCCGCCCACCGGGTCAGTCGAGCCGTCGGAGTTCCGAGCGGTACCGCATCGCGTTGTCGTGGTACTTCTGCGTGTTCCCGTCCAGCATCGCCGGGTCCACCTCGTACCCCTCGCGGATCCTCGCGGGCGCCCCCATGGCCATGCGCCGGGCGGGCAGCTCGAACCTCGGCGGGATGAGGCACCCGGCGGCGACGACCGCCCCCGCGCCGACCACGGAGCCGTTGAGCACGATCGAACCGGAGGAGATCAGCGCACCGTCGCCGATGGTGGCGCCCTCGATGTGCGCGTTGTGTCCGACGATGCAGTGCTCACCGATCACGGTGGGCTCCGACTCGGTGCAGTGGACGATCGTCCCGTCCTGGACGTTGGACATCGCGCCCACCTCGATGCGCCCGTAGTCGCCGCGCAACACCGCGGTCGGCCACACCGAGACGCCCGGGCCGAGGCGGACGCGGCCGATCACCACCGCGTCCGGGTGTACCCACGCATCGGGGGCGATGTCGGGTTCGAGGTCTCCGAGTGCGTAGACGGCCATGGCCCCAGCCTAGTTCGCCCCCCGCGCGGAGTCCCAGCCCCCCGGGACCCTGGGGATGCCGTCGACCGTCACCTCCCCGGGGACACCGCCCGAGATCGTCCCGATCACGGTGAACCCCTCGGGCACGGCCGCGCCGGGGGGGAAGGTCCCCAGGAGTCCGTGGTCCTCTCCGCCGTCCAGCACCCAGTCCAGGACCTGCGCGTCCGGGTCGGGGGCGCCCAGCAGCGCGGCGGCCTCGCGGAGACGGGGGTCCACGGGGAGGGCGTCGACGACGAGGTCCGCCGCGACGCCCGAGGCCCGCGCGAGGCCCGCCAGGTCACGCAGCAGACCGTCGCTGACGTCCGTGAGCGCGTGGGCCCCGGCGAGGCGCGCCGCCCTGCCGGACCCGATCGGGGGAACGGGGACCCGATGGGCCTGCTGCAGGGGCCCGTCGGTGTGACCCGCCAGCAGCAGCGCCAGGCCCGCCGCCGAACGTCCCGGGCTCCCGGTGAGCGCCACCCGGTCGCCGGCCGCGGCCCCGTCGATCCGCAGGGGCCGCGCGCCGTCGGGGAGGGTGCCGATCGCCGTCACACCGACGATGACGATCCGGGCGCTGGTGAGATCACCGCCCACCACCACGGCCCCGGACCGAGCGGCCTCGCCGTGGATGCCGGCGGACAGCTCACGGATCTGCTCCATGGTCGTCTCCCCCGGCACCGCCAGTGCCACGAGGACACGCGAGCAGTCGGCGCCCATCGCCAGGACGTCCGAGACGTTCTGCGCGACGGCCCGGCGGCCGACGTCCCCCCAGCCGGTCAGGTCCAGACGGAAGTGGGTGCCCTCGACGAGCATGTCGGTCGTCACCACTGTCGCGGCGGCCGGACCGAGGACCGCGGCGTCGTCGCCGTTGCCCACCGGATCTCCCGCGTCGGGGCCCCGCGGCCCGCTCAGCACGGCCAGCACCGCGGCCTCCCCCACGTCCGCGACGGTGGGGGGCCGCTCGGTCGACGGGCTCATCGGTGTCCTCGGTGGTCAGGCGCCGTAGGTGGCGACGGGGGTCTGTAGCGTAGCCGTCAGGCTAGCGGCCGCCACCCCGGGCGGCCGACCGCAGTAGAGAGGAACACCCGGCGTGGGCACCACGGGCACGGACTCGCACGACAGGGACGACGCGGGTCCGGCCGGATCACGGCCCCCCGGTCCCGCCTCCACACCTCCGGTCCCCCACCTCGTCGTGGTGGCCGCGGTGGTCATCCCGCTCGTGGTGCTCGTCGTGGTCCTGGTCCTGGTGCGGGGCGTCAGTGAGGACGCCACCGAGGCGTCCGCGAACGAGCCCGTCACCGCCGTGACCATCCCGGCTCCCGGCGCGGAGTCCGAGGAGTGCCTGACCCTGGTGGAGGCGCTCCCGGACTCCCTCGGGGACGCGGACAGGGTGCCGTTCACCGAGCCCGCCCCGCCGGGTGCCGCGGCGTACCGAATGCCCGACGCCGAGCCCGTCGTCGTCCGCTGCGGTCTCCCCGCCCCTCCGACCTTCACGGTCGGGACGTCACTACAGGAGGTCAACGGGGTCCGGTGGTTCAACGAGCCCGACCCGGACCCGGCCGTGACGTCGTCCACCTGGGTCGCCGTCGACCGGCCGCAGTACGTCGCGGTCACGCTCCCCGGGGCCAGCGGTACCGGCCCGATCCAGGATCTCTCCGACGCACTCACCGAGAGCCTCGACACGGTCGAACCGCGGCCGGCGCCGATCCGATGACCTCCTCGGCCGGTGGTCAGTCCATCGCGAGCGCGGTCCGCAGGAGCGTGTCGAGCAGGGTCGGGTAGTCGACCCCCGTCGCCGCCCACATCTGCGGGTACATCGAGATCGGGGTGAATCCCGGCATGGTGTTGACCTCGTTGATCACCGGACCGTCCTCGGTGACGAAGAAGTCGACGCGGCTCAACCCCCGAGCATCCAGCGCGTTGAACGCCTCGACCGCCAGCGCCCGCAGGCGGGCCGTCTGCGCGGCGGGGAGCCGGGCGGGCAGGTCGAACGTGCACACGTCGTCGAGGTACTTGGTGTCGAAGTCGTAGAAGGCCTCGCCCTCCGACTCGCCCTCGCCACCCGTCGGTTCCCCCGGGATGTGGAGTTCGGCGGGCAGACTCGCCTCCACCCGGCCGTCCGGGTACTGGAGGACACCGCACTCGACCTCGCGGCCGAGGATGGCGGCCTCCACGATGACCTTGGGGTCGAAGCGCCGGGCCTCGACGATGGCGGCCTCGAGGTCCTGCGCCCGCGACACCTTGGTGATGCCGATGGACGACCCACCACGCGCGGGCTTGACGAACAACGGGAGACCGAGTCGTGCGAGGTCCGCCTCGGGGAGCGCACCGGACCCCGGTCGAAGCACCACCTGCCGACCGATCGGCAGGCCCGCCGCACCCAACACGACCTTGGTGAACTCCTTGTCCATCCCGGCAGCGCTGGCGAACACGCCCGGGCCGACGTACGGGATGCCGGAGAGTTCCAGCAATCCCTGCACGGTGCCGTCCTCCGCGTGGGTGCCGTGCATGACGGGGAAGACCACGTCCACGCGGGCGACCTCCTCGCCTGCCCGCTCGCCGTCCACGAACCGGAGGACACCGCGGTCGTCGGCGGACAGCCCCAGCGCGACCTGAGGTCGGTGCGCGTCGACCACCGGCATGCTGCGGTCGACGATGCGCAGGTCCGAGACGTCGTCGGGGCCCAGGGTCCAGGTCCCCGAGCCGGTGATGCCGACAGGGACCACGTCGTAGACGGCAGCGTCGAGATGGGCCATGACGGCGCCGGCGGACACGCAGCTGACCGAGTGCTCGGTGCTGCGGCCGCCGTAGAGGACGGCAACGGTGATGCGATTCACCGGGCCGAGGCTACTCGGGCTTGGTGCTGCGTCTCATCAGGCGCACCGCCACCTCCACGGCGTCACCCCCCTCGTGACAGATCTCGTGGACGGCCTCGGTGAGCGGCATCTCGACCCCCACCTGTCGGGAGAGCGCCCGGATGGAGGTGCACGACTTGACGCCCTCCGCGACCTGTCCGTTGGTCGCCTCCTGCGCCTGCTCCAGGGACTCCCCCCTGCCCAGCCGCTCGCCGAAGGTCCGGTTGCGCGAGAGCGGCGAGGTGCAGGTGGCGACCAGATCGCCGAGCCCGGCGAGCCCGGCGAAGGTCATCTTGTTGGCCCCGAGCGCCACCCCCAGCCTCGTCGACTCCGCCAGTCCTCGCGTGACCAGCGTGGCCATCGTGTTGTCCCCCAGTCCCATGCCCGAGGCGATACCGCACACCAGCGCGATGACGTTCTTGGTGGAGCCGCCGATCTCGCAACCCACCACATCGGTGTTGGTGTACGGGCGGAAGTAGGGCGTGGTGAACGAGTCCTGCAGGCGGGCCGCGCGGTCGACATCCGGGCATGCGATGACTGTCGCCGCAGGCTGGCCCTCGGCGATCTCCCGCGCGAGATTGGGCCCGGACAGCGCGGCGATCCTGCTCTCCGGCAGTCCCGTCACCTCGGCGACCACCTGACTGATGCGCATCAGGGTCCCGGTCTCGATTCCCTTGGCCAGGGAGATGACCCCGGCTTCCGGCTCGAGGAAGTCCACCCAGGTCTCGAGGTTCCCGCGCAGGCTCTGGGACGGCACCGCCAGGACCACCTCGTGGGAGCCCGAGAGCACCTCGGCGGGGTCGGTGGAGGCGGTGACCGTCGCCGGCAGGACGATGTCCGGGAGGTATTTGTCATTGCAGTGCCGCTCGTTGATCCCGCGGGCCACCTCGTCGCGGCGGGCCCAGAGGACGACCTCCGATCCCGCGTCCGCGAGCACCTTGCCGACGGCGGTCCCCCACGACCCCGCACCCATCACCGCGACCCGCGCCATTTCGCCTCCCGGCTCGTCGTACCCCACCCGAGCCCGTCACAGGTGGATCCTGAGCAAACGCTACCCGGCCCGCCGCGCTCGCGAGGCTCTGCTGGCAGGATGACAGGCGATGAGCACGGTGGCGGGTGACGGGTCGGCGGACGGCGGGTGGACGATAGTCGTGCCCGTCAAGGCCCTCGACCGTGCCAAGAGCCGACTCGCCCCCGCTCTCACCGCGACCGGGAGACGAGCACTGGTGCTCGCGATGGCCGAGGACGTCCTCCGGGCCTGCGCCTCCACGCCCGGTGTCTCCCGGGTCCGTGTCGTCACCTCCGACCCAGACATGACGGCGCTCGCACGAGACCTCCTGCCCGACATGGTCCCGTGCGACATAGTCCCCGAGCCCCCCCACGCCGCGGATCGGGCGGGCGACCCCCTCAACACGGCCCTGGCCGCGGCGATCCACGGCGTGCCGGGCCCGGTGGGGGTGGTGACCGCGGACCTGCCCGAACTCCGGGCGGCCCACCTGGCCCGCGTGCTCGATGTCGCGGGCACCCACCCGCACTCGGTGGTGCCCGACCATCGTGGTGCCGGGACGACGATGGCGTTCTGGACCGGTACCGCCGTGGCACGTGTCCCACGGTTCGGGGTCGACTCCGCCGCGCGGCACCTGGCCGAGGGCGGCGCGGTGCCCCTCCACGACGCCGACCCCTCAGGCGCGGCCACGCGTGACGTCGACACCCCCGCGGACGTGGCGGCGCTGACCGACCGTGCCGTGGGCGAGGCCACGACGGCGGTTCTGCGGACCCCCGCTGTGGCACAAGGTGCTCACGCCGCCGGGGTATCGGCCACAATGGTCCGGTGACCGTAGACGAGCCCGTACTCGAACAACTCCCCCGACCCCGTGACCGCTACCTCAACCGCGAACTCAGTTGGCTCGACTTCAACGCCCGGGTGCTCGCCCTGGCGGGCGAGCAGGATCTCCCCCTGCTGGAGCGGGCCAAGTTCCTGGCGATCTTCGGGTCGAACCTGGACGAGTTCTACATGGTGCGGGTGGCAGGACTGAAACGACGCGACAAGACCGGGTTGTCGGTCAGGTCCGCCGACGGCCAGACACCCGCCGAGCAGCTCGGACGGATCAGTGTCCGGACCCGTGAACTCTGCGACGAGCAGACCCGGTTGTTCCACGACGAGATCCGGCCCCAGCTGGAGCAGAACGGGATCCGGATCCTGCCGTGGGGCGACCTGACCGCCGACGAGCGGTTCTCCCTGGCGGAGCTGTTCCGGAACTCGATCTTCCCGGTTCTGACCCCCCTGGCCGTCGACCCGGCGCACCCCTTCCCCTACATCTCCGGGCTCAGCCTCAACCTGGCGGTGATAATCCGCGACATCGGGTCGGGGCAGGAGCACTTCGCCCGGGTCAAGATCCCCCACAACGTGCCCCGCTTCGTCCGGGTGGACCGCGGGGCCGAGGACGAGTACTCGTTCGTGCCCGCCGAGGAGATCATCGCGGCCCACCTGGGAGATCTGTTCCAGGGCATGGAGATCGTCGAGCACCACGTCTTCCGCGTGACCCGCAACGCGGACATGGAGGTCGAGGAGGACCGCGACGAGGACCTGCTGCAGGCACTCGAGCGCGAGCTCGCCCGTCGCCGCTTCGGGTCCGCCGTACGCCTCGAGATCGCCGAGGACATGACCCCCCGGATGCTGCGGATACTCCAGCACGAACTCGACGTCGCCTCGGCGGACGTGATCCGGTTCTCGGGCCTGCTCGATCTGACGGGGTTGTGGCAGATCCACGGGCTGGACCTACCCGACCTCAAGGACCCGGCCATGGTCCCGGCCACCCCACCGGCGTTCGGTGAGCGGGAGACGGCCCGGAACATCTTCGCCTCCCTCCAGGAGGGCGACGTCCTGGTGGAGCACCCGTACGACTCGTTCGCCACCACGGTCCAGCGCTTCATCGAACAGGCCGCCGCGGACGACAACGTACTGGCCATCAAACAGACCCTGTACCGGACGTCGGGTGACTCCCCCATCGTCAACGCCCTCGTGGACGCCGCGGCCGCCGGGAAACAGGTGGTCGCGCTCGTCGAGATCAAGGCACGTTTCGACGAGCAGAACAACATCCGGTGGGCCCGCGAACTCGAGCAGGCCGGCGTCCACGTGGTGTACGGGCTGCTGGGCCTCAAGACGCACTGCAAGACGTGCCTGGTGGTGCGCAAGGAGGGAGACCGCCTGCAACGCTATGCCCACATCGGCACCGGAAACTACAACCCCAAGACGGCCCGTCTCTACGAGGACGTGGGGTTGTTCACCGCCGACGAGGATGTCGCCTCGGACCTGACGGACCTGTTCAACCACCTCACCGGGTTCTCGAACGTCTCCAAGTACCGGCGTCTGCTCGTGGCCCCGGAGGGCATCCGGTCGGGGATCATCGAGAGGATCGACCGCGAGATCGCCCTGGCGGCCGAGGGACGTGCGTCGGGCATCCGGCTCAAGGCCAACGCACTCGTCGACGAGCAGATCATCGACGCCCTGTACCGCGCATCCCAGTCGGGCGTGCCGGTGGAGATCGTCGTCCGGGGCATCTGCGCGCTACGGGCCGGCGTCCCCGGTCTCAGCGAGAACATCCACGTCCGCTCGATACTCGGTCGGTTCCTGGAGCACTCCCGGATCCTGAACTTCCTCGGGGCCGACGAGGTCCTGATCGGCAGCGCGGACATGATGCACCGGAACCTGGACCGCCGCGTCGAGGTGATGACGACCGTCACCGACCCCCGGCTCAAGGCGCAGGTCCACCGCATCTTCGACTCGGCCCTCGATCCGGCCACGCGCAGTTTCCACCTGCAGCCCGACGCCTCGTGGGCCCGGATGCCCGCCCCCGGGGACCGGTCCGGCTCGGTCGACCACCAGGAACGCATGGCCTCGGCCCACGCCGGGTTCCGGGACCGATGAGCAGAAAGTCGAGCGGGAGCAATTCGCGCGTCCGCGTGGTCCCCGCGGCGGGGGCCGTCCTGTACCGCATGGACGGCCGCTCGCCCCGCTGCGCGGTGGTCCACCGGCCCCGATACGACGACTGGTCACTGCCCAAGGGAAAGGTCGACCCCGGCGAATCGCTGCCGGTCACCGCGGTGCGTGAGCTCGCGGAGGAGACAGGGTTCATCGCGGCACTCGAAGCGAGGATCGGGACCACCGCGTACCCGCTCAAGGAGAGCACCCGGAAAGAGGTCACCTATTGGTCCGCCCTCGCCCACGGCGGTGGCTTCGAGCCGAACTCGGAGGTCGACGAGATCCGGTGGCTCCCCGTCGACGAGGCCAAGGAGTTGGTCTCCTATGCGTTGGACAGGAAGATCCTCACCCGCTTCGACGCGGCCCGGCAGGTGGACTCGGTCCTCCTGCTGGTCCGTCACGCCAAGGCGGGGAGCAGATCCGAGTGGAGTGGGCAGGACGCGTCACGTCCTCTCGACAAGGCCGGGCGGGCCCAGGCCGAGCTGCTCGCACCGATGCTCCGTGCGTTCGGCGTCCGGCGGCTACACAGCGCACCGAGGGTGCGCTGTGAACAGACCCTGTCCCCGCTGTCCGATGAGCTCGGGGTGGGGATCTCCGTCGAGCCGACGCTGAGCGACGAGGCGTACCAGGAGGATCCCTCGGCCGCCAGGGAGCGGCTGATCGAGCTCGTCGCCGGCGAGGGCGTCGCGGCGGTGAGTTCGCAGGGAACGGCCGTCCCCGGGCTCGTCGACGACCTGGCCGCGCGGGCGGGGATCGAGGTGGGGAGCACCGCGACCAAGAAGGCCGGGGTCTGGGGGCTGGGTTTCGACGGCGGGACGCTGGTGTTCGCCGACTACTACCCGAGTCCGCTCCCGGTGCTGTGAGCGGCGCCCCTCGACCGGTCCCGTCCCTCGACTGACCCGGTCACCCGACGGGCCCGGCTGCTCAACTGACCTTGTCGCGGTGGTTCACGCCGTTCTTCCCGACACCCCCGAAGGACTGGTGGGAGCTGGACCGCTTCGCGGCGAGTCGTCCCTCCGGGAGGGTCTCACTGCCCTGGACCACGGACTTGAAGTACTGGCCCGGGCGGAATGCCGGCGAGTAGGTGGGCGGTACGGGGATGGACTCGCCGGTATGCGGGTTACGCGCGACCCTGGCCGCGCGGGCACGCTTCTCGAAGATCCCGAAGCCCATGATGGTGATGGACTCCCCCGACGACACCGTCCGCACGATGATGTCGAGTGTGTTCTCCAGCGCCTCGGTGGCGAGTTGCTGGTCTCCGCCCATCCGGTCCGCCAGTTCGGCGATTAGGTCGGCCTTGTTCACGAGGGTCCCCCTTAGGGTGAGTACGCTCGCGCGGAGGAAGACCGCGCCGTATGAAATAAAAGCATACTCACACATCGCCGTCGCACGGGGGTCCATCGCGGAGGCGGCTGCCCAGGGCCGGTGTTCAGCGCCTTTCGGGGAGGGTGGTGACGGGCTTGAACGCCGGTCGGTGATCCTCGAACTCCGCGATGGCATCGGCCCGCCGGAGGGTGAGCCCGATGTCGTCGAGCCCCTCCATCAGGCGCCAGCGGGTGTAGTCGTCGATGTCGAACGGGACGGTCACGTCCCCCGCGGACACCGTCCGCGTACCCAGGTCCACGGTCAGCTCGATCCCGGGCTCCTCGTCCATGATCTTCCACAGGAGTTCGACGTTCTGCTGCTCGACCTGCGCGGCAACGAGGCCCGACTTGCCCGAGTTGCCCCGGAAGATGTCGGCGAAACGCGCCGAGATGACCACGCGGAACCCGAAGTCCTTCAGAGCCCACACCGCGTGCTCGCGGGACGAGCCGGTGCCGAAGTCCGGTCCGGCCACGAGCACGGAGGCGCGGTCGTACGGCGGACGGTTGAGGACGAAGTCGGGTTCGTTCGCGCGCCACGAGGAGAACAGGCCGTCCTCGAACCCGGTGCGCGTGACGCGCTTGAGGTACTCGGCCGGGATGATCTGGTCGGTGTCCACGTTGGACCGGTGCAGCGGTGCCCCGATTCCGGTGTGGGTGGTGATCGGCTCCATGGTGATCAGGCCCCCTTCGCGGGCTCGAGATCGGCGGGCGAGGCCAACCGCCCGACGACGGCGGTGGCCGCGGCGACCGCCGGGCTGACGAGGTGGGTGCGGGCGCCCTTGCCCTGGCGGCCCTCGAAATTGCGGTTGGAGGTCGAGGCACAACGCTGTCCGGGCTCGAGTGAATCGGGGTTCATCCCCAAACACATCGAGCATCCGGGTTGCCGCCACTCGGCGCCGAAGGCGGTGAACACCCGGTCCAGGCCTTCCTCCTCGGCCTGCAACCGGACCTGCATCGATCCGGGCACGACCAGCATCCGCACTCCCTCGGCGACCTCGCGGCCGTCGATGATCCCGGCCACGGTCCGCAGGTCCTCGATGCGCCCGTTGGTGCACGAACCCACGAACACCACGTCGACGGGGACCTCGCGCAGCGGCGTGCCGGCCTCGAGATCCATGTAGTCGAGTGCGCCCTGCGCGGCGATGCGTTCGCTCTCGTCCCCGAAGGTCTCCGGGTCGGGGACGGCGGAGCCCAGGGGCGCACCCTGGCCCGGATTGGTCCCCCAGGTGACGAACGGGGTGAGCGCGGAGCCGTCGACCACGACCTCGGTGTCGAACACGGCGTCGTCGTCGGTCCGCAGGCCGTCCCAGTACTCGACGGCCGCGTCCCACTCCTGCCCCCGGGGCGCGTGCGGCCGACCCCGGAGGTAGTCGTAGGTGGTCTGGTCGGGCGCGATCATGCCGGCCCGGGCACCGGCCTCGATGCTCATGTTGCAGATGGTCATCCGCGCCTCCATCGAGAGCTTCTCCACGGCCTCGCCGCGGTACTCGATGATGTGGCCCTGCCCGCCGCCTGTCCCGATCTGGGTGATGACCGCCAGGATGAGGTCCTTGGCGGACACTCCCGGTTGCAGCTCACCCGTCACCGTGACGGCCATCGTCCTGAACGGCCGCAGGGACAGCGTCTGGGTTGCCATGACGTGCTCGACCTCGGACGTACCGATGCCCATCGCGATGGAGCCGAACGCCCCGTGGGTCGAGGTGTGCGAGTCGCCGCACACCACGGTCATGCCGGGCTGGGTGAGCCCGAGCTGGGGGCCGATGATGTGGACGATCCCCTGGCCCGGGTCGCCCATCGGGTACAACCGGACCCCGAACTCGTCACAGTTGCGACGCAGGGTCTCGATCTGGGTCCGGGACACCCGGTCGGCGATGAGGTTGGTCGCGCCCCCGACGATGTCGGTCGGGACGTTGTGGTCCTCGGTCGCGATCGTGAGATCCGGACGGTGCAGGCCACGACCCGCCAACCTGAGCCCGTCGAAGGCCTGCGGGCTGGTGACCTCGTGGATGAGGTGGAGGTCGATGTAGACCAGATCGGGCCCGCGGGACTCGCCCTCACCCTCTCCCCTGACCACCACGTGGTCGTCCCACACCTTCTCCGCCAGGGTCCGGCCCCGGGTCGCCCCGGACGGTGTCACACTCATCACGCCTCCAGTCCACGTCCCGGGCGTTGAACCGATAGATTCTCACCATGTAGGACGCTATAGTCGAACTGTGAGACAGTATAGCGGGATCGGAGTCCTCGACAAAGCCATGACGGTGCTCCACGCCGTGGCTGAGCAACCGTGTGTCCTCTCGGACCTCTGTGAGCGCACGGGGCTCCCCCGGGCCACCGCACACCGGCTCGCGGTGGGGCTGGAGATCCACCAGCTCCTGTCCCGCGACGACGCCGGTGTCTGGAGTCTCGGGCCCGGATTGGCCAAGCTCGCCGCGCACGCGGCGGACTCCCTGGCGGAGGCCGCATCCGCCGTCCTGCCCCGTCTGCGCGAGGCCACCGAGGAGAGCGTGCAGGTCTACCGCCGCGAGGGCGACCACCGGATCTGCGTGGCCTCCGCCGAGCCCCCCACCGGCCTGCGGGACACCGTCCCGGTGGGCGCGATCCTGCCGATGAGCCGGGGCTCCGGCGCCAAGGTCCTGGCGGCGTGGGCCGATCCCGCCACCCAGCGCGCGCTCCTTGTGGACGCGGCCTACACGGAACGGCAGCTCGCCGAGGTGCGCCGGCGGGGTTGGGCGCAGTCGGTGGCCGAGCGCGAGGCCGGGGTCGCCTCCATCTCCGCGCCCATCCGGGACGCGACGGGCGCAGTGGTCGCCGCGATCTCCGTCTCGGGCCCGGTCGACCGCATCGGTCGACGCCCGGGGGTGCGCTGGGCGGCCGATCTGCTCGCCGCCGCGGACGCGATCCACAAGAGGCTCTGACCTCCCGCGCGGCGCGCCCCGGGCTGACGCGCAGTGCGACATCCGCGCGCGCACCCGTCGACCCGCATCACAGCCGCTCCTGTCGATGCACTCCCGCCCGCGCAGCGGTGCGGGCGGGAGTACATCGCGACCGGCGGCACGACATCCGCGCGCGCGGATGGACTGCGCGAGATCGCGACGAGCGTGCAGGTGGATCGCCCCGGCGGAGGCGCCCGAACCGACGTGGGGCGGCGACAGCTCGCCATGCCGGCCGACGCCCATGCCAGCCGACGCCTATGCCGGCCGACGCCCGTCCGCCAGCCGGTCGAGCGCCCACGGCAGGCTGGTGACGCTGGGTTGACGTACCGCCGCCACCAGGTCGCCGTCGCGCGGATCCACCCGCGCCACCTGCACTCCGGGCCGCCGCAGCTCGCGGTACGGGACGGGCTCCGGATCGGAGATCACCTCGAAGCCCAGATCCCGGAGCTCCCGGCCGAACGGCGAACCGTCCTGGAGGGTGGCGACGGGGGTGTCGGGACGGGCGCCGGTACCGACGACGACGACGAGGGCCTCGACCCCGAGCCGCCGCTGACCCCGGGACCACGCGTCGAGTGCATCCTCCGTGTCGGCCGCGGGCGGAGCCGGGTCGCGATCGACCGCACCGGCCACCAGGTCGAGGTGCTCCCGCCACCCCGGCCGGCCGTCGGGGTCGACGATGACGGTGGCGAGCTGCTCGAATCCGCGCAACTGCGCCTCGGAGACGTCGGCGGCGGCGAGCGCGAAGGCGTCGACGCCGAACAGCAGCAGCGAGCGCAGGCTGGGCGGTCCCGACCCGGCCCAGTCGGGCTCCGGCGGGGACGGCCGCTCGCGCCAGGGCCGGGGCCCCGTCCCGTCCGCGGCCCACGCGACCTCCGGTTCCATCCCGAGTGCGAGTACGACGTCCAGGTCCGCGGAGGAGAGGGTGCCCAGGCTCCGGACCGGCGAGTCCTCGGTCGGTGTCCGGACCGGGGCGGGAGGCGCGAGCGGGTCACTCGTCGAGACGGCCGGGCTCGTCGTCGTCGATTCCCCGCCCGCGCCACACGCGGTCAGGCCGGCGAGGCCGAGTCCGGCGCCGAGCGCCAGGCGGAGGACGTCGCGGCGTGAGTTCACGCCGGAATCCTCTCACGCCCCGAAATGCGCCCCGAAATGCGCGATGTCCCGGCTCCTCGCTCTCGCGACGAACCGGGACAACTACTGACGTACCCCCGATGGGATTCGAACCCACGCTACCGCCGTGAGAGGGCGGCGTCCTAGGCCGCTAGACGACGGGGGCCTGGTACGCATCGACAGTAGCGGCCGGACCTGTCGACCTCCAAATCGTCGGGCCCGACGTCATGCACCAAGTGCAAATATGCACCGAGTGCACTTTCCGGGTACGCTCTCCGTCATGACCTCCCCTCCCGATGCGGATTCCCTCCGCGAGCGCAAACGGCGCTCGACGATGGTGGCCATCGAGACCGCCGCGACCTCGCTCGTCCTCGAGCACGGGTACGACTGCGTGACGGTGGATCAGATCTGCTCGCAGGCCCAGGTGTCCAAGCGCACGTTCTTCAACTACGTGCCCTCCAAGGAGGCGGCCGTCATCGGTTCGCCGCCGGCCGAGGTGCCCGAGGGCCACCGCGCGGACTTCCTCGACGCGGTCGACCCCGACGTCCCCGGTGCGCTGCTGCGCCTCTTCCTCGGCGCGTTCGAGGCCGCGCGCGTGGCGGACGACGCCCAGACCGCGGTCCTGGCCCATCGGCGACGGGAGATATTCCGCGCGAACCCGGAACTCGGAGCGGCACGGATGACCGCGTCGTACCGCTTCCAGATCCGGTTGGTGGACCTCGTCACCGAGCACTTCCGACGGCACCCCTTCCTGCGCAGCCTGGACGGTGTGCCCGCCGAGGCGGAGGCCCGCGCCTGCGTGGCCCTGGTGGCGGCCTCGGCCAACCTCGGGTTCTCCACCTGGCTGACGAGGGAGGCGGCGACGTTCGACAACCTCCACGTCGAATGCGCGACCGCGCTCCGACAACTCGCCCTCCTCGTCACCCGGCCCGCCGACTCCGAGCCCAATGTCACCGAGCCCAGCGTCACCCACCACTCCGAGCACACGGGAACACCTTCATGAGCGAGACCAGCGTCCACACCGAGACCACCCGGGATCCGGACCGGCCCACCCCGGCCACCCACAACGTTCCGCTGGTCTTCACCTCCCTGCTGCTCGGGATGCTCATCGTGTCCCTGGGACAGATGATCTTCGCGACCGCGTTGCCGACGATCGTCGCGGACCTGGGTGGCGTGGACAAGATGAGCTGGGTCATCACCGTCTATCTCCTCACCATGACCATCGGGCTGCCGGTCTACGGGAAGCTCGGCGACCAGATCGGTCGCAAGCCGCTCTTCGTCGCCGCGATCCTGCTCTTCCTCGGTGGGTCCGTGCTCGGCGCGCTCTCGTGGAACATCGATGTGCTGATCGTCTCGCGCGCAGTCCAGGGACTGGGCGGGGGCGGTCTCATGGTGCTGTCCCAGGCCATCGTCGCCGACGTGGTCCCCGCCCGACAGCGGGGACGGTACATGGGTGTCATGGGGGCGGTCTTCGGGCTGTCGTCGATCCTCGGTCCACTCCTCGGCGGGTTCTTCACCGAGGGCCCGGGCTGGCGGTGGGCGCTGTGGTTCAACCTGCCGATCTGCCTGCTCGCCCTGGTGGTGGCCGTTCTCTATCTCCGGTTGCCCAACCGCGGCACCGGCCGCAGCACCGACTGGCCCGGCACGGTCCTCATGGTCACCGGCACCACCGCGCTCATCCTGGTGTCGTCGTGGGCCGGACGCCGGTACGCGTGGACGGACCCCGCGATCGTCGGCCTCACCGGGCTGTTCCTGTTCTGCGCGGTGGCGTTCGTCCTGGTCGAGCTCCGGTCCCCGCATCCACTGATCCCCATGACCCTGTTCGCGCAGCGCAACTTCGCGCTCTCCACCGCCGCCGGACTCATCATCGGTGTCGCGATGTTCGGGACCATCACGTACCTGCCCACCTACATCCAGATGGTCCACGGGCTGGGCCCCACCGACGCGGGCCTGATGATGACGCCGATGATGGGCGGGATGATGGGCACCTCGATCATCGTGGGCAACATCGTGAGCCGGACCGGCCGCTACAAGTGGTACCCGGTGGCCGGGACGATCATCATGTCCGTGGGCCTGTGGCTCATCGGTTCACTCGAGGCCTCCGACACCCTGCTCCACCTCGGGGTCGTGCTCTTCGTCTTCGGCTTCGGTCTGGGCCTGTGCATGCAGCTGCTCGTCCTCATCGTCCAGAACTCGTTCCCCGTGTCGATGGTCGGGACCGCCACCGCGTCCAACAACTTCTTCCGCCAGATCGGCGGGACGCTGGGGTCGGCGGTCGTCGGATCCCTGTTCGTCAGCCGCCTGGCCGACCTCATGGGAGAACGGATCCCCGCCGCCGCGGCCGGGATGGGGCCGGAGGGAGCCGAGGTGGCGCAGTCGTTCGCGAACGGCTCCGGAGCGGCCAACTCGATGAGCCCCGAGATCCTCGCCGGCCTGCCCGGCCCTCTGCACGACGCGATCGTGGGGTCGTACAACGACGCCCTGGTGCCGATCTTCCTCGTCGTGGTGCCGCTACTGCTGCTCGCCACGGTCCTGCTGCTGTTCATCCGCGAGGACGCGCTCAAGGAGACGGTCGACTGACGGGCCCGGGTGCTCACCGCCCGGCTCGAGCCGGGTGAGAATCTCGTCACGTGTTCAACACGCGCGGCAACCGTGCTGCAACGCACCGTGATTAACGTGCCGGAGGTGCCGATGACCAGAGAGACCGTCCTCCGCTTCCTCGCCGCCCCGACCGACGTCGGGACGGGCGAACAAGTCCATACCGGCCGCATTCTCGAGTGGCTCGACAAGGCGGCGTACGCGCAGGCCGCGGCCTGGAGTGGTGGCTACGCCGTCACGGCGTACGTCGGCAACGTGCGCTTCTCGAGACCCGTGCACTCGGGGATGCTCGTGGAGGTCTCGGCGCGCCTGGTCCACACGGGCACCACGTCGATGCACATCCAGTGCGATGTCCGGGCGGCCGATCCGGTGTCCCTGGAGTACCGCCACTGTGCGGAGTGCCTCGTCGTCTTCATCGCCGTCCGGGACGGCGTCCCCGTTCCCGTCCCGTCCTGGGAACCCGCGTCACGGCTGGAGGTCCACGAGGCGGACGAGGCGGTCATGCGGATCACCCTCCGGAAGGACATCGAGGACGCCATGGCCCGCCAGACGTATTCGGAGGACGGCACCGCGCCCCGGTCGACACTGCGGTTCCTGGCCGCGCCGCGCGACGTCAACTGGGGTGGGAACGTCCACGGCGGCCGGCTGATGTCCTGGATCGACGACGCGGCCAATCTGTGCGCGACCCGGTGGTCCGGGACCCCGTGCACGTCCGTCTATGCGGGCGGGGTCCGCTTCTACCACCCGGTGCGGATAGGGCACGTGGTGGAGGTCGAGGCGCGACTCCTGCACACCGGCCACGAGACCCTCCACGTGTCCGTGCACGTCCGGTCGGGCGATCCCACGTCCTCGGAACGAGTCCTCACGACGCACTGCCTCACCGTCTGCGCGGCACTGGGCCTCGACCACCGCCCCACCCCGGTACCCCGCTGGGACCCCGTGTCCGCCGAGGACCGCGCCCTCGACGATCACGCACGTCAACTCATGCGGTTGCGGGGTCGGGGCCGTGTGAACGGTCCCGGTCCGGCCCCCGATGACTACGGGGCGTTCGCGTCGGCCTCGGCCTGAACGCGTGGGAGGAGCCACCATACGACGACAGCGCCCGGAGCGAGATCTGCTCCGGGCGCTGTCGTCTGTAGTTGTACCCCCGATGGGATTCGAACCCACGCTACCGCCGTGAGAGGGCGGCGTCCTAGGCCGCTAGACGACGGGGGCTCAGGACGTGGATCCGCGAGGGATCCACTGCAGCGAGCGCGGTGACACGCTCAGCTGGCCTACCAGGACTCGAACCTAGAACGACGGTACCAGAAACCGCTGTGTTGCCAATTACACCATAGGCCACTGTATTCACTTGTCCGCCCCGTGCGGGGCGACCTCGAAGAGACTATCAAATCACCAAGGGTGAATAGCAAATCGCCTGGTCATTCCGCGATCGGCGCAGCACGGAGACGGGAGAGGGTGGCCTCCCGACCCAGTAGTTCCAGCGACTCGAACAGGGGAGGCGAGATGTGCGATCCGGTGACCGCGACCCGCACCGGCCCGTAGGCCTTGCGCGGCTTGATCCCCAGTTCGTCCACCAGCGCCCCGGACAGTGCCGCCTCGATCACCGGAGTGGTCCACTCCTCCACGGACTCGAGTGCGGCCACCGCGGCGTCGACGACCTCACGGGCCTCGGGCTTGAGGTTCTTGGCGGCCGACTGCGGGTCGACGGTGAACCCCGCATCGTCCACCACCAGGAAGTGGATGAGACCCCACGCGTCGGACAGGACCACGATGCGGGTCTGCAACAACTCCGCCACGACAGTCCAACGTTCGCCGTCCAACCACTCGGGCAGTGTCAGGCCGTCCTCGGACGGGTGGGCCTCGAGGAACTCCCGCAGACGCCGTGCGAACTCCTCCGGCGCCAACTGCCGGATGTGCTCGGCGTTGATCGCGTCGGCCTTCTTCTGGTCGAACCGAGCCGGGTTGGAGTTGACCTGGCGGATGTCGAAGGCGTCCACCATCTCGCCGAGCGAGAACACGTCGCGGTCGTCCGACAGCCCCCAGCCCAGCAGCGCGAGGTAGTTGAGCAGGCCCTCGGGGAGCATGCCGCGGTCGCGGTGCAGGAACAGGTCGGACTCCGGGTCCCGCTTGGAGAGTTTCTTGTTGCCGTCCCCCATGACGAACGGCAGGTGCCCGAACTCGGGAACCCGGTCCGCCACGCCGATCCGTGTCAACGCGCGGTAGAGCGCGATCTGCCGGGGGGTCGAGCTGAGCAGGTCCTCGCCCCGCAGGACGTGGGTGATCTTCATGAGTGCGTCGTCGACCGGGTTGACCAGGGTGTACAGCGGGATCCCGTTGCCCCGGGTGAGGGCGAAGTCCGGAACGGTACCGGCCTTGAACACGGTCTCGCCTCGGACGAGGTCGTTCCAACCCAGGTCCTCGTCCGGCATGCGCAGACGGATCACCGCGCCCCGGCCCTCGTCACGGTAGGCCTGCTTCTGCTCCTCGGTGAGATCCCGGTCGAACCCGTCGTATCCGAGCTTCGGATCGCGTCCGGCCGCACGGTGGCGTGCCTCCACCTCCTCGGCGGTCGAGAAGGACTCGTACGCCTCCCCCGCCTCGACGAGCCTGCGCACCACCTCGAGGTGCTGGTCCCGTCGTTCGGACTGCCGGTACGGCGCGTACGGTCCCCCCACCTCCGGTCCCTCGTCCCAGTCCAGTCCGAGCCACCGGAGCGCGTCGAGCAGGGCCTGGTAGGACTCCTCCGAGTCGCGTGCGGCATCCGTGTCCTCGATGCGGAAGACGAACGCCCCGCCCGTGTGCCGCGCGTGGGCCCAGTTGAACAGGGCCGTCCGGACGAGGCCGACGTGGGGCGTTCCGGTGGGCGACGGGCAGAAGCGGACTCGGATGTCTGAGGCGGTCATGTCGTCCATCCTAGTGACGGTGCCGGCTCGCGCCCCCGCGGAGGACCGGCCTAGGATCGGCCGGGTACCCGTGGCCGCCGTCCGAGCGTGGCCCACGGCCGACGAGCGAAGGGGGCGAGCCGTGGCGTCAGGGCCCCTCCCAGACGCCGCCCGGCCGGTCACCGCACCGGATTTCCTCCTCTCCCGACACACGGGTTCGCTCCGGACGCAGGGGTCGCTCCGAGTGTTCACCGACCCGGCCGACGCGGCGCTGGCACTCCGGTCCGGTGCCTGCGGTCTGGTGGTCGGTGCGATCGGTTTCGAGCCGGATGCCCCGGCGGCGCTGGTCGAGCCGGACATCGTGGTCCGCACCGACGGCCCCCTCGAGCCCCCCGCCTACTTCCGGTCGATCCGCACCCGTGCACACGTCACCGAGGAGCTCCCACCGACCCTGGACCACCGAAATCGGGTTGCCACGGCTGTCGCCGGGATCCGGGCCGGCGGTCTGGACAAGGTCGTGCTCGCCCGCGCGGTGCGCCTGGTCGCCGAGGAGTCCATCGACCCCCACGCGGTGTGCGCTGCCCTCATCGACTCGAGCCCGTCCGCCGACGGCTACCTCGTCGACCTCTCCCCCGCGGGCGGCGACCACGCCGGTCGCGTGCTGGTGGGATCGAGCCCGGAACTGCTCGTGCGACGCCGCGGCGACATCGTGGAGTGCCATCCCCTCGCCGGATCGGCCCCGCGATCAACCGACCCGGCGCGGGACCAGGCCTCGGGTCGTGCACTCAGGGAGTCGGTCAAGGACGCCTCCGAACACTCCTTCGTGGTGGACTCCCTCGCGGAGGCGCTGGCCCCCCTGTGCCGCGACCTGGACATCCCCGCCCGGCCCTCCCTCGCCTCGACCCGGGAGATGTGGCATCTGGGAACGCGGATCCGGGGACGCGTCGCCGACCCCCGCACCACCGCCCTGGACCTGGCGTTGGCCGTACACCCCACCCCCGCGGTGTGCGGAACCCCCACAGAGGAGGCACGTCGGGTGATCGCGGGCGTCGAGGGCGTACGCGGCTTCTACTCCGGTGCGGTCGGGTGGGCGGAGGCGGGTGGCGACGGCGACTGGATGGTCACCATCCGCTGCGCCGAGATAGACGCCGACCGTTCCGGCGCGATCGCCTGGGCGGGCGGGGGACTCGTCGCCGATTCGGACCCCGACGACGAGGTGGCCGAGACGGCCGCCAAGCTCCGCACCGTGCTCACGGCGTTGGGCGCCGTCTGACCCGGCGCCCGGTGACCGGCCGGGTCGGGAGCGGACCTACCTGTCCACCACGGGGTTGGTCAGCGCACCGATCCCCTCGATCTCGACGGTCACCCGGTCCCCGGGGAGCATCGGGCCGACACCGGCCGGGGTGCCCGTGAGCACCACGTCGCCCGGCAGGAGGGTCATGACCCTGCTGACGTACTCGATGATCTCACCCACGGTGTGCATGAACTGCGAGGTGTTGCCGTCCTGACGCACCTCCGACGTCCCGTCGGCGTGGTGGAGCGTGGTGCGCACGTCGAGGCCGTTGGGATCGAGGTCGGTGACGATCCACGGGCCGAGGGGGCAGAAGCTGTCGTAGCCCTTGCCGCGGGTCCACTGCCCGTCCGAGAGTTGTTGATCCCGCGCGGTGACGTCGTTGCCGCAGGTGTAGCCCAGGATGACCTCGTGGGCACGGGCGGCCGAGACGTCACGGCACGGTTGGCCGATCACCACGGCGAGCTCCCCCTCGTGGTCCACCCGCTCCGAACTCGGCGGGTACGCGATCGCGGCCTCCGGACCGATCACCGAGGTGTTGGGTTTGAGGAAGATCAGTGGTTCCGCGGGCGCCTCGGATCCCATCTCCTCGGCGTGCTCCGCGTAGTTCTTGCCCACGCAGATGATCTTGGAGGCGAGGATCGGGGCGAGCAGGCGGACGTCTGCCAACGGCCATTCGCGGCCGGTGAACTCGGGGGTACCGAAGGGGTGTTCCGAGATCTCGGCGCACGTGAGTGCGGCCGGATCGGCGATGTCCCCACGGACCTCGACGAAGGCGAATCCCTGCGGGTGGGCGATACGGGCGAGACGCATACCCGCGATCCTATGTCGTCCGCAGATCCCGGAGGGTCCTGACCCCGCGGTCGTGTAGCTCCGCCGTCTGGGCGAGGTACAGCTCGGCGCACGCGAGGGCGTCGACGAGAGCATCGTGCGCCCGGTATCGGGGCAGGCCGTACCGCTCCCGGGCGCTCCACAGCCGCAACCGGTCCGGGGAGGACTCCGGGGCGAAGCCCCTGTCGATGCCCGCTCCGAGCACCCGGCGGTGGAGCTCGAGCGTGTCTACGGCGACGAAGGTGGGTCTGACACCGTGGTGGAGGAAGCACAACGACGCCAGGAAATCCGTTTCTATACGGCTGTAGTGAGCGACGAGCACCCGCCCGGCCAACGCCCCGAGGATCCGGTCCAGGAAGACGTCCCCGCCCACACCGGTCGCCACGGTGTCGTCGGTGATGCCGTGGAGCGTGGCACTCTGCCCCACGCCGTCGTCATCCTCCGCGTGCGCTCCCCGCAGGAGCATCGACTCCGCACCACCGAGGACGATCCGGTCACCGTCCACCGGCACCGACCCCACCGACAGCACCCTGTCACGGCGTGGCTCGAGCCCGGTGGTCTCCACGTCCACGGCCAGCAGTGGTAGCTCACCGAGAGGAGTCGACGGCCCCGGTGGCGGCGTCTCGAGGTAGTGCCGGAGAGGCCCCTCGGGAAGGCGCCGTGCGGCGCGGCGCCTGCGGCCCGCACCGGTGAACCACTCGCGCATCACATCTGCCCGACCCGGTACTTCAGGGCGAGTGCGCCCTGCGCCCCGGCGATGATCCGGAAGGCCGCCCGGAGCCGGTGCCGGTCTGCGGAACTCAGGGTGCCGGGATCCACGTGGTTGTCCTGCGGATCGTCGTCGGCGATCTGGCGCGCATGATGGCGATACGCGAGTCCGCGTAGGAACCGGAAGGCCTCGCCCAGGTCCTCCGCATCGGCGCGCGCGATCACTCCGGCGCCGGCCGCGGCATCGAGCCGGCCGAGGGTGGAGACCTCGTCCAGACCGGCCGAGAGGGCGTGCAACCGCGCGATCTGCACCACGGGGGCGATTCCTCCCGCCTTGAGGTCCAGGGTGTTGCGGTACTCGCCCCGCCGCGCCACCACCAGCCCGCGGAAGAACCCCAGCGGTGGGCGCCAGTCACAGGCGATGCGGGCCAGGTGTGCCAGGAAACGGGGGCTGCCCTGGGAACGGACGAGCATCTCCCGGCGCACCCGCAGGAAGAGCGAGGTGTCGCCGTGCACCGGCCGGATGTCGAAGAACACCTGCGAGTGCAGGACGGCGTCGGCCCCGGGTGCCCGCACCCAGTCCCCCACCCGCTGCTCCCACTCGTCGCACGTACGGCGCCACACCGGGTTGGTGGCCATGACATCGCCGGGGCACAGGGGGAAACCGGCGCGATCGAGCCCGGTGCACACGCGATCCGCGAGCGCGGCGAAGTACCGGTCCGCCCCCTGCACCCCCGCCGCCGCGTCGTCGAGGATGAGCGCGTTGTCCTGGTCGCTCGCCACCCCGAGCTCGCCTCTGGCCTGTGAGCCGAGACCGACCCAGCAGTACGGTACGGGCGGAGGTCCGAGTTCGCTCTCCGCCAGCGCGATCAACCTGCGTGTCGCGGCGTCCGAGGTGGCGGTGATGACGCGTCCGATGTCCTGGGGGGCGGTGCCTCGACGGACGAACTCCCCGACCAGCGCGGGTAGCCGGGCGGCCAGGGCCGCCACACCGTCCGTGTCGGGCGCCCGGGAGATGCGAGCCGCGAGGTAGACGGGATCGGTCTGGGCCAACCGGAGCAGATCTCCGCTGGTCACCATCCCCACCGGGACGCCGTTCTCGCAGACCGGCAGGTGGTGGACGCCGCGGTCGATCTGGAGGAGGGTGGCGTCGAACGCGCGGGAACCAGCGTCGACCGACACCGGGTCCGGGGTCATGATGGTCGACACCGCGGCCGTGGTGTCCCCTCCAGTGGCCACCACTTTCGAGCGCAGATCGCGATCGGTGAAGATTCCGACCACCTGCCCGGCCTCGACCACGAGCAGCGCGGACACGCGGCGGTCGGTCATGAGCTGCGCGGCGTCGCGGATGGTGGTCTCGGGGCCGGTGGTCACCGCGTCCCGGGCGAGCAGCTCCCCGACCGGTGTCCCCAGGGCGTCCCCTCCCGCGGCGTCGAGCCTGGCCGAGGCGAGATCCTGACGGATCCGATCGCTGCGCTCACCGAAGAAATGGCGCAGCCGCGGGTGCTCGGTAGCCAGGTCGTCGAAGACCTCGCGGGACATCTCGAGCAGCAGGGTGTCGGACACCGCCACCATCCGGTAGCGCGACGGGCCGTCGCGGGTGAGAGTCGAGTAGCCGAAGCAGTCACCCTCGTCCCGGGCGTCCAGCAGCACCCCGTCCGGGTCGCACACCTCCACCGCGCCGGATCGGATGATGTGCAGGGTGTCGTTCCGGGCGCCCGCCTCGAGGATCACGGTCCCCCGGCGGTGGTACCGCTGGGTGAGCCGCGCCGGTATCCGGTCGAGCTGCTCATCCGTCAGCTCGTCGAAAGGGGCGCAGCGGGCGAGGAAATCCCTCACCTCGGCGAGTTCGACGTCCATACGTCCACTCTGTACGCCCGCGACCCGCGGTGTGATCCGCTTCACGCGATTCACACCCGCGGGCCGCGGTGGCGTCAGGTCCGGTCGACCCGCTAGGTGGTCACCGCCGACACGATGCGGTCGCCGACCTCGGAGGTCACGACGGGACCGTCCCCGCGCGAACCCAGGTCGGCCTCGACGGCGGTCTCGACGCGTTCGGCCTCGTCGGTCCTGCCGACGTGGCGCAGCAGCAGCGCCACGGACAGGATGGCGGCGGTCGGGTCGGCCTTGCCCTGACCGGCGATGTCCGGCGCGGACCCGTGGACGGGTTCGAACATGGACGGGTTCGTGCCGGAGGCGTCGATGTTGCCCGATGCCGCAGTGCCGATACCGCCGGTGACGGCGGCCGCGAGATCGGTGATGATGTCGCCGAAGAGGTTGTCGGTGACGATCACGTCGAAGCGCGACGGGTCCGTGACCATGTAGATGGTCGCGGCGTCGATATGGCAGTAGTCCACCTCGACGTCCGAGAACTCCGGCGCGACCTCGTCGACGGTGCGCTGCCACAGTCCGCCCGCGTTGACCAGCACGTTGGTCTTGTGCACCAGCGTGAGCTTGCCGCGCCGCGAGCGGGCCCTGGCGAACGCGTCGCGGACGACGCGTTCGACTCCGAAGCGGGTGTTGACCGAGGTCTCGGTGCCGATCTCGTGCGGGGTGCCCACACGGATCGCCCCGCCGTTACCGGTGTACAGGCCCTCGGTGCCCTCGCGAACCACCACGAAGTCGATCTCGCCGGGGTTCTTCAGCGGGGTGGCCGACCCCGGGAAGAGCCGCGAGGGTCGCAGATTGACGTGGTGGTCGAGCGCGAACCGCAGCGGGAGCAACATGCCGCGTTCCAGGACGCCGGCGGGCACCGACCGCGGGTCACCGATCGCCCCGAGCAGGATCGCGTCGTGCCCCTTAAGACTCTCGACGTCCGCGTCGGTCAGCGTCTCCCCGTTGCGCAGGTACCGCCGCGCCCCGAGGTCGTACTCGGTCTTCTCGACACCCGGGACGAGTGCGTCCAGCACCCGGAGCGCCTCGGCCGTGACCTCGACACCGATACCGTCACCGGGGATGACTGCGAGCTTCATGATCTCCGTATTCCTCTTCACCGGTCCCTATCCACTCAGGCCAGGGAGATCTGGGTGGCGGTGGCGTCGAGCTCGGCGACGATCCGGTCGACGGTCGGCTCCGCCACCGCGCGGTCGACGCGGAGGATGAGAGACGCACCCTCGCCGTGGGCGTCCTGGCTCAGTGCGGCGGCCTGGATGTCGATTCCCTCGCCCCCGAGGATGGAGCCCACCTTGCCGAGCACGCCCGGCCGGTCGGAGTAGTGGACGAAGAGGTTCTGGCCCTCGGCGCGCATGTCGAAACCGCGCTCGTTGATCCGCACGATCTTCTGCACCTGGTCCAGACCGGAGAGCGTACCGGTGACGCTCGCGAGGGCCCCGTCGGCCGCGACCGCCGTGACGGTCACGGTGCTGCGGTAGGACTTGGACTCGCTACGGGTCTCCACCGAGTGGGTGACCCCGCGCTGCTCGGCCATCTGGCCGACGTTGACGAAGGTGGCGGGCTCGTCGGTGATCGCGGAGAACATCCCCCGCAGGGCGGCAAGTCCGAGGACCTCGACCTGCTCGGAGGCGAGCTCACCGGCCACATCCACCCGCACCGTGGTGGGCACACCCGGGCACAGGTGACCGGCCATCAGGCCGATCTTGCGGACCAGGTCGAGCCAGGGTGCGACCTCGTCGCCGACGGGGCCACCGGAGACGTTGACGGCGTCGGGGACGAACTCCCCGCGCAGTGCCAGCAGGACACTACGGGCGACATCGGTGCCCGCGCGGTCCTGAGCCTCGCTGGTGGAGGCGCCCAGGTGCGGGGTCACCACGGTGTTCTCGAGCTCGAACAGCGGTGAATCGGTGCACGGTTCGGTGTCGAAGACGTCCAGTCCGGCCGCCCGGACGCGGCCGGACTTCAGTGCCTCGACCAGTGCGTCCTCCTCGATCAGACCGCCGCGGGCGGCGTTGACGATCACGACGCCGTCCTTGACCCGGGCCAACCTCGCGGCATCGAACAGCCCGGCGGTCTCCTTGGTCTTGGGCAGGTGCATCGTGATCATGTCCGCGCGCGAGACCAACTCGTCGATGTCCACGAGCTCGATGCCCAGCTGGGCGGCACGGGCGGCCGGGAGATAGGGGTCGTAGGCGATGAGGTTCGTCTCGAACGCCGCGAGACGCTGCGCCACGAGCTGGCCGATCCGTCCGAGGCCCACCACACCGACGGTCTTGCCGAGCAGCTCGACACCGTTGAAGGAACTGCGCTTCCACGTGTGCTCACGCAGGGTGCGGTCGGCGGCCGGGATCTGGCGGCAGGCGGCCATCAGCAGGGCGACGGCGTGCTCGGCGGCGGAGTGGATGTTGGAGGTGGGGGCGTTGACCACCATGACACCGCGCTCGGTGGCGGCCGGGATCTCGACGTTGTCCAGGCCCACGCCGGCGCGTCCGATGATCTTGAGCTTGGGCGCGGCGGCGAGCACCTCGGCATCGACCGTCGTAGCTGACCGGACGAGGATGGCGTCGGCGTCGGGTACCGCCTCCAGGAGCTTCGCGCGATCTGGACCGTCCACCCAACGGACCTCCACGGCGTCGCCGAGAGCGTCGACGGTCGACTGGGCGAGCTTGTCGGCGATGAGGACGACGGGACGTCCGGATGCTGTCACAGTGGGATCTCCTCGGTGTCAAAATTGGCACTGCCAGTCTAGGCCACCGCACCCCACCCCCGACCAGTGGCCGGGGTCGCCACCGACGCCTACCGTGGCTGATGTCACCGCCGGACCCGAGCGACGCCAGACGAATGGATCACCATGCCGCGAACGCCCCGGACGACCGGATTCCCGGTCCGCCTGCCCAACCCCTGGTTGCCCGTCCTGGCTCCCGCCCGCGGTCCGACCGCCGTGGCCACCTACCTGCGGGTCCACCTCTACGGGGCGGCGGTGGGTCGCAGTCTCCTCGACCACTGTATCCGCGCGGTGGACGAGCGGGACCGGGTCCGCCTGCTCCCCCTGCGGGCCCAGTTCGAGGAGGAGATGGACACCGCTGCGGGGCTGCTGTCGCGGCTGACCCCCATCGGGACCCCGGGCCGACGGTTGCTGCGCCTGTCGTCCGGCATCACGCTCTCCGTGCTTCCCGTCGGGCCGGTGTTCAGCGATCCTCTCTCCCGACTCGGGGTGTTGGAGGCGCTGCGCACCCTCGTGGTGGCCAAGCGCTCCATGTGGGAGCTGCTGTCGGACTCGTGGGTGGCGGACGGGCCCTCGGGGATCGACGACGACGAGCCGGGTGGCTCCGGAACCCGACGCGTCCTCGAGGGGCTGGCCGACCAGGCCCTGGCCCAGGAGGAGTTGCTCGAGGAGCTCCGCCGTACCTACGGCCTGGCGGTGTTCGAGTGAGCCCGTCCGGACCCGTGCGCGCCGATGTCGTGGTGGTGGGTTCGGGACCGAACGGGCTCGCGGCAGCGCTCCTGTGCGCCCGCGCGGGCCGGCAGGTGGTGGTACTCGAGGCCGAGGACACGATCGGGGGCGGTTGCCGCACCCTCCCCATGGACGGGATGCCCCATGATCTGGGCGCGGACCTGGTGGTCGACCCCTGTTCGGCGGTCCACCCGATGGCCGGCGCGGCCCCGTTCTTCCGGGAGTTCGACCTCGACGCCCACGGTGTCGAGTTGGCGACACCACCGGTGCAACTGGCCCACGCGCTCGGAGGGCGCGACGCGATAGTCGTGCCGTCCGACCCCTCTCGCGGGGCCCTGGCCGAGGGCCTGGGGTCCGAGGCGGAGGCACGTGCGTGGTGGCGGGTCATGGGGCCGGCGGCGGAGCGGTCACTCGAGGTCGTGTCCGCCGCGTTGTCCGATCAGCGGTCGATCCCACCGGTGGCGGCCACGGCGGCGCTGGCCGCGGCCTTCGTCCGGGCGCATCCCCGCGGGGGTCTGGCCGATCCGTTCGGACGGGACGGGCGCACGCTGCTGTCGGGGATCTCGGCCCACGCCATCACCCCGCTGACCTCCCCGGCCGCGACCGCTGTCGGGCTGGTCCTGGGCTCCCTCCTGCACTCCCCACTCGGGTGGGCCCTGCCGGTGGGGGGCAGCGGCGCCATCACCGCGGCGCTGGCCGACGCTCTCCGGGAGGCGGGCGGCGAGATCCGTACCGGGTTCCGGGTGGGTTCGCTCGCGCAGATCGACGCCCGCGACGTGGTGTTCAACACCTCCTCCCGGATCCTCGGCGAGATCCTCCTGGCGTCCTCGCCGTCGCCGGCCGTCGCCGGGCGGGCGCGCACGTTGACGGAGGCTCCCGTGGGCGGGGCCGCCGCCAAGGTGGACCTGGTGCTGTCGGGCCCGGTGCCGTGGCGCGATCCGCGCCTGGCCGGCGCGGGCACCGTGCACCTGGGCGGCGATTCGGCGCAGATCGCGGCGGCCGAACGCGACGTGGCGGCCGGCCGGCATGCGGCCCGGCCGATGGTGCTGGTCTCCCAGCCGTGGGTGACGGATCCGGGTCGCGTCGCCGCCGACGGTCGACGGCCGCTGTGGACCTACGCGCACGTGCCCGCATATTCCGATCTGGACCAGACCGAGCAGGTGCTCACCGCGCTGGACGAGGTCGCGCCCGGGATCCGCGATGTCGTGGTGGCCACCCGGTGTACGCCCGCGTCCCGGATGGGCGAGCACAACGCGAACTACGCCGGCGGCGACATCGCCGCGGGTCGGGTCGACCTCCGAGGACTCCTCGCCCGTCCGGTCCCCCGTGTCGACCCCTTCGCCACCGGCGTGCCGGGCGTGTGGCACGCATCCGGATCCACGCCCCCGGGCCCCGGCGTCCACGGGATGGCCGGGCAGCACGTCGCGGACCGGATCATCGGCGGGTGACGGGTCGGCTCACTGGTAGGAGACGAACCACGGTCGGGGCTCGACCGCCATCGTCTGCTCCGGCGTGAACGTCGGCGTGTCCTCGTCGTAGAAGTTCTTCCACGCCATCCAGATGTCCTGGGACAACCCCTGCTGCAGCACCTCCCACGTCTCCAACTTCAGGTCCGGGGTGCCGTGTCCGTCGGCGTGGAGGGAGATGGCGACCTCGGGCCGGGAGGTGTCGATCCGGTCGCGGTCGGTGATCATCGCCATGGAGAACTGGTGCAGGATGAGCAGCTTCTGCGGTCCCCCGGTGTCGCGGGTGAGGTCGGCGAGCCACCGGGTGACGCGGTTGATCTCGTCGGCGCTCGCGCTGCCGATCTGCGCTCCGGGCTGCTGACCGGGCTCGAGCTTCCACTCGGGGTCCAGGGCCAGACCCACGTTGGGCCGCGTGAGCAGCTCTTCGAAGAGCTTGGCCTGGTCGAGCAGATCCGCCATACCGGGCTGCAGGTCGATCACCGCGTAGCCACCCGCCTCGGTGATCGCGTCGACCAGCGGGGTGAACTCCTCGAGGCCCCATTCGTTGGTGTAGTTGCCGTCCGGCCCCGGCTCGGTGGAGGCGACGGTGGCGATGATCTCGAAGGCCGGGATGACGGGTTCCGGCGAGTACGGCTGGTACTCGTCGACCAGCTGCTCCACGCGCGCCACGCTCTCCTGCGGCCCCTGCTCGCCGAGGATGCCCAGTGTCGGGGTGATCGGTGATCCGTAGGCCGCGACGAACCGACGGCCGGGGAACAGCAGCTGTCCCCCGCCGGGGAGTTCGGGCACGGTGCGCGCGGCCTCGACCCGGTCGGCCAGGTCCTGCTCGGTCCCCCACCCGGGACCGAGGGCGACGACGGCGTCCGCGTCCTCGACGGCATCGACGGATCCACCGTCCACCCGGGGGTCCGGGATCCGCAGGTGCGACACCGCCGCGCCACTGGCGACAGCGGTCGCCACGGCGGCGACCGGGGTCCGGTCGTACACGAGTACGCGGGGGGCCTCGTCCGCTGTCCAGGCGGGGCCGCCCGCGGAGAACGCCTCGACCCCTGCCGCCGGCTCGCCGCCGGCGGTGACCTCTCCCGAGACCATCAGCGACGGCGATCCCGGGGCCTGATGAACCGTGACGTCGTCGATGCGGTCCGCAGGGACCTCCAGCTCGGAGTCGAACGTGATCCCCGTCAGCTCTTCCAAGCCGGAGCGGCCCGTCGGGGCGTCGACCACCTCGCCGTCGTCCGGCGTGAAAGCGACCTCGCCGACCCGCAGCACCCGCTCCGCACCCACACGGTCCAGTTCCTCCGACAGGGCATCGTCACCGCCGTCCACGGCGGTGAGCATCGGCGCGCGCAGTCCGACGGCCACCGACGCGGCGCGGGCCTGGGCGGCCTCGTCCGGCGCCGCCACCACGACCACCGGGGCGGACTCGACCAGCAGACGGGTCGTCTCGACCCCGGAACCGTCGGCGTCCACCGCCACCCGGTCGCCGTCGACCTCCGCGGCGGCGATCCCGGGTGCGTCACCCTCGGTGTCGGTGGCGGAGTCGGTGGCGCACGCCGAGGCGGAGGCCACCAGGGAAACGGCGAGGACCGCCGCCCCCACACCTCGACTGATGTGGCGCACGGCGGTCCTCCTCGAATCGGGGTGAGAGATCCCGATGGACCCTACAGGGGTCTCAGGCGGTCTCGGTGATCGGCCGGTCGACCCAGCTCATCAGGTCGCGCAGCTTCTGACCGGTGACCTCGATGGGGTGCTCGGCGTTCTCCTTGCGGAGCTGCTCGAGCTCGGAGTTACCGCCCTCGACGTTGGCCACGAGGCGCTTGGTGAAGGTGCCGTCCTGGATGTCGGACAGGATCGCCTTCATGCGCTCCTTGGTGCCGGCGTCGATGACGCGCGGGCCGGAGAGGTAGCCGCCGAACTCCGCGGTGTCGGAGACCGAGTAGTTCATGCGGGCGATGCCACCCTCGTACATGAGGTCCACGATCAGCTTGAGCTCGTGGAGCACCTCGAAGTAGGCGAGCTCGGGCTCGTAGCCGGCCTCGACCATGACCTCGAAGCCCGTCTTGACGAGCTCCTCGGTGCCGCCGCACAGCACGGCCTGCTCACCGAACAGGTCGGTCTCGGTCTCGTCCTTGAAGGTGGTCTTGATGACACCCGCGCGGGTGCCGCCGATCGCCTTGGCGTAGGACAGCGCGAGCGCCTCGCCCTCGCCCTTCGGGTCCTGCTCGACGGCGATGAGTGCCGGGACGCCCTTGCCGTCGACGAACTGGCGACGCACGAGGTGGCCGGGACCCTTGGGGGCGACCATCGCGATGGTGATGTTCTCTGCCGGCGTGATGAGGCCGAAGTGGATGTTGAGGCCGTGGCCGAAGAACAGCGCGTCGCCGTCGTTGAGGTTGGGCTCGATGTCCTCGGTGAAGATCTGCGCCTGCGAGGTGTCGGGGGCGAGCAGCATGATGACGTCGGCCCACTTGGTGGCCTCGGCGGCGGTCATGACCTTGAGGCCGGCCTCTTCGGCCTTCGCGCGGGACTTGGAGCCCTCACGCAGACCGATCGCGACCTCGACGCCGGAGTCGCGCAGGCTCAGCGAGTGCGCGTGCCCCTGCGAGCCGTAACCGATGACGGCGACCTTGCGGCCCTGGATCAGCGACAGATCCGCCGAGTCGTCGTAGAACATCTCCACTGCCATGGTGGATTCCCTTCGTGTTGGTGATAGAAGTCGAGACTATCGAGTGGTGGTGATGGACTTGGGGCCGCGTCCCAACGCGACCATGCCGGACTGGACGATCTCCCGGATCCCGTAGCCGTCGAGCATGCGCAACAGCGCGTCGAGCTTGTCCGGGGTGCCGGTGGCCTCGAGCGTGACCGATTCCGGGGAGACGTCCACGACGTGGGCACGGAACAGGCTGGCGATCTCGACGATCTGGCCGCGGGTGGTGGTGTCCGCGCGGACCTTGACCAGCGTGAGTTCGCGGGCCACCGATCCGGCCGGGTCCTGCTCCACGATCTTGATGACGTTGACCAGCTTGTTGAGCTGCTTGGTCACCTGTTCCAGCGGGAAGTCCTCGACGGCCACGACGATCGTCATGCGGGAGAGCCCGTCGGTCTCGGTGGGCCCGACGGCCAGGGACTCGATGTTGAACCCGCGCCGGGAGAACAGCGACGCCACGCGTGCCAGCACGCCCGGCTTGTCCTCCACCAGAACGCTCAGGGTGTGGGAACGAGCGGTCACTGGTCCTCCTCCTGCGCGGCGAGCACCGCGGCGTCGATCCGTTCGGTCGCCTCGTGGAGCTCCACCGGGTCGTCCGCAGCGGATTCCGTGTCGTCGAACAGCGGCCGGATGTCCCGGGCCGCCATGATCTCGTCGTTGGACGTACCCGCCGCGACCATCGGCCACACCTGCGCGTCCTTGCCCACGATGAAGTCGATGAGCACCGGCCGGTCGTTGATCTCGCGGGCCTTGGCGATCACCTCGTCGACGTCCTCCTCCCGATCACAGCGGAACGCCACACAACCCAGGGCCTCGCCGAGCTTGACGAAGTCGGGGATCATCGAGTGCGTCGACAGGTCGGTCTGCGAGTAGCGCTGGTCGTAGAACAGCGTCTGCCACTGGCGGACCATGCCGAGGTTCCCGTTGTTGATCAGGGCCACCTTGATGGGCGCGCCCTCGATCGCACAGGTGGCGAGCTCCTGGTTGGTCATCTGGAAGCACCCGTCGCCGTCGATGGCCCACACCTCGGCCTCCGGGCGGCCGAACTTGGCCCCCATGGCCGCGGGGACCGAGTACCCCATGGTCCCGAGCCCGCCCGAGTTGAGCCACGTGCGCGGCTTCTCGTACTTGACGAACTGTGCGGCCCACATCTGGTGTTGCCCCACCCCGGCGCAGTAGATGGCGTCGGGGCCGGCGGCCGCGCTGAGGCGCTCGATCACGTACGCCGGGGACAGCGAGCCGTCCGACTGCGGCCCGTATCCGAGCGGGAACTCGGAGCGGAGCTCGTCGAGCTGGGCCACCCAGTCGGCGGGCTCGACCAGCGCCCCGGAGTCGCGCTCGCCGCGCAGGGTCTCGACGAGCTCGATCAGCACCTCTCTGATGTCGCCGACGATCGGCACGTCGACGGCACGGTTCTTGCCGATCTCAGCCGGGTCGATGTCCGCGTGGATGACCTTCGCCTCGGGGGCGAAGGTGTCGAGCTGGCCGGTGACACGGTCGTCGAACCGGGCACCCAGGGTGACGAGCAGGTCCGACCGCTGGAGGGCGGCCACCGCGGCGACCGTGCCGTGCATACCGGGCATGCCGTAGTGCAGGCGGTGCGAGTCGGGGAACGCGCCGCGCGCCATCAGGGTGGTGACCAGCGGGATGCCCGAGAGCTCGGCCAACGCGAGCAGTTCCGCGGAGGCGTCGGCCTTGATCACGCCGCCGCCGACGTACAGGACCGGCCGCTTGGCCTTCGCGATGAGTCGCGCGGCCTCCCGGATCTGCTTGCCGTGGGGCTTGGTCACCGGCCGGTACCCGGGCAGCTTCATCTCCGGCGGCCACGAGAACGTCATCTCGGCCTGCAGGACGTCCTTGGGGATGTCCACCAGCACCGCACCCGGACGACCGGTCTGGGCGATGTGGAACGCCTCCGCCATCATCCGCGGGATGTCCTCGCCGTGGGCGACGAGGAAGTTGTGCTTGGTGATCGGCATGGTGATGCCGGAGATGTCGGCCTCCTGGAAGCCGTCCGTGCCGATGAGTGCGGTGCCGACCTGCCCGGTGATCGCCACGATCGGCACCGAGTCCATCTGTGCGTCCGCGAGGGGGGTCACCAGGTTGGTGGCGCCGGGACCCGAGGTGGCCATGCAGACACCGACCTTGCCCGTGGCCTGCGCATAGCCGGTCGCCGCGTGGCCCGCGCCCTGCTCGTGCCGGACCAACACGTGTCGGACCTTGACCGAGTCGTAGAGGGGGTCGTAGACGGGCAGGATCGCGCCGCCGGGGATGCCGAAGACGACGTCGGTGCCGATCTCCTCGAGAGACCGGACGACCGCCTGGGCGCCCGTCATCCGCTCGGGGGCCGCGGACCGGGCCTTGTTCTCTGCACCCGGACGGGGTCCGGGCTGTGCCGTTGGTGCGCTCACTTCAACTGTCCTTCATGCTGGTCGTGGAGCTGACGTTCGTCGCCGCACCCGGTCCGGTGGGACCAGGGGAACCCGGCAACAAAAAACCCCCGACGGCCACGGGGGCCGGCGAGGGTGCGCGTCGACGGAAAGCCAGGTAGCGGCTCAGGCGCCGACGCGCCGGCCGAGTACTAGACCGTTCCAGGTGTTCACGCGATCAGGTTAGGCCCCGGCCGTCGACGTCGTCAACTCGTGGAACATCGATCTCACATAGTGGACCGTGAGACAGTGGAACACATCATGAGCGCCCCCTTCAGAACCCCCCACCCGGAGTCGACGCCCACCGATCGGACACTCTTCCGGGTCAACCCCATGTCCTACGCCGTGATCGCGATCTTCGTGGTGGCGATCGTCTGGCCCGTCACCGCTTACCCCGTCGCCCTCGGGTGGCTCGTACTCCTTCCCGCGGGCTTCGCCTGGTGGGTCGCGCGGACCAGGACCAGGGTGGACGAGGACGGCGTCCACCTGTCGTCGTGGCGGTCGAGGTCATCCGTGCCCTGGGACCGGGTCAAGGGTGTGATGTTCCCCAAGAACGGCTTCGCCCGGTTGGTCACCACCTCGGAGGACTCACTCCCGATGGGCGGGGTCTCGTTCCACGATCTCCCCCGACTCTCCGAGGCCAGTCGCGGGCGTATCCGCGACCCCTACAGTGCGGCCCGGACGGACGAACCCGCCTGAGCGACCGTCGTCCGCGCGGCGGTTCGCCGGCACCCTGTCGGCGACGGCCTGGCGCCTCATCCCCATCCGCTCGTAGAGCAGGGTGACCACCACTCCCGCCAGGAGGCCCGCCACGGCCCAGCCACCGAGGACCCAGACCGCGTGCCCGAGGCCGGCATCCCAGCTCGAGTCGAAGAACATGATCGAACGCAGTCCGAGGTAGGCCTGGTGCATCGGCTGGAGGGTTCCGATCGCGATGAACACCTGGGGCAGCATCTGAGTGGGCGTGGCGCCACCCGAGGTGGGAATCCCCAGCACCACGAACAGCACCAGGTTGACCAACAGGCCGGCGTTGCCGATCGCGGCGATGATCGTGTGTGCGCACACCCCCACCGCCACGATCACGAGATTCGAGAACCAGAACATGTGCCAGGGGTCGTACCCGGTGACCCCGATCATGTCGGCGACCAACAGGCACAGCCCGGACACGAGCGGCGCCGTCACCAGGGTCACCACCCACTTGCGGGCCAGCGTCTGGAGCCGGCCGAACGGGGCCACGTGGACGTGGAGCGCCAGCGGACCGATCTCCAGGGGTATGAAGCCGAGCCGGGCGTCCAGGAGCGCGGAGATGATCATCGCTCCGGTGAAGCCCGCCAGGATCACGATCAGGGCGTAGAACATCGGCAGCGACGCGTTCGACACCCCGTCCGGCAGCGGGTTCCACGCCGTCACGTCGATCCCCACCGGGTCCCCGAGCGCGAGGGCCGCCGCGGCGCCGACCGTCCGGCCCTCCGCCTCGGCCAGCAACTCCGACTGCGACAGGAGCTGATCCCCCATCCGCTCGCGGAACGACTCGTGCATCGCCTCCGCCATCGTGTACATGACCTGGCTCGAGACGATCGACACGCGGGGTGAGTACTCCAGCGTGATCCGGGCGGGCGGCGGGGGCTCCGCGGTGTCCCCTGATTCGGTGGCCGCGGCCTCGACGAGACCGACCACCCGCTCGCTGAGCTCGGCGGGGATCCGCACCACCCCGAAGTACGACCCGTCCCGCAGCCCCTCCTCCGCCGCCTCGGGGTCCACCACGTGGAGCCGGATCCTCTCCCAGTCGTTGTTCTGGAGCAGTCCGGCGGTGATCTGCGATCCCACGTCGAGGTCACGCGCACCTATAGGTGTGTCCAACGACGCCCCGCGGTCGGAGTCCACCACCGCCACGGGGATGTGTCTCGCGTGCGATTGGGGGTCCGCGGTGCCTCCGAGGTACATGAAAGACAGGAGGAAGAACAGCCCGCACACCAGGACCACCGCGCCGGCCGAGTGAGAGGCGAACTCGCGGAAGCCGCCGGTGTGGCCGGAGTCGGTCATGGGACATCCTCAGTCTTCTCGGACGGCGCGTGTATTGCGAACACGTCGCCGTGTCCTCGTCGGCTGGGCTCCGCGCCGACGCCGGGTCCTCAGCCGGCGGTGACCGGGGGACTGTCGGTGGTGGACGTCAACGGGTTGGTGCCGTTGAGCAGGTACCAGATGACGCCCGCCACGATCACGGCCAGCAGCAGCCAGATCACCCCGCTGAACCGGGGGCGATGCGACCAGCGCCACCGGCGGTCGACCGACCACCGGCCGGCTCCGGCGAACAGCAGTGCCAGCAGGGCGGCGGCGTACAGGATGGACGTCTCGAGGCCGCGGGTGGTGTCCCCGAGCAACGGCACGGGATCGCCGCCGGTCAGTCGGACCGCGATGCCCATCCCGACCAGGGCGAGCAACGCGGACGCCGCGACGGGTGTGGCCAGGCCGATGACCAGCAGGACGCCCGCGACCAGCTCGACGGCGCCACCGGTGATCGCCAGGATCCGGGCCTGTTCGAACCCCGACTCGGTCAGTGTCGCTGCGAACCCGTCGATTCCCGGGCCACCGAACAGACCGAAGAGCTTCTGCAGGCCGCGCATCGCCAGGAGTACACCGACGGCCAGACGGAGCACGAAGAGGCCGAAGTCGGTCGTCCCACGGCGCGTGACCTCGTCCCGGGGGGATGCGGCGATCGTCGTGGGCTGGTCCGAGAACGGTAGCGGAGCCGACGGGTCGTAGCCCCCGGACTCGGCGAACTGCGAGTAGTCCGACCGACCTGCCGCGGGAAAGGCGGTGGTCGCGGAGTCGCCGCCCGGACCTGAGCCGGACCCCGACGTACTCGGGACGTCGAGCGGATAGTCGACGTCGTGGATCATCTCGGTACGGGCGTGGTCTCCGGGCTTTGAGGAAGTCACGATCCGACCATATGCCGCCACCCGCGCACCCGCACCCAGGACACGGCGCACCGTAGGCTTGTCGTCATGAGATCGCTCTCGCTGCTGGTGGTCGTGGCCCTGGCCATGGCCGGGTGTGCGAGGTTCGACGACCGACTGTCCGACCCCTTCACCCCCGCCCCCGGTCCGGGGATGGGCGCCGCCCCACCGAGCAGCCCGCCGGGCGTTCCCCCGCCCTCCTCGACACCGCGTGAGGGCGAGCCGGAACCGCCACCGGAGCCCGGCCCGTGTGTGGACCCGGATCCCGCCGTGATCGCGACGTGCCTCGATCCCGCCGTCGCCGTCGCCGGCCTCGGCGAGAAGGCCCTGGTCGCCGAGGCGACGGGAGGCGTCACGATCGTCTCCGTCGATTCGCCCCCCGAGGACTTCGGCCGCGTCGAGCCGCGGGCCGGACGAGTGGCGGCGGTCGCGCCCTCCCCCGACTTCGCTCAGGACCGGTTGGTGTACCTCCTCGTCGTGGGCGACGGCGCCTCGAGGGTCGAGCGCCTCGCGCGCGGGGACGCACCGAGAACGGTGGCCGAACTCGCCCCTGCGGAGACCGGGGGGCTGGCGTTCGTCGACGATGTCCTGACGGTGGGCGTGGGCTCGGAGCTCCTGAGGTTTCCCGGGTTCACCGGGATCGGGCGCGCCGAGGCCCCGGAGATCGTCGCCCGCGACCTGGGCCGGATCACCGGGCTCTGCACCCATCGGTCCGACCTCTATCTCTCGGCCGTCACCGACCGCGGTGCGGTGGTCCGGACGCCCGACCGCCTCATCTGGACATGGCCGGATCAGCGTTCGGCGGGCGGGTGCGCCGCCGCCGAGGACTCCCTCTCCCTCGCGCTACCGGACGGGGAACGCGCCGACACCCTGCCCCTCGCGGGCGGCGCGGCCCGCGGGCAACCCGAAGCCCTCGCGGAGGGCCGCTACGGACGCATCACCGGCCTGGCCGCGGTCGGTGACGGGGTGCTGCTCGGCGGCACCACCAACAACAGTGGTGGCTCACCGGTCCCCACCGACGATCGCGCCGTGATCCTGCCGCGGACCGGCGAGGGTGGCGGCGACGCCCGGACGTAGGGGCGCCACCGCGCGGCCACCGCCCCGGGCGTCACGCCTAGTCGCAGGCGGCTATCACGAGCTCCTTGACGCGGGCCGGGTCCGCCTGGCCGCGCGTGGCCTTCATCACCGCTCCCACGATCGCTCCGGCGGCCTGCACCTTCCCGGCGCGGATCTTCTCCGCGATGTCCGGCTGGGCGGCGAGAGCGTCGTCGACGGCCTTCTGGAGCGCCGAGTCGTCACGGACCACCTCGAGTCCCCTGTCGGCGACGATCTGGTCCGGCTCACCCTCGCCGTCCAGCACGGCGTCGACGACCTGGCGACCGAGCTTGTTGGTGAGCTTCCCCTCGGCGACCAGCTCGATGACCCGCGCCACCTGGGCAGGGGTGACCTCGAGCGCCGGCAGGGCCACGCCACGCTTGTTGGCCTGCTGGGACAGGTAGGACACCCACCACGACCGCGCCTCGGCGGGGGGCGCCCCGGCATCGACGGTGGCGAGGATCAGATCCAGCGCCCCGGCGTTGACCAGGTCACGCATCTCCTCGTCGGAGACGCGCCAGTCGGCCTGCACCCGCGCGCGGCGCAGCCACGGCAACTCGGGCAGCTCGGCCCGGATCTTCTCGATGAGATCGACGGAGGGCTCGACGGGTGCGAGGTCGGGCTCCGGGAAGTAGCGGTAGTCCTCGGCCGATTCCTTGGGCCGACCCGCCGTGGTGGTGCCGTCGGACTCGTGGAAGTGCCGGGTCTCCAGCACGACCTCGCCACCGGAGGTCAGGACGTCGGCCTGCCGGCACATCTCGCTACGCACGGCGATCTCGACACTGCGCAGGGAGTTGACGTTCTTGGTCTCGGTGCGGGTACCGAACTCGGTGGCGCCCCTGGGCATGAGCGAGACGTTGGCGTCGCACCGCATCGACCCCTGGTCCATGCGCACGTCGGAGACGTCGAGGCTCCTGAGCAGGTCGCGGAGGGCGGACACGTACGCCCGGGCGATCTCGGGCGCGCGCTCCCCCGCCCCGACGATCGGCTTGGAGACGATCTCGATCAGTGGGACGCCGGCGCGGTTGAAGTCGAGCAGCGAGTGCGTGGCGCCGTGGATCCGGCCGGTCGCCGACCCGACGTGGGTGGACTTGCCGGTGTCCTCCTCCATATGCGCGCGCTCGACGTCGACACGCCAGGTGGTGCCGTCCTCGAGTACGACGTCGAGGAAACCGTCGTGGGCGATCGGCTCGTCGTACTGCGAGATCTGATAGTTCTTCGGCTGATCCGGGTAGAAGTAGTTCTTGCGCGCGAACCGGCTGTACGGGGCGATCGAACAGCCCAGGGCCAGGCCGATCTTGATGGCCCACTCGACCGCCTGCCCGTTGACCACCGGCAACGCGCCGGGGAGCCCGATGCACACCGGACACACCTGGGTGTTGGGATCCGCCCCGAACGCGGTCGGGCACCCGCAGAACATCTTGGTGGAGGTGTGCAGCTCGACGTGCACCTCCATGCCCATGACGGGATCGAAACGTGACACGACCTCGGTGAACTCCATGCGCAACAATCTAGCCGAAGAGGCAGGCGGCCTCGCGGTAGCGGTCCTCCGGGACGGTCTTGAGCACGGCCACCGCCTCCTCGACCGGCACCATCTCGATGCACTCCCCGCGCAGGGCGACGATCTGCCCGAAGTCCCCGCGGTGCACCGCGTGCGCGGCGTGGACGCCGAAGCGGGTGGCCAGGACCCGGTCGTACGCGGTGGGCTTACCACCGCGCTGGATGTGTCCCAGCACCGTCGTGCGGACGTCCCGGTTCATCCGTTCGGCGATCGCGGCGGCCATCTGGTCGGCGACGCCGCTGAACACCTCGTGGCCGAACTGGTCCGTCCCGCCCTCACGCAGCGTCATCCCGGAGCCCTCGACGGGTGTGGCGCCCTCGGCGACCACGCAGATGCCGTACGCCTCGCCCATCTGGAATCGGCGCTTCATCACCTTGCACACGTAGTCGATGTCGAACGGCACCTCCGGGATGACGATCATGTGTGCTCCGGACGCCAGTCCCGAGTGGAGGGCGATCCATCCGGCGTGCCGCCCCATGACCTCCACGAGCATGACCCGCTCGTGCGACTCCGCGGTGGTGTGCAGCCGGTCGATCGCGTCGGAGGCGATCGACACGGCGGTGTCGAACCCGAAGGTGTAGTCGGTTCCACCCACGTCGTTGTCGATCGTCTTGGGGACGCCGACCACCGGGACACCGTTCTCGGTCAGCCACCGCGCCGCCTTGAGCGTCCCGTCTCCCCCTATCGCCACCAGAGCGTCCAGCGAGTGACGCTCGATGGTCTGACGGATCTGCGGCAGACTCCCCGTGAGGATGTCCGGGTTGAGCCTGCCCGTTCCGAGGATGGTGCCGCCGCGGAGCAGGATGCGGTCGATCCCCTCGTCGTCGAACAGTGGGACCGCACGGTCGTGGACCAACCCCGACCACCCGTCCTGGAAACCCAGGACCGGTGAGTCGTACTCGGAGTTGGCGGTCCGGACCAACGCGCGGATGACCGCGTTGAGTCCGGGGCAGTCCCCGCCTGCGGTGAGCACGCCAATACGCACGTCGAGCTCCTCTCGGTTCCTCAGCAGTCTAGGGCCGCCCGGTGCTCGCCGCGCCGGGCTCCTGCGACTGTTCACCGGTACGGAACGCCATCGTCGCCAGCCCGCCGAGCAGCACCACCACGGCGGGCAGGAACATGGAGTCGGCCACCGCCTGCCCGACGTCACCGTGGACGACCAGCCGTGCTTGCATCAACGCACCGATCGCCGCGGAGCCCAGGACCGCGCCCACCTGACGGGTGGTGTTGTAGACCCCCGACCCGGCTCCGGCAGAGGCCAGCTCGAGCCTGCGCATCGCCGTGGACGACGTCGGCGCCCAGACACACCCGTTGGCCACCCCCATCAGCGCGATGGGCCCGAGGAGGACTGGGATCGAGGTCTGCGAATCCATGACCAGGGCCAGCCAGAACAGCGAGATGGCGTAGGAGAAGTAGCCGATGCCGGTGAAGAGTCGCGGATCGAGACGGTCGGCCCACCGACCCACCATCGGGGCGAGCACCCCCGCCACGAGCGCCATCGGCAACAGCATGAGGCCGGCGCCGGTGGGGCTGAGCTCCTTGACCCCCTGGAGGTAGAACATCAGCGGCACCATGGTGCCGGCGGTGACGAACCCGATGGTCGACACGCCGAAGGTGCCGATCGAGAAATTGCGGTCGCGGAACAGTCGTAGAGGCACCAGCGGTTCGGTCCGCACCCGCGACTGCCACCAGACGAAGGCGGCCAATCCCGCTACACCTGCGCAGATGAGCGCGAGCGTGGTCCCGCCCCAGCCGTGCGACTCGCCCTGTTGGATGCCGAAGACCAGGAGGAACATGCCCAGTGCCGAAAGGGCGATACCTGGTCCGTCATAGGAATGTGGCCGGGTCTCGAACCTGGGCACCCACCGCCAGACCAGGACCACGGCGAGGATGCCGAAGGGGATGTTGACGAAGAAGATCGATCGCCAGTCGAACGCGTCGATGAGTACACCGCCGAAGACGGGCCCGACGACCGAGGCGATGCCGGCGACCGCTCCCCAGGCCCCCATGGCCGCACCGCGGCGTTCGGGACGGAAGACCCTGGTGATCACGCTGAGCGACTGCGGCGTCAACAGCGCGGCGCCGAGCCCCTGGAACACCCGGGCGACGATGAGCGTCTCGATGTCGCCCGCGAGCCCGCACCACAGCGAGGCCCCGGTGAACAGGACCAGACCCGCGATCGAGACCGTACGCGGCCCGATCTGGTCTCCGAGGCGGCCGGTGAACAACAGCGGTACGACGTAGGCCAGAAGGTAGGCACTGGTCACCCAGATGACCTGGTTGGTAGTCGCCCCGAGCTGGGTGACGAAGGCCTCGGTGGCGACCGCGACGATCGTCTGGTCCACCAGGATCATGAAGAACCCGATGACGAGCGCCGCCAGTGCCTTCCACGCGTCCCGCTCGGGGACGGGGCTCACGCGATCGGGCCTCTCGCGGCCTCGAACGCGGCACCCACCCGGTACAGGCGGTCGTCGGCCAGCGCCGGGGCCATGATCTGCAGACCGGCCGGGAGCCCGTCGACGAGACCGGACGGAACCGACATGCCACAGTGCCCGGCCAGGTTGAGCGGCAGGGTGCACAGGTCGAACTGGTACATCGCGACCGGGTCCTCGACCTTGTCCCCGAGGGTGAACGCGGTCGTCGGCGTGGTCGGCGAGACCAGCACGTCGACCTTCTCGTACGCCGCGTCGAAGTCGCGGGCGATCAACGTCCGGACCTTCTGGGCCTGGCCGTAGAAGGCGTCGTAGTACCCGGCCGACAGGGCGTAGGTCCCCAGGATGATGCGGCGCTTGACCTCGGGGCCGAATCCGGCCTCGCGACTCGCGGCCATCACCTGGTCCGCCGACCCCTCGCCGGTGCGCAGGCCGTAGCGCATGGCGTCGAACCGGGCGAGGTTGCTGGAGACCTCGGACGGCAGGATCAGGTAGTAGGCGGGCAGCGCGTAGCGGAAGTTCGGGCACGAGACCTCGACGACCTCCGCGCCCAGACCCCGAAGCGTCTCGACGGCGGTCTGGAACGAGGTCTCGACGCCGGGCTGGTACCCCTGACCCGAGAACTCCGAGACCACACCCACGCGCACGCCCGTCAGGTCGCCCTTCGCTCCCTCGCGTGCGGCGGCGACCACGTCGGCCACCTGTACGTCCAGGCTGGTGGAGTCGCGTGGATCGTGGCCGGCGATCACCTGGTGCAGCAGCGCGGTGTCCTCGACCGTCCGGCCGCACGGTCCGCCCTGGTCGAGCGACGACGCGCAGGCGACGAGGCCGTACCGCGAGACCGTGCCGTAGGTGGGCTTGACGCCGACGGTCGCGGTGAGCGCGGCGGGCTGACGGATGGAGCCACCGGTGTCGGTGCCGATCGCGATCGGCGCCTGGTGGGACGCCAGCGCGGCGGCGGACCCGCCCCCGGAGCCACCGGGGGTGCGGCTCGGGTCCCAGGGGTTGCGGGTCGGGCCGTACGCGGAGTTCTCGGTGGACGACCCCATGGCGAACTCGTCCATGTTGGTCTTGCCGAGGATCGGCATTCCCGCCCGGCGAAGTGTCGCGGTCACCGTCGCGTCGTACGGCGACATGTAGCCCTCGAGCATCCGGGAGCCGCAGGTCGTGGGGGCGTCGGTGGTGGTGAAGACGTCCTTGAGCGCGATCGGCACCCCGGCCAGCGGGCCGAGCTCCTCACCGGCGGCGAGTCGGGCGTCCACGGCGCGCGCCGACTCGATCGCCGCGTCCGCGCCCACGTGCAGGAAGGCGTTGATCTCGCCGTCGACCTCGGCGATCCGGTCGAGGTGGGCCCGGGTGACCTCCTCCGAGGACACCTCCCGCGCGGCGATCCGGCCGGCCAGCTCCGCGGCGGTGGCGGTGGTCAGCCCGGTCATGCCTCCTCCCCCAGGATCTGCGGGACCTCGAAGCGCTGCTCGTCCGCGGCCGGAGCCTGGTCGAGCGCCTGCTCCGGGGTCAGGCCCGGGGTGACCACGTCGTCGCGGTACACGTTGGAGATCGCGGTGGGATGGCTCATCGCCGGGACGTCGTCCGCTGCGACCTCGGACACGGCCTGCACGTGGTCGAGGATGTCGGTGAGCTGTCGCGCGAACGAATCCAGCTCGGAGTCGCTCAGTTCCAGGCGGGAGAGCCTGGCCAGATGCGCGACGTCCCCGCGTGAGATCGAGGTCACGTGTAGTCCCTTTCCGTGGCATGTCGGTACCGGCCCAGCCTAGTCAGCCCGTGGGAGTGCGGCACAATGGGCGCCATGTCTTATCTGCTCCGCGTCCTGTTGCCCGATCGACCGGGCAGCCTCGGTTCCCTCGCGGTGGCGCTGGGGACCGCCGGTGCGGACATCATCAGCCTCGATGTGGTGGACAGGTTCGACGGGGTCGCGGTGGACGACATCGTGGTGGAGGTCCCCAACGGGACCTTTCCCGACACGCTGATCACCGCCGCCGAGCAGCTCGACGGCGTCGCGGTGGACTCGTTGCGGCCGTTCGGCGGAATCCTCGACGCGCACCGCGAACTCGAGTTCATCGACGCGGTGGCGGGCGCCGGGGCCGGGGCGGACCAGATGCTCGCCGACGAGCTGCCCTCCGCGCTGCGGCTCGGATGGGCACTCGTGGTGGCACTGACGGCGGACGGGTGCCGCCTGATCGCACGCGGCGAGGCGGCGCCGATGTGGGACGGGGGCGAGGTCGCGGCGATTCGTCACCTCGAGCGGGCCACGGCACTGGACGACGACGTGCCGGCGGAATGGACGGCCATGGACACCGCCCTCGCGGCAGCCCCGCTCTCGTCCGGTCACGTCCTCGTGGTCGGCCGGCCGGGCGGGCCCTCGTTCCGCCCGTCCGAGATCGCCCGGCTCGGATACCTCACCGGCATCCTGCGGTCACTGCACGCGGGCTGATCATGCGATCAGCGGCGGTGGTGACGGCCGGGGCTCTGGTGGCCGGATGCCTGCCCCACGTTCTCGTTCTGGCCGGGAGACTCCCGCACACGGCGCTGGCCGGCGGCCGGATCCCCGACGCCCGCACCGGGCGGATCGCCTCCGCCGCGAGTATCCCCGTCCTGGTGGCCGAGGCAGGCGCGGCGCTGTGGGCGGGCATCAGGTGCGAGCGAACACGTGGGGTCGGCTCGGTGCTTGCCGTCCATGCCGCGGTAACCCTTCTCCCCCAGCTCGTCGGGACCCCGTTCGAACGCAGGTACGCGGCGCCCGTCTGCGTGGTCTGGCTCGCGGGAGCGGTGGCGTTGGCAGCCCGCTCCCCGACGCCGCGTTAGTCGCCGTCGTCCTCCGCGCCCGGCTCCTCCGGCGCCGGGCCGTTCTCCAGCAACTCCACGAACCCGGCCTCGTCGAGGATGGTGAGCCCCAGCTCCTCGGCCTTGGCCGCCTTCGACCCGGGATTGTCCCCGACCACCACATAGTCGGTCTTCTTGGACACCGACCCCGAGGCCTTGCCGCCGCGGGTGATGATTGCCTCCTTGATGCCGTCGCGGGTGAACCCCTCGAGGGAACCGGTGGCGACGATGGTCAGTCCCTCCAGAGTGCGCGGGATGGAATCGTCCCGCTCGTCGGCCATCGACACGCCCGAGGCCGCCCACCTGTCGACGACCTCGCGGTGCCAGTCCACGTCGAACCACTCCACCACCGAGGCCGCGATGGTCGCGCCGACGCCGTCGGTCTCCGCGAGGTCCTCCTCGGAAGCGGCGCGGATGGCGTCCATCGTCCCGAACCGGGTGGCCAACGCCCGGGCGGCGGTCGGACCGACGTGGCGGATCGACAGTGCCACCAGCACCCGCCACAGCGGTCGGTCCTTCGCCACATCGAGGTTGGTCAGCAGCTTGCGACCGTTCTCGGTGAGCACTGTGCGCTCGGGATCGGCGCCCTCGTCCACCTGCTTTCGGCTCGCCTTGTCGAGGCGGGTGTAGAGGGAGGTCCGCAACAGGTCGGCCTCGGTGAGGTCGAACAACCCGGCCTCGTTCTCCAGCACCCCGCTGACCAACAGATCCGAGGCCCCCTCGTAGCCCAGCGCCTCGATGTCCAGCGCGTTGCGTGAGGACAGATAGAACAACCGCTCACGGAGCTGGGCAGGGCAGGACCGCTGGTTCGGGCACCGCCAGTCCGCGTCACCCTCCTTCGCCGGGGCGAGGACGGTGTCACACTCCGGGCAGCGGTCGGGGAAGACGAACTCGCGCTCGGACCCGTCCCTGCGCTCCACCACCGGGCCGAGGACCTCCGGGATCACGTCCCCGGCCTTGCGGATCACCACCGTGTCGCCGATCAACACCCCCTTGCGCCTGACCTCGGTCTGGTTGTGCAGGGTCGCGAGCGAAACCGTGGAACCCGCGACGAGCACGGGCTCCATGTGCGCGAACGGTGTGACCCGGCCGGTCCGCCCCACGGAGACGCGGATGTCGAGGAGTTCGGTCATGACCTCCTCGGGCGGATACTTGTAGGCGATGGCCCACCGCGGTGCCCGGGACGTCTGCCCCAGCCGACGCTGGACGGAGCGGTCGTCGATCTTGACGACGAGGCCGTCGATCTCGTGCTCGGGATCACCCCGGTGGTCGCCCCAGTAGCGCATCCGCTCGAGGACCTCCTCTACACCTGTCGCGGGGGCGGTGTGGGGCGAGACGGGCAGACCCCATTCCGCCAGCGCGAGATAGACGTCATGGAGGCTGGTGAAGGTGGCCCCCTCGACCGCGCCGAGCCCGTGGCAGTACATCCCGAGGCGCCGCTGGGAGGTGATGGCCGGGTTCTTCTGGCGCAACGAACCGGCGGCGCTGTTGCGGGGGTTGGCGAACGGTGGCTTGCCCTCGGCCACGAGCCGCGCGTTGAGTTCGGCGAAGTCCCGGAGGCGGAAGAACACCTCGCCCCTGACCTCGAGCAGCGCGGGGACGGGACGGTCCTCGGACGGGGTGAGCGTGACCGGGATGTCGTCGATCGTCCGGGCGTTGAGTGTCACGTCCTCACCGGTGCGGCCGTCTCCGCGGGTGGCCGCGGAGACCAGTCTCCCGTCGCGGTAGACCAGGTCCAGCGCCACTCCGTCGATCTTGACCTCGCACAGGAACCGCAGCTGCTCCTCGGGCAGATGCGCGTGCTCGACCGCGGAGGCCACCCACGCACGTAGCTCCTCCTCGGAGAACACGTTGTCCAGACTCGTCATCCGCTCGAGGTGCTCCACCGGTGCGAAGTCGGTCGAGAACCCACCGCCGACGAGCTGCGTCGGGGAATCGGCGGTCCTGAGCCCCGGGTGCTCGGCCTCGAGCGCCTCGAGGTCACGGAACAACCGGTCGAACTCGGCATCGGAGACGATCGGCGCGTCCTTGACGTAGTAGCGGAACTGGTGGTCCCGCACGGTCTCCGCGAGCTCGGTCCACGCCTGACGCACGTCCGGCGGGATGTCGCCGGTACCGATGGGCTCGCTGCTCTGGCTCGCTTGGCTCACGGGGACAGGGTAATGCGACACGGGTCCGGGATGTCGGAGCGCTGGCCTACGGTGAGCGCATGAACACTCGGATCCAGACCCCCGCCACGATCGACCGGAACCGGTTGCTGGCCTTCGACCTCGAGACCACGGGGCCCGATCCCCGTACCGCACACGTCGTCACCTCCGCCCTGGTCGCGATAGACGGCCCCGGAAAGGTGGAGCTGAGATGGATGGCCGATCCCGGTATCGAGATCCCGGAGGGAGCGACGGCGGTCCACGGCGTCACCACCGCCCAGGCGAGAGAACACGGGCGCCCCCACGCCGAGGTCGTCGCCGAGACCATCGCGGGAATCCGACGAGGGTGGCAGGAGGGCAGGACGTTGGTGGTGTTCAACGCGGCCTACGACCTCACCATCCTCCGGAGATGGGATCCCTCGTTCGAGGTGCTCGGGCCGGTTGTGGACCCCTACGTGGTGGATCGGGCGACCGACCCCTATCGCAGGGGGAAGCGCACCCTCGAAGCCCTGTGCCTCCACCACCGCGTGCAGTTGGACGGCGCCCACGAGGCCGCGGCGGACGCGCTCGCGGCCGCCCGCCTGGCGTGGAAGCTGCTCGGTTCGCTCCCCGACCTGACCGGCGGCGACTGGCGAGCGGTCAACACCCGACAGGCGCTCTGGCACGAGGAACGTCAGCGCGACTTCGCCGCCTATCTCGAGAAGTCGGGAAAAGACGCCTCCGACGTCAACACGGAATGGCCGATCGCCGTCGCGTAGACCGGCGGACGGCGGGCCTACTCCGCCAATCGTGGCGCGGCCTCGGTCACCCGCCGAACCGCGGCGAGTGCCTCCACCGGGCCGACCCGGCCAGAGACCATGTCCTCCACGGTCGGCGTGAAGACCAGCTGGTCGAGCGCCGCGTGGCGTGGCGCGCTGAGCCGGTCGAGCAGGGCGAGGATCATGGACACACTGCGTTCGACGTCCGCGCCGGTGCGGGGGGGCCTGGCGATCCCGGGCAGACCTTCCATCTGGAGGATCCGCCCCGCGCCCAGGACCGTGCCCGCGGCGTCGAGCGCGGAGTGTGACCGGCTCGAGTGCAGAAGTTCGGCCGGCACGCACAGTCCGTCGAGTGGAGTCTCTCCCCGGGGCGCCTGCGAGACCGCGGACCACCTGGCCGGCGCCTCCGGTCCGGTGCCCGCGGGGACGCGGATCAGCACGTCGGTCACCCCGCCGCGACGGAGGACGTCAGCGAAGCGGCACAGGGACAGCGCTAACCTGTCCTCCGGAACGGCCGGGATGGGATCGAAGCGGCTCGGTCCGGCGACCGTGCCCGCAGCGACGTGCCAGAGCATCGGCTCGTCGAGAACGATGCGCGCGCCGGCCCCCATCCGTCCCGCCAGTCGGGTGATGCGGTCGGCCACGCCCTCGGCGAGCGCCTCCGCGAGATCCCTGCGGGCGCCACGGTCGGTGAGGACGGGTAGCCCACCGGGCAACTCGAGCTGCGCGGCGAGCGACCACGGGCCCAGCACCCGCGCCACGAGGCGGCGGTCTACCGGGGCGGGATCCCCCTCGGGGGCCCTGACGGATTCGTCGGCCTCTTCCAGCGCGTCGAGGTCGCGGTCGAGGAGGTCGGAAGCAGTCCGGGCCGCTCGCCCGGGCGAGCCCGCCAGGCGCCACCCGCGGGGGGAGACGTCGACGGGGAGATCGGCGAGCATGGCCAGGGTCCGGCCCACCTGATCGGCGCCGAGTCCCCGGTCCGCGAGTTCGGGGAGGAACGGCAGGCGGTGACATTCGCCCAGCACCACACGCGCCGACTCCCGGGGGTCCACTCCCGGCATGGGGCCGGGGCCGGAGACACCTGTCGCGACGGCGTTCACGGGGCGCTCGCGACCGGGCGGGAGGAGGTGATCGTGCCGCTGCCCAGTACTCGGTCACCCTCGGGTTCCGGCCGGTAGAGCACCGCCGCCTGCCCGGGGGCGACTCCGCGCACGGGTTCGTCGAGGGTGATCTCCAACCGGGCCTGCGGACCGTCGCCCACCCGCCTGACGTACCCCGGGGTCGCCTCACCGTGCGCCCGGATCTGGACGTGGCACTCGGTCTCGCGGATGTCGTCGTCGACGAGCCAGTAGGGCGAGGACGCGGTCATCGATCCCGAGAGCAGGTGATCCGAACCACCGACGGTCACTGTGCCGGTGTCCGCGTCGATGGCCGTGACGTATCGGGGGCGACCGTCCGCCGCCGGGCCCTGCAGACCGAGTCCCTTGCGCTGACCGATGGTGAATCCGTGCACACCCTCGTGGCGGCCGAGTTCGTCGCCGGTGTCGGCGTCGACCACCGCACCCGGACGCAGTCCGATCCGCGCTCCGAGGAATGCACGGGTGTCGCCGGAGGGGATGAAGCAGATGTCGTGGCTGTCGGGTTTGGACGCCACGGGCAGCCCCGCCGCCTCGGCCTCGGCGCGGATCTCGGACTTGAGCGAGTCCCCCAGCGGGAACATCGAGTGGGCGAGCTGCTCGGGGGTGAGGACGCCGAGTACGTAGGACTGGTCCTTGGCGGGGTCGACCGCCCGGCGCAGAACGGGGCGCCGGACGCCGTCGGTCGGTTCCTCCGTGGACAGGCGCGCATAGTGCCCGGTGGCCACCGCGTCGAAACCCAGTGCCATGCCCCTGTCGAGGAGGGCCTCGAACTTGATCCGCTCGTTGCAGCGCAGGCACGGGTTGGGGGTCTCACCGCGCGAGTAGGACTCCACGAAGTCGTCGATCACGTCCGCGCGGAAGCGTTCCGCGAAGTCCCACACGTAGAACGGGATGCCCAGTAGGTCGGCCACCCGGCGCGCGTCCGACGCGTCTTCTCGCGAGCAGCACCCGCGGGACCCGGTTCGCAAGGTCGCCGGATCCGCGCTCAGGGCCAGGTGGACGCCCACGACCTCGTGTCCGGCGGCCACCGCACGGGCTGCCGCGACCGCCGAGTCCACTCCACCGCTCATCGCGGCGAGGACCCTCATGACGCCGTCGCTTCCGTGCGCATCAATCCGAGCCCGGCGACGCGGGCGCGTTCGGCGGCGGGGCCGAGCGCGGCGACGGCCGCGGCGACGTCGTCCTCTGTGGTGGTGTACCCCAGGCTCAGGCGCAGGCTGCTCCGTGCGGCTGCCTCCCCCGCACCCAGCGCCAGGAGGACGTGGCTGGGCTCGGCCACCCCGGCGGTGCAGGCCGACCCGGTCGAACACTCGACGCCGGCGGCGTCGAGCAGGAGGATGAGCGACTCCCCGGAGCAGCCCGGGAAGGTGAGGTTGGCGATCCCCGGGAGGCGGTCGCCGCCGCCGTTGGCGATCGCGTCCGGGACCTCCGCGAGGATCCCCGCGACCAACCGGTCCCGCAGGCGCTCGAGTCGTCGTGCCTCGGAAGCCATCTCGCGGACCGCCTCGTCGAGTGCCACCGCCATCGCGACGACGCCCGGGACGTCGACCGACCCCGACCGGAGGTCCCGCTCCTGTCCTCCTCCGAAACCGACCGGGAGACAGTCCGCGCCGCGGTCGATGAGCAGCGCGCCGACACCCAGCGGTCCGCCGAACTTGTGTGCCGACAGGCTCAACGAGGTCACGCCCAGTGCCCCGAAGTCCACCGGGACGTGTCCGACCGCCTGTACGGCGTCGGTGTGGACCGCGGCACCCGCGGCACTGGCGGCTGCGGACACGGCGGCGACGTCGGTGAGGGTGCCGATCTCGTTGTTGCCCACCATCGCGGCGACCAGGGCGAGTCGGGGCCCCACCTCGGCGACCAGATCGTGCACCGATCCGGGTGTGACCGCGCCGTGGCGGTCCACGGGCAGGACACGGACGTCCATCCCGCCTCCGCGGTCCGTGGCCAGATGGGCTGCCGAGTCGAGGACCGAATGGTGTTCGGTCGCGCCGACGGCCACGACGTCCCCGGCCGCCGCGGCGGCCTGCCCGAGCACCGCCAGGTTGTCGGACTCGGTCCCCCCGGAGGTGAAGACCACCTCGGAGGGCCGACACCCGAGGTGGGCGGCGAGGGATTCGCGGGCCTCTTCCAGCCGGCGACGGGCGCGACGCCCGGCTCCGTGGAGGGAGGAGGCGTTGCCGACGGTCGCGGCGGCCTCGGCGTAGGCGGCGATCGCCGCCGGACGCATCGGGGTGGTCGCGGCGTGGTCCAGGTAGTGCGCGGTGCGGGTCGTGAGCATGTCGTGGGCAACGATACGCCGGAACGCGCCGGACCCCGGCACCGCAGGGGTGCCGGGGTCCGGTTGGCGCTGGCGACGACGCTGCCGCGTCCGGCTCACTTACGGGCGTTGATGGCCTCGGTGAGCTGCGGGGCGACACTGAACAGGTCGCCGACGATGCCGTAGTCCGCGATCTCGAAGATCGGCGCCTCTTCATCCTTGTTCACGGCGACGATGGTCTTGGACGTCTGCATGCCGGCGCGGTGCTGGATGGCGCCCGAGATACCGAGCGCGATGTACAGCTGCGGCGAGACGGTCTTACCCGTCTGACCCACCTGGAACTGGCCCGGGTAGTAGCCCGAGTCGACCGCGGCACGGGAGGCACCGACGGCGGCCTTGAGCGAGTCCGCCAGCGGCTCGATGACCTCTTCGAACTTCTCGGCCGAGCCCACACCGCGACCACCGGAGACGACGACGGTCGCCTCGGTGAGCTCCGGGCGGTCTCCACCGACGATCGGGTTGCGCGAGACGACCTTGGCGGCGTTCTCGGGCTCGGGCACCTGGACCTCGACGACCTCGCCCGCCCCGGCGGACGGTGCGGCCTCGACGGCCCCCGGACGCAGGGTGTAGACGGGCGTGTCGCCGGAGACGGTCGCCTCGACGGTGAAGGCGCCACCGAAGATCGAGTGGACGGCCGAGCCGTCGGACTTGATCTCGACGACGTCACAGAGGGTGCCGGAGCCGGTGCGGGCGGCGAGGCGACCCGCCACCTCCTTGCCCTCGAACGTGGCGGCCAGGATGACCGCGGCCGCGCCCTGCTCGGCGAGGCCGGCGAGGACGTCGACCTTGGGGGTGACGAGGTAGTTCTGGACCGCGTCACCCTCGGCGACGTAGATCTTCTCCGCGCCGGCCTCCTTGAGGGCGTCTGTGAGCGCGGCGGCGGAGCCGGTCTCACCGAACACGACGGCGGACGGCTCACCGAGCGCGCGTGCCGCGGTGAGCAGCTCCGAGGTGACCTTCTTGAGTTCGCCGTCGACGTGCTCGACCGCGACGAGGACTTCAGCCATGGTGGATTCTCCTTGAAAGAACGTGTGGGAGTCGGTCGGGTGAGCTCGGCTCAGATGAGCTTCTGCGCCACGAGGTACTTGGCGACGTCGTTGCCGCCCTCGCCCTCGTCGTTGACCTTCTCACCGGCGCTACGCGGCGGCTTGGGGGTGGACGAGGTGACGGTGGACGCCGCGTTGTCCTTGCCCACCTGGCTGGGCTCGACGTTGGTGTCGGCCAGGGTCAGGAGCTCGACCGGCTTCTTCTTGGCGGCCATGATGCCCTTGAAGGAGGGGAAGCGCGGCTCGTTGATCTTCTCGCCGACCGACACGACGCACGGCAGCGAGGCCTCGATCTCGAAGATGCCCTCGTCGGTCTCGCGCTCGCCCTTGATCGTGTCCCCGGAGACCTCCAGGGTCCGCATGTGCGTGACCTGCGGAAGGCCCAGGTACTCGGCGAGGATGGCCGGGACGCTGCCCATGCGGCCGTCGGTGGCCTCGTTGCCGCAGATGACCAGCTCGGTGCCCTCTATGGTGCCGAGCACGTTGGCGATGGCCCATGCCGTCTGGACCACATCCGACCCGTGGAGCGCCTCGTCGTTGAGGTGGACGGCCTTGTCGGCGCCCATCGACAGTGCCTTGCGGATCGCCTCGGTGGCGCGGTCGGGCCCGGCACACAGCACGGTCACCTCGCCGCCCTCGGCCTCCTTGATCTGGAGAGCCTGCTCAACGGCCTTCTCGTTGATCTCGTCCAGGACCGCGTCCGCGGCCTCACGGTCCAGGGTGAAGTCCCCATCGGAGAGCTTGCGCTCCGAGTAGGTGTCCGGAACCTGCTTGATCAGTACGACGATGTTCGTCATGGGCCTGCGTCGACCTCCTGCGAGTCGGGGCTGGGTGCGATCCGAGCTAACCGGGCGCACCGGGATGTGGTCCTGCGGACAACAATAACGTCACCGGCGCCGACACTGCAGGAGTGGGGCGGTCAGTTGATGCGCTTGTCCCACCCCGACCACGCGGCGTCACGCAGTTCGTTCTTGCGGACCTTGCCCGTGGAGGTGCGCGGCAACGCCTCGGTGAGTTCCACCGCGCCGGGCACCTTGTACCGGGCGATCCTCGTCCGGCAGTGCTCGACCACGCCGTCCTGGTCGAGGTCGGACCCCGGCCTGACCACCACGTATGCCTTGGGCCGCTCGCCCCACTTCTCGTCCGGCATCGAGACGACGGCGCAGTCCATCACGTCGGGGTGCGAGGTGATCGCCTGCTCCACCTCGATCGTGGAGATGTTCTCGCCACCGGAGACCACCACGTCCTTGGCCCTGTCGAGGAGCTGCACGTAACCGTCCGGGTGCATCACGCCGAGGTCGCCCGAATGGAACCATCCACCGGCGAACGCCGTCTCGGTGGCCCCGGGGTCGCCGAAGTAACCCTTCATCACCCCATTGCCGGTCATCACGACCTCTCCCATCGTCACCCCGTCGGCGGGGACGTCGACCAGACGCGAATCGCCGGGTGAGGTGCGCTCGACCACACGGACGGTGTCGGCGTGGATCATCGCCACACCCTGCCTGGACTTCCGGGCGGCGCGCTCGTCCGGGTCGAGCTCGGACCACCCCGGCTGCGGCACACACTCGGTGAACGGCCCGTACGTCTCGGTGAGCCCGTACACCTGGGTCACGTCGATGCCCAGGTCCTCGAAACGGCGCAGGATCGTCGGCGAGGGCGGGGCGCCGGCGGTGACCATGCGGATCCCCTCGATCGGCCGGGCCGCCGGGTCGTCGGCGATCGTGGACAACACGGCGGGTGCACCGGCGAGGCGGTTGACACCCTCGTCGTCGAACAGCCTCCAGATCTCGTCCCCCCGGACGGCGCGCAGACACACATGGGTGCCCATCGCCCCGGTCAGGGCCCAGGTGGTGCACCAGCCGTTGCAGTGGAACATCGGGAGCGTCCACAGGTAGCGCGAGTCCGCGTCCAGCCCCTGGGTCACGATCTCGCCGAGCGCATTGAGGTAAGCGCCCCGGTGGGTGTACATCACGCCCTTGGGACGCCCGGTGGTGCCGGAGGTGTAGTTGACGGCGATGACGGAGTCCTCGTCCTCGACCGCCCAGGACACCGCTCGCGGCGAGGCCAGGGCCAGCCCCTCCTCCAGCGCCTCGGCGCGGGGGCCGAAGCGGGCCGGGTCCGGCTGGGTGCCGTCGGCGTCGGGGGTCACCAGGATCAGACGGATCGACTCCGGCACCTCGTCGCCCAGGCCGGCCAGGAGTTCCGCGTCGGCGATGAGCACCGCGATCCCGGCGTGCTCGGCGATGTAGGCGATCTCGGCGGGCGCCAGGCGGGTGTTGAGGGCCACCACAGCGCCACCGGCGAGAGGGACCGCGAACTGTGCCAGGAGGGCTTCGGCGGAGTTGGGGGCCAGCACCCCGACGCGGTCGCCGCGGGCGACCCCGCGCATCCGCAGGAGCGACGCCAACCGCGTGGCACGGTCGGCGAACTCCGCGTAGGTCTGGCGGCGGGGACCGTCGACGACGGCGGTGGCCTCGGGAAACACCCGCGCGGCCCGCTCCAGGAAACTCAGCGGGGTGAGGGCGGTGTCGAGTCCGGATCTGGCTGTCATCGCGGGTGGTCCGCCTCTCGTGGATTCTTCCGGTGATGACCGTCACGGTAGCCGCGGGTGCCGGGACACACCGGGCGATTGCCCGCCGATCCCCCCTGCCGGCGCCCGCCACGACCCAGCCGGCGCCCGCCACGACCCAGCCGGGGCCCGCCGCCGGGACGTCTCACGGGTCGCGCGTCCACGCGCCGACTACGCTCTGCACTGACGATCTGACGCGAAGGGGACCTCCAGTGGCACCGGCATCGATACCGCGGCGGGCCGCACTCACCGCGCGGGCCCTGGCGGTCGGCGCGGTCGCGGTCGCCCTCGCCGCGGGGTGCGTCTCCTCCACCGAGAGCGGGGGCGCCCGTCTGGGGCAGGCCCAGAGCTGGTCGTCCGTCGCCGGCGGGCCACCGAACTCCGGACGAGCGCACGCGGCCGTCTCCGACTCCCCCGGGCTCGTGTGGTCGCGCTCGCTGGGGGCCCCCGCGATCGGGGTGGCCTCCTCCGACGGACTGGGCACCTTCTACCAGGCGACCGTGTCCGAACGCGGGTGCAACCTCTTCGCCCTCACCGCCGACGACGGACGCAAGCGCTGGTGTCTGCGCCTGCCGACCGACGGGCCGCGCATCACGGCCACCGTCGACGGCCGCGGTTCCCTGTTCGTCCCGATGTACGGCGGGGTGGGCGCGGTCTCGGCCGAGGGCGAGAACCGCTGGTTCGCCGACACCCTGGGCATCCCCACCACCGTCACCCTCCTGGACAACCGGCATCTGCTACTGATCTCCCACCTGGGGATCGCCAGGGTGGTCAACACCCAGACCGGCCTGGACGCCTCCTCCGAACTCCCCCTCGCCGGCGAGATTCCGCCCGCCGACCCGGGCTACGGCTCACCCTGGTGCGGCTCCGGCGAGCGGGGGTGCCCCGCACCGGGCCCCGCGGCGGTGGACACCGACAGCGGGACCGCCTATCTCACCGCGTGGACGCCGGGCGCACCCGCCCCCGAACTGGTCGCCGTCCGGTTCTCCCCAGGCGAGACCGGGCGACTCGAGGTGGCGTGGCGGACCGGGCTCCCCGAGGGGCGGCTCGGCGTCCCGGTGGTCCTGTCGAACGACCGCGGGCAGGTCCACGTGCACTCCCGTGACGGTTCGCTCCACGCCTACTCCACCGCCGACGGCGCCCCGCTGTGGTCCACCCCGGTCGGGTACCGACCGGACACCCCACCGGCGGTGCTGCCCGACGGGACCCTCGTCTCCGGCGGCCGCACGACCACCGTGTGGAGGGGTGTCGACGACGACCACTCCGCCGACGCCGGCCCGGCGCCCGTGGTGGCCGTCCGCCCCGAGGACGGTCGGGGCCGTGAGGTGTGGCGGCGCGACGACCTGCGCCAGCTCACCAACCCCGCCGCCACCGAGGACGGGCGGGTGGTGGTGGCCGTCCGGTCGGGGGGGACCGACGACGAGCCCGGCATCGCCGTGCACCTGCTCGACGGCGAGGACGGCGGCACCGTGCACGAGTTCGACGTCCCGGCGGCCCGCGGCCCGGTCTCGGGGCTCAGCGTGGACGACGAGGGACGCATCGCGCTCACGACCGCCGTCGGGGCGGTCTACCTGCTCGGGTGAGCGTCCCCGGCGGCGGCCGTACGCGGCCCGCAGACGAACACCACCGCCGATCTGCCGATCCTGGTCACGACCAGCGCGAGCGGGCGGGAGCCCCCCAGCGACAGTGAGCGCCGCAGCACATCCGGGTCCGTGTCGACCCCACGGACGAGGATCTCCAGCGACCCGCAGTCCCGCCGACGCAGGACCTTCCGCAGCTCCCGGCGGTCGAGTCTGCACCGCTCGAGCACCTCGAACCCCGTGTAGCCGCCCGGGACCCGCGGCCCGGTCAGGTGCGCGATCCGGGGGTCGAGCTGGCGGAGCCCGTTGCGGCGGGCCCAGTGCCGGACCAGGCCCGACCGGACGACCGCCCCGTCGGGATCCACGATGAAGCGGTCGGCTTCCTCGTGCGCGTCGACCTCGTCGTCGTCGCCGTCCGTGACCTCCTCCACGTGCACGGCGAGGCCGTCGGACACCAACCGTGGGGGACCCCACGGCGACGCCGCGTCGACAGCGGTGGAACGCACGACGGTCGCGCGCCGCCGCACCCCCGCGGACAGGCCCGGCGACCACAGGCACGCCTCCCGCACCGACCCGTCGAGCGAGACCACCTGGACCTCCCCGGAGTGTTCGAGGACCGAGGTGTCCAGTCCGGGCGCGCACTTGATCGCGTAGTCGCGGTCGTCCACCGCGGCCAGCAGACCCGGCAGCGGCGGGCTGAGCTGTCCGGGATCGTGGATGCGTCTGCCACCGGCCCTGCGGGCGGGATCGGCGACCACCACCGTGCCCCGGCTCGGCGGGGCGAGGGCATCCGCCACGCACACCAGCGCGCCGGGCACGTTGTGGGCGGCCATCCGGGCGCGGAGCGGGTCGAGATCGGAGCCGACCACCCGGCCTGCGGCCCGCAGGAGCTCGCCCAGCTCGGCCCCGACCGAACAGGTGACGTCGTGGACGTCCCGGCCGGCCAGTCGTCCGGCGCGCAGCGCGGCGACGGGCCACGCGGTGGCCTGCTGGACGGCCTCGTCCGTCAGGAGCATCCGCTCCGCCCCGCGGACCCGGCCGTGTGCGCGCCGACGGGCGGTCACCACATCGATCGCGGCCGCGGCGTGCCCGGGATCGGCCCGGCGCACGGCGGCCGTGGAGGCCACCAGTCGCCCGCGCGACCAGTCGAGTCCGGCGGCCAGGGCGAGCAGGTCCCGGCCGGCGTCGGTGAGCAGGAAGTCCAGATCCTCCGGGGTCATCCGTCCACCACCTATCGGCCGCCCGGCGCGATGACCCGGGGGGTGGCCAGGAGCTCGGCGACGTCGTCCACCGCCGCCAGGTCGGCAAGGACGTCGAGGGTCGGCCGGAGCATCCCCAGGCGCCCGAGGGTCCCCGCGGTGGCGGCGTCGTCCGCCCGCATCCACTCGGTGGCCCGCGCCTCGCTCGTTCCCCCGTCTGCCTCCGCCCCGTCCGGTAGCGCCGCCACGAAGAACAGGGTGTCGTACCGGCGCGGGGGTCCGAGCGGGGTGGTCCAGCGATCCCACGGACGCAGCAGATGCGCGGACAGGACGAGCCCGTACGCGGCGAGAAGCGAGTCGAGGTCGCCCTCCCCCGCGTCGAGAGCACGTCGCTCCGCTGTACCCGGCCGCTCTGCTGCACCCGGCCGCTCCGCGGTGCCCGGCGGGTCGTGGAGTGGGGCGCCGGCCGGCGCCGCCGGGTCGGGTTCGGCCAACAGCACGCCGGTCTCCTCGAAGAGTTCACGCACCACTGCCCGCACGGCCGCGGCCGCGCGCCCCACACCGATGCCGAACCGCTCGGCCCACCAGTGCGGCTCCGGCCCGCGCCACGGGCGGTCGCTGCGGTGATCCCGTGGCTCCACGCCGCCACCGGGGAAGACGGACATCCCGGCGGCGAACTGCATGGTGGCCACGCGGTGTTGGAGGAACACCTCCAGTCCACCGCCGACCCGCGCGTCGCGGACCAGTGCCACCGTGGCGGCTTCCCGGACGGGGACGGATTCCGGAGGGGTGGCCGCCGGGCGCCCGGGGCGCGTCACGGTCGTCGGTGCCGGCCGGAGCGACGCGCCCGCCGGGCGAAGTAGCGGCCGTCGATCGCGTCCACGACGATCGACTGCGCGAAGGCGTGGCTGAGGTGCTCGGAGGTGATCACGTCCTCGATCAACCCGAGCGCGGTGACCCCGCCCTCGGCGAGCAGCATCGCGTGCGTGAAGCCCGGCGGGATCTCCTCCACGTGGTGCGTCACCAGGACGGTGGCCGGTGCGTCGGGGTCCATGGCCATGTCCCCCAGGCGTGCGACCAGGTCCTCGCGTCCGCCCAGGTCGAGGCCGGCTCCCGGCTCGTCCAGCAGCAGCAGTTCCGGATCGGTCATCATCGCGCGGGCGATCAGCACCCGCTTGCGCTCGCCCTCCGAGAGGGTCCCCCAGGTGCGCTCGGCCAGGTGTTCACCACCGATCATCTCGAGAGTGTCGGCCGCGCGGTCGAAATCCGCCTGGTCGTAGACCTCGCGCCACCTGCCGAGCACCGCGTACCCGGCGGAGACCACGAGGTCCTTGACCACCTCGTCCCCGGGGATCCGGCCGGCCACCGCGGCGGACGACAGACCCACCCGGCTGCGGAGTTCGGAGACCTCGGTGCGCCCCAGCTGCTCCCCCAGGATCACCGCCGAACCGGTGCTGGGGTACTCGAGCGCCGAGGCGATCCGCAGCAGCGAGGTCTTGCCCGCGCCGTTGGGACCCAACACCACCCACCGCTCGTCCAGCTCGACCTGCCAGGTGACGGGGCCCACCAGGGTCCGTCCGTCCCGCCGGAGCGAGACGTCGGTCAGGTCCAGGACGAGGTCGGGGTCGGTCTCGATCAGCGTTCTCACGGCCCCCATCTAACCCCGTATCGCCGGGCCGGGTGGCGAGGAACACGGCGCGCGGCGGTGAACGCCGACGCCGCGCCCCTCCCCGATCACCGCTCGCTTCGCTAGCGTCGTGGGCACAGAGGCGTCCGCGCAGCGGGACCCACAGCCGAGAGGAGTACCGACGTGAACGATCGTCTGGCCATCGACGAGGTCCGCCCACTGGTCTCCTGCGGGAGGTTCCCCGCCAAGTCGGTCGTGGGTGAGGTGGTGCCGATCTCGGCGACCGTGTGGCGGGAGGGCCACGACGCGCTGTCGGCGAGCCTGGTCGTCCGCCGCCCCGGAGGCGTCTCCTCACGGACGACGATGGTGGCCGGGACGGAGGCGGACACCGTCCACGGCCTCCTGCCCACCGACGCGCCGGGCATGTGGTCGTTCCGGGTGGAGGCGTGGTCGGACCCGTTCGCCACGTGGACCAGCGGCATCGTCAAGAAGATGGACGCCGGCCAGGACTCCGACGTCCTGGGCAACGAGTTCGAGGTGGGTGCCCGGGTCCTGGACACCGGCGCCGCGCAGGCCTCCACTGCGGGGGACACCGACCGCGCGGCACTCCTGTCCTCCGCCGCCGCCGCGCTACGCGGCACCGGGGACGCCCGGACGCGGACCGCCCCCGCACTCTCCACCGAGGTCGCGGCGGCGATGGCCGCCGGACCCGTCCGTGAGCTGGTCACACCCGGTCAGACGCAGCGGGTGTGGGTCGACCGTCGCGAGGCCCAGTTCAGTTCCTGGTACGAGTTCTTCCCGCGCTCCACCGGTGGCCGGGACGACCAGGGCCGGCCCGTCCACGGCACCTTCACCACCTCCCGCACCCACATCGACCACGCCGCGGATCTGGGGTTCGATGTGGTCTACCTCCCCCCGATCCATCCGATCGGCGAGGTCAACCGCAAGGGCCGCAACAACACCCTCACGCCCGAGCCGGGCGACGTCGGCTCCCCCTGGGCCATCGGTTCCGCCGAGGGCGGGCACGACGCGGTGCACCCCGAGCTCGGCACCATCGAGGACTTCCGCGGGCTCGTCGAGTACTCCGCTACACAGGGGATCGAGATCGCGCTGGACCTGGCGCTGCAGTGCGCACCGGACCACCCGTGGGCGAAGGCACACCCCGAGTGGTTCACGGTGCTGCCCGACGGTCACATCGCCTACGCGGAGAACCCACCCAAGAAGTATCAGGACATCTACCCGGTCAACTTCGACCTCGACCCCGAGGGGATCTACGCCGAGGTGCTCCGGGTGGTGCGGCTGTGGACCTCACTGGGCGTGAGGATCTTCCGGGTGGACAACCCGCACACCAAGCCGGCCGACTTCTGGAGCCGCCTCATCGCCGAGGTCAAGCGGACCGAACCCGACGTGCTGTTCCTCGCCGAGGCGTTCACGCGCCCGGCCCGCCTGTTCGGTCTGGCCAAGCGGGGATTCTCGCAGTCGTACACCTACTTCACCTGGAAGACCACCAAGGCCGACCTGGTGGAGTTCTCCGAGCAGCTGCTGGCCCACGTGGACGAGGCGCGGCCCAACATGTTCACCAACACCCCGGACATCCTCCACGAATCGTTGCAGCGCGGGGGCCCCGCGATGTTCGCGATCCGGTCTGTGCTCGCGGCGACCCTCTCTCCGGCGTGGGGCGTGTACTCGGGCTTCGAGCTGTTCGAGTGGCAACCGGTCGTCGACGGCAGCGAGGAGTACCTGGACTCGGAGAAGTACGAGCTCCGGCCCCGGGACTTCGCGGGCGCCGAGGCCGCCGGGCAGTCGCTGGCCCCGTGGCTGCGCACCCTCAACCGGATCCGCCGCGAGCACCCCGCCCTGCAACAGCTGCGCACCCTGCGGTTCCACGACGTGGACAACGACCAGATCATCGCCTACTCCAAGATCGACCCCGCCACCGGCGACTGCGTGCTGGCCGTGGTCTCGCTCGACTCCCACGGGGTCCAGGAGGGCACCCTCACATTGGACATGGCGGCCCTGGGATATGACGACGACGCCCGGTTCAGCGTCCACGACGAGGTCTCGGGCAACGAGTTCCACTGGGGATCGAGCAACTACGTCCGACTCGAACCGTGGACGGCGGTCGCTCACATCATCGTGGTCCCGCCGTGCGACGAAGCACGTAGGGTCGAACTGACCTACCGCACGCATATCGTGGATTGAGGGACAACGGCATGGGAAAGCACCAGAAGAAGGGCCGACCCGCTCCCGACAGCTCCGCCACGGAGCCCGGCAGGGTCCCGCCGCCCGTCGACCGGGAGGCGGCCTGGCAGACACCCGAGGAGGTGGCCGCCACCAGCTCGCCGCAGGCCCCGTCGTCGTCGGATCCGGTCTCGTCGGATCCGGTGCCGTCCGCTCCGGTCGAGACCCACGGTGAGATCCCCGGCGACGTCCTGGACGCGCTGCGCTCCGGCACCCACCGCGACCCCCACTCGGTCTACGGCGCCCACCGGGCCGGCGAGGGTTCCGTCGTGCGCACCGTCCAGCCCGGTGCCACCACCGTGGAGATCGTCCTGGGCGAGCGCGTGGTGCCCATGGAGCCGCTCGGCGAGGGCATGTTCCGGGCCACGCTGCCCGAGCGGGACGTCCCCGACTACCGCTACCGGGTGACCTACGCCGACGGACACACGCGGACCGTCGCCGACGGGTACCGCTTCCTGCCCACGCTGGGCGAGGTCGACCTGCACCTGATCAACGAGGGGCGACACGAGCGACTGTGGACGGTCCTCGGCGCCCATGTGCGCACCTACGACACCCCCGGCGGGCCGGTCACCGGCACCTCCTTCGCCGTCTGGGCGCCGAGCGCACGCGGGATCAGCGTGGTGGGCGACTTCTGCGCGTGGAACCCCGTCGCCCTGCCCATGCGCGCGATCGGGTCCTCGGGGGTGTGGGAACTGTTCGTCCCCGACGTCGCCGACGGCGCCGTCTACAAGTACTGCGTGCGGGGCGCGGACGGCCGGACAATCGACCACGCCGACCCGCTCGCGGTGGCCACCGAGGTGCCCCCCTCCACCGGGTCGAAGGTGTTCACGCCCCGGTACGAGTGGGACGACGACGAGTGGATGGCCGCCCGCGCGACCCGCGACCACTCCCGGTCCCCGATGACCGTCCTCGAGGTCCACGTGGGTTCCTGGAGGACCGGACTCGACTACCGCGAGTTCGCGCACCAGCTGGCGGAGCACGTGACGGAGACCGGGTTCACCCACGTGGAGCTGATGCCCGTCGCCGAGCACCCCTTCGGCGGCTCGTGGGGCTACCAGGTCTCCTCGTATTTCGCGCCCACCAGTCGCTTCGGTTCGCCCGACGACCTGCGCTACGTGGTGGACCACCTGCACTCGCGCGGCATCGGCGTGCTGGTGGACTGGGTCCCCGCGCACTTCCCCAAGGACGAGTGGTCGCTGGGACGGTTCGACGGCACCCCTCTCTACGAGCACGCCGACCCCCGCCGGGGCGAACAGCCCGACTGGGGTACCTACGTCTTCGACTTCGGCCGCCACGAGGTCCGCAACTTCCTGGTGGCCAACGCCCTGTACTGGGCGGAGGAGTTCCACGTGGACGGCCTTCGCGTGGACGCGGTCGCCTCGATGCTCTACCTGGACTACTCCCGGAACGAGGGTGAGTGGACACCCAACCGCCACGGCGGCAGGGAGAACCTCGAAGCCATCTCGTTCCTCCAGGAGGTCAACGCCACGGTCCAGCGCGAGCACCCCGGCTTCCTCACCATCGCCGAGGAATCCACCTCGTGGGGTGGCGTCACCGCCCCCACCGACACCGGCGGCCTGGGCTTCTCCATGAAGTGGAACATGGGGTGGATGAACGACACCCTGCGCTACGTCGGTCTCGACCCCCTCTACCGCAGCCACCACCACGGGGAGGTCACCTTCTCCCTGATGTACGCCTGGAGCGAGCGTTTCGTCCTCCCCCTGAGCCACGACGAGGTCGTCCACGGCAAGGGCTCCATGTGGCAGCGCATGCCCGGTACCTCATGGGATCGGGCGGCCGGACTCCGCAGCCTCTACGCGTACATGTGGGCGCACCCCGGCAAGAAGCTGATCTTCCAGGGCATGGAGTTCGGTCAGGTCGGCGAGTGGAACGACGAACAGGGCGTGACCTGGGAGAACCTGGAGGGCTGGGAGGGCGAGTACCACCGCGGCATCCTCGCCTCCGTACGGGACATGAACGCTCGGTACGCCGAGAACCCCGGCCTGTGGACCCTCGACGACGACCCGTCGGGCTTCTCCTGGATCGACGCCAACGACTCCCCGCACAACGCGCTGTCGTTCCTGCGGACCGATCACGCGGGCAGCACGATCGCCTGCGTGGTGAACTTCTCCGGCGCCGCCCTGAGCGACTACCGGATCGGTCTTCCCGAGGCCGGATACTGGGAGGAGATCCTCAACACCGACGCCTCGGGCTACGAGGGGTCCGGGACGGGCAACCTCGGCGGCGTCCACGCCGAGGAGCGCACCCACCACGGCCGCCCCCACTCCGCGGCGATCACCGTCGGCCCGCGCGCCACGGTCTGGCTGCGGCACACCCGCTGACGAGAGAGACGAGAAAAGGGCCCGGGCGCGCGAGCGCCCGGGCCCTACTTTCCGTCCCTGTCCGTCAGTACAGCGCGTTCGCGAGATTCCGGCGGGCGTCCAGCACGCGCGGGTCGTCCACCGGCAGCGCCTCGAGGATCTCGATGAGACGCGCCCGCACCCTCGCCCGGTCATCACCCGCGCTCACCTTGACGGCATCGACGAGCACCGCGAACGCGGGCTCGTACTCCCCGCCCACGAGCGCCCTGTCGGCCGCCCGCAGTGCGGCGGGGACCGTCCCTTCACCCGCGTCAGACTCCTCGGTGGCCCGGCGTGCGGCCTGCACGTAGCGCAGCGCCTCGAGCAGGGTGTGGTCGCCGGGACGCGAGTCCACCAGGGCGGTGAACCGCTCCTCCGCCGTGGCGAGTTCTCCCTCCGCCAGGGCGTCCTCGGCCGCATCACGCTCGACGTCCGCGCGTTCCTCCGGCTCCTCGCCGGCCTCCGCCTGCGGGGCCCCGTTCAGCTTGCCCTCGGTGGCCTGCATGACGGCCGCGATCCACTGGCGGAGCGCGTCCTCGGGCTGCTCGCCCTCGAAGTCAGCCAACGGCCGGCCGGCCGCGACGGCGACGACCGTCGGGACCGCCCGCGCCTGGAACGCCTGGGCGATGCCCGGGGAGGCGTCCACGTCGACGACGGCGTGCACCCACTGCCCACCCGCCTCCTCGGCCAGCGAGGAGAGCAGGGTGGTCAGCGCGGACGGGGCGCGCCGCGACATCAGTTCGACGACGACGGGGACCTGCGTCGACCGGACCAGGACCTCCTGCTCGAACGACGCCTCGTCCACCTCGACCCCGGTCGCGGGACCGGTCCCCGGGCCGGGCGCACGGGCCGCCGCGCCGGGCTCCCGCCGGGACTCGGCGCGTTTCTTCAGACCCGACAGGTCGACGGCGCCGGCGAGGGACGCCGCGAGCTTCTGCTCGGAGGCGGGCGGTGGTCGGTTACCTGGTCTCGTCACGCCCCCGATCCTGCCACGGCGGGCCCGATCGGGTGTCAGCTGGTCGCGGGTACCCGGATGAGCAGGGCGTCGCCCTGGCCCCCACCACCGCAGAGGGCGGCCGCACCGAGCCCGCCACCGCGGCGGGCCAGCTCGAGCGCGAGGGTCAGCACGACGCGGTTTCCGGACACCCCGATCGGGTGACCGATGGAGATGGCACCACCGTTGACGTTCACCTTGTCCGGGCTCAGCCCGAGCATCTTCGTGGAGTGGAGACCGACCGAGGCGAAGGCCTCGTTGAACTCGAACAGGTCGATCTGGTCCACGTCGACGTCCGAGCGGCGGCAGGCGTCCAGGACCGCGTCGGCGGGCTGGTGCTGCAGGGTCGAGTCCGGTCCGGCGACCGTGCCGTACCCGACGATCTCGGCCAGCACGGGCCAGCCCTCGGCCTCCGCGCGGGCCGCGGTCGTGACGATGACGGCCGAGGCGCCGTCCGAGATCTGCGACGAGGAGCCGGCGGTGATGGTGCCGTCCTTGGCGAAGGCCGGACGGAGCTTTCCCATCGACTCGGCGGTGGAGTCCGCACGCACGCCTTCGTCGGACTCCACCACGGTGTCGCCCTTGCGGCCCTTCACCGTGACCGGCACGATCTCGTCGGCGAACCGTCCCGCCTCCGCGGCGGCGGCCGCGCGCTGGTGGGAGGTCGCCGCGAACTCGTCCTGGTGTTCGCGGGTGATCTCCAGCTCCACGTTGCGCGCCTCGGTGAGCGCGCCCATCGGCTGGTCGGTCGGTACGTCGTGCAGGCCGTCGTAGGCCATGTGGTCGAGGACCTCGATGGAGCCGTACTTGTAGCCGCTGCGGCTCTTCGGCAGCAGGTGCGGCGCCTGCGACATCGACTCCTGGCCGCCGGCCACCACGACCTCGGAGAAGCCGGAACGGATCGCCTGGTCCGCCAGCGCGATCGCCGTCATCCCGGACAGGCACATCTTGTTGATGCTGAGCGCGTTCACCCGCTGGGGGATCCCGGCTGCGAGCGACGCCTGTCGCGCGGGCATCTGACCGGCACCGGCGGACAGGACCTGGCCCATGATCACCTGGTCGACGGACTCGGCGGACACCCCGCCCCGCTCGAGGGCCGCGCGGATGGCGAGGCCGCCCAACTCGGCGGCGGACAGGGAGGACAATCCCCCCTGGAGACGCCCGAACGGTGTGCGGGCACCGGAGACGATGACGGTACGGGTGGGGTCGGCTGTCATGGGACACCTTCCGATCGAGGGGATGGGGCTGTGTTCGACAAACTACCGCGTCCGGGCAGCGACTACCGTGGACGGTATGACCACTACCCCAGCCAGCCAGCCCTTGTTGCCCTCCGAGCTCGTCGTGGCGATAGACCACGTGGGCGTGGCCGTACCCGACTTCGACGCCGCCGTCGCCTGGTACCGCGACAACCTCGGGATGGAGAACCTCCACGAGGAGGTCAACGAGGAGCAGGGGGTGCGCGAGGCCATGCTCGGCTCCCCCGGCCGGCCGGAGGGCAGCGCGCTTCTGCAGGTCCTCGCACCCCTGGACGAGTCCTCGACCATCGCCAAGTACCTCGACCGCAACGGCCCGGGTATCCAGCAGATGGCGGTCCGGGTGACCGACATCGACGCCATCACCGCGCACCTCACCGGTCGCGGGGTACGCGTTCTGTACCCGGCACCGAAGAACGGGACGGCCGGCTCGCGCATCAACTTCGTCCACCCCAAGGACGCGGGTGGCGTCCTCCTGGAGCTGGTCGAGCCGGCCGCCGGGACGCACTAGGTCCCCGGAGAGGCCACCGACGATAGGGTGGGGCCATGTCGAGCACCCACACGCCCACCACGGGCGCCGAGCCCTTCGCGGTGGTCCGCAAGGGCTTCGACCGAGAGCAGGTGACCTCCGCCCTGACACGCCTGGAGGCCGAGGCGGAGCTGCTCCGCGCGGATCGAGACGCCGCGGTCGACCGGGCGGAACGAGCGGCCGAGGAGGCGGCCCGTGACCGAGCACGGGCCGCCTCCCTCGAGGCCCGCGCCACGGAGTTGGGACGGGCGCCGGTCACCAGCGAGCAGATGTCGGATCGGCTCTCGACCATGCTCTCCCTCGCGACCGCGGAGGCCGAGTCGATCAGGGACACCGCACAGGCGACCGCCGACCGCATCCTGGCGGACGCCGAGGAAGAGGCGTGGAAACTCCGGGAGACCGCCCGGCGCGAGGCCGCGGCTGATCGTGACGCGGCCACCGCGGAACTGACCGCCGCCCGGGAACGTGCGGCCGCGGTCCGCACCCAGCAGAGCGGCGTGCTCGACGCCGCGCGGTCCAGGGCCGCCGAGATCGTCGCCGCCGCCGAGCGCGAGGCCCGGCGACTCGACGTCGAGGCAGCCCACCGACGAGACCTGATCGACGAGGACCACCGTCTCGCCTCGGACCTCAGGAGGAGCCGGTCCCTCCGCGAGGAACGCGATCGACGGGCGGCGGCGGAGGCGGCGGCGGAGTCGATGCGCATCGACGCCGAGCGGTCGGCGCGCGAGACCCTCGACGAGGCCAGGACAGAGGCGTCCGAGGCGAGTTCTCGCGCGCGCCGCTATACCGAGGAACTCCTGACCGTCCGTGAGCGGGTCATCGCGGATCTCGCCGCCATCCGTGCACGGCTCGAATCCGTGCCGGGTCCACTCGACGTCGGTGACCGGGACCTCCCCGACGAACCCACGTTCAGCCCCGCCGCGGTGGTCAGCTCCACCGACGAGTGATACCCCGGTTGGCGCGCCCGGACCAACACCCGCTGTGCCAGTGGCGGCGCTCGTCGTCACCGCCGGGCCTGTCCGGCCACGCCACCACGTGCGGGGTGCCGGCGGTGACCAGCTGGTCGCAGCCCGGGCACCGGTAGTCCTTACCGGCGCGGGAGCCCGGCACCCGGCGGACGTGATACGGGTCGGGGTCACCGGACGGGCCGGACTCCAGTGCGCTGCCGCCCGGTCCCTCCCGCCGTGGCGCGGGACCTCCGGCACCCGCCCGTCTGTGACGTCTTGGCATCCGGGTACCCGTTCTCAGAACAGCCGCAGGTCCGTCGACTCGATCCCGCGGAGGGTGTCGTAGTCGAGCGTCACGCAACGGATGCCGCGGTCCTCTGCCAGCGTCCGGGCCTGAGGTTTGATGACCTGAGCGGCGAATACCCCGCTGACCGGCGCCAACAGCGGGTCGCGGTTGAGCAGTTCCAGGTATCGGGTGAGCTGCTCGACGCCGTCGATCTCGCCGCGGCGTTTGATCTCCACGGCGACGGTCACGCCGTCCCCGTCACGCCCGAGGATGTCCACGGGACCTATCGCGGTCATGTACTCACGACGGACCAGGCTGTATCCGCTCCCGAGGGTCTCGATGTGCTCGGCCAGCAACTCCTGGAGGTGAGCCTCCACGCCGTCCTTCACCAGGCCGGGGTCGACGCCGAGCTCGTGGTGGGAGTCGTGGTGTATCGCGGAGACCGTGATGCGCAGTTGCTCCCCGGACTTGTTCTCCACCACCCACAACTGATGCTCGGGGTCCTCCGGGTGCTCCCGCTCGGTCAACGAGCAGGGCGGTGTCATCCAGTTGAGCGGCTTGTAGGCACGGTCGTCCGCGTGAACGCTCACGGAACCATCAGCCTTGACCAGCAACAACCTCGGGGCCATCGGCAGATGAGCCGTCAGACGACCGACATAGTCGACCTGGCATGTGGCCACGACGAGTCGCACTGTTCCTCCTGCAGTTGGCGGTGTACCGGACGTGCCGGGCGACCTCAGCGGCGGCGCCTACCGTCGGAACGGACCTGTTCGGTGGAGCAGGCCTCGACCCAGGCCAGCAACGCGGTCATCTCGGCGGGGCCCACACAGAGCTCGCCCTCCCTGATCGTGCCCTTGCGGTCGTGCCCGGAGAAGGGCACGATCAGCTCACCCGTCTCGGCCACGTCGAGCTCATCGCCCGTGGGCTGACGACGGGCGCCCAGCACGAGGCTCCGGCGGTCCAACCGGACGTCGGCGCCGAACCGCACGCTGAGAAGCCGATAGAAGGCCACGTCGGTGTCGGAGTAGCGCACCGCCCCGTGGCGCCAGGAATCGCCCCCGTACCGCTTGACGAGGACCGAGGTGGAATCCCTCCGCACGAAGACCAGCCGATAGACAACGGCCGCGGCCACCGGAGCGAGGACGAGCAGCACGACGACACCGAGAATGATCTCGGACGTCGCCATCTGCTCAACCCCTTCCGGTGGCCGCGGGCGTTGGTTCGCGAGCCACTGCTGTCCTGCTAGGCGCCGGCCTTCTCGACCGCGCGGAGGCGACCACGTGCGGTCGCCGCAGCAGCGGAGTCGTCACCGGCATCGGAGAGCGCTCGCTCGGCTGCGGCGCGGTCGATCGACTCCGACCACTCCGCGGACTCACCGAGGATGCTCACCTTGTTGGCGGTCACCGAGAGGAAGCCGCCCTGTACGGCCGCGACCTTCTTGCCCTCGTCGGTGTAGACCGTGACGGTGCCACCGGCGTCCAGCTCGCCGAGCAACGGCTCGTGCCCGGTCTGGATACCGATCTCGCCCTCGGTGGTCTTGGCGACCACCATGGTGGCCGTACCGGACCAGAAACGGCGCTCGACCGTGACGAACTCGACTTCGATGTCAGCCATGGTCCGCGGTCACTTCCCCGAGAGCTTCTTGGCGGCCGCCTCGACGTCGTCCAGACCGCCGATACCGTTGAACGCCTGCTCGGGCAGGTGATCCAGCTCGCCCTTGACCAGCTTGTCGAACGCCTCGATGGTGTCCGACAACGGGACGACCGAGCCGACCTGTCCGGTGAACTTCTCCGCGACCAGGAAGTTCTGGCCGAGGAAGCGCTCGAGGCGACGGGCACGCTGAACGGTGACCTTGTCCTCCTCGGAGAGCTCGTCCATACCGAGGATGGCGATGATGTCCTGCAGCTCCTTGTACTTCTGGAGGATCTGGATGACCTCCTGAGCCACGCGGTAGTGCTCCACGCCCACGATTCCCGGCTCGAGGATCCGCGAGGTCGAGGTGAGCGGGTCCACTGCCGGGTAGATGCCCTTCGACGCGATGGAGCGGGAGAGCTCCGTGGTCGCGTCGAGGTGGGCGAACGTGGTGGCGGGCGCCGGGTCGGTGTAGTCGTCGGCGGGGACGTAGATCGCCTGGAGCGAGGTGATCGAACGACCACGCGTCGAGGTGATGCGCTCCTGCAGCTCGCCCATCTCGTCCGCGAGGGTCGGCTGGTAGCCGACGGCGGACGGCATACGACCGAGCAGCGTCGAGACCTCGGATCCGGCCTGCGTGAAGCGGAAGATGTTGTCGATGAACAGCAGGACGTCCTGGCCCTGCACGTCGCGGAAGTACTCGGCCATCGTCAGGGCCGAGAGGGCGACGCGCATACGCGTCCCCGGCGGCTCGTCCATCTGGCCGAACACCAGGGCGGTGTCCTGGAGGACCCCCATCTCCTCCATCTCGAGGAAGAGGTCGGTGCCCTCACGGGTGCGCTCACCGACGCCGGCGAACACCGACGTACCGGAGAACTCACGGGCGATACGGGTGATCATCTCCTGGATGAGCACGGTCTTGCCGACACCGGCACCGCCGAAGAGGCCGATCTTGCCGCCCTTGACGTACGGGGTGAGGAGGTCGATGACCTTCACACCGGTCTCGAGGATCTCCGTCTTGCCCTCGAGCTGGTCGAAGGCGGGCGGATCGCGGTGGATGCCCCACTGCTCGCCGTCCCGGCCGGTGCCGGGAGCGTCGAGGCAGTCGCCGAGGGCGTTGAAGACGTGTCCCTTGACGACGTCACCCACGGGTACCGAGATCGGTTGGCCCGAGTCGACGACGTCCGCACCGCGGACGAGCCCGTCGGTGGACTGCATGGAGATGCAGCGCACCATGTTGTCGCCGAGGTGCTGGGCGACCTCGAAGGTCACGGTCTTGGCGACGGCCGCGAGGGTGATCTCGGCGGTGAGTGCGTTGAAGAGGGCCGGGAGGGCGCCGCGCGGGAACTCCACGTCGACGACCGCACCCAGGACGCGGGCGACCCGACCGGTGAGACCGGCCGTGCCCGTCGTGCTCTGATCGGTAACAGCTGTGGTCATAGCTTTAGTCACTTCCTGCGCTAGCGGCGAGCGCACCAGCGCCACCGACAATCTCGCTGATTTCCTGGGTGATCTGTGCCTGGCGTGCCTGGTTAGCCTCGCGGCTCAGGCCCTCCACCAGCTCGGTGGCGTTGTCGGTCGCCGACTTCATGGCGGTCCGTCGCGCCGCCGACTCCGATGCCGCCGCCTCGAGGAGTGAGGCGAAGGCGCGGGTCGACATGTACCTCGGGAGGATGTTGTCCAGCAGGGTGTCCGCATCCGGCTCGAAGGACACCTCCGGCTTGAACTCGGACACGGGCCCGGGGTTCTCGTCCATCATGCCATCGCTCAGGTCCAGCTCCTCGATCTCGACCTCGGTCTCGATCGGGGCCAGCCGACGAGCGCGCGGGGTCTGCGTGAGCATCGACTTGAACTGGGTGTACACGATGTGCACCTCGTCGACGCCCTTGCGGGTGGCGTCCGCGGCGTCCTCCTCGAGGTACTCGGAGGCGTCGAACGTCTCGTCGCCGCCGGCCTTGAAGGCCGCCGAGAGGAGCTGGAACGCCGGACGCGCCTCCTGGTAGTCGGGCTTCTGCGAATGCCCGTGCCAGGCGCCGGCGAGCTCGATCTCACGGAACGTGTAGTACACGATCCCCTTGTTGCCCATCACGTAGATGTCGACCTCACGCCCGACCTCCTCGAGGTAGGCGATGAGCTCGGCGGCCTCCTTGAGCACGTTGTGGTTGTAACCACCACACATGCCGCGGTCGGAGGTCACCACGAGCACGGCGGACCGCTTGGGGTCCTCCGGCTCGTTGAGCATCCGGTGCTGGAGGGACGAGGCGCTGGCGAGATCGGTGAGGATCTCGGTGATCTGGTCCGCGAAGGGCTTGGCCTCCGCGACCCGGGCCTGGGCCTTGGAGATCTGCGAGGTGGCGATCAACTCCTGGGCCTTGGTGATCTTCTTGGTCGAGTTGACCGATTTGATCCGGTCGCGTAGCTCACGCATGGTCGCCATGGACGTGGATCACTCTCCTCTCGACCTTGAATCGGATGGCTGTCATCGCAGGCCTCAGGCCTTCTTCTTCTTGGTGACCGTGAGCTTCTCACGATCGATCTCGTCTTCGGAGAGCGCCTCGGCCTCGGGCTCGTTGACCACGCGCGAGCCGTCGGAGGCCACGAAGCCCTCCTTGAACTCGTTGGTCTTGGCCTCGAGGGTCGCCTTGGACTCGTCGGAGAGCGCGGCGCCCCCGTCGATCTGGCTGTAGACGTCCGACGCCGAGTGCCGCAGGGTCTCGAGCAGTTCGCCCTCGAAACGACGGACGTCCTCGACCGGCACGGTGTCGTAGAAACCCTCACCGGCGAGATAGATCGAGACGATCTGGTCCTCGACGGCCACCGGGGAGTTCTGGTCCTGCTTGAGGATCTCGACCAGTCGCTGCCCACGCTCGAGCTGCGCCTTCGAGGCGGAGTCGAGGTCGGAGGCGAACGTCGCGAACGACTCGAGGTCGCGGTACGCGGCCAGATCGAGACGCAGCGAACCGGAGACCTTCTTCATTCCCTTGGTCTGCGCGGCGCCACCGACTCGGGAGACGGAGATGCCGACGTTCACCGCGGGGCGGACGCCTCGGTTGAACAGGTCGGACTCGAGGAAGACCTGTCCGTCGGTGATGGAGATCACGTTGGTCGGGATGAACGCCGAGACGTCGTTGGCCTTGGTCTCGATGATCGGCAGACCCGTCAACGAGCCGCCACCCATCTCGTCCGAGAGCTTGGCACACCGCTCGAGCAACCGGGAGTGCAGGTAGAAGACGTCACCCGGGTAGGCCTCGCGACCCGGCGGACGGCGCAGCAGCAGCGAGATCGCACGGTAGGCGTCGGCCTGCTTGGACAGGTCGTCGAACACGACGAGAACGTGTGCGCCCTCGTACATCCAGTGCTGACCGATGGCGGAGCCGGTGAACGGCGCCAGCCACTTGAAGCCGGCGGAATCGGAGGCCGGGGCCGCCACGATGGTGGTGTACTCCATCGCGCCGTTCTCCTCGAGCGTCGTCTTGACGCCCGCGATGGTGGAGCCCTTCTGTCCGATCGCGACGTAGATGCAGCGGAGCTGCTTGGTCTTGTCGCCCGACTCCCAGTTGGCCTTCTGGTTGAGGATCGCGTCGATGCAGACCGCGGTCTTGCCCGTCTTGCGGTCACCGATGATCAGCTGACGCTGTCCGCGGCCGATCGGCGTCATGGCGTCGATGGCCTTGATGCCGGTCTGCATGGGCTCCTCGACCGGCTGACGCTCCAGCACGGACGGGGCCTGCAGCTCGAGGGCGCGGGTGCCCTCCGACTCGATCTCGCCGAGGCCGTCGATCGGCTTGCCGAGCGGATTGACGACGCGACCGAGGAAACCGTCGCCGACCGGCACGGAGAGCACCTCGCCGGTCCGGCGGACCTCCTGGCCCTGCGCGATCTCGTCGAAGTTACCGAGGATGACCGCGCCGATCTCGCGGTCCTCGAGGTTCAGCGCCACCCCGAGGATGCCACCCGGGAACTCCAGCAGCTCGTTCGCCATCGCGGACGGCAGCCCGCTGATGTGGGCGATACCGTCGCCCGTGTCGGTGACGATTCCGACCTCCTCGCGCGACGCCTCGTCGGAAACCGTCGACGTGTAATTCGCAATCGCACTACGGATCTCGTCGGAGGAGATAGTCAGCTCCGCCATGTCATTCCTGCTCTCACTAAGTGTGGTCTGGATGTGTCTTGTCAGGTGAGCATCGACCGAGTGCGACCGTTGCTCGTCGGGAGTCGGCACCTAGGGAAGCGCCCGTCGAACAGCCGCCAGCCTCCCGGCGACGGAACCGTCGATGATCTCGTCACCGACCCGGATCACCATGCCGCCGAGCACCGCCTGGTCGACCTCGACGTGTACCGCCATCTCGCGTCCGTAGATCGAGGCGAGTTTGGCCTCGAGCGCGTCCCGCTGCTCGGAGGTGAGCTCCGAGGCGCTGGTGACCACGGCCACCGACTGTCCCTGGAGCTCGGCGGCCTGCCGGGACAGCGCGTCGAGATCATCGGCGGGCATCCCGGCGGGGCGGGCGATCGCCTGCCCCGCGAGAGCCTCGGTGACCGCGGTCACCTTGCCGTAGAGGACCTGACCGAGGAGTGCACGCTTGCCCTCAGGGGTGGTGGTCCGGTCGGACAGGGCCTTTTCGAACTCCGCGTCGCCGGCGACGATGCGGCCCAGTCGGAACAACTCGTCCTCGACCGTCCCGAGCTGTCCCTGCTCGCGAGCCGAGAGCAGGAGCGCCTCCCGACCGAGCGTGACCAGGGCCTCGCGGAGGTCCCGCGGGGTGGACCAGGACAACGCGACCGCAGCAAGCACGACCGCCAGGGTCGACTCGTCGATCTTCCAACCGAAGACCGAACGGGCGAGGTCCTCGCGGGCCTCCACCGGCGCCGACGAGTCCGCGACGGCGACCCGGAGGGTGCGGTCGTCCTCCAGGGCGTCGACGACTTGGAAGAGCTCGGAACCGACCTTGGCGCCCGTGGCACCCCCGGCCGGATCGGCGGAGAGCGTGGACTGCAGGACCGACCGGGACTGCTCGACGGCGTCGCGGCTTGCTGCGTGCATAGTCTGCTTCTTCCTTACTTCTGGCCCGCCCCGGCGACCTTGTCCAGGTCGGCGAGGAAACGGTCGATGGTGCCCGAACGGCGGACCGGATCGGACAGCTGCTCACCCATGAGACGCTCGGCGAGCTCGACCGACTGGCGTCCGAGGTCGCCACGGAGCTCCGTGACGATCTGCTGACGCTGGGCGGCCAGCTGCTGGTGGCCGGAGGCGACGATACGGTCGCTCTCCGCCTGTGCCTCGGCCTTCATGTCGGCGAGGATCTGCTGCCCCTGGGCACGCGCGTCGTCGCGGATCTTCGCGGCTTCGCCGCGCGCCTCCGCGAGTTGGGCGTTGTACTTGTCCAGGGCCGCCTTCGCCTCGGCCTGAGCGGCCTCCGCCTTCTCGATGCCGCCCTCGATGCGCTGGGTGCGCTCGTCCAGGACCCGCTTGAACATCGGGAGGACGAACTTCCAGAACACGAACAGGACGACAGCGAAGGGGATCAGCGACCAGACGATGTCGTACAGCGCCGGCGAGAGGACGTTGGGCGTCTCCTCCAGCGGGAGCGCCTCGCCCTCTGCGGCGAGAATGTTAATCGGATTCATGTCGTTGACCTTCGCGCCAGCCGGCGATCAGAAAATGAAGCCGGTGACGATACCGATGAGCGCGAGGGCCTCGGTGAAGGCGATGCCCAGGAACATCGTGGTACGCAGCTGGCCGGCCATCTCGGGCTGGCGAGCCATGCCCTCGATCGCCTTGCCGACGACGATGCCGATGCCGATGCCGGGGCCGATGGCGGCGAGGCCGTAGCCGATGGCGCCGTATCCCCGGGCCGTCGTCTCGACGGTCTCGGCAGCCTGGGCGAGAGTGACGATATCCATGTGGGTTTCCGTTCTCTTTCAGATGGCCGGTGCGGGATGTCCGCACGCGGTCGTCGGTGTGGTCTGGGTGTCCCGACGCTCGGGGCGCCGGAAGTATTTAGTGACTGTCGGCGTGCAGCGACAGGTCGATGTACACCGCGGTGAGCAGAGCGAAGATGTACGCCTGCAGGAAGATCACCAGCAGCTCGAAGAACGTGAACGCCACCGACACGATGATGGTCACGAGGCTGACCGCGGTCCACCCGTTGAACTGCCAGAAGAAGAAGTTCGTGGCGGAGAACAGCAGCACGATCATGATGTGCCCGGCCAGCATGTTGGCCATGAGACGGATGGTCAGCGTGGCCGGCCGCAGAATGAACGTTGACACGAACTCGATCGGCACCACCAGCAGGTGCAACGCCGGGGGCAGGTTCGGCACGACGACCGACTTGCCCACGAAGGAGAAGAAGCCGTACTTCTTGGCGCCTGCGTAGATGAAGACGACGTACGTGATCGCCGCCATGACCAGCGGCATGCCGATCCGGGCGTTGGGCGAGATGTTGAATCCCGGGATCACGGCGGGCAGGTTCATGAACAGCGTGAGGAAGAAGATCGTGGCGATGACCGGCAGGAACCGGTCCCCGTCCTTCTTGCCGATGATCTCGTCGGAGATGTTGTTCTTGACGAAGTCGAGCGCGATCTCGCCGACGTTCTGCAGCCCGCGCGGCACGACGGCCGCCTTGCGCATCGCGAGGTAGAACAGGATCGCCACGACCGCTGCCGCGATGAGCCGGATGATCATCAGCCGGTCCAGAGCGAACGGAGTCCCCTCGAAGAGCACTGCCGGCGGGAAGAAGTCTTTTAGTGAAGGCGGGTGAAACTCGCCCTTGAATGCCAGCAGTGACGTGCTCAGCGTTCTCTCCCCTGTTCGGGCCGCCTGCAGAGACGGTGGTCATGTCCAGTGTGTCGTTCCGACCTGCGGAACCCGTGAGGGGCCGAGGGGATTCTCGTGGCCTGTACGGCCGGTCCTCATCCCGGATTCCCTCCGCAGAGCATCGTAACAAAGAGGTGGGCTCGCCGACCCCTGGGGGCACCTCAGGCTGTTATCCGGTCATCATAAGGCCGACATCGAACCGTGACACCGACGACGACGGCGCCGCCGCGCGGGTCAGGGTTCCACGTACGGGGCGCGGTTCCGGAGGACCGCGACGGTCTCCGATACGAGGACCACCACCATGGCCACGACGATCGTCAGGGCGAAGGCGCGCTTCGAGTAGAAGTCGAGTGGCTTGAGCGCTGCGACGACCCCGATCGCCACGATGAGCTTGAGCAGCCACGTGCCGAGCAGTACGGCCCCCGTCACCTGGGGTGAGGTTTTGGCGGTGGCGATCACGACGACCGCGGTGAGGAGAACGAACACCCCGCCGATGGCGGCGCCGAGCAGAGCACCCCACAACCCGGGCTGTCCGTCCACCGCCCACCACACGCCGGCGCTGAGCACCATGAGCACGGCCAGCGCGGTGGCTCCCAGTGTCACCGCCCTACGCAGTCCGACGGTGTGGGCGCTCTCGGTGGGGAGTGTCGGTGCTTCGTCCATGCCGGTCAGCCTAGTCGCCCCGGGGACGGGTGCCGTCGGTGCCCGTGCGGTCCTGACCCCGCGAGCTGCGCAGTCGCGGGACCAGCGTCGCGGCCAGCACCGACAGGAGGGCGGCCGCGATCAGGGGGACGATCACCTCGGTGGGCAGCATCGTCGCGCCGACCGCCCCGAACGCGATGAGCGACACCCACGCGTAGATCACCAGTGCGACCCGCCGGTGGGAGTGCCCCAGGGCGAGCAGCCGGTGATGCAGGTGCATCTTGTCCGGTGCGAACGGACTCCGGCCGGCGCCGACCCGGCGGACCACCGCCATGACGAGGTCGAGCACGGGGACGAACATCGCCGCCGCCACCACGATCATCGGTGAGAGCAGGACGATCATGTCCTGCGGCCCGTACAGGCTCTGCGAGATCTTGCCCGACGCGCTGGTGGAGGCCGCGGCGAGGACCAGGCCGATCAGCATCGAGCCCGAGTCCCCCATGAAGATGCGGGCCGGTTGGAAGTTGTGCGGCAGGAAGCCCACCAGTGCCCCGGCGAGCACCGCCGTGACGAGCGCCGGCGGGTACGCGCCGACCGTGCCACCCTGGTCGAGCATGATGCCCACGGAGAAGACACAGATCGCCATGGCCGCGATCGCACCGAGACCGGCGGCGAGACCGTCGAGGCCGTCGACGAAGTTCATCGCGTTGACGATTGCAAGGGTGAACACGACCGTGAGCAGACCCGCCTGGAGCTGGTCCAGGACGAGGATGTTGCCGTCGCCGAACGGGAGGTACACCAGGGTCCATGACACGCCCATGGCCACCAGGACCCCGGCCGCGGCGGCCTGACCCGCGAGCTTGGTGACAGCACCGAGACCGAGGATGTCGTCGACGATCCCGACCAGGACGATCACCCCGCCGGCGATGATCGTCGCCTCCACATCCGGGGCGAACGGCGGGAACGCGCGGTTGAGGGCGGGTAACTGCGCGGCCAGGTAGACCGCGATCAGCATGCCGGTGAAGATCCCCACCCCGCCGAGGCGGGGCGTCGGGACCACGTGGACATCCCGGTCGCGGGGATAGGCGAGGCCGCCGATGGCCGGCGCCACTCCCCTGACCAGTCCCGTGACGATGAAGGTGACCAGGCCGGCCGTCACCGCGATGAGCAGGAGCTCGCGGAACGGGACCCCGATTCCCACGATCAGATCACCGGGTCAGCCGCGCAGGGTCGCGGGGTCGGTCCCCAGGACCTCTCCGACGCGTTCCGCGCTCACGGCGCCCTCCCGCACGATGCGGGGAGCGGGCCCGGTGAGGTCGACGATCGTCGACGGCTCGCCGATCGCGCAGGGGCCGCCGTCCAGGTAGACGGCCACCGAATCGCCGAGCTGCTCGCGTGCCTGGGTGATCGTGGTGGCCGGGGGCTGTCCGGACACGTTGGCGCTGGAGACGGCCAGCGGGCCGACCTCACGAAGGAGTTCGAGGGCGACGGGGTGCAAGGGCATCCGGAGCATGACGGTCCCGTGGGTGTGCCCGAGATTCCAGCCCAGCGAGGGTGCCTGGTGCACGATCAGACTCAGGCCACCGGGCCAGAAGGCCCGGATGAGATCTCGGGCGGCCGCGGGGGTGCCCACCACGAGACCGTCGATGGTCTCCCACGACCCCACCAGGACGGGCACCGGCATGTCCGGCCCGCGGCGCTTGGCCGAGAGCAGGGAGGTGACAGCGTCCGCGTCGAACGCGTCGGCGGCGATGCCGTACAGCGTGTCCGTCGGGGTCACGACGAGTCGACCCGCGCGCAGGGCGCCGGCCGCGGAACTGAGGCCGACCTCGCGGCCCGTCTCCTCGGTGCAGTCGTAGGTGATGGTCACCGGGTGATCCCCTTCTGGACTGTCGGGTCGATCTCGTCGTCATGGTCGTCGTCGTGGTCGCCGGCGAGTCTCGTCGCGGTGACGAACCTCGGACGTCCGGCGAGGTCGGTGTGCCGTTCCACGTTACCGAAGCTCCCCTGCGCCCAGACCACCGCGGCGACGGTGGCCCCGGTCGTGTCGTCGTGCTCCACGGCGAGGTGCCCTCCCGGGCCGAGGAGTCCCGCCGCGACGGCGACGAGCGGAGTGATGACGGCGAGGCCGTCCTCTCCACCGAACAGCGCGGTCGACGGCTCCTGCCCGAGCACGTCCCCGGGGAGGTCGTCGGTCTGCGGGATGTAGGGCGGGTTGGACACCACCGCGTCGACCGCACCCCTGAGCTGCGCCAGCAGTGCGTGGTCCGTCGCGTCCCCCCGGTGGATCTCGACGGGTGTGTCCCCCGCCGCCGCCCGCTCGGCGACATTGTGTCGGAGCCACTCCAGCGCCGGCCCGTGGAGCTCGACCGCATGGACGACCGCATCCGGGCGGGCGTGGGCGATCTCGAGGGCCAGGGTCCCACTGCCGGCGCAGAGGTCCACGACGACGGGGCCGGGCCCCTCTCCCGGAGCGGGGAGCGCGGCGAGCGTGTTCTCCACCAGCAACTCGGTCTCCGGCCTGGGGATGAAGACACCCGGCCCCACCGCGAGGTCTAGCCGACCAGAGGTGGCACGACCGAGGAGGTACTGGAGCGGGGTCCGGTCACGGGCGCGGGCGGCGACGATCCGATCGACCTCGGCGACCGCGGTGGCATCGAGCCCGTCGGCCATCGGCAGGACCGACCGGTCCACACCGAGGACGTGGGCGCACACGAGTTGCGCCTCGACGTGGGCGGAGTCGATGCCGGCGTCCCGCAACTGTCGCGCGGCCGAGCTCACGACCCCGGTCACTCCGACCGGGACCGGGTTGGCGTCCACGGCCTACGCGTCTTCCATACGCCGACGCCGGTCCTCGTCCGCGAGCGCGTCGAGCACCGCGTCGAGATCACCGCCCAGCACGGCGTCCAGATTGTGCGCCTTGAATCCGACCCGGTGGTCCGCGATCCGGTTCTCCGGGAAGTTGTAGGTGCGGATCCGTTCCGAGCGATCAACGGTCCGGACCTGCGTGGCCCGTCCTTCGGATGCCTCCGCACTCGCGGCCTCCTCGGCCGCCGCCTGGAGACGGGCGGCCAGGACCTGGAGCGCGCGATGCTTGTTCTGCAACTGACTTCGTTCGTTCTGACACGTGACGACCGTGCCGGTGGGCAGGTGGGTGATCCGCACCGCCGAGTCGGTGGTGTTGACCCCCTGCCCGCCCTTGCCGGACGACCGGTAGACGTCGATACGCAGATCCGACTCGTCGATCTCGACCGGACCCACGTCCTCCGGTTCCGGGAACACCAACACGCCCGCGGCGGACGTGTGGACCCGCCCCTGCGACTCCGTCACGGGGACCCGCTGCACCCGGTGGACGCCGCCCTCGAACTTCAGACGGGACCACACGCCGTCACGCGAGGGGTGGCGCGACCGGATCGAGAACGAGGCGTCCTTGTATCCCCCCAGATCGGACTCGGTCACGCCGAGGACCTCGACCACCCAGCCGTGCTTCTCGGCGTATCGGGTGTACATGCGGGCCAGGTCCGCGGCGAACAGCGCGGACTCCTCGCCGCCCTCACCGGACTTGATCTCCATCACCACGTCGTCCGCGTCATGGGGGTCCCGCGGCGCCAACAGGTCCGCCAGGCGCGACTCCAGCTCGGTGGCCTCGATCGCCAGGCGTTCGGCCTCCTCGGCGAACGACGAATCGTCGTCGGCCAGCTCACGGGCGGCGGCGAGATCGTCCCTGGTCGCCACCAGCGCGCGGTGACACCGCACCACGGGGGTCAGCTCGGCGAAGCGCTTGCCCACCCTGCGCGCGGCCGCGGCGTCCTCGTGGAGGGCGGGGTCCGACAGCTGCGCCTCGAGGCCCCCGTACTCCGAGAGGACGTCGTCCACCGAGGAGGGCGATCGCCCCGGGGCGTCTGTCACTCCTCGTCCTGCGGCAGCGTCGGAGTCGTCTTTGCCACCTGCAACAGGAACTCGTAGTTGGTGTTGGTCTTGCGCAACTGCGACATCAGGAGGTCGATGGCCTGGTGCGAGTCGAGGCCCGACAGCACCCGGCGCAGCTTGTGCATGACCCCGGCCTCCTCGGGAGTCATGAGCAGCTCTTCCTTGCGGGTACCCGAGGGGCCCACGTCGACGGCGGGGAACACCCGACGCTCGGCGATGCGCCGGTCCAGCTTGAGCTCCGCGTTGCCGGTGCCCTTGAACTCCTCGAAGATCACCGTGTCGCCGGCGGACCCGGTCTCGACCATCGCCGTGGAGATGATCGTCAGGGACCCGCCGTTCTCGATGTTGCGCGCCGCGCCCAGGAACCGCTTGGGCGGGTACAGCGCCGTCGAGTCGACACCACCGGACAGGATGCGCCCCGATGCGGGCGAGGAGTTGTTGTAGGCGCGACCGAGGCGGGTGATGGAGTCGAGGAGCACCACGACGTCCTGCCCCATCTCCACCAGACGCTTGGCCCGCTCGATCGCGAGCTCCGCGACCTGGGTGTGATCCGACGGCGGACGGTCGAAGGTCGAGGCGATGACCTCACCCTTCACCGACCGCTGCATGTCGGTGACCTCCTCCGGTCGCTCGTCGACGAGCACGACCATGAGGTGGCATTCGGGGTTGTTGACCGCGATCGAGTTCGCGATGTTCTGCAGGATCGTGGTCTTACCCGCCTTGGGCGGGGAGACGATCAGCGCACGCTGGCCCTTACCGATCGGCATGATCAGGTCGATCACCCGGGTCGAGATGATGTTCTTCTCGGTCTCGAGGCGCAGCCGCTGGTTGGGGTACAGCGGTGTGAGCTTGCCGAATTCCGGACGGTTGCGGACGTCCTCGAGGGGACCGCCGTTGACCGAGTCGATCCGGACCAGCGGGTTGAACTTCGCCCGGTTCTTGCCTCCCTGTCCGCCCTGCCCGCCGCCTCGGCCGCCGCCCTGCCCGCCGCCCGGCCCGTCGTTCTGGCCGTCGTTCTGGCCGTCGTTCTGTCCGTCACGCGGCATCTTGACCGCTCCGGTGATCGCGTCACCACGACGGAGGCCGTACTTGCGGATCATGTTCATCGAGACGTAGACGTCGTTCGAACCCGCGAGGTAGCCGGAAGTGCGTACGAACGCGTAGTTGTCCAGCACGTCGAGGATCCCGGCGACCGGCTGGAGGACGTCGTCGTCCCGCACCTCGGTCTCGCCCTCCGCCGGGCGGCCACCGCCACCGCCGCGGTTCCGCTCGCGCCGACGGCGGCTCCGACGACCGCGCCCGCTCCCGTCGTCGTCCCTGTTCTGGCCGTCGCCCCGGGGGCCGTTGTCGCCACCCTGGTTGCCCTGGTTGCCCTGGTTGCCCGCGTCGCCGGACTGTTGGTCGCGATTGCGGTTGCGGCCACCCTGCTGGTCACGGTTCTGCTGACCGGAGTTCTGCTGGTCGCCGCCCTGCTGGTCGCGGTTTCGGCCGCCCTGCTGGTCACGGTTCTGCTGGTCGCCGGACTGCTGGTCGCGGTTTCGGCCGCCCTGCTGGTCACGGTTCTGCTGGTCGCCGGACTGCTGGTCGCGGTTTCGGCCGCCCTGCTGGTCACGGTTCTGCTGACCGGAGTTCTGCTGGTCCGAACCCTGGTCGTCGCGGTTCTGTCCACCCCGGCGCTGCCGGTTGCCCTGGTTCTGGCCCTGATTCTGGTTCTGGTTCTGGCCACTGGTGCGTGCGCCGTCCTCATGACGGTTCCGGTCACCCTGGGCCTGGTCGTCGCCGCGATTCTGGTTCTCCTCGCGGTCCCGGTCCTCACCACGCGACTGCCCCTCGTCGCGGGACCTGCCCTCGTCGGGGCTGCGGGTCTCGCGCCGGGACGGCTGCCCCTCCTGGGTGGGCTGCCGGGCGTCGGGCCGGGGGTCACCGTCCGGAGCCGGGGTGGTCGCGGTGGATGCGGGCGGGACAGGCGCCGGGGCTCTGCCGCCCCGCGCCCCGTCGATCATCGCGACGAGGTCGCTCTTGCGCTTGCCGGAGAGGCCCTTGAGGCCCATCTGCTGCGCAAGGGACTTGAGGTCCGCCAGTCGCATGGCTGCCAGTGCAGCGCCCTGCGGCGGCGTGGATTGGGTTTCCGTCGAGGTCACGGGTGTCCTTTCTGGGCCCGGGCCGGGGCGGTGTCATCCGCCTCGCAACCGAGCGTCTGTCCGGGACGCGGACGGGCGTCCCGGGTGGCCGCTGAGGCCTTCCGTGGCGGCGAGTGGGCCGGACACGGATTCGTCTGAGGGGGATGTGCTCGAGGTGGCACCCGGCCTGGCCGACTGGATGCTGATCGTCGACAGCGGAAGAGAACCACTCACGGGCACGAAGATCCCTGTTGACCACTCGCCGTTCGGCCGCTCCCGCCGGGACCGGCTCGCGCGCCGCCGACCGCGATGGCGGTGGGCGAACTGGAGATGTCTTCCGGATGCGGGGACGACCGGGCGTCCGTGGCTTCGGCAAGCATACTACCCGGAACCCGTTTCCACGTGCGTGGCCCTCGCGAGTCCCGCCCGCGGTGTCCGCCTCACCCCCCGCGAGCGGTAATCTACAGCCCACTGCGGACACGCGGAGGGAGGCCGGCATGTTCGGAACGATGCTCGACACCCCGTTGCTCGTGTCCCGGATCCTCGACCACGCCTCCGAGCGCCACGCCGGCTCCACCGTGACCGGTTTCGTTGGCGACCTGCAGCCGCAGACCACCCGTTTCGATGTGATCGCGGCGAGAGCGGCGGCCACTGCCCATGCACTCGCCGACCTCGGCGTGGAGGAAGGCGACGTCGTCGCGGTGTTCTCCGGCAGCCGCACCGAGGTCGTGGAGGCGGTGTTCGCCCTACCGTCGATGGGCGCGGTCGTGTTCTCGGTCAACGTCCTCAGACCACTGTCGTTCCTCCGGGCCGCCCTGCGCGAGAACAACGTCTCCGTCCTGCTCGTGGACCCCGAACTGCTCACACTCGCACTCGACGTGGTGGCGGAACTGGAGCACGTGCGCCACCTCGTCGTCTTCGACAGCCACCTCCCGGAGCGCACCGCCGACTCGTCCGGAGACGATCACACTGTGGAGATCCACGCGCTCGAATCCCTCCTCGACGGGCGTCCCACGACGTACCCCTGGCCCGATCTGGACGAGCGCACCGCCGCCGCGCTCGCGTACACCTCGGGCACCACCGGCCTGTCCAAGGCCGTGACGTTCACACACAGGTCGATCTGGCTGCACTCGATGGAGATGTGCATGGCGGAGAGCGCCGCGCTCCGCAGCGGCGACACCGTCCTGACGACCGTGCCGATGTTCCACGTCATGTCATGGGGACTGCCGTTCGCCGCGTTCATGACCGGCGCGAGCATCATCACCGCCCGCCCGCGGCCGGGCCACGCGATTCAGACCGGACGCGACCTGGCCGAACTCCTGGGCACGTTCCGACCCAACAAGGTCGCCACCACCCCCGCCTCGTTGCAGCGACTACTGCGGCGGCTGGAGACCAACCCTCAACCACTCGGGCACCTCAGCGAGGTGTTGGTCGGTGGCTCCCCGGTGCCCGAGGCGTTGTTCGACGCGTTCGTCACGCGCCACGGGGTCACCATCATGCAGGCCTACGGGCTCACCGAGTCGAGCCCCATCGCCACCTTCGCCCGCGCGGACCCACACTCCTCCGCGACGCACCGCCGGGCCCAGATCCTCGGCCAGGGACGGTTCCCCGCCGCCGTCGAGGCGCGTGTCGTCGAGGCCGGGCGGGTGCTGCCGAACGACGGCTGGTCGGTCGGCGAACTCCAGATCCGGGGCCCGTGGGTGACCGCCCGCTACCTGTGTGAGGAGGCCGGCGACCGGTTCGTCGACGGGTGGCTGCGCACCGGGGACATGGCCACCATCTCGCCAAGGGGTTACCTCGACGTGGTGGACCGGGTGGACGACGTCATCGCCTCGGGAGGCGAGCTGATCTCCTCGGTGGAACTCGAGCACGCGGTCCTGCGGGACGACCGCGTGGCGGACGCCGCGGTGATCGGGGTCCCGGACCGACGCTGGGGTAACCGCCCCCTGGTCCTGGTCCACCTCAAACCCGGCGCCACCGCCACCGCCCGAGCGCTGTGGGAGGGGCTGGAGGGACACGTCGAACTGTGGAAACGGCCCGACCACTGGGCGTTCGTCGACGACATCCCCCGAACCTCGGTGGGAAAATACGACAAGCGGGCGATACGCTCGCTGCACGCGTCCGGGGAGTACCGGGTCACCACGATCGCACCGGGTTCCGCGGGCTGACCGGCGCCACGGGGGCGGGGCTCAACCTGGGGTGAGGACCCGGGCACCTTCCGCGATCTTCAGATCCAGCACCCGCCACCCCTGGGACTCGGCGTCCCCGCGCAGATCTGCCGGGAGGGCACCGGTCCCCAGGACCAGTACGGTCGGGCCCGCACCGGAGACGGTCGCCGCCAGACCCCGCTCCCGCAGCCGGGCCACCCACTCGGTGGTCGCGGGGAGCGCCGGGGCGCGGTAGGACTGGTGGAGCCGGTCCTCGGTGGCGGCCGGGAGGAACTCCGGGTGGCTGGCCAGGGCCACCGACATGAGAGCGGCCCGGCTGGCGTTGAACGCGGCGTCCTCGTGGGGGACGGTCGCCGGGAGCAATCCCCGGGTCTGCGCGGTAGAGGAGGTCTCCGACGGCACCAGCACGGTCACGACGATCGACGGGTCCACCTCCATCCGGACCGCCCGGTAGACCACGGTCGTCGCCGACCGCTCGGTCCACGAGACCACGACCCCGCCGAGGACACTGGCGGCCGCGTTGTCGGGGTGCCCCTCGAACTCGCTGGCCAGCTGTACCAGGTGCTCGTCGGTGAGAACCCGGCCCATGAGTCCGTTCGCCGCGACCAGTCCCCCGACCGCCGCGGACGCGGACGAGCCCAGACCTCGGGAATGCGGGATCGAGTTGGTGCAGGTGATCCGGACACCCGGGGCACCCATCCCACCGGCCCGCAGGCCCGCCTCGACCGCCTTCGCCACGAGATGCGAGGCATCGGCGGGCACCTGTCCGGCTCCTTCCCCCGACACCTCGAGCTCGAGGCCCGACTCGATCGTCGTGACGGTGATGGTGTCGTAGAGGCCCAGGGCCACTCCGAGGGCGTCGAAACCCGGACCGAGGTTCGCGCTGGACGCGGGCACCTCGACGCTCACCGTGCGTCCGACCGGGAGAATGCGGCCGCCGGAGCTGCCGAAGACCTCGGGGCCGGTTGCGCTCATGCCGCTCATTCCAGGCCGAGCGCGCCGGCGACAGCCGTCGGATCCACCGGGATCGCCTCGACCTCCGGCATACCCAGGAGTGCGGTGTCCGGGTCCTTGAGCCCGTTACCTGTGACCGTGCAGACGATGGTCTGACCGGCCTCGAGCTCGCCGCGCGCGTGCGCGTCGAGGAGGCCGGCGACCGACGCCGCGGACGCGGGCTCCACGTACACGCCGTCCTTGCCCGCGACGGTGCGGTAGGCCTCGAGGATCTGCTCGTCCGTGCGCTTGCGGAACGTGCCCCCGGACTCGTCCCGTGCCGTGACCGCGCCGTCCCACGACGCCGGGGCCCCGATCCGGATGGCGGTGGCGATCGTCTCCGGGTTCTTGACCGGCGCGCCGTCGACCAGCGGTGCCGCGCCCGCGGCCTGGACACCCATCATCCGCGGCCGGGCGGAGATGACGCCGTCCGCGTGGTACTCGCTGTAGCCCTTCCAGTAGGCGGTGATGTTGCCGGCGTTGCCCACCGGCAGGAAGTGCAGGTCCGGTGCGCGTCCGAGAACGTCGACGATCTCGAACGCGGCGGTCTTCTGCCCCTCGATGCGCACCGGGTTGACCGAGTTGACCAGTCCGATCTCCGCATAGGTGGCGGTGGTCTTGCGCGCCAACTCCAGGCAGTCGTCGAAGTTGCCGTCGACCTGGATGATCGTCGCACCGTGCATGACCGCCTGCGCCAGCTTGCCCGCGGCGATCTTCCCCTGCGGGATGAGCACCGCGCAGCCCATCCGGGCGCGGGTGGCGTAGGCGGCCGCCGAGGCGGAGGTGTTGCCGGTCGAGGCACACAGCACGGCCTTCTGTCCCCGAGCCTTGGCGTCCGTGACGGCCATGGTCATCCCGCGGTCCTTGAACGAACCGGTCGGGTTGAGCCCCTCCACCTTGAGGTAGACCTCGCAACCCGTGACCTCGGAGAGGTAGGTGGCCGGGATGAGGGGCGTGCCGCCCTCGAAGAGGGTGACCGGTTCCCAGGTGTCCCCGATCGGCAGTCGGTCGCGGTAGGCCTCGATGAGACCGGGCCACCGGTTGTGCACGGGCTTGTGGGGCTTGCTCATTCTGTGTCCACTCCCTCGAGACGGATGACGCTGGTGATGACCGAGACGGCGTCCTGGTCCGACAGCGCCGCGACGGTGTCCGCCAGCGCGCGCTCGGAGGCCCGGTGGGTCAGGACGGTGAGTTCTGCGGTCGGCTCGGTGTCGTCGCCCTGGGTCTCGGGCACCTCGACCTCGGTCTGGCGCACCTGGGCGATGGACACCCGGTGACGGGAGAACTCCGCCGCCACCAGTGCCAGCACGCCGGGCTTGTCGGCCACCCGCATACGCACGTGGTAGCGGGTCGAGACCTCGTCCATCGACGCCACCGGCAGGGCCGCGTAGGTCGACTCCCCGGGCGCACGACCGGAGCTGACCTTGTTGCGGGCCGCGGCGACCATGTCACCGAGGACGGCGGACGCGGTCGGGGAACCGCCTGCGCCCTGGCCGTAGAACATCAGGCGACCGGCCGCCTCGGCCTCCACGACCACGGCGTTGAACGCGCCGCCCACCGTGGCCAGCGGGTGGGAGTTGGGCAGCAACGCCGGGTACACCCGCGCCGAGACCGCCTCGCTCCCGTCCGCCCGCCGTAGCTTCTCGCAGATCGCGAGGAGCTTGATCGTGCAGTCCATGTCGCGGGCGGAGGCGAAGTCGTCGGGCGAGATCCGGGAGATCCCCTCGCGGTACACATCACCCGCGGTCACCCGGCTGTGGAACGCGATCGACGCCAGGATCGCGGCCTTCGCCGCCGCGTCGTAACCCTCCACGTCGGCCGTGGGGTCGGCTTCCGCATACCCGAGTCGGGAGGCCTCCGCCAGGGTCTCCGAGTAGTCGGCCCCCGTCGAACCCATCTCCGACAGGATGTAGTTGGTGGTGCCGTTGACGATGCCCACCACCCGCTCGACCTGGTCGCCCGCCATGGAACGACGCAGGGGTCCGATCACCGGGATCGCCCCCGCCACCGCCGCCTCGAAGTACAGGTCGGTGCGGGTCGAGTCCGCGGCCTCGGCGAGCTCGTCGGTGTACTCCGCGAGCAGGGCCTTGTTGGCGGTGACGACGGCCTTGCCGTGCCGCAACGCCTCCAGCAGGAGGGGGCGCGGCACGTCGATGCCGCCCATGAGTTCGACGACGACGTCGACGTCCTCGCGTGAGACGAGCGAGGCCGGGTCCGCGGTGAGGAGCTGGGGGTCCAGCCCCCTGTCGCGGGACAGGTCCCGGACCGCGACACCCCGCAGCACCAGCGGTGCGCCGATGCGGGCGGCGAGCGCCTCCGCGTTGTCCGTCATGTAGCGGATGACCTCGGTCCCGACGGTGCCCATCCCGAGCACCGCCACTCCCACGGGTCGCACGCCAGACGCCGTTGCGTCGCTCACTGTCCCACCTCCAGGCTCGTCAGATCGTCAAGGGTTTCACGTCGCAGTACCAGGCGCGCCCGACCGTCGCGGACCGCCACCACCGCCGGCCTACCGATGAGGTTGTACCGGCTCGACATGGAATAGCAGTACGCGCCCGTCGCGGCGACGGCCACGAGGTCCCCGGCACCCACGTCCTCGGGCATCCACAGGTCACGCACGACCACGTCGCCGCTCTCGCAGTGCTTGCCCACCAACCGCGCGACCACGGGCTCGGCCGTCGAGGCGCGGCCCACCAGTCGGGCGTCGTACACGGCGTCGTACAACGCCGTTCTGATGTTGTCGCTCATCCCGCCGTCGACGCTGAGGTACCGGCGGCTCTCCCCGCCCGACAGTTCGACGTCCTTGACCACGCCGACCTCGTAGAGGGTGACGGTGCCGGGGCCGGCGATCGCGCGACCGGGTTCGACGACCAGGGTCGGAGGGGTCAGACCCACGTCCTCGGAGAACCCGTCCACGATCCTCGACAGTGCCCCGGCCAGTTGTCCGATAGGCGGGGGGTCGTCGGAGGGGACGTAGCTGATGCCCAGGCCACCGCCCAGGTCCAGGTGGTCCAGTTGGGCGGTGCGTTCGACACCGAACTCGTCGACGATCTCCCGCAGGAATCCGATCACCCGGCGGGCCGCGAGCTCGAAGCCGTCGACGTCGAAGATCTGCGATCCGATATGGCTGTGCAGGCCGGTCAACCGGATGTGATCCGCGTCGAACACCGCACGTACTGCCTCGATGGCCGCGCCCCCGGCGAGGGAGAACCCGAATTTCTGATCCTCGTGTGCCGTGGCGATGAACTCGTGGGTGTGGGCCTCCACACCGACCGTCACGCGGATGAAGACGTCTTGGACCACGCCCTCCTCCCGAGCGATGCGGTCGAGGAGACGTATCTCGGACATCGCGTCGAGGACCACGTGCCCGACGCCACTGCGTACCGCCATGCGCAGTTCGTCGGCGGACTTGTTGTTGCCGTGCATCGTGATCCGGGCCGGGGGGAAATCGGCGCGCAGGGCCACCGCCAGCTCGCCACCCGAGGCGACGTCCATGCTCAGGCCCTCCTCCGCGACCCAGCGCGCGGTCTCGGTGCACAGGAACGCCTTGGAGGCGTAGTGGACCCTGTCGGCGCCGCCGAACGCTTCGGCCATCTCCCGGCAGCGGGAGCGGAAGTCGTCCTCGTCGATCACGAACAGCGGCGTACCGAACTCGGCGGCGAGCTCCCCCGCCGAGACCCCGGCGAACTCCGCCATCCCGTCCTCGCGCCGGCGCGATCCGCGTGGCCACACGGCCGGGTCGAGCGCCATCACGTCGTCCGCGCTCGACGGGCGCTCGCCTATCCCCGGGGCGTGCGGGAACTCGTGCCGGGCCCCTGCCGGGTGGGCGCTCACATCTTCTCCGGGGCGCTGACACCGATCAGCCGCAGGCCGTTGGCGAGCGTCTGCCTGGTCGCCGTGCTGAGGGCCAACCGCGCCGCATGGAGCGGCCCGGCTTCCTCGTCCCCCATCGGCAGGACCCGGCAGGTGTCGTAGAAGCGGTGGTACGCGCCCGCGAGTTCCTCCAGATACCGGGCGACCCGGTGGGGCTCACGCAGGTCGGCGGCGCTCGCCACGACCCGGGGGAACTCGCCGATGGTGCGGATGAGCGCGCCCTCCCGGTCCTCGACCAACAACGCGAGATCGGCGCCCTCGATGGTCACGCCCAGGTCCGCCGCGTTTCGGGCCAGCGAGCACAGGCGGGCGTGCGCGTACTGCACGTAGAAGACCGGATTGTCGTTGGTGGCCGAGGTCCACAACTGGAGGTCGATGTCCATGGTCTGGTCCACCGACGAGCGGATGAGCGCATACCGCGCGGCGTCGACCCCGATCGCATCCACCAGATCGTCGAGGGTGATGACGGTGCCCGCGCGCTTGCTCATCTTGACCGGGACGCCGTCCCGCACGAGGCTCACCATCTGGCCGATGAGCACCTCGATCGTGGCGGGGTCGTCACCGAGCGCGGCTGCTGCCGCCTTGAGTCGCGCGATGTAACCGTGGTGGTCCGCGCCGAGCATGTAGATGCACAGGTCGAATCCACGATCCCGCTTGTCCAGGAAGTAGGCGATGTCACCCGCGATGTAGGCGGCGTTCCCGTCCGACTTGAGGACGACTCGGTCCTTGTCGTCGCCGAAGTCCGTCGAGCGCAACCACCAGGCGCCCTCGGACTCGTAGAGGTTGCCGTTGCCCTTGAGCACCTCGATCGCCCGGTCGACCGCACCGGAGGTGAACATCGAGTTCTCGTGGGTGTAGACGTCGAATACGGTCCCGAACTCGGCGAGCGAGGCCTTGATGTGCGTGAACATCAGATCGACCCCCGCTGCGCGGAAGGTCTCGAGCCCCTCTGCCTCCGGCAGCGCCAGCACGTCCGGGTGTTCCGCGACGACGCGCGCCGCGATGTCCTCGATGTAGGCGCCCGCGTACCCGTCCTCTGGCGTCGCCTCGCCGCGGGCCGCGGCGGCCAGCGACCGGCTGAAGCGGTCGATCTGGGCGCCGTGGTCGTTGAAGTAGTACTCACGGGTGACCTGTGCGCCCGACGCCTCGAGCACACGTCCGAGTGCGTCACCGACCGCAGCCCAGCGGGTCCCTCCGAGGTGGATGGGGCCGGTCGGATTGGCGGACACGAACTCCAGGTTGACCCGACGCCCGGCCATCGCGTCACCGGTTCCGTATGTCTCGCCTTGCTCGAGGACGCTGGCCACCAGCGACCCCTGGGCCCCGGAATCGAGGCGGATGTTGAGGAAACCGGGACCGGCGATCTCCGCCGATGCCACACCGGGATCCTCGGCCAATGCGGTGGCCAGTTCCTGCGCCAACTCGCGCGGGGCGGCGCCGACCCGCTTCGCCAGCTGCAGTGCGATGTTGGTCGCGTAGTCACCGTGTTCCGGGTTGCGGGGACGCTCGACGGTCACCGTCTCCGGCACCACCGAGATGTCTGCTCCACGCTCGGTGAGAACGGCGATGAGTGCGGCACGGATGACGGCGGCGAGGTCGGCGGGAGTCACGTCTTCCTATCCTAGGTGTCAGCACGTCGGCAGCGGAATCGGACACCGACCCGGCCGGCCGGCTCCGCCCCGCGCGGGGCCGATGCGGTCACCGCTGCACACCGGTGCTACGATCGGTCTCGCTGTTCAGCAGGGTGGTCGCACGCAGTCGCCCTCTGACCGGCCTCCGGCCTCACCGGCCGGTTATCCCGCCCTCGTAGCTCAGGGGATAGAGCGTTGGTTTCCGGTACCAAAGGTCAGGGGTTCGATTCCCTTCGGGGGCACCACGAGAGCAGGGCCCGGGCTTCACAGCCCGGGCCCTGCTCTCGTTCTGCGGCACCGGCGGAATCCGCCCGCCGGGTCACTTCGGCAGGGTGATCCCGTCTACCTCGCCGATGCGGGTGACGACCCGCTCGAAGATCTCCGTCAGGGCGCGGACCTCGTTCTGGTCCAGTGCCTCGATGAGCAGTTCCCTGACCTTCTCGACGTGCATGGGGGCCACCCGGGCGATCGCCTCGGCCCCTGCCGTCGTGAGCGTGACGATCGTGCCACGGCCGTCCTCGGGGCACTCGGCCTTCGCCACCAGCCCCCGGCCCTCCATCCGCCTGACCTGATGGGACACGCGGCTGCGATCCCAGCCCAGGGCCGCACCGAGATCGCGGGCACGCAGACCACGGCTATCGGCCTCGCTGAGGCAGACCAGCACCGCGTAGTCGGACTGGGACATCGACGCGTCGCGCTGGAGCTGGCGCTCGATCGCGAGCTCGAGCAGTTGGTTGACTTCCCTGTACCGGCGCCACATGCACTGCTCTTCATCGCTCAACCAGCGTGTCTCGCTCATGGGGCTATTACAACACGACGCCGGACCACGTCGAACGCCAACCACCGCCCCGAGGATCGACCACGCGTTCGTGCGGTCAGTCCCGGGACGCACCCGCGCTGCGCATGATGTGGGTTCGTGCGCTCCCGACTCCGGCGAATCGCGCGCGGTCGCACGTGAGGACGATCACCTGCGAGGTGGCCGCGGCCGCGGCGATGACCGCCCCCATGGACAGGCGTCGAGCCGGATCGGTGTACCCCATCGTGTCGTCGAGGAACACCGGGACTCCGTTGTCGCCCACCAGTCTCGCGCAGGCGATCCGGACGATCACGGCCAGCTGTTCCCGCGCCCCGCCCGACAGCGACTCGTAGTCGACCGTGACGCCACCGGAACGTCGGCTGAGGATGGTCAGGTCCTCCCCCAGACGGACGTCGAAGTCGCGCCCGTAGACCAGGCATCCGAGTTCCACCACGGCGCGGTGAAAAGGCTCCTGGTAGGACCGGAGCGCCTCGGCCCGACGCTGCACGAGGGTGCGGTGGAGCAGGTCCGCCGCGCGGGCGCGTCGCCACAGCGCCTCGTTCTCCCTCTGCGCGGCCTCGAACTCGCGCTCGGCGACCGCGACATCCCCGAGCCTGCCCTGCTCGCCGATCGCGTTCACCCGTCCGAGTGCGGTGGCCACCGCAGCCGCGCCGTCCCGCTCCTCCGACACGAGCGCGGCCAACGACGCGCGCGCGTTCTCGAGCAGTTCCGGAGGAGCGTCCGCCAGTGCCTCGTCCAGACGGGCCCGCGCCCGGACGACGGCCTCCCGTGTGGAGTCCACCACGACCCTCGTCCGCTCCAGTGCGACCTCGAGATCCTCGTCCGGGGTATCGGCCCTCGCCGCGGCGAGTGCGTCCTCACATTCCTGCACGCGGGCCGCGGCCTCCGCGGCCAGCGCCTCCCGGGTGGCGAGGTCGGTCCGTAGGGTCTCGGCCTCGGACGAGGCCGCCCTGTCCTCGCCACGGCACCTGGCGAGGTCAGACTCGGCATCCGCCGACTCCACCGCCGGGTCGGTCGACGAACCGGCTCCCGGAACACCTGTGTCACAGGGGTCCCCCGCCGCGGGCCGGGCGTCGTCCCGGTCCGCGGCCACCTCGGTCGCGAGGGCGGATCGTCGCCTCGAGAGGTCCTCGAGCGTGTCACCCCGGAGTAGATCAGTCCTGCGTCGACGGTGTGCGGCGATGTCGGCGCGGAGTCCGTCTGCACGCCGCTCCCGCTCTTCGGCCTCGGACAGCGACCCGGCGCCGACCTCGGCCAACAATGCGGCGAGGCGGGACCTGGCCGTCGTTTCCGCTCGGCGGACCGCCTCCGTGTCACCGGCGGGAACCACGGTCAACGACACCGAGCCCACCTCGAACACGGTGTCCTCGACGATCTCCCGCACCCATCCCTCGGCGGCGTCGACCGGCTCCGAACCGATGAGGACCTCTCCCGCGCCGGCGACGGCCACCGTCGGGGCGCTGGCCGCGCTCCGGACGACGGCTTCGCGCAGGGCCGCTTCCGCGTCGCGGATCCGGGCGACAGCCCCGCCGGGCAATCCGACCTCCGCCAGCTCGGCCTCCATTCCGGCGAGCTCGTCGCCGAGGACGCCCAGCGTGCCGAGCAGGGAGTCGACCTCCTCCAGCTCCGCACGCCGCCGCGCGCACTCGTGGGCCTCGCGCTGAGCATCGAGGAGAGCGCGGGCACGGGTGACCCGTGCCTCCGCCGACTCGAGGGCGGTCCGCGCCTGCATCGCCCTGGTCTGAGCCGGTTCCGACCTCGCCGCCGCCTGCGCGGCCGCGTCCCGCAGGTCGGCCATCCTGAGTTGTTCACCGTCGCGTCGGGAGACGAGACCGGCCCGCTCCCGGTGCAGGCGGCTCGAGGCCTCGTGCGCCACCGTGGCGCGGTCGACCTCCGCCTCCGCGGTCCGGAGGGCCTCCCGGAGTCCGGTGGCCGTGCGGCCCGCCTCCTCCAGGCGCGCCACCTCGGCCTCGACGGCGACCAGCGAGGACCGCCGGCCGGCGTGGGCGGCGGTCTGGCGGGCGTGCTCGGTCACCGCGGCATCGAGCTCCGACAGCCCTGCCGTGGCCTCGTCCAGCGCTGTGCGGGCGTCGGCCAGACGGGTCTCTGACCGAGCCAGATCTCCGGTTGCTTCGCCCCTGCGTGCCGTCAGGTACCGGTTCCGTTCCTCCGCGACGCGCATGATGAGGCTGTCGTCGCCGGTCGGGTCGGCGCCGCCGGCGGCGGTGTCCAGGGCTCGACGCAGCGATTCCATCCCCTTTCCGGCGTCCACCTGACCGATGGGTTCGTCCTGGGCGATACGCAGGGCCCTCCACAGGGACCGGTCCACCCTGCGGTCGAGGAGATCTCGCACGTACTCGTGTGCGTCGTCGCCCGTGAGTGCCACCTTCGCGGAATCGGTGAACTCGAGCGAGGTGCGCTTTCCCCGGACGAACTCCTTCCGGTACCGCAGCCGTTCGCCGTCGATGGTGAAGTCCGCCTCCACGACGACGGGGACGTCCCGCCCCACGGGACTCGCGGCTTTGATCTCCGCTCGCCCGGAGGACGCCTTGTGCTCGAGGAGCATCTCCAGTGCGTCCATGAGGCTCGTCTTGCCGGACTCGTTGGGCCCCTCGATCACGAAGACGCCCCGGGAGGGCACGTGCACCTCTTCCCGCTCGACCCCACGGAAGTCCTCGATACACAGCCGGTGCAGGATCATCGCACGCCTCCGTCGACGAGCCGGTACAGCAGGCTGAGCGCGTTCCCCGCGTCCTCGGCGTCCGGACCGTCCGACGCCGCAGCCTCCACGAGATCCTCCACCGCGCGCCCGGCGTACCCGTCGACGAGGTCGGTGAAGTCCGAGTCCTCGGCTCGGACCACGAGATGGGTGAGCCGCTCCCGCAGGTACGCGGCCGCGAACAGCGCCGCCCAGGTGTCGAGCAGGTCGTCGATCCTGGCGCGTAGTGCGACTCCGACGGTCCCGGTGAGCCCCAGCTTGAGGACCGTCCTGGACTTGTCCCCGACCGCCTCCACGCGCTCGGAGAGCGCCTCGAGGTCCGCCTCGGTCTCGATCTCCGCGTTGATGGCGCGGAACGACCAGCGTCCGGTCCGTACGGGGGTGACCGCACAGTCGACCCGGCTCCCGGTGGCGTCCGGTCTCCCGAGTTCGACGAGCAGCGCGTGACCGGAGTCCTTCTCCACGTCGTCGAACGCCGTCGTCTCGGGGCTCCCGGAGAACCAGATCCTGTTCCCGGAACCGACACGGGTGACCGAATGCCTGTCGCCGAGTGCGACGTAGTCCAGGTGCCCCGCCCCGACGGAGTCCTCCAGATCCGCGACGCGGATCGCCTCCACCGACGGGGCGTCACCACCGTAGACCTCGTCGGTCCCTCCGTGAGCCACGAGGACACGCAGTCCGTCGGTCGGCCCCAGCGAGGCGAGCAGTGCGGGCAGGCGGGCCGGATCCGGACGTTTGGAGGTCCAGGGGACTCCGACCACCTCGACGCCCGGGAGCACCTCCACAGGTTCGGAGTCCTCGAGGACGGTGACCGCTCCCCCGTGGACGGCCGAGGAGAAATCCCTGCACCGCAGTACCGAGGACACGTCGAGCGGGTCGTGGTTCCCGGGGAGGACGAGTACGGGCACCGGGAACGCCGCGAGGGCCTCTGCCGCCCGCAGGACGACCGACCGGGGTACCGCGTTGTCCTCGAACGCGTCACCGGCGACCACCACGAAGCCCGCACCGTACTCGGTGGCCAGCTCCCCCAGCGAGGCCACGGCCGCGAGCCTGTCCGCGGTGTACACGGCCTGGGACTCGGTCCCGAGGAAGCGCCGGGTCATCCCCAGCTGCCAGTCCGCGGAATGGAGGAATCGGATCACGTCGCCGTTCCGTCGCCTGTCCATGGCCGCATCGTAGGTCGCGGGTCCGACATCACCGGCATCGGACCGTCGGGCTCCCCGGCGCGCGCGCCAGTCATCGTGGGCGGTACCGCGAGAACGCGTCGAGGAAGTCCTCGAGGTCGGCCACGACCCGCAGCTGCTCGAGCGGGTCCGAGGTGGCGGCCGCCGCGAGTCTTCTGGTGACCGGCGCGTCCAGCAGGTCCTCCAGGCCGGCCGGCTCGGCGGTGGGATGAGCCGGCACCAGCGGATCCCGGCCCCACAGGCCCTCCTCCACGTCGAACGCGACGGGACCGTCGTCCCCGTCTGCCGTCCCTCCCAGTACCGCGCCCAACGACTCGGCCCGCAGTCCGCGGAGCTCGAACATCACCTCGGGGGCGGCGTCCCACCACTCGACCAGCACGTAGGCCGCGGACAGCACGTGTCGGCACGGCCCGGGTTGCACCGGACACCTGCAGGAGTACCTGGTGGACCCGTGGACCGCGGGGAGCAGCAGGAAGCCCACGGTGTCGGAGAACCCGCCCGACAGTGCGCCCAGGACTCCGCCGTCCTCCCTCCGGAGGGCCGAACGCAGGGCGTCGGTGTCGGTGCCGTCGAGCTGGGAGAACTCGAACTCGACGGTGTACGGCTCCGGCTGGCTGCCGCCGACGTCGCACCGCACGATCCGGCCGGAGTGGTCGAGGGAGAGCACCTTGCCGTCTCGTGCGTCCCTGCGGGCGAGGAACACGTCCCGCCGGTCCACCCCGACCTCGAAGTCCGAGGACCATCGACGGCTCCACATGTGCGCCCCGAAAGGACCCGCCCGCGACCTGGTGGGGATCCCCGCGCGACCGCTCACGGTTCGTCACTCCCCTCGTCGGTCAGGGCGACCAGGGCGGCGAGATCCGCATCGGTCAGCTCGGTCAGTACACCCGCGAGCGGCCCCAGGGTGAGATCGGCCAGCTCACGTTTGGCCTCCAGCAGCTCGTCGATCCGGTCCTCCACCGTCCCCGGTGCGACGAGCGTGCGGACCTGGACCACCCGCGTCTGACCGATCCGGTGCACCCGATCCGTCGCCTGGTTCTCCACCGCGGGGTTCCACCACCGGTCCAGGTGCACCACGTGGTTGGCCTCGGTCAGGGTGAGCCCGGTCCCGCCCGCGCGGAGGGAGGCGAGCATCACCGGCGGACCGTCCGCGCTCTGGAACTCCTCGACCATCGCCGCCCGACCGGCGGCCGTGACGCCGCCGTGGAGGAACGGCACGCCCGTCGCGGCCCTGCGCTCGAGTAACGGCATGATGAGGTCGCCGAAGGCGCGGTACTGGGTGAACAACAGGACCTTCTCCCCCGCGTCGAGGATCTCGGTGAGTACCTCGTCCAGTGCTGCGAGCTTGCCTGACCGGTGACGCCCCCCGCGCAGGAGGGCGGACCCGTCGCCGAGATAGTGCGCAGGGTGGTTGCACACCTGCTTGAGCGCGGTGAGTCCGGACAGGATGGCCCCCTTGCGGGCCGCGCCCTCGGATTCCTTGACCTGCTCCATCATGTCCTCGACGACAGCCTGGTAGAGGGTCGCCTGCTCGCGGGTGAGTGGCGAGTCGACCCGGATGTGCTGCTTGGCGGGCAGATCGGCGGCCACCGCCGGGTCCGATTTGAGTCGGCGCAGCACGAACGGGGATGCCAGGGCCCGTAGCCGCGAGGCCGCGGCCTCGTCCCTGTGGGACTCGATGGGCACCGCGAACCGGGCGCGGAAGGTACTGGCCGACCCGAGCAGTCCGGGGTTGGCGAAGTCGAGGACCGCCCGCAGTTCGTCCAACCGGTTCTCCACCGGGGTTCCGGTGAGCGCGATCCGGTGTCGCGCGGGGATCGACCTGATCGCCCGGGACACGGCCGTGGCCGGGTTCTTGACCGTCTGGGCCTCGTCCGCGACCAGTCGTCGCCACCTCACCCCCGTGAGCATCTCGGCGTCACGTGCGGCGGTGCCGTACGAGGTCAGCACGAGGTCCGTCTCCGCCATCCGGTCGACTGCACCCTGACCACGGTCACGGCCCGGGCCGTGGTGCACGTGGACACGAAGCCGCGGAGCGAACGTGGCGGCCTCCCGGGCCCAGGTCGCCACCAGGGTCAGGGGCGCCACCACCAGGGTGGGGCCGCTCCGCCCGGCCGCGTGTTCGGCGGCGGTGAGTGCGAGGACCTGCATGGTCTTGCCGAGCCCCATGTCGTCCGCCAGCACGGCACCGGTATCGGCGCGCGCCAGCGCCGAGAGCCACCTCACACCCTCGGACTGGTACGGACGCAGCGTGGCCCGGAACCACTCCGGGAGGACCACCTGGAACGACGACGACGAGGGGATCCAGTCGAGCGTGGGGGGCGACTCCACCTCGACGCCCTCCGCCTCCTCGGACATCAACGCCCCCACCAGCGCCGGCGCGGTCACCCTCGTCCCACGGCCGGCGGCGAGGAAGCGGGCCGCCCGTCGGAGCGCCCCCGGGTCCGCCCGCACCCACTGTCCCCGGAGCTTGACCAGATCCGAGGCGGCGTCAAGCAACATCCGGGCCTCGGTGGCGTCCAGAGGGGTGCCGTCGACCACCATCTCCCAGTCCACGTCCGCCAACTGCTCGAGCCCCAGCCGGTGCCCCGAGTCCACGGACTCGGTCCCGGGTTCCTTCACGGCCACCCTGACCGCGGTCCTGACCCGGGTCCAGGCCCTCGGCAGGAGGACCTCGACGCCCCGGCCACGGAGCGCCTCCACTCCCTCGTCGACCAGATCCACCACGAGGTCGGTCGGCAGGAGCAGGTCGGGACTCCCTGCCGCGTGGGTCGCCCGCGAGAGAGGCGGCCACGACCGGACGGCCCTGTCCATGACGTCGCCCACCGGTCCGGCCACGGCGGTGGCGTCGGCCATCTCGGAGAAGGGTCGTAGGGAGTCCGTCCCCGTCCTGACGAGCACCTGCAGACGCCAGAACACGCCCCCGGGCGGGGACTGCTCCCCCTCCGGACCGTCGGCCTCGTCGTCCGCGGAGGGCTCGAGCACCCGGAACACCACCTCGACGTCCCTCGCCGCGGCCGCCCGGCCGAACTCCGAGATCGCCTCGGCGAGGCCCTGTGTGCCCGACGACACGCTTCCCCCGCTGACCAGCGCGTCCCCGAGGTCGCTGTGGCGGTCCGCCGCCAGTGGTGCCAGCGCCGCCCGGGCGTGGTGATCCGCCAGTGCCGACAGGAGACTGGACAGCTCCTCGCGGGTGGCGACCAACCCGTGGCAACGATGCAGACTCTCCGTTGTCCAGGCCGAGATCACCGGGGAGGCGACCAGCTCCCAGGACGCCTCCCACCCCCCGTCCAGGCGGGCCAGGGCAGGAACCACATGGCCCGTGGAGACGAGGGTCGCGACGCCGGCCGACAACGCGGCGAGGGCCCTCAGTCCGGGTCCGACCCACTGGTCGTCGGCCCCGAGGAGTCCACAGAGGTCGATCGCGGCGGCGACCGATATCCGGATCCCGGGGACCGTCGCTGCTCTCACCCGGCCCTCCACCACGGCGCGGACGGTGATCCGGTGCGAGAGCTTGTACTCCTCGAGGAATCCGAGAACCTGTTCGGGTGCACCGGCCCGGGCCACCGCCGTCACGGAGGAGGCCGGCGCGACGGACCGCGGGCGGTGTAGTCCCGTGTCGCACCACAACCCCACGACCCCGGACTGCCAGACGGCATGGAGCCGGGGATCGACGGTGTGGGTCACGACGCCATGAAAGCACGCCCGTCGGACACGGCCCCGTCCGCGGGGCCGTGCACAGGAACCGACGGTCCCTCCACACCCTCGAGCATCTCCACAGGGTCGAGCCGCCGGCCGGTCGGTCGGCCCACCATGCGCCCGCCGTCATCGATACTCGCCGCGTGACCCACGACTCGCGTCTCGGACCGCTCACCATGTCACCCACGCGGATCATCCCGCCGGTCGGACCGAGGGCGCTCTGCCTCGTACTGGCCGTGGGGGCGGCGGTCCTCGTGGTCATGTGGCTGGCCGAACCGCGGACCCCGGCCCCGGGCAGTCCCGGTCGGGACCGCGTCGGTCCTCTGCTCGCGCAGGTCGAGGTGGTGGACGAACGGGTCCCGGTCCCCGGGTACGAGCGGGATTGCGCGGGAACCTCGGCGTGCGTGTTCGGCCCGGCCTGGAGCGATTCGACCGGAGCGCCCGGCTCACGGAACGGCTGCCCCACGCGTCACGACGTGCTGGCCCGCGATCTCCGCGGGGCCACGACGGACCCGGCGTCCCCCTGCACGGTGGACGGAGGGACCCTCGTGGACCCCTATACCGGTCGGGTGGTGGACGTGGGCGACTCCGGTGTCAGGGGCATTCATGTGGACCACGTGTTCCCCCTGGCCGCGGCGTGGGACCTGGGGGCCTGGCGGTGGTCAGCCGAGCGCCGCGCCGCGTTCGCCAACGACGTCGACCGCAATCTCCTCGCCGTCACCGGGTCGGTCAACAGCGGGAAGGGCGATTCGACGCCGGAGGGCTGGCTCCCGCCGGACCCTGGTCGGCACTGCTTCTTCGCCGCCAGATACCTCACGGCTGCGGTCGCGTACGGACTCCCGGTGACCAGCGGGGACCACGAGGTGCTGACGGACGCGGTCCGCGGCTGCCCCGCCGGGGCGTAGCGGCGGGGTCAGTACCGGTCGGAACCGCCGCCCGAGCGGCCGCGGAACCCGCCGCCACGGCGGTCGTCGCCGTCGCCCCGCCGGGAGCCCCCACGGTCGTCTCCCCTGGTGCCCCGGTCACCACGATCGGCCCTGTCGCCGCCACCTCGCGGGCGGCCACCGCGGTCGTCCCTGGATGCTGACGGGCGACCGGCGGGGGGACCGGAATCCGGTCGGATGTCGATCTCGGACCCGGCCACCCGGATCCCGCGCATCGATTCGATCTGGTCGCGGGACAGGTTCGCGGGAAGCTCGACGATCGAGTGGTCGAAGCGAATGGAGATGCGTCCGATGTCACCGCCGCTGAGCCCGGCCTCGTTGGCCAGAGCGCCCATGATCGACCCGGGTTTGACGTTGTTCCGCTTACCCACGGCGACCCGGTACTGCGCCATGTCCTTGCCCGTCCGCGAGGGTCGGGGGCCGTCCGAGAAGTCACGGCCCGGACGCTCGCGCCGCTCGTCGCGCCGACCCTCCCGCCTGTCGTCCTGCCTCTCACGACGCACCGGCCGCTCCGGCTCCCGCATGAGGAAGTCGGCGGAGTTCCGGGACTGCGTGGCGAGAGCGGCGGCGATGTCCGCCATCGAGACGGAGTGCTCGTTGGCGTACTCCTCCACCAATCGACGGAACATCGCCAGGTTCGGATCGTCGAGGCTCTCGGTGATCGAATGCCCGAACTTGGCCATCCGCATCTCGTTGACGTCGTCCACGCTCGGGAGCTGGATCTCCGTCAGCGGCTGACGCGTGGCCCGCTCGATCTGGGAGAGCATGCGCCGCTCCCGCGGGGTCACGAACAGCAACGCCTGCCCGCTGCGACCGGCGCGGCCCGTACGGCCGATCCGGTGCACGTACGACTCGGTGTCGTGCGGGATGTCGTAGTTGACCACGTGGCTGATCCGCGACACGTCGAGCCCGCGGGCGGCCACGTCCGTGGCCACGAGGATGTCGGTCCGGCCGTCCTTGAGCGCCTCGATCGTCCGCTCGCGGAGGTTCTGCGGGATGTCGCCGTTGATCGGCGCGGCCGAGAACCCGCGAGCCCGTAGCTTCTCCGCTAGTTCCTCCGTGGCCGACTTGGTTCGGACGAACAGGATCATCGCGTCGAAGTCCTCGACCTCGAAGATCCGCGTCAGTGCGTCGAGCTTGTCCCGGTGGTTGACCAGCACGTAGCGCTGGTGGATGTTCGGGGCGGTGGAGGTCTTGGATGCGACCTTCACCTCGGCCGGATCGGTGAGGTACTTCTGCGAGATCCGGCGGATGGCTGCCGGCATGGTGGCGGAGAACAGTGCGACCTGGGTGGTCTGCGGGGTGTCGGACAGGATCCGCTCGACATCCTCCTGGAAACCCATCGCGAGCATCTCGTCGGCCTCGTCGAGCACCAGATGGCGCAGTCCCGACAGGTCGAGGGTGCCCTTCTTGAGGTGGTCGATGACGCGACCCGGGGTACCGACGATGATCTGGGCGCCGCGCCGCAGACCGGACAGCTGGATGCCATAGGCCTGCCCACCGTAGATGGGCAGCACGTTGACCTGGGGCATGTTCGCCGAGTAGGTGATGCACGCCTCGGCCACCTGGAGCGCGAGCTCGCGGGTGGGGGCCAACACGAGCGCCTGCGGGCTCTTCACCGACGGGTCGATGAGCGAGAGGATCGGCAGCGCGAAGGCCGCGGTCTTACCGGTGCCGGTCTGCGCGAGCCCCACGACGTCTCGGCCCGCCATGATCAGGGGGATCGTGGTGGCCTGGATGGCGGAGGGGACCTCGTAGCCGACGTCCTTGACGGCCTGCGCGACGGCCGGCGCGAGCCCCATGTCGGCGAACGTGACGGTGGAGCTGTCCGCCTTCTCCTCGGTGGGGGCGCGGTCCTCGGTCTTCTCCGCCACGGGCACCTCCGCGTGGGGCTCCTCCACCTCGGGAGCGCGGTCGTCCGACCCGCGGGCGGCGGGGACCCGGTCGACCGTGTTCTCGGCGAGGGTGTCGGTGGTGTCGGGGGCGCTGGCGGGGGTGTCGACCTCGTCGCCGGCGGTGGCGGTACGGTCCTCGTTGTCGTTGTTCATGAGGTGACTCATGCTACGGCGTCGACGGCCCCATACGCGACACGACGACGCAGGTCACTCCCCCGACGTCACCCGGGCCATCCGGTCGTGGGTCTCACGGGCGAACAGCCACGGGACCACGGCCGCCAGGAGCAGCGCCCCCGAGATGGCGAATCCGGCGGTGTATCCGGACAGCTGCACCACGACGCCCACCAGCACCGGACCGAGGATCGCCCCGGAGTCACTGGCCATCTGGAACGAGGCCAGCACCTTGCCGCCGGAGCGGTCGGCGCCGATCACGTCCGCCACCGCCGCCTGCTGGGCGGGATTGAGCACCCCCGCGCCCATGCCCGCCACGACCGATGCGGCGATGAGCAGAGGAACCGTGTCGCACCATCCCAGGAAGATCGTCGAGATACCGGAGACGAGCAGGCCACTGATCACCAGGGGGCGCCGGCCGTATCGGTCGGACAATCGGCCGGCCAACGAGATCACGGTCGCCGTCCCCACGGCGAACGAGGCGAGTGCAGTCCCCGCGATCCCCGGGCCGGCGTCGAAGTTCGCAGCCGCGAACAGGGGGACGATCGCCACCCGGACGCCGAAGGAGGACCACCCGTTGGCGAAACTCGACACCAGTGCGGCGACGTACCGGGCGTCCCGTAGCGCGTCCCGCACCGGGAGCGGCTCCTGCTCGGGGGTCCCGTCGTCAGGCGACTGCCGCCGTCCGCCCCGGAGGAATACGGCCACCACCGCGGTGGCCACGAGCAGACTGACGGAATAGACGAAGAACGGCACGCGCATGCCGAACTCCGCGAGTAGCCCGCCGAGGACCGGCCCACCGATGTTGCCTATGAGGAACGCCGTAGCGTAGAAGCCCATGATCCGGCCGCGAGCGCCCGGCGGCGAGAGCCGGGTGAGCAGGGCCATCGCGGAGATGGTGAACATGGTCGAGCCCAGACCACCGAGACCACGGAAGACCAGCAACTGCCAGTAGGACTGCGCGAACCCGGTGGCCAAGGTCGATATCGCCACGATGAGCAGCCCGCCCATGTAGACCCATCGCTCCCCCAGCCTGTCCACGAGCACGCCGCCGGCGGGGGCGAACACGAGCCGGAAAAAGGCGAAGACGCTCACGACCACCGACGCGGCCGCCACCGAGACGTCGAAGCTCATGGCGTACTGGGGAAGGACGGGGGCGACGAGCCCGTAGCCCACCGCCACAGCGAAGGCCGCGGCGATGAGTACCCAGATGTCGGCGGGCAGCCTGGCACCCGCCTCGGGCGTCCGGGCTGCGGTGAAAGGCAGCCTCACGCCGAACGGAGCACACGGTCGAGGACGTCCGCACCGAAATGGAGGGCGTCGACCGGGACCCGCTCGTCGACGGCGTGGAAGTGGCCGAAGACATCGAACTCGTCCGGCACCCTCAGGGGGACGAAACCGTACCCGTGGATCCCCAACGGTGCGAGGTGCTTGTTGTCTGTACTGGCCGGCAGGAGGTAGGGAACGACGAGCGCGTCGGGGTCGGACTCGCGGACCGACTCCCGGATGACCCCCACCAGCGGGTCGTCGGCGGGCGCGGCGATCGGCGGTTGCCAGATCCAGTCGACCGTCACGTCGGGGCCGAGCTCGTCCTCGATCTCCGCGCGGAAGGTCTCCTCGCCGCCGGGCAGGACACGGCAGTCGATCTCCGCGAACGCCTCGGAGGGGATGACGTTGGTCTTGTACCCGGCGGACAGGATGGTCGGCGAGGCGGTGTGCGAGAGCGATGCCTCCACCAGCGGACCGAAGTGTCCGAGCACGCCCAGGTGCGCGGGCAGGTCCGCGACGTCCCCGCTCGACCCGGCGATCTCGCCGACCGCCGCCGCCAGGGCGGCGTTGGCCTCGGTCGGCGCGACGGGGAAGTGGCGGCTCGCCACCCTGTGGACGGCACCCGCGATCGCGGCGACCGCGTTGTCCGTGGTGGGCCGGGAGGCGTGGGCGGCGGCCCCGTTCGCACTGACCCTGGCCCAGGCGACACCCTTCTCCGCGACGGCGATCGGGTAGAGCCGACGTCCGGCCACCGGCACGGACCACCCTCCGACCTCACTGAGTGCGTGGGTCATGCCGTCGAAGATCTCAGGGTGTTCGCGAACCACCCACTTGGCACCCATGGTCCCTGCGGCCTCCTCGTCCGCGAAGAAGGCGAGCAAGAGGGGTCTGCGGGGGACGATGCCCTCGCGGCGGTGGTGACGCACGACAGCGAGCATCATGCCGATCATGTTCTTCATGTCGACGGTCCCACGGCCGTAGAGCCAGCCGTCGTGGATCTCCCCCGAGAAGGGCGGCACCGTCCAGTCCTCGGCGACCGCGGGCACCACGTCGACGTGACCGTGGACGACCAGTCCACCGGCTCCGGGGTCCGCTCCGTCCACGCGGGCGAACAGGCTTCCGCGACCGGGCACGGATTCCACCAGTCGGCTGGGGATCCCCACCTCGTCGAGGTACTCGGCGATCCTGCGGCACACGCGGGTCTCACCGTCCCCGATCGACGCCGGGTCGCCGGTGTTGGTCGAGTCGATGGACACCAGATCGGCCGTGATCGAGACGGCCTCGGCGTGCAACAGGTCCCGCATCTCGTCGGTCATCGGCGCGGTGTCCGTCATCCGAAACACTTCCCTTCCCCACGGTAGGTGGGCCAGCGGTCCACCACTGCGGGCCCCTGTTCAGTCTCGTCCACCACGTGGAGCGTGTCGAACCGCTCGCAGACCTCCCCCGCCTTCGCGTGTCGCCACCAGGCGCGGTCGCCTATCGCCACATCCCCTCGCACGGGGGTCTGGACCTCGCCCGCGCCCTCTCTTCCCAGGTATCGCAGCCCCGCGGGGCGAGCGGGTACCGGCAACCGGTCGGCCCCCGGCGCCCCGGAGGCGACGTAGCCGCCGTACAGGAAGGTCGTGAGTCCACGGGCGGGGGTCCGGACCGCGGGCAGCGCGAAGAACAACGAGGGGCGCGGCGTGAAGGACCGGTAGTGGTCGAACAACCCGGGAACGAAGAGCCCGGACCCCGCGGTGACCTCCGTCACGGCGGGGTCCGCGGCGCTCTCGGCGACCGAGCCCGAGCCGCCGGAGTTGACGATCTCCGGCTGCTGCCCGGTGACGTCGGTGATCACCGCGGCGACGGCCTCGCGCAACCCGAGCAGACGACGCATGGACAGTTTCTTGACCACACCGACACCGCGGACGTCGTCCGGGACACCGGCGACCTGCGCCTCGTAGAACATCGCCCCCACCACCCGGAACCCCGCGGCCACGGCGCGACGGACCAACGGTTCGACGTCGGCGGGTCCGCGTAGTGGCGATCGCCGGACCCCGAGGTGGATCGGCCCGAGGCGCAGCGAGGCGTCCACGTCGATGCACACCCTCGCGCCACCGGCTCCGGACGCCCGCGCGATCTCCACCTGACGGACGTCGTCGATCATCAGGGTCACCGCGGCGAGAGAGCCCGGGTCCGCGCCCAGCCGGGCGAGGGCACCGCGGTCGACGGTCGGGTATCCGACGAGTACGTCGTCACACCCCTTCTCCACGAGCCACAGCGCCTCGGCGAGCGAGTAGGCCATGATCCCACGGACAGTCGCATCGCCCCGGAGCCCCGGGCCCAGGGCCTCCTCGAGCACCCGACGCGATCGGACCGACTTACTGGCGATCCGGATCCGCGTGCCGCCCGAACGTCGTCCGAGGTCGGCGAGGTTCGCACGCAGGCTGGGGAGGTGGAGCGCGGCGAGAGGCGCGTCGAGTCCGGCGGTGGCGGCCTCGACGGCGTCGAGTGCGTCGGGCTCGTGACCGCCCACCCCCCTGGTCACCGTCGGCCTGGTCACCGTCGACCTAGTCACCGTCGGCCGGACGCGCGTCCGCCACGACGAGGTCGACCGCCCGGTGCAGAAGCGTGATGGCCTCGTCGTCGTCCCGGCAGATCTGCCACCGCAACCCGATGCCGGCGACCGTGGCTTCCACGACCCGCACCATGTCGTCGAGCCCCATACCCCAGTACATGCCCGCGGACTGGGCGGTCCGCTCGAGCACCGATCGGACGATCTCCTCGTTGGACTCCTGCTGGTGGCGGGCCAGCCCGATCTCGGGTGAACCGTGGGTACGTAGGGAATAGGAGACGATCTCGTAGGTGAGGAGTTGCCGGTCGGGCGAGGCGGAGATGACCGCCCATATGAGGTCGATGGCCTCGTACAGCCGTCGCCGCAGCCCCTCCCTGCCGCGGGTGCCGGAGTCGAAGTCGACGTTGATGAACGCCCTGGCCGCCTGGTGCACCTCGGAGTTGACCGCACCGATGACCTCGCGCAGGAGCTCTTCTTTGTCGGTGTAGCAGTAGTGGACGACACCCAGCGAGACCCCGGCGCGCTCCGCGACCCCTCGCACGGTCACCGCTCCGAGACCGTCGTGTTCGGCGATCTCCAGGGCGGCCCTGAGGAGCTGCGCTCTGCGCTGATCGGATGGAAGGCGTCTGGTCACCCGTCCATGGTACGACGGCGCCTCGGCGACAGACACCGGTCAGGGTCACACACGCCTCGGTGCACCGGGCTCGGCCGGCGCGATCTGGTCAGTCGTCCGGGACCGTCCCCCACCCGCCCCGCGGGAGGTAATCTCGGCAGCCATGACGACCTCGAGCGCATCGTGGCGGAACTGGGCCGGGAACGTGATCGCCTCGCCCTCCGGCCGCTCCAACCCCACCACCGTCGCAGAGGTGGTGGAGGTCGCCACGGCCGCCGCGGACCGCGGCACCAGGATCAAGTGTGTGGGGGCCGGCCACTCCTTCACCCCCGCCGCCGCCACGGACGGCGTCCTGGTCTCACTCGACGACCTGACCGGGATCGAGTCGATCGTCCCCACCCGCGACGCCGACGGCCACGTCGACGGCGCGGACGTGACCGTCTGGGCGGGCACGCGCCTGCACCGGCTCGGCCCGCTGCTGTGGGACCTCGGCCTCGCCCAGCCGAATCTCGGCGACTTCGCGGAGCAGTCTCTCGCCGGGGCCGTGTCGACGGGCACCCACGGCACGGGCCGAGGTGCTGTGGGGCTACCCGCCACCGTGGTCGGCCTCCAGCTCGTCACGGCGGACGGTTCCGTGCTCACCTGCTCGCGGGACGTCCATCCGGAGGTGTTCGAGGCGGCCAGGCTCGGGATCGGCGCGCTGGGGGTCATCACCAAGATCACGATCCACTGCGTACCGGCGTTCGCCCTGCGTGCCGAGGAGCACCCCTGGACCCTCTCCGCCGCCCTGACCGATCTCGAGGGTTTCGCAGACTCGGCCGACCACGCCGAGTTCTTCTGGTTCCCCCACACCGACGCCGTCACCGTCAAGCGCAACACCCGGTTCCCGGGAGACGCAGACCTCCGGCCGCTGAGCCGGGTCCGGGAGTTCATCAGCGACGAGTTCCTGTCCAACGAGGCGTTCGGCGCACTGTGCCGCACCGCCGCCCGTCGACCGGCGCTGACACCACGACTCAACCGCGTCGCCGCCGCGGCGCTGTCCGCCCGCGAGTACACCGACCGCAGCTACAAGGTCTACGCCTCACCGCGTCGGGTCCGGTTCCGCGAGATGGAGTACGCGGTCCCGCTCGCCGCGGCGGCGGGGGTCCTGGGGGACCTTCGCGACGTGATCGACCGCTCCGGCATCGTCACCCCGTTCCCCGTCGAGGTGCGGTTCGCCGCCGCCGACGACGTCTGGATGTCGACCGCCTACCGGCGGGAGGTCTGCTACATCGCGGTCCACCAGTTCCATCTGATGGATCACACCGAACTCTTCCGGTTCGCGGAGGAGATCTTCCTCGCCGCGGACGGCCGCCCCCACTGGGGGAAGATGCACACCCGTACCGCCTCGGACCTCTCGGGCACGGTCGGGCGCTTCGATGACTTCGTCGCGGTCCGGGACCGCCTGGACCCCGGCCGCGTCTTCGGAAACGAGTACACCGAACGGGTCCTGCCCTAGCGGGGCGGGCCCCTCCGATTCTCCGTACCGTGGTGTGGAAGAGGACCCCCGTCCCGATCGCGAACACTCGAGGAGATCCGCCCGTGCCAGACCGCGTCCCCGCCGAATCCGAAGTCTCGGGACCCCTCGCCGGGGTCGTCACGTCAGCACTGCGCAAGGCGATACGGAGTCAGGCGGGTGCCGCGCGCAGCTATGTCCGGAAGCTCCGTGAGCACCATCCGGGCGACGGTCCCGAGCAGATCCGCGAGCGACTCGATTCACGGTTCCTCGCCACGGTCACCGCGTCCGGGGCCGCCGTCGGCGCCACCGCCGCCGTTCCGGGGGTGGGCACCGTGCTCGCCTTCGGTGCGATCGGCGCGGAGTCACTCGTCTTCCTCGAGGCCACCGCGTTCTACACGTTGGCCGTGGCCGAGGTGCACGGTGTCGACGTCCGGGTGGGCGAGCACGAGGAACTACTCGTCATGACGATCATGCTCGGCGCCTCCGGGACCGCGATCCTGTCCAACGCCGTCAGCACGGGTGGCGGGGCCGCCGCCGGTGGCTCTCTCGCCGGCCGGACCCTCGGTCTGCCGGGACTGAAGGAGGTCAACCGCCGGATGATGACCCGCTTCGCCCGGAAGTTCGCGGTCAAGCGGGCCACGCTCGCCATGGGCAAGCTCGCTCCGGCCGGGATCGGCGCCGCGTTGGGCGGCTGGGGCAATCGCAGGCTCGGCAGGACCGTCGTGGACGCCGCCGCCACCACGTTCGGAACCCCACCCGACAGCTGGCCGACATCCTGACCCCGCTGGCGCCGGAGGGGGGCATCCCCCTGACAGGTGAGATCAGAAGGCCGAGACCGCGCAGAAGGTCTAGCCTGGGTTCATTGCGTGTGAAACCCACCACAGACCAGAGAGGCACCACAACATCGTGAGCAACAACGTCTCACAGTTCGGACAGAACCAGTGGCTCGTCGACGAGATGTACCAGCGGTTCTCCAAGGACCCGTCCTCCGTGGACAAGTCGTGGCACGAGTTCTTCGACGCGAACCCCGGGGCCGCCGCTTCTGGGGGTGAGAGCTCGTCGAACGGCACGTCCGCCGGTCGTCCGACCTCGGACGGGGGTGACGAGCGTGGTGACGGCCCGAGCAGTGGTGGGAAGAGCGCGGACGGCGCGGCTTCGGGAGACAACGCCACCCCCGACGCGAACACGCAGAAGACCTCGGAGCTGACCGTCGGCGACATGTCTCCTGAGTCGTCGGCCAAGGACGTGGCCGCCAAGCCCACCGCCGAGAGCTCCCCGAAGAGCAAGGCGCGCGGGCAGGGAGTGCCCGCCCCCGAGCGGACGCCCGGCTCGCGGGGCAAGTCGGACGCACCCGCCGCCAAGCGGACCACGCGGCCCGAGTACACGCCTCCCGAGGAGGCGGAGAACAAGGTCCTGCGCGGCCCGGCCAACGCGATCGTCAAGAACATGAACGCGTCGCTGACGTTGCCCACGGCCACCTCGGTCCGTGCGATTCCGGCCAAGCTCATGATCGACAACCGCGTCGTGATCAACAACCACCTCAAGCGGACGCACGGCGGCAAGATCTCCTTCACCCACCTCATCGGGTACGCGATGGTGCAGGCGATCAAGGCCTACCCGAACATGAACAACCACTTCGAGGAGATCGACGGCAAGCCCAACGTCGTGACCCCGAACGGGATCAACCTCGGCCTGGCGATCGACATGAAGACCAAGGCGGGGCGCACCCTCGTCGTGGCCGCCATCAGGAACTGCGAGGACCTGACCTTCCGCGGCTTCCTCGACGCCTACGAGGACATCGTCTCCCGCGCCCGCATCGGTAAGCTGACGATGGAGGACTTCTCGGGGGTCACCATCTCCCTCACGAACCCCGGCGGGATCGGCACCGTCCATTCTGTGCCGCGACTCACCGTGGGGCAGGGCACGATCCTGGGCGTCGGCGCGATGGAGTACCCGGCCGAGTTCCAGGGTGCCAGCGACGAGCAGCTGGCCAACAACGCCATCGGCAAGATCACCACGCTCACCTCGACCTACGACCACCGGATCATCCAGGGTGCGGAATCCGGGGAGTTCCTCCGCGAGATCCACCGCCTCCTGCTCGCGGACGAGTTCTACGACGAGATCTTCGACATGCTCGGGATCCCCTACGAGCCCGTCCGGTGGCGTCAGGACATCACCGACCCACGCGTGGACAAGGACGCCCGGGTCCTCGAATTGATCGCGGCCTACCGAGACCGCGGCCACCTCATGGCGGATATCGATCCGCTGGACGGACGGCACGCCAAGCGTCGCCGCACCTTCCACCCCGATCTCGACGTCAACTCCCACGAGTTGACGCTGTGGGACCTGGACCGCAAGTTCTCCGTGGGCGGGTTCGTCGGCAAGGACAAGATGCGCCTGCGCGACGTCCTGTCGGCGCTGCGCGCGGCGTACTGCCGCAAGATCGGCATCGAGTACACCCACATCCTCGAGAACGAACAGCGCCAGTGGATCCAGGATCGCGTCGAGGGCGTCGACGACAAGCCGACGGTCGCCGAACAGAAGTACATCCTGTCCAAGGTCAACGCGGCCGAGGCGTTCGAGACCTTCCTGCAGACCAAGTACGTGGGTCAGAAGCGCTTCTCCCTGGAGGGCGCCGAGTCGGTCATCCCGATGATGGACGCGGTGATCGACGAGGCGGCCGAGTTCGCGCTCGACGAAGTCGTGGTCGGGATGCCGCACCGTGGTCGGCTCAACGTCCTGGCCAACATCGTGGGCAAGCCGTACCGGCAGATCTTCACCGAGTTCGAGGGCAACATGGACCCCTCGGCCGCGCACGGTTCGGGTGACGTCAAGTACCACCTCGGCGCGGAGGGGATCCAGTACCAGATGTTCGGCGAGAACGAGATCAAGGTCTCGCTCACCGCCAATCCGTCCCACCTCGAGGCCGTCGACCCCGTCCTGGAGGGAATCGTGCGCGCCAAGCAGGATCTCATCGAGGACCCGGAGTGGCGTGCCGAGTACCCGGTCGTCCCACTCATGCTCCACGGCGACGCGGCGTTCGCCGGACAGGGAGTGGTCGCGGAGACTCTGAACCTCTCCCAGATCGACGGCTACCGCACCGGCGGAACCATCCACATCGTCGTCAACAACCAGATCGGCTTCACGACCGCTCCCGAGGCCGGTCGGTCCAGTCAGTACTCCACGGACGTCGCCAAGATGATCGGCGCCCCGATCTTCCACGTCAACGGCGACGACCCCGAGGCGTGTGTACGGGTGGCGCGGCTGGCGATGGACTTCCGCCAGCAGTTCAAGAAGGACGTCGTGATCGACCTCGTCTGCTACCGCCGTCGCGGCCACAACGAGGCCGACGACCCGTCGATGACGCAGCCCCGGATGTACGAGGTGATCGACGGCAAGAAGAGCGTCCGTCAGTCGTACACCGATGATCTGGTCGGTCGCGGCGACATCACCGAGAAGGAGGCCGAGAACGCCCTCCGCGACTTCCAGGGACAGCTCGAGCGGGTCTTCAACGAGGTCCGCGAACTAGAGAAGCACCCGGTCAAGGCGTCCGAGTCGATCCTGCCAAACCAGCCGCTGCCCAAGCGTCTGGTGACGGCCGTGGACGAGTCGGTCATCCATGCGATCGGCGACGCCTTCGGCAACCTGCCCGAGCACTTCCACATCCACTCGCGTGTCAAGCCCGTCTACGAGGCGCGCCAGAAGATGGCCTATAACGGCAACATCGACTGGGCGTTCGCGGAGTTGTTGGCGATCGGTTCCCTGGTGCAGGAGGGCCGCACGGTCCGCCTCACCGGCCAGGACTCCCAACGGGGGACGTTCACGCAGCGCCACGCCGTGGTGGTCGACAAGACGACCTCCGAGCCGTATTCACCGCTGCAGAACCTCGAGGACGCCCAGGGTCGGCTGGAGGTCTGGAACTCCGCACTCACCGAGTTCGCCGGCGTGGGCTTCGAGTACGGATACTCCGTCGGTGACCCCGAGGCGTTGGTCCTGTGGGAGGCGCAGTTCGGCGACTTCGTCAACGGCGCCCAGACCATCATCGACGAGTACATCTCCTCGGGTGAGGCCAAGTGGGGCCAGAAGTCCTCGGTCACGCTGCTCCTGCCGCACGGTCACGAGGGCATGGGCCCGGACCACACGTCGGGGCGGATGGAGCGGTTCCTGCAGCTGTGTGCCGAGGGCTCGATGACGGTCGCCCAGCCGTCGACCCCGGCGAACTACTTCCACCTCATGCGCCGCCATGCCACCGACGGCATCAAGCGCCCCCAGATCGTCTTCACCCCCAAGTCGATGCTGCGGAACAAGAAGGCCGTCAGCGCTCTCGCGGACTTCACCTCCGGCAAGTTCCGCTCGGTGCTCGACGATCCCACCTTCGTCGACGGCGGCAAGGACCCGGGCGAGGTCAAGACCATGCTGCTGGTCTCGGGCAAGCTCTACTACGAGCTCGCCGCACGTCAGGAGAAGGAGGGCCGCGACGACATCGCGATCGTGCGACTCGAACAGATCCACCCGATCCCGTTCCGTCGCCTGCGTGAGGCCCTCGCGCACTACCCGAACCTCTCCGAGGTCCGGTGGGTGCAGGAGGAACCGGCCAATCAGGGGGCGTGGAGTTTCCTCGCCCTCAACGTGCCGGAGGTCATCCCCGAGTTCCCGAGGATCAAGCGGGTCTCGCGCCGGGCGATGGCCGCCACGTCGACCGGCCTGAGCAAGGTGCACGCGGTCGAGCAGAAGGCGCTCGTCGACGAGGCCTTCGCGTGACCACTCCCGCGGGGTAGGCGCCCGCGCCGCCGCCGATCCGCCGGATCCGCCACCCCGCCCCTGGCCCCCGTGGGGAGCGGATCCGGGGCGGGGTGGCGGAGTGGGGCCTCGGAGGTCAGTAGTCGTGTGAGTCGAGCCAGTAGTTGGCCAGCTCGACCGGGGTGGCCGTCCCGAACTCCACCCCGAGCAACAACTCCCGGACGTCCTCGGTGGTCAGCTCACCGCTGATCCTGTTGACCAGGGCGAGCTGGTCCTCCGAGAGCGAGCCCTTCCGGAACACCGGTACGAGATGCTGGGCCGGGATCGCGTTCTCGTCGTCGTCCAACGGCACCATGTCGTCGGGATCCAGTATCGGGTCGGTCGACTGGACCAGCCCCACTCCGATCCGGCCCGCCCGCAGCGCCTCGAACACCTCGCGGGGATTCGGGCCCATCGCCACGCGTCGCCCGAACCCGCAGTCGTAGGTCCCCCCCACCGCGGTGGCCAGCTCGCGATCGGTGAGTGCCTCCTGACGGGCACCCAGGGTGAACTCCCCGCACCGCCCCGCCAGGTCGGACATCGCCCGCAGGCCGTTCGTCTCCGAGGTGTGCCTGGTCACCACGTACACGGGAGCGTCCTCCGCCGGTGCCGGATCGGCGGCGGTGACGCCCTCCGGGAGTGCGGCCACCATCGCGGCGTAGACGTCCTCGTCCCGGACGGCCGAGGAGCCGGGATCGAACGTGCGCAGCAGTTCGCCGGTGAAACCGACGGTGAACGTGGAATCCCCGTCGACCACCGACTCCACCACCTCGTCCTGGGTGCCCGACTGCGGGCGCGCGGTGACCCGCGATCCCGATCGCATGAGGGCGTTGGTGTAGATGTGCCCGACGATCTCGGCCTCACCGAACGAGGCCGTCTCGATCACCACCACCGGATCGGGTACGTGCGCGGGGACGATCGAGGACTGGGCCTGGCATCCGCCCAACGCCACCGCGAGGGTCCCCACCGCGGCCAGTGCCCGCACCCCGACCAACTCTCCCGTCCGCCGCATCCGTCCACGCCCTCTCTCACCACGTCCGCGCCCCTCGGCGCGACATCTCGACCGTCAGTCTCCCAGCACACGCGCGACGACGTCACCCCGAGTCCCGGCGCGACCGATAGTGTCGGGCAGGGGACGAGAGGAGCACCGGTGACGAACATCCGGAAGCGACGGGGGTCTGCGGGCGGGTCTGCGACCACGCCCACCGGCCCGGCAGTCCCCGCCGAACAGGCCACGGTGGACTGCGGCGTCTACGTGGACGGGCTCCGCGAACCGGGGCGGTTCACCCATTCGTCAGCGATCCGCCGTGTCCGCGAGACCGGGCGGGGATTCGTGTGGATCGGCCTCCACGAACCCGACACGGACCAGATGGAGTCGCTGTCCGGGCAGCTCGGCCTGCACGAGCTGATCACCGAGGACGCCGCGACCGGTCACCAACGGCCCAAACTCGAGGCGTACGCCGACGCCCTGGTGCTCGACATGGCGACGGTCGGCTATCTCCCTCATGAGCCGCTCACGGAGGCCAGGGACATCGTGTCGACCGGCGGCGTGATGGTGGTGCTCGGCCGGGATTTCGTGGTGACCGTCAGGCACGGCGACTTCGCGGGACTGGCCGGGACGCGTGCGCAGTTGGAGGGGCAACCGGCACGGCTGGCGAACGGTCCCGCCACGGTGATGCACGCCGTCGCCGACCGGGTGGTGGACAGCTACCTGGAGGCGGCCGAGGCGATCGGTCGGGACGTCGAGGAACTGGAGATGGCCGTCTTCGCCCCCCGCACGCAGGTGGACATCGAGCAAATCTACTTCCTCAAGCGCGAGCTGCTCGAACTCAAACACGACATCGCGCCCCTCGCCCTGCCCCTGCGCAGGCTCTCCGTCGATCATCTGGACCTGGTCCCCGGCGAGATCCGGCACTATTTCCGGGACGTCCAGGACCACCACTCACAGGTCGCCGCGGAGGTCACCACCCTGGACGAACAGCTCACCTCGCTGGTCAGCGCCGCCGCCGCGATGGTCGGGGTGCAGCAGAACACCGACATGCGGCGGATCTCCGCGTGGGTGGCGATCGCCGTGGTCCCCACGATGATCGCGGGGATCTACGGGATGAACTTCACCCACATGCCCGAGCTCCGGTTCGAGTACGGCTACTACATCGTCCTCGGGTTCATGGTCGCGGCGTGTACCGGGCTGTTCCTGTTGTTGCGCCGGAAGGGCTGGCTCTGATCACCGGGTCAGGCCCGGGTTGACCGCCCGGCGGGCCGGATCGGTCACATCGATCCCCGCCTCGGCCCACGCGTCCTCGAGTTCCCCCGACCCCTTGAGCCGGACCCACGCGGCCTCGGTGTGGGTCACCGGTACCGCCCGGAATATCCGCACCGGTGCGGACTCGCCACCCAGCTCGACGTCCGGGATCTCGGGGGCCCGGAGCACGACCGCGGTGAACGCCGCCCCGGGCCACAGCGGCTCGCCGAGATCGATGAGGGCCCCCTCCGACAGGACGAGTCCCTCCACGGCGGGGGCGGCGGCGAGGACGGCCAGCGCACGGACGATCCCGTCCACCCCGCCCTGCAGCACCAGGGACAGCTCCGCACGGGGCGCGGTCGGGTCGGGGACCAGCGCGGAGGGGTCGCCCATAGGGTCGGCCGAGCACCCGAGGGAGGCGTACCGGACCAGCCCCGACTCGATGTCCACGAATCGCAGGATGCGGATCGGCGCCGCACCCAGGAAGGTCACCGAGGCCTCCTGCGGGTCGGGGCCCAGATGCGTGATCAGGTGCTCCCGGACGGCGACCAGAACCGACGGAGAACCGGACTGGTCTCCCGGGGACATCACTTGAGACCGAGGCGGGCGAGTTCGTCGCGGACCCTCTCGGCGTTCGCGGGTTCGCACAGGATGTCGTACCGCCCGGCCACCAACTGCGAGGTCGAGGCGAAGTCGCGCTTGCCACGGGTCGCCGCGTAGGAGAGTGCAGCGGAGACCACGCCGAACACCGAACCACCGACTAGGCCGGTGAGGACGACGCCCCACATCGGCTGCGTGAAGATGCCGAGCACCAACCCCACGAAGAGACCGAGCCAGGCCCCGGTGGCGAGACCCCCGAGCAGGACCTTCGGCCAGGTCAGGCGCCCGGTGACGCGCTCGACCTGCATGAGGTCCACCCCCACGATGGTGACCTCGTGGACCGGGAACTCCTCGTCCGCGAGGTGGTCCACGGCCGCCTGGGCCTGGGCGTAGGTGGGATAGGAACCGACGACCCAGCCGGTGGGCGGGGTGGGCAACCCGGGCGTCTGCCCGCCCCTGGCCCGGCCGGTGGTGGGGTTGACCGGAGAGGTCATGAGCTCAGTCCTTCCGTGGCCGACCCGTCCGGATCGGATTCGAGGGCATCGGACGTGGTCATCCCGGCCGCTCGGCCCCGAGCGGAGACGACCAGGGCCATCTTACGGCTGGCCTCGTCGAGCATCTCGTCCCCGAACATCACCGCCCCGCGGGCCCCGCCCTCGGTTGAGGTCGAGTGAGCGTACGCGGCCAGGATGCCCTCGGCCTTGTCGAACTCGTCCTGACGGGGGCTGAACACCTCGTTACCGGCGTCCACCTGCGCGGGGTGCAGCACCCACTTGCCGTCGAAGCCCAGTGCCGCGGTGCGGGCCGCCGCACGGCGGAAGCCCTCGACGTCGCGCACCTTGAGGTACGGCCCGTCGATCGCCTGGAGACCGTGCGCGCGGGCCGCGACGAGGATGCCCAGGAGGACGTGGTGGTACGCGTCGCCGGGCGTGTACCCCTCGGGCTGCTCCCCCACGGTGAGCGTGCGCATACCGATCGAGGCCATGAAGTCCGCCGGGCCGAAGACCAGGGTGAGCACACGGGGACTCGCCGTGGCGATGTCGTTGATGTTGGTGAGCCCGAGCGCGTCCTCGATCTGTGGCTCGATACCGATGTGCCCGACCGGGAGACCGGCGGCCTTCTCCACCTGGGTCAGCACGAGGTCGAGGGCGGTGACCTCCGCGCCTGACCGTGCCTTGGGCAGCAGCACCGCGTCGAGGTGCGCGCCGGCCCGGCCGACCACCTCCGTGATGTCCCGGACCGTGTACTCGGTGTCCCAGGCGTTCACCCGGACGACCACCGTCGCCGCGGCGAAGGCGCCCGCGGTCAGCGCCTCCACCACGTTCTCGCGGGCCTGCTCCTTGGCCGGCCCCGCGACGGCGTCCTCGAGATCGAGGAACACCTCGTCCACCGGCAGGTCGCGGGCCTTGCCGATCATCTTGACACTGCTGCCGGGGACCGCCAGGACGGTGCGTCGGGGGCGCGCCCGGAGCTCGGCGATCGTCGCCGCGGCGGGGTCCGACGGTGCGGACTCCGTGTGCTGGGCGGGGCTCATCTGGGGGCACTCCCTCCGGTCCGGTGCGGGCGGGGCACGTTCCACCGCCCGGTGACTAACCTGGTCCGCATGGCGAACCTCAACAAGGCCTTCGTCGCCAGGCTAGCCGGACTGCCGGTGATCGGCCCTGACGGGGACGACATCGGACGTATCCGCGACGTCGTGGTGACGATGCGGTCCCGGCACAAACAACCCCGGGTCGTCGGACTCGTGGTGGAACTGCCGACCCGGCGACGCATCTTCGTGCCGATGCTCCGGGTCGCGTCGATCGAGCCGCGCTCGGTGTCGCTCATCTCGGGCACCATCAACCTCCACCGGTTCACCTCCAGGCCCGGTGAGAACCTCGTACTCGGTGCTCTCGTGGACTCGATCATCGACGTGGATCAGGAGCGCTCCTCCCCCGACGGCCCCGGCGGCCCGGGGACGGTGACGCGCCACCAGGTGGTCGACGTGGAGATCGAGCGTCAGCGAACCCGGGACTGGCTGGTCTCCCGGCTCGCGGTTCGGGCCAGACGCGGGCGTGGTCCGCTCGGCCGGCGGGGTCCGGTGTCGATCCATCCCTGGAGCCGGATCAGGGGGTTGGACGACGACGCGATCGGCACCCCCGAGCACGGCGCCGAGAGCCTCGTCGAGCAGTACGCGGACCTGCGCCCGGCGGATGTCGCACACGCGCTACGCGAGCTACCGGAGGTGCGGCGCCTGGAGGTGGCCCGAACCCTCGACGACGAGCGGTTGGCGGACATCCTCCAGGAACTCCCCCACGACGAACAGACCGAGATCGTCACGCGACTGGAGCTCGAACGTGCGGCGGACGTGCTCGAGGCGATGGACCCCGACGACGTGGCGGACCTGCTCGGCGAGATGCCGGAGAAGGACGCCGAGTCGTTTCTCGAGCGGATGAACCCGGAGGATTCGGCACCCGTCCGACGGCTGCTCACGTTCGACGCGGACACCGCCGGCGGGCTCATGACCCCGGAGCCGATCATCCTGTCGCCGCAGACCACCGTCGCGGAGGCCCTGGCCCACTGCCGGAACCCCGATCTCAGCCCGGCGCTCGCCAGCCTGGTCTTCGTGGTGCGTCCACCCACCGCCACCCCTACCGGCAAGTACCTGGGGTGTGTCCACATCCAGGCGCTCCTGCGGGAGCTGCCCTCGACGATGGTCGCCGAGACCGTGGACACCAGCCTGTCCACGTTGCGCCCCACGGACTCGGTGGATTCCATCACCCGGTTCTTCGCCACCTATAACCTCGTGTGCGGACCGGTGGTCGACGAGGAGGGGCACCTCCTCGGCGCGGTCGCGGTCGACGACCTCCTCGACCACCTCCTGCCCGACGACTGGCGGGACATGGACCTGCACGACGACAGGGAGGCACGACCGTGACCGAACCGGGTATGCGATCGTCGCTCTCGACGCCGCTGACCTCGCGGCGTCCCCGGATCAGCTTCGACGCGGACGCCGTGGGGCGACACAGCGAGACGATCGCCCGGTTCTTCGGCACCGGCACCTATCTGATGATCCAGACGGTCATCGTGATCATCTGGATCATCATCAACGTCACGGTGGTGGCGTTGCGGTTCGACCCGTACCCCTTCATTCTGCTCAACCTGGCGTTCTCCACCCAGGCGGCCTACGCCGCCCCGCTCATCCTGCTCGCGCAGAACCGGCAGGAGGACCGGGACAAGGACTCCGTTCAGGAAGACCGGCTGCGTGCCACCCAGACCAAGGCGGACACGGAATTCCTGGCCCGCGAGCTGGCCTCGGTCCGGCTCTCCGTGGGCGAGACCGTCACCCGGGACTACCTCCGCCGCGAACTGGATGACCTCCGGAACTCGATGGAGCGCATGGAAACCCTGCTCGCGGAGCTGAAATGTGATGACGGTAACACTGAAGGCGGGAAAAGCGATTCAGACACCAAGGGCCGGAGGTAGCGTCGTCCAGCACGGCAGCGATGTTGCGACGCACCCCGCTCGTGACACCGTCCGGACGCTGTAGGGGGAACTTTGCGCCAGATCGCGCACCACACTGATCGACGGGTACTGACCAGCGCTGCGGTCGCCGTGAGCGTGATCGGCGTGCTCACCGCCGTGAGCCTGACGATGGACCACAGTCGTCCCGGCGGGGCCCCGGACATCGTCCAGGCGGCCGAGACCTCGGCCCACGTCCCGACGGTGACCGAGACGCCCTCCACCGAATCCCCTGCCGATCCGACGCCGTCCGACCCGCCGCCGTCCCCGGTGGATGACCCCGGCGCCGCGCACATCGAGAAGGCGACGATCCCGGACGGTCCCCTCGGGATCCCCGGCATCGCACTCGACGCCTACCACCGGGCCACCGACCGACTGACCGTCGAGAAGCCCGCATGCGAGATGGAGTGGACCCTCCTCGCCGGTATCGGCCAGGTCGAGTCCAACCAGGGCCGTGGACGGTTCGACGTCCACGGCAACACCATCGGCCGGATCCTCGGCCCCCGCCTGGACGGATCCCTGCCCGGGACCGCCGTCATCACCGACACCGACGGAGGCAGGTTCGACGGTGACGCCGAGTACGACCGGGCTGTCGGCCCGGTCCAGTTCATCCCCTCGACATGGGCGGTCCTGGGCCGCGACGGCAACGGCGACGGCGTGGGCGACCCGAACAACATCTATGACGGGGCGCTCGCGGCCGCCACCCTGCTGTGCGGTCAGGGCGGGTCGATGGGTGATCCCGCGGCGCGCACCCGCGCGATCCTGGCCTACAACAACTCACTCGCGTACGTGGCCAACGTCAACGCCTGGGCCAACGGCTACGCCGTCAACTCGTACCCGTTGCCAGCGGACCTGCCGGAGATCCACCAGCCCGAGCCGACCGTGGAAGAACCCGCCGCCCCGGAACACTGCCCCGAGGGCTGGGAGGGCCGGCCTACCGCGGCACCGGAGCCCGCTCCACCCGGCGAGCCCGGCCGCCCGGTGCCCGGCTGTACCGAGGTGACCCCGCCGCCACCGCCGTCTCCTGAGCCCCCGTCGCCGTCACCCACGCCGTCGCCGTCGCCTGAGGAGGCCCCGGACCACCGCCGGGCCGCGGCCCCCGCTCCGGCCCCGCCGGCCCCGCCGGGTTTGCCGGGTCTGCCGGTGATCGAGCTGCCCTGTATCGCACCGTTCTGCGTGCCCCCACCGGCCTGAATCGTCCGCTCGGACCCCGACGCCTAGACTCGGGTCCATCATGAGTGCACCCAGCGAAGAATCGATCCGCGCCGCCCTGGCCAAGGTCGACGATCCGGAAATCGGCAAGCCGCTCACGGAGCTCGGCATGGTCAAGGGCGTCCACATCGACGCGCAGACCGGCCGAGTCGACGTCGGCATCTACCTGACCGTGGCCGGCTGCCCGATGCGGGAGACGATCACCGACCGCGTCCGTAAGGCGGTCTCCGACGTGCCCGGGGTGGGTGAGGTCGCCGTCGAACTCGACGTGATGAACGACGAGCAGCGTACGGAGCTGCGCAAGAGCCTCCGCGGCGACGCGGCCGAACCCGTCATCCCGTTCGCCCAGCCGGGGAACCTCACGCGGGTGTACGCGGTCGCCTCGGGCAAGGGTGGCGTGGGCAAATCCACCGCCACGGTCAACCTCGCCACGTCGCTGGCATCCCGGGGGCTGTCGGTCGGTGTCCTCGACGCGGACATCTACGGGCACTCCATACCGCGGATGCTCGGAACCGACGCCAGGCCCACCCAGGTCGAGCAGATGATCCTGCCGCCGGTCGCGCACGGCGTCAAGGTCATCTCCATCGCCCAGTTCACCAAGGGCAACACCCCGGTCGTGTGGCGCGGCCCCATGCTCCACCGGGCTCTGCAGCAGTTTCTCGCCGATGTCTACTGGGGCGACCTGGACGTCCTGCTCATGGATCTCCCACCCGGTACGGGCGACGTCGCCATCTCGATCGCCCAGTTGATCCCGTCCGCGGAGATCCTCGTCGTGACCACCCCGCAGCAGGCTGCGGCCGAGGTGGCCGAACGGGCGGGATCGATCGCCCTGCAGACCCGGCAGAGGATCGCCGGGGTCATCGAGAACATGTCCTGGCTCGAACTCCCCGACGGCACCCGCATGGACGTCTTCGGTACGGGTGGCGGGGCCGAGGTCGCGGCGAATCTCTCACGTTCGGTGGGCGCGCCGGTACGACTCCTCGGCCAGGTGCCACTCGAGCAGGCGGTCCGGGAGCACGGCGACGAGGGCACCCCGATCGTGCTGGCGGAGCCGGATTCGGCGTCCGGACGGGCTTATCGGGAGATCGCGGACGGCCTCGCGGTCCGGCCGCGGGGCCTGGCGGGGATGAACCTCGGGATCGACACGACGCGGCATCTGTGACCTCACGGCCGGGGCGATCCCGCTCCGGTCGGACTCCCGCTGGTGTTCCTAGGTCGCGTCCGTGTCCCACGCCGGGTTCGCCGGTGTGGGCCTCGGGGCGGGGGTCGCCGACGGCGGGTGCGCCTGTCCGGACACCGGTGACGTCGGTGGCGGCGTCGGCCGGGTCGACGGCGTCCCGGTCCCCGCAGCACTCCCGACCGCGGTCCCGACCGCGGGGGCTGCCGCGCCGAAATCCCCGTTGAACAGGGACTCGTCGCCGTCCAGGAGGTGCTTGGTGACCATGGCGCGGGGGCTCATGCCCCGGAGATCGCTGAGTTGTTTGAGCGGCTCACGGAACTCGTCGAAGTCGGTCCCGTAGTCGTCCCGGAGCTGCTGTTGGGCGGACCCCGCGAACTCCTTGACCTTGCGGATCGCCGAGGCCAGCCAGCGGGCGGCCTCGGGTAGCCGCTCGGGCCCCAGGACCACGAGCGCGATCACGCCGAGCACCAGCAGCTCGGACCACCCCACGTTTGTGAACATCGCCTCCGAGGATACGTCCTCGCGGCCCCGTCCGGCACCACGACCTCGTGCGACTACTCCGCCGTCACCCCTCCGCGGGGCGGACGGTCAGCTCGATCCGGGCGCCGTCCCGGATCACCTCGACCGGGACCTCGACATCCGCTCCGGCCCGCCGGACCGCGATGACGAGCTCGTCGGAGGACCGCACGCGGCGATCACCGATCCTCGTCACCACGTCGCCCTCACGCAGGCCCGCCTCCTGAGCGGGGGAATCCTCGCGAACGTTGACCAGCTCCGCACCCTCCACGTCGCCGTTGTCCGCCTTCCTGGCGTTCACCCCGATGGTGGCGTGTCGGACCGACCCCTCGGTCATGAGCGAGGTCGCGATGTCGCGAACGTCGTTGACGGGTATCGCGAAGCCGAGCCCGATGGATCCACCGGTCTGCGTGAAGATCGAGGTGTTGATCCCGATCACGGCCCCGCTGGAGTCGATGAGCGGGCCACCCGAGTTTCCGGGGTTGATGGCGGCGTCCGTCTGGATGGCGTCGATCACCACATCTCCGTCGGTGGTCGCCTCCCCCAGCGCGATCGGCCGCTGGGTGGCCGACACGATGCCCTCGGTGACCGTCCGTGCCAACCCGAGTGGTGAACCGATGGCCACCACCTGCTCCCCCACCTGGACCTCGTCCGAATCGCCGAGGGTCGCCACCGTCAGGTTCTGGACGTCCTCCACCTTGAGAACCGCGAGGTCGGTCGCCGGGTCGCGACCGACCAGTTCGGCCGTCGCCCTGGAACCGTCGGGGAACATGACGTCGATGTCGGCTCTGTCCGCGGCCCCGTCCATGGTCACCACGTGGTTGTTGGTGACGATGTATCCCCGGGGATCGATCACGATTCCCGAGCCCTCACCCTGGGCGGACGGCGTCGAGACCCGGATGTTGACCACGGCGGGCTGGACCCGCTGCGCGACCTCCCCGACGGGGTTGTCGGGACGGATGACATCGGCCGGGGCGTCGGCGATCCGCACCGTCGATGTGGTCAGGCCGCGGGCCGAATCGGCCACCACGGCACCGATCCCCCCACCTATGAGTGCGATGACGGCGACGGCGGCGACTGCCGCGGCGAGCGCCTGCCTGCTCAGTCGACGATCGAACAGCGCCTCCGAGAGCGAGAGCCTCGGCGGAGCGGGCGCGTCCGCACCGGACAGGTCCTCCGCCCCGGGGTCCTCGGAAGCCGACACCGCGGGTTCGCCGAACCCCACCGGGGCGTGGGGATCCCGCCAGGGGTCGGGTTCTGGGGGTGGGGAGACCTCGGCCTCGTCCTGCCACGCCGGATGACGCTCGATGCCACGCTCGCCGTCACCGGACGCACCGAACGCGGCGGCCAGTGCCGGGTCGGGGTGGGCCTCGCGACCGGGCACCGGCCGGGGGTGGTCGCCGGCGGTGGGTCGACGCCGGGGGTCCGATCCCCCCGTCACCCCGTCGGGGCGGGAGAAGTGTTCCGCGGACTCCTCGTCGACGACCGGCCTGAGGATCGGGGCCGGTTCGCGAAGCGGCCGGTCCGGGTCCGCGCCCCGCACGGCCGGTTCCGGCACACCAGTCTCGTCCTCCACGCCCCCCAGCCTATCGGCCGGATCCGCGGAGGCGGCGCAGGAGCCTCGCCCACCGGGTCCCGGACTGCGACTCGGGATCCGACGGTGGCTCGACGTCGGTGCCCTCCCCGAGGAGACGGAGACGCTCGCGCAGGTCCCCCGGCATGTGGATGGGTCCGGATCCGCGGAGGGCACGGCGTGCGTCCTGCTGGTCGGCCACCTCGCGGCGACACTGTGGGCACTGCGCCAGATGGGCGTCCGCGCGGACCTGGCCCGAGGGTGGAAGACAGCCGTCGACGTAGGCCGCGGCCGCCTCGGTGGACAGGTGGTCGGTGGAGAGGAAGTGGGGTTCGGACCGGGGCGGCGGTGTCCTACCCGCGACTTCGCGGACCGAGTCGCGCGACAACCGGTACTCCGTGTCGGATCCGTGTCCGCGATGGTGTCGGTCCACCTCACCCCTCCTCGTCCGTCCGGGCCGGGGCCGCACGTGCTCCCCGTCCGAGGTGGTCAACGCACGGGATGCGCCCGGGGTTCCCGGGGCCCCGCGGGATCACCGCGTGTTCTGGTGCACCCCGGTCACGCCGGCCGCCTCGAGTTCGGCGCGCAACGCGGAGCGACCCCGGTGGATACGGCTGCGGACCGTACCCATCTTCACACCGAGGATCCGGCCCACCTCGTCGTAGCTGAGGTCCTCGATGTCGCACAGCACCACGGCCGCGCGGAACTCCGGTGAGAGGTTGGCCAGGGCGGTCTGCAGGACCGGGTCGAACGTCTCCTCGGACAGGACCTGCTCCGGGCTGCGTTCACGACCGGGAACGCGCTCGGCGTCCTCCGGGAGGGCCTCGAAGCGGATTCGCGACCGTCGTCGCGCCATGTCCAGGAAGAGGTTGGTGACGATGCGGTGCATCCACCCCTCGAACGTGCCCGGCTTGTACTTGTCCAGCGAGCGGAAGACCCGGATGAACGCCTCCTGGGTGATGTCCTCGGCGTCGTGGGAGTTGCCGCAGAGACGGAAGGCGAGTCGGTACACCCGGTCCCCGTGTTGGGCGACGAGCTGCGACCAGGTGGGCATGTCCGCGACGTCACCACTGGCGTCGAACCGTGCGGTCCCGACCGCCTCGTCGACGTCACTCCCGGGGGGGAAGGTCGTACCGTGCACTGTCTGCGAGTACATGCGCTGCCGCCGCCTTCCGGCGCGGACTGGTGGGGAGGCGTCCGCGCGGTGCTGTCGTCGCCCCCTCGTGGAGCGCGTGGTCCCACCCTCTCGCACTGGCCTGTCCTCACGGTATACCCGTACTGAGATCCCCCTGAGAGTCTCATACCGATCCGATCACCGCGCGTTGGACGCACCGTCGCCGCGCCCGGCGATACGCTGCTCGGGTGCCCGATTCGACTGACGTCCCCGCCACCGACCGTTCCCGGCCCGCCGATCTCGCGCGCCGCAGTGCCGATCTGGTCGACGACTCCCTGTATGCGCCCGCTCGTGCGGAGGCGGACGAGCTGGGAGCGTCCTCGCCGGACGCGCTGACCGCCGAGGCGATCCGGTTGGTGGCCCGTCTGACCGGAGCCCGGGCGTCGGTGTGCATCTCGCCCGCCCCCGGGGTCCCGGCCCTGGCGATCCTGGCGGCCGCGGGGCCGGGAGCCGGAGCGGTGGTCACCTGCATCACCGACGACCCCCACCATCTGGATGCCGCCCGCTCCGCCGTGCGTGCGGCCGGACACCCCGCATCAGCCGCCCGGTACATCGCGGCGCGACCACTGGAGGTGGCCGACAAGCTCGCCGACGGTGCCTACGACCTGCTGGTGGCAGACGTCCCGGACCATTCGGTCTCCCGGGTGCTCTCCCGGGCCCATCAACTTCTCCGGGCCGGTGGCGCTCTCATCCTGATCGGTGACCACGCGCCGCTGCCCGAGGACGCGGACCTGCCCGCCCACGCGCACGTCACCCTCCTACCGGTGGGCGGCGGGCTGACGGTGGTCGCACTCTGACCGGATCCGTCACGGACGGGACGCGGCGGGGCCGTCCGGGCGGTCGCTCCGACGGGGCGCTCAGCCGGGTTCTTTAACCCGGCAGTGACGTGACGGAGTTCTTGGCCACGCTCACCACCCCGCCCGCGCTGACAGGGAACCGCAGGCGGTCGCGCTCGTGGTCCACCCCGATCACGTCGCCCGCGCCGATCTCACAGTTTTTGTCGACGATCGCCTTGCGCACCACGGCGCCCCGGCCGATCCGCACCCCGGGCATGAGCACGCTGCCCTCCACCACGGCGCCGTCCTCGACGACGACGTTGTTCGAGACCACCGAATTACGCACGGTGGCCGCGGAGATGATGGTCCCGGCGCCGACCATCGACTCCTGGGACATGCCCCCGTTGACGAACTTGGCGGGCGGCAGGTTGTCCTGCTGGGTCCGGATGGGCCACAGGTTGTTGTAGAGGTTGAAGACCGGGTGGACGGAGACCAGGTCCACGTGGGCGCCGTAGAACGCGTCGATGGTGCCCACGTCCCGCCAGTACCCGCGGTCGCGCTCGGTCTCCCCCGGCACCAGGTTGCGGGCGAAGTCGTACACGTACGCCCGCTCCTGCTCGACCAGTGCCGGGATGATGTCCCCGCCCATGTCGTGGGTGGAATCCGGCTTCTCCGCGTCCGCCTTCAGCGCCTCGATGAGCGCGTCGGTGGAGAAGATGTAGTTGCCCATCGACGCGAACGTCGCATCCGGGTCGTCCGGCGTCCCCGGCGGGTCGGAGGGCTTCTCGACCCAGTCCCGGATCAGGTCATCGTCCCCGGCGTCGATGCACCCGAAGGCGAACGCCTCGCTGCGCGGGACACGGATCCCGGCGACGGTGACGGCCGCCCCCGTGGCGATGTGGTGGTCGAGCATCTGCCGCGGGTCCATCCGGTACACGTGGTCCGCACCGAAGACGACGATGTGGTCCGGCTTCTCGTCGTAGACCAGGTTCAGCGACTGCAGGATCGCGTCCGCCGAACCCGTGTACCACCGTGGTCCCAGCCGTTGCTGGGCGGGAACGGGGGTGATGTACTCGCCCCCCATCCCGCTCATGTGCCACACCTGGGAGATGTGCCGGTCGAGGGAGTGGGACTTGTACTGGGTGAGGACACAGATCCGCATGAACCCGGCGTTGACCAGATTGCTCAGGACGAAGTCGATCAGTCGGTACGAGCCCCCGAACGGCACCGCCGGTTTGGCGCGGTCCGCCGTGTGCGGAAAGAGTCGTTTGCCCTCGCCACCGGCGAGAACGATTGCTAGGACGTGCGGCTGGTTCCTCACCCCACCACCGTATCGACTTCCCGGCCGGGGCCACGGGGCATCGCGGGACTTGCCCCCGAGGCGACCCGACAGGACACCCCGCGGTCGGTCGGGGTTCACCCGCAACGGTCCCGGGTTCGCCCGGGACGACTAGGTTGGCGCGTGTGCGAGTAGCGATGATGACGAGGGAGTACCCGCCGGAGGTCTACGGCGGGGCGGGAGTCCACGTGACCGAACTGGTGGCCACCCTGCGGCCGCTGTGCGAGGTCGACGTCCTGTGCATGGGCGCGGACCGGGACACCGCGCGCGCATTCCGGCCCGATCCGGAGCTGGGCGAGGACGCCAACCCGGCGATCAAGACACTGTCGGCGGGCCTGCAGATGTCCGTGGCGGCGGAGGGGGCGGACATCGTCCACTCCCACACCTGGTACGCGGGCCTGGCCGGGCACCTGGCGAAGGAGCTCTACGGGATCCCCCACGTGGTGTCCGCGCACTCGCTCGAGCCCAGTCGCCCCTGGAAGGCGGAGCAGCTCGGTGGCGGCTACCGCGTCTCGTCGTGGTCCGAGCGCAACGCCTTCGCCCACGCGGACGCCGTGGTCGCGGTGAGCTCGCGGATGAAGGACGAGATCCTGCGGGTGTATCCCGAGATCGACCCGGACCGGATCCACGTGATCCTCAACGGCATCGACACCTCGGTGTGGTCACCGGTCGAGACCTTCACAGGCCAGGACTCGGTCCTCCGCCGGCACGGTGTCGACCCCGACCGTCCGATCGTCGCGTTCGTCGGTCGCATCACCCGCCAGAAGGGTGTCCCCCACCTGGTGCGAGCCGCCCGCGACTTCCACCCGGACGCGCAGCTCGTGCTGTGCGCGGGGGCCCCGGACACCCCGGAGATCGGTGCCGAGATGGAGGAACTGGTCGCCGGGTTGCAGTCGACACGCGACGGCGTGTTCTGGCTGCGGGACATGCTGCCCCGCGAGGAGGTCATCGAGATACTCTCCGCCGCGACGGTCTTCGCGTGCCCCTCCGTGTACGAACCCCTGGGGATCGTCAACCTCGAGGCCATGGCGTGCGACACGGCGGTGGTGGCCTCGGACGTCGGCGGGATCCCCGAGGTCGTCGTCGACGGCGAGACGGGCACCCTCGTCCACTACGACGAGTCGGACCCGGACGCCTTCGAGGCCGGTATCGCGGCCGCGGTCAACGACCTGGTGGCCCACCCCGAGAAGGCCGCCGGGTTCGGCCGCGCGGGCCAGGAGCGGGCCCGGAGCCGGTTCGCGTGGGAGGCCATCGCCGAACAGACCCACGCGATGTACGCCTCACTCCTGTAGGGCCCGACGGAACGACCGCACCTCGACGTGCACGCGGACCCGACGCTCGACCGTGCCGACGTGCTGCTCGACGCGCGCCCGGTCCAGATGGACCCCACTGGGCCCCATGAGCGCGAGGTCGGCGGCGATCGGGGCGGGGATCACGGCGGTGACATCAACGACCCGCACGGGTCCGGCAGTGAACCACCCGGTCAGATCCGCCTCCAGGCGTGCGGCCTTGCCCGCCGCCGGCTCGAGCATCCCCGTCTCCGACCGCAACGGTTCCAGATGACCGGGACCCGGCACCGCGACCACCAGTGTCCCGCCGGGGCGCAGGACGCGCGCGAACTCGGCGGGGTTTCGTGGGGCAAAGACGACCTGGACCACGTCGACACACGCGTCCACCAGGGGCAGTCCGTCCCAGGTGTCGGCGACGAGGGCCGCCACGAGCGGGTCCACCCGGGCCAGTCGGCGGGCGGCGGCCACGGATATCTCCGTGCCGATCCCCAGCGGCTCCGCGCTGTCGTCGGGGGTGGGGACACCCGTCGGACGCATCGCGCGTAGGGCGTCCACGACACGGTCCAGGTAGAACCCCGTGCCGGCCCCGGCGTCCAGGACCACCGGTGGGACGGCACCGCACTGGGTACCGCCAACTGTCCCGCGAACCGTCTCGCGGCCCGTCCCGCGGCCCGTCTCACCCACCGCCTCCACCACCGCGTCGGCGACGGCGTCGGCCACACCGTCGAACATCCCGTGACCGAGGACCCTGTCCCGCGCGGCCACCTGCTCGACCGAGTCACCGGGGAACCTGCGGCCCCGGGCTCCGAGAAGGGTCAGCTGACCGTGGCGTGCACGGTCGAACGAGTGCGCGCCCCCGCATTCCACGCCGGAGGCGGTCGCCGTCATCCGCTCCCCACAGACTGGACACCGCAACAACGGGACGACCCGCCCGAGGGCGGCCGGCGCGGAGCTCACCCCCGAGGCCGGTCGACGAGATCCCGGAGCAGGCCCAGCAGGGTGCGGGTGGCGAACCCGGTCGCCACGGGGCCGACCTCGTCGATCTCCTCCGGCGAGCGGGCCGGACCGGCGATGTCGAGATGTGCCCAGGGACGCCCGTCGACGAACCCCTCGAGGAAGAGCGCCGCGGTGATGGCGCCGGGCCCCTTAGGCGCCTGACGGCGATCCGCGATCGCCGAGTCGACGGCGCCGCGCAGGTCGTCGGGGAGAGGGAGACGCCACCACCGCTCCCCCGCTCCCGCCCCCGCGGCGGACACTCGGTCGGCGAGGTCGTCGTCGGTCGCCATCACCGCGCCGGTCCGCATGCCGAGCGCGACCTTCATCGCCCCGGTGAGCGTGGCGACGTCGACGACCACGTCCGGGTCGCACTCGGAGATCCCGTGGGCGAGCCCGTCGGCCAGCACCATCCTGCCCTCGGCATCGGTGTTGGTGACCTCGGAGGTCGTGCCACCCACGTGGGTGACGACGTCCCCGGGTCGGTACGCGGAGCCGGAGAGCATGTTCTCGGCAGCGGGGACCACGACGGTCACGTCGAGTCCCTCGTACCGACCGTCGGCGTCGCCGCAGAACGCGGCGGCCGCGGCCACGACGGCGGCCGAGCCGGCCATGTCCGTGCGCATCAGGTGCATCCCCTCGGCCGGTTTGACCGAGATGCCGCCGGTGTCGAACGTGATGCCCTTGCCCACCAGGAGCACCCGCGTCCCCGGGCCGGGGCGTCTGGCCACCAGGACGCGGGGCGCCGCCGCCGATCCGCCGCCCACCGCGAGGACCCCGCCGAACCCACCGTCGACCAGGGCGTCGCCCTCGAGTACCCGCGTGTGCATCCCGGCGGCCGAGAGCAGGTCGGACATCCTCGACACGAGCCACTCGGGGGTCTTGAGATCCGCGGGCGCCCCTGCGAGGTCCCGGGCGAGCGCGGTTGCCCGGGCGGCCTCCCCCGCCGCGGCGACCGCGGAGGTGACGACCACCTCGTCGTCGTCACCGGACCCGGACGCCACGCGCACCACCAGGTCGGGGACCACCGGCACCGGGTCCGCGGCGAACACATCCTGACCCCGCGCCCCCAGGAGATACCCCAGGACCAGATCGCCCACCCGCGCCGCCGGGACGGCCCCGGGGACGGACACCGAGACCTCCTCCGTCCTCCCCGCATCCCGCAGGTGCCTGGCCACGGCCGCACCCGCACGGCGGTGACCGATACCGACATCCGCCGCACCCGCCCACCCCGGCCGGGGCCGCGACGTCTCCACCTCGACCTCGATCACCGGCCGCCCGTCGACGGTGCTCGTCCGCGCCTCCACCGCACGACCACGGAGGGCCCGACGGCCGTCCGGGGGCCGGGTGACCAGAGGCCACCCGGTGGCGGGGCCGGTGTCGGGGATCACACGGACCGCCGGCAGTGGACGCGAGGGGATCAGGGGCATCGGGGCACCTTCCGTAGAACCGGGACGACGCACCCGCCGCTTGGGCCGGGTGCGTCGAGGTGGCGAACAGTGATCGGTCAGGAGGTGGCCTGGCTCAGCTCCTCACCGAGTGACTTCGCCTCGTCGGGGGTCAACTCGACCACGAGGCGACCGCCACCCTCGAGAGGGACGCGCATGACGATCCCGCGGCCCTCCTTGGCCGCTTCCATCGGTCCGTCACCGGTCCTGGGCTTCATAGCCGCCATCGGGTCGATTCCCTTCGTCCTTGGCCGCGGGTGGCGTCCGGTGAGAACGGCCGTGCCCACGTGCGGTACTGCTGAGTGGATGACTGCGATTCTAGCGCGTCGCACCGGGCCTGGATGCCGGAGCGCGTTCTGGGCCCACCCCGTGGGATGGCGTACCCGTGTCCGCCTCCTCGCCCAGCCGCGTGCGGAGGCGGTCGATCTCCGCGGCCGCCTGTTCCAGCGCCCAGTCGACCTCCGCCATCGTGTACCCGCGCGCGGACATCCCGAAGCGCACCGATCGCAGGTCGTCCCCGGTGAACGGCCCCGCGGGCAAGGTCGTGACGGTGTGTCCCCTGGCCACCGGCGGCAACAGCTCCGAGCGGCCGAAGACGACGATCGACAGCGCGAAGAGAGCAGCCGCCACGATCAGGGTGACCGCCACGTAGACGACGACGGTGAGCATGCTGGCGCCCCTCCTTCTGCCACGGACCGGGATTCCAGTCTGGCACACGCGCGGCGGGCACGGTCCCGCCCCCGTCAGGCCAACCCGCGGACCGTTCGCGCAGGTGGACGGCTCCCCACGACGGAGGCGACCATCTCCACCACCCGTAGTGTCGCCCGCACGTCGTGGGTGCGGAAGACCCGTGCGCCCATCATCGCCGCGACGGAGGTGGCCGCGAGCGTGCCCTCCGCCCTGTCGTCGATCCCCAGGTCCAGGGTCTCCCCGATGAAGTCCTTGTTGCTCAGCGCCATCAGGACGGGATGGCCGAGGGCCACGATCTCGTCGAGGCGTCGCAGCAGTTCCAACCCGTGGAAGGTGTTCTTGCCGAAATCGTGGGTGGGGTCCACCAGGATCCCGTCGGCGGGCACCCCTGCGGCGGCCGCCCGGTCCGCGGCCGCGGACAGCTCCGAGGCCACGTCGAGCACCACGTCGGCGTACCCCACCCGGAACGGGCGGGTGCGCGGGACCGCGCCCCCGGTGTGGGAGCACACGAAGCCCGCCCGCGCCTCGGCGGCCGCCGCCAGGACCTCTGGGTCGTGACCCGCCCACGTGTCGTTGACGAGGTCGGCCCCGGCGGCCAGCGCCCGGCGGGCGACCGACCCGCGCCAGGTGTCCACGGACACCACCACGCCCGGGTGCCTGGACCTCACCGCCTCGACGAACGGCACGACCCGCCGGATCTCCTCCTGCGCGTCCACCGGGTCACCCGGGCCGGCCTTGACACCACCGATGTCGAGGATGTCGGCGCCGTCCGCCACCGAGTCGTCGACCCGGCGCATCGCGGCCTCGTCGCTGAAGCTGGCTCCACGGTCGTAGAAGGAGTCCGGGGTCCGGTTGACGATCGCCATCACCAGCGGACGGTCGACCGGGACCGGACGCCCGCAGAGGGTGGGCAGGGGCGCCGGGCCCGGATGGCTCACCGCGCTCCCCCGCAGGCGTCGAGCGCCGACTCCAGGTCGTCGCGCACCACCAGACACTCGAGCGCCTCAGGCTTGACCAGCCCCGACTCCGCCAAGCCGCCGACCCAGTCGAGGAGTGGCCGGTAGAAGCCGATGGGGTCGTACAGCACGACCGGCTTGTCGTGGAAACCGAGCGAGGCCGAGGTCCACACCTCGAACATCTCCTCCATCGTCCCGATCCCGCCCGGCAGCGTCAGGAACGCGTCCGAGCGCTCCTCCATCTCGCGCTTGCGTTCCCGCATCGTGGTGACGACCACCAGCTCGTCCGCCGAGGTGTCCGCCACCTCCCGCACCCGCAACCCCTCGGGGATGACGCCGACGGTCCTGGCCCCACCGTGCCGTGCCGCCTCGGCGACCGCCCCCATCATGGACACGTTGCCGCCCCCGGAGACCAGCGACCAACCGCGGCGGGCGATCCCCGCGCCCACCTCGGTGGCGATCTCCAGCAACGCGGGATCGTAGGTGGACGAGGCGCAGTAGACGCAGACCCCGCGCCCGGCCGACGGCGCCGTCACCGCTCGACCCCGCGGTGTTCCTCGCCCAGCAGGTCCTCCCGCTGCTGCGAGGTCAGGGCCGCCCGGTGGTGCGCCTCGCGGATGTACTCCACGGCCTCCGGCACCGAATCGGTCACCAGGAAGAGGTCGAGATCGGACGCCGAGATCATCCCCTGCTCCGCCAGGGTGCCGCGGATCCAGTCCACCAGCGGGGTCCAGAAGTCCACACCGAGCAGCACGATCGGGAACCGGGTGATCTTGTCCGTCTGGACCAACGTGATGGCCTCGAAGAACTCGTCGAGGGTGCCGAAACCACCCGGGGTACAGACGAACGCCTGGGTGTACTTGACGAACATCGTCTTGCGGACGAAGAAATAGCGGAAGTGCAGCCCCAGGTCCACCCACTTGTTGATCCCCTGCTCATTGGGCAGCTCGATGCCCAGGCCCACCGACCGCCCGTCCGCCTCCCAGGCACCCTTGTTGGCCGCTTCCATCTGACCGGGTCCGCCGCCGGTCACCACCGCGTACCCCGCCTCCGCGAGCGCCCGGCCGAGCTCCACCGCCTGTTCGTAGGCGGGGTCCCCGGGGCGGGTCCGGGCCGACCCGAAGACGCTGACGGAGTCGGGGAGTTCCGCGAGCGCACCGAAACCGTTGACGAACTCGCTCTGGATGCGCAGGACCCGCCACGGATCGGTGTGCAACCAGTCGGTGTCCTGGTTCGTGTCCAGCAGACGCTGGTCGGTGGTCGAGTGATCGCCGCCCTTGTCACGACGGACGAGGAGCGGACCGCGCAGGTGTACGGAATCGTTCGGTGCCATCAGCGAAGACTCTCCTGGTGTAGTGGGTCCCGGCGTCAGCGGGACGTGGTGAGGTAGGCGCGCAGGACGTCCGCCACCTCGGTGATCTGGGCGGCGGGGCAGTGTTCGTCCCGCGTGTGTGCCAACCCCGGGTCACCGGGGCCGAGGTTCACCGCGGGCACACCCAGGCCGGCGAACCGTGACACGTCGGTCCACCCGTACTTGGCCCGCACGCGACCCCCCGCGGCCCGCACCAGGTCCGCGGCCGCGGGAGCCGCGAGCCCGGGCAGTGCCCCCGGGGAGAGGTCGGTGAGCTCCCAGTACAACCCGGGCGCCGCCGGGGGCTCCTCGCCCGCGGGGACACGAGCCGGATCGGACAGGCCGAGCGCGTCGAGGGCGTGGGCGAGCGCGGCGCCGGTGTCCCGGTCCGGTGCGAACCGGAAGTTGACGTCGAGCCACGCCTCGTCCGGGACGGTGTTGCCGGCCACCCCCGCGGACATCCGCACCGCCTGCAGGCCCTCCCGGTAGATGCAGCCGTCGATGTCCACCGACCGGGGCTCGTACACGCCGAGTGCGGCGAGGACCGGGGCGAGACGGTGGACGGCGTTGTCCCCCAACCAGCTGCGCGCCGAGTGGGCACGCAGTCCCCGGGCGTGGACCCTGATCCGCAGGGTGCCCTGGCACCCCGCCTCGATCAGACCCCCAGTGGGCTCGCCGAGGATCGCGACGTCGCCGGTGAGCCAGTCCCGGTGGGTGCGCTCGAGGTGGCCGAGGCCGTTTGCGGTGGCCTCGATCTCCTCGCAGTCGTAGAGCACCAGGGTGAGGTCGTGCGCGAGCTCGTCGGAGTCCGCCAGGGTGGCGAACAGATGCAGGAACACGGCGTCGCCGGACTTCATGTCGACCGTCCCGCAGCCGTGGAGCACAGTCTCGGCCCCCTCTCCGGTGAGCCGGGACGGAACGTTGTCCGCCACGGGCACGGTGTCGAGATGGCCTGCCAGCACCACGCGCGTCGGCAGGCCCCTGCGGGTGCGGGCGAGGACCCGGTTGCCCTCGCGGACCACCTCCGTCCGTCCGGCCGCCGACCCCGTGAAGCCGGCCACGACCGACTCCAGCGCGGCGTGGACGGCCCCGGCGATCGCGGACTCCTCCCGGGAGGGACTGGCGATGTCGACGAGGGCGCGGGTCAGGTCGACCGGGTGTGCGGTCAGGTCGGGGGCGGCGGTCACGGCGTCCACCATAGATGCCCGTGGCCGGTACGCGCCGGAGTCGACGGCTAGCATCGGGGTCATGAGTGCACATGGAGCCATGGCCACCGGAATCGCCACCCTGACGTCCGATCACACCGTCCTCGACGTGTGGTATCCCGCACCGGAGCTCGGTGCGGCCTCCGAGGGGGGCCATCGCGTCCTGTCCGGTGACGAGGTCCCGGCCGAGCTCGCCCCGCTGACCGGGCCCGACGCCGACCGTGGCGTCGAGCGCGTCGCGGTGCGGGTGGAGATCGACGACCTCACGCAGGCCCCGACCGACGCCTACGACGCCTACCTCCGGCTGCACCTGATCTCCCACCGACTCGTCAAGCCACACTTCGCCAACATGGACGGCCTGTTCGGCACCCTGTCCAACGTCGTGTGGACCAACTTCGGCCCCTGCGCCGTCCAGGGCTTCGAACTGGTGCGGGCCAAGCTGCGCGCCCGCGGCCCGGTGACGGTGTACGGGGTCGACAAGTTCCCCAGGATGGTGGACTACGTCGTGCCCTCCGGTGTCCGGATCGCCGACGCCGACCGGGTGCGCCTGGGCGCGCACCTGGCGGAGGGGACGACCGTCATGCACGAGGGGTTCGTCAACTTCAACGCCGGCACCCTCGGACCGTCGATGGTCGAGGGTCGCGTCTCCGCCGGCGTGGTGGTGGGCGCGGACTCGGATGTCGGCGGCGGCGCCTCGATCATGGGCACCCTCTCCGGCGGCGGCAAGGAGACCATCTCGATCGGTGAACGCTGTCTGCTGGGAGCCAACTCGGGCGTCGGGATCTCGCTCGGCGACGACTGCGTGGTCGAGGCCGGGCTCTACGTCACCGCCGGCACCAAGGTGGACGTCCGTGCCGGCGCGTGGGCCGAGCGGGAGCCGGTCAAGGCGGGTCAGCTCTCCGGGATGGACAACCTGCTCTTCCGGCGCAACTCCGTCTCCGGCGCCGTCGAGGCCGTGCCGTGGAAGCGGGAGGGCGTCGGGCTCAACGCGGATCTGCACGCCAACGACTGACCCCGAGGCCGGAAGCCCGGCAACCGGGCAACCGGGGGGACGCCGGCGGGGAAGGTCGGCTCAGCGCAGTCGGCGCACGGCCTCGTCCACCGTGGCGTCGGTGGCGGTGAGCGCTATGCGGACGTGCCGTGCCCCGGCCGGCCCGTAGAACTCTCCGGGGGCGACCAACACGCCACGCTCGGCGAACCAGTCCACGGTGTCACGGCAGGCCTCGTCGCGGCTGGCCCACAGGTACAGTCCGGCCTCGGAGTGGTCGATCCGGAAACCGGCCGCTTCGACCGCGGGCACCAGGCGTTCCCGGCGCGCCCGGTACCGCTCGCGCTGCTCGGCCTCGTGCGCGTCGTCCCGCAGGGCCGCGGTCATGGCGGACTGGACCGGCAGGGGCATCATCAGTCCCGCGTGCTTGCGCACCGCCAGCAACTCCGCGATGAGAGTCGGGTCGCCCGCCACGAACCCGGCACGATACGAGGCCAGGTTCGAGGTCTTGGACAGCGAGTGCAGGGCCAGGAGGCCGGAGTGGTCGCCGTCGCAGACCCGCGGGTCGAGGATCGAGGGCGCCTCGCCCTCCCACACCAGTCCGAGGTAGCACTCGTCCGAGGCGACGATCACGCCGCGCTCACGCGCCCAGCCGACCACCTTGCGCAGGTGGTCCACGCCGAGCACCTTGCCGCTGGGGTTCGACGGCGAGTTGAGGTAGAGCAGCGACGGCGACGACGGGCCGAGCTGGGTGAGCGAGTCGGCACGTACCACCGTGGCTCCCGCAAGCAGTGCCCCGACCTCGTAGGTCGGGTACGCCACCTCCGGTACGACGACCGTGTGTCCCGGACCGAGCCCGAGCTGCGCGGGCAGGCCCGCGATGAGCTCCTTGGTGCCGATCGCAGGCAGGACCGACCCGGGGTCGAGACCGGTGACCCCGTACCGCCGGGCGAGCGCGTCGACGGCGGCGAGGCGCAGCTCGGGGGTCCCGACAGTGGTGGGGTACCCCGGTCGGGCGGAGTCGGCGGCCAACGCCTCGCGGATCACCGGGGCGACCGGATCGACGGGGGTGCCCACGGTCAGGTCGACCAGCCCGTCGGGGTGGGCGGAGGCGACCGACCTCGCCTCTGCGAGGGTGTCCCACGGGAACACGGGAAGCGTGCGCCCGGGCGGTCGACGCTCCGGGCGCGACACCACCGGTGTCACTCCTGGTTCATGGGCGGGAGCGCCTTGACCATCGGGTGGTCGTAGTCGACCTTGCCGACCTTGGCCGCGCCGCCCGGCGATCCCAGTTCGACGAAGAAGTCGACGTTGGCGGTGTTGTACTCGGTCCACTCGTCCGGGACGTCATCCTCGTAGAAGATGGCCTCCACGGGGCAGACGGGCTCACAGGCACCACAGTCGACGCACTCGTCGGGGTGGATGTACAACATCCGTCCACCCTCGTAGATGCAGTCGACAGGACACTCCTCGACGCAGGACTTGTCCATCACGTCGACGCACGGCTCTGCGATCGTGTAGGTCACGTCGGCCACCTTCCTCGTAGCGGTATGGCCTGCATCGTATGTCACACCCCACGTCCGTGACGCAGCCGCCCCGAACCCCGCCGCGCTATGTGACGACGGTCACCGGGATCGGCTCGGGGGCGGGGCCGTAGACGGTGTCCCGGCGCCGCGCGGGGCGGCCGATGCCCGTGGCGATCTCGGCGATCTCCTCCGGGGACTTGGCCGAGCCGTTCTCCGCGCCGGCCATCCGCGAGATCGTCTCCTCCATGAGCGTTCCACCGAGGTCGTTCGCACCCGAGCGGAGCATGGTGCGCGTGCCCGCCACCCCGAGCTTGACCCAGCTGGTCTGCACGTTGTCGATCGCGCCGTGCAGCATGATCCGGGCCAACGCGTGGACCGCGACGTTCTCCTCGCGCGTCGGCCCGGGGCGGGAGGCCCCGGCCAGGTAGAGCGGGGCGCTGCGGTGCACGAAGGGCAGAGGGACGAACTCGGTGAACCCGCCGGTGCGGTCCTGGATTCCCCGGAGGGTGCGCAGATGCGCCACCCAGTGTCGCGGGGTGTCCACGTGGCCATACATCATGGTCGAACTCGACCGCAGCCCCACCTCGTGGGCGGTGGTGACGATGTCGATCCATTCGGAGGCGGGCAGCTTGCCCTTGGTCAGGACCCAGCGCACGTCGTCGTCGAGGATCTCGGCCGCCGTACCCGGGATGGTGTCCAGCCCGGCCGCGCGCAGCTCGGTGAGCCACTGGCGCACCCCGACCCCCGAGCGGGCCGCGCCGTTGGAGATCTCCATCGGACTGAATGCGTGGACGTGCATGGACGGCACGCGCTCCTTGACCGCCCGGACGAGGTCGGCGTACCCGGTGACCGGCAGGTCCGGGTCGATCCCGCCCTGCATGCACACCTCGGAGGCGCCCGCGACGTACGCCTCGTACGCGCGGTCGGCCACCTCGGCGGCCGAAAGCGAGAACGCGTCGGCATCGCCCTTGCGCTGGGCGAACGCGCAGAAGCGGCACCCTGTGTAACAGATGTTGGAGAAGTTGATGTTGCGGTTGACCACGTAGGTCACCGTCTCGCCCACCACGTCCGCCCGGATCCGGTCGGCGAGACCGGCCACCGCCGCCAGCCCGTCACCGGTGGCCGTGGCCAGGGTGAGGTACTGCTCGTCGGTGAGCGCGGCCGGGTCCGACTCCGCCGCCCGCAACGCGGCGAGCACCTCGGAGTCCGCCCGCTCGGGTGCCAGTGCGGCCGCACCGAGCTCGGCGGCGCGGGCGCGGATGACGTCCCAGTTGCCGAACGCCTCGCCGATGTCCGAGCGGGTGTCGGTGTTGCGGCCCTCGGAGTCGATCGCGGTGTGCAGATCGGTCCGTCCGCTCGAGTCCCAGTCGTCGTCGGGTTCCTGCCAGGGTCGTCCGCTGGGTCGGACCACCTCGTCGTCGTCGGCCCCACCGTCGCCACCGACCGCCGCCAACCCGCTCGCCGGATCGGCGAGCGCGTGGACGTGGCCCGCCACCCTCGGATCGATCCAGGCGTCCCCGGCGCCGACGTAGCGCGGATGCGCGGTCAGTCGCTCGGTCAGTGCCCATCCCGACGCCGCCAGGTCGGCGGTCAGGCCCTCCAGGTGCGGCCACGGGCGCTCGGGGTTGACGTGGTCCGGGGTGAGCGGGGAGATCCCGCCCAGATCGTCCACCCCCGCGCCGATGAGGGCCAGGACGTCCTCCCTGTCGACCAGGTTGGGGGGAGCCTGGACCGCGACCCGCGGATCGAGCACCAGCCGCGCCACGGCGATCGCCGCCAGGAACTCGTCCCTGTCGGCATCGGCCACCCCGCGCATCGCGGTGTCCGGCTTGGCCCGGAAGTTCTGCACGATCACCTCCTGGAGGTGACCGAACTCGCGCGCGAGACCCGCCAGCGCGAGCAGGCTCTCCGCCCGCTCGGTCCTGTTCTCCCCGATGCCCACCAGGATCCCCGAGGTGAACGGCACCGCGAGCCGACCAGCGTCGGTGAGGGTGCGCAGCCGCACGGCCGGGTCCTTGTCCGGGCTGCCGTGGTGGCACTCACCGGGAGTCGTGAACAGCCTCGTGGCGGTGGTCTCGAGCATCATCCCCATCGACGGTGCGACCGGCTTGAGCGTGGACAGCTCCGACCAGCTCATCACCCCGGGGTTGAGGTGCGGCAGCAGCCCGGTCTCCTCCAGGACCCGGATCGCCATGGCGCGCACGTAGTCCAGCGTCGAGGAGAAGCCGCGGGACTCGAGCCACTCGCGCGCCTCGGGCCAGCGGTCCTCCGGCCGGTCGCCGAGCGTGAACAGCGCCTCCTTGCACCCGGCCTCCGCGCCGCGGCGGCACAGGTCGATGACCTCGTCGGGGTCGAGGAACATGCCCTCGCCCGCCGCCCGCAGCTTCCCGGGAACGGTGACGAACGTGCAGTAGTGGCACTTGTCCCGGCACAGGCGGGTCAGGGGGACGAAGACCTTGCGGGAGTACGTCACCACCCCGGGGCGCCCCTCGTCGACGAGGCGGGCGTCGCGACGCGCGGCCGCCAGCCCGGTGAGTCGGGCGAGATCGTCCCCGCGCGCGGCCAGCAGCACCGCCGCCTCGGTGACGTCGAGGGTGAGCCCGTCGGCGGCCCGGCGCAGCGCGCGCCGCATGGCCGAGGGCGTGGGCTCGGGATCGACGGGCGTCAAGGCGAGATCCATGCCCGTGATGATGCCCCACCGGGGCCGAGAGGTGGAGGGCCGGTGCTGCGTGGGAGGTCACGGGCGTACGGAACGGGACCGCGCACTAGTCTGGGCGGCATGCCCGATCCCGCCCGTCCCCTGCGCAGCAACGGGGATCCTCTGGTCTCCGCACCTCCCCGTGGTGCCGGTGGCGCCCATGCCCTGCGCGAGCCCGGCCCGTCGACCACGGGCCGTGACGACTCCGACCCGGGGCAGGGGCTGCTGACCGACAACCGCGTACTGGTCACGGCCCCCCGGCACCGGATCGCCAGGCGCACCCCACTGTTGTGGGTGATCGAGGGGATCTGGTCGTGGGCGATCCTCGCCGGGCTGCAGGTCGCCTGGTACTTCTGGGACGACAACGTGATGGGGTTCTGGAACTGGGTCGCGCTGGCCGCGACCGTCCCGTTCGCGTTCATGTCCATCGTGGTGGCGCCGTGGTGGCGCTACATCGTGGCCCGCTGGGACGTCTCGGACACGGCGGTGTGTTCGCGCAAGGGCTGGTGGACCACCCAGTTCCGCATCGCTCCCCTGGTCCGTCTCCAGACCGTCTACACCACCCGCAACCTGTTCGAGAGGTGGTTCGGCCTGGCCACCGTGCACGCCTCCACCGCCTCGGCGCAGGGGACCGTCGAGATCAGGGGGTTGGAGTTGGCCGACGCGGAGGCCCTGGCCCAGCACCTCATCGCGATCGCCGACCTCGATTCGGAGGACGGGACGTGACCGACGCGGTTCGGGTCGACGGCAGCGGCGACGTCGCCGAGACTCCGGAGTCCACCGAGGCCACGGACGACACCGGGGCCGGGCGGGCCGACGAGGCCGACGTCGCCGGGAAGATCGACCCGGGGGCGCCCTGGGAGCGACTGTCGTGGCGGATGCTGCTGGTGGACCCCCTCGGTTCCCTGACCCGCCTCCTGCCGCTCTTCCTCATCTCTCTGTGGCTGGGATCGAACCGCAGCAACTACTGGTTCGAGTTCATCGTCATCTCACTGGTGGTGCTCGCGGGAGTGCTGCGGTGGTTGTCGACCAGCTACCAGATCGGCCGCACCCACATCATCCTCAAGAAGGGCTTCTTCAGCCGCCACGTGGTCACGGTCGCCCGCAACCGGATCCGGAGCGTCGACACCGAGTCCGACCTCTTCCACCGGGTCATGCGCGTGTCGATCGTCGAGGTGGGCACCGGTCGCGCGGACTCCGGCAAGTCGGACGCCGAGCGCTTCCGCCTGAACGCGATCGACACCGCTCTGGTCGAGCCGCTGCGCGACGAACTGCTGGCCCATCGTCGTGCCCTGGACCCGACCCTGAGCGAGGAGGACGAGGCCCAGTGGGGCTCCAAATACGGCGAGGACATCGCCCGGTGGCGGATCACCTGGGCGCGGTTCGCCCCGTTCTCCTTCATCGGGTTCGGCGTGCTCCTCTCTCTCTGGCTCATCACCTGGCAGATGGGCGACATGCACGACCGGGTCATGGACCTGGCGGTCGTCCAGGGGACGGTCTCCTGGCTGGACTCCCTGGGACAGCCGTGGGCCGTGGTGGGCAAGGGCGTCGCCATCTGGATGGTGGCCGGGGTCCTGGCGGTCATCACCTACGCGATCCGTTACGGCAAGTACGCGCTCACCGAGCGCGGGGAACTGCTCTACGTCCAGAACGGCATCCTGCGTCGCAAGCACCAGGCCCTGGACAAGGCCAGACTCCGCGGGGTCGAGATCCGGCTGCCCGTGTACCTGCGGATACTGGGCGGCGGCCGGCTCGAGCCCATCATGACCGGTACCAAGAAGGGTGCCACCGCGTCGACCCTGTTGCCCCAGGCGCCGATCAAGGACGTCCGGAGGGTGGCGATCCGCATCCTCGGGGACGAGACCCCGGTCACGGTCCCCCTCCGTCGGCACCCCTGGAAGGCCGCCAGGCGGCGGATCACCCGCGGTCTCATGCCGTTCTGGGTCGTGGCCGGCCTCATCATCCTGGTCCGTATCGACTCGGGTCCCTCCGCCGACATCTGGGTGCGGTGGGCGATCCCGGCGGCCCTGGTGTTCTTCCTCGCCCTGTCGATCGACCGCATCCGGATGCTCGGGCACGTCCTGCTCCCCGACACCCTGGTGAGCTCGCACGGTTCGTGGGCCGCCAAGCGGACGGTGATCGAGGCGGACGGGATCATCGGGTGGACCGTGACCCAGTCGGTCTTCCAGCGCTCAGCCCGGGTCGCCACCGTCTCCGCGGCCACGCCGGCCGGTAACGGTGTCTACTCGGTCATGGACATGGACGCCGACGAGGCGTGGGCGCTGGCGGAGGCGCTGACCCCGGGGATCACCGACGTGTGGAACCACGACGGGGTCGCCGACGAGCGAGTCTCACCCTCGATGGGCGTCCGGCGACAGTGATCGACCCGCGGTCGCCACCCACAGCGGGATGAGGCCGCCCACCACCAACAGCGCGAGCCCCCGCAACCCGAGCGGCACCGGCATGTCGCCACCGGGGCCGAGGTTGAGCGCGACCAGTGTCAGGACCCAGATCAGGGCCGGGAACGCGGACACGATCGCGCGGTCCGACCACGCGGACGCGACCCTCACCAGGAACACGGTCCACGCGCCCGCCACCAGGATGGTGACCGGGAACGGGACCGAGCCGACGTAGGCGGTCAACCAGGCGACGGCGAGCACACAGCTGGCGACGGCCCCCACCGCGAGCAACACCAGGGCCACGCCCAGTTCGACGACGGAGGCGGAGCGGACCGTCGAGCCCGGGCCGGTCACGGCTGCTCCTGCCCGAGGCCGTCGAGCAGGTGGGCCCTGCCGGGCGGGCACTTGACGTACGGCCCGTCCGGATCCACCAGGTCGTGGGCGACGTACCACTCCACCTGGGACACCGGCTGGAGCACGCCGTTGGTCAGCGCGAGGAACCACGGTTCGCCATCTCCCGCGGGCAGCAGCTCGAGCTGGGTGGCGTGGCCGGTCAGGGCCTCCAGCTTGGCCGCGTACGTGGCGTCGTCGAGCGGGACCCGGTGGGTGAGTCGGGAGTCCGGAACCGAGGGGAGTTCGTCCTCCGCGGCGTGCCGCAGATGCGCGGGCGGGGCGGGGTGCTGTCGCGACACGTCCGACCGGGCGGTGACCGTCCACGCCACCCGCGTCGGTCGGTGTGCGGCCTCGTCGAGCGCGGCGCCGACGACCTCGTGGGCCCGGATGTGGTCCGGGTGCCCGTAGCCTCCGCGTGGGTCGTAGGTCACGACCAGCTGAGGCCTCCACTCGTCGAGTAGCGCGACCATCTCCGTGACGGCGGCGCGCCCCGACCCGACGAACGCGCGAGGGTGGCGCGCGGACGAGGTGCCGGCCATCCCCGAGTCCCGCCACCGGCCGGCACCGCCGAGGAAGCGGGGCCGGTTCACCCCGAGTGCGCGCAGCGAGACTGCCAGTTCGCCGATCCGGTACCCGCCGAGCTGGTCGGCGCGGTCGGATACCAGACCTGCGAGCTCCCCTCCGAGGACCTCGCCCTCCTCGCCGAGGGTGCACGTCACCACGCGCACATCGACGCCCAGCGTGACGAGGGCGGCGATGGAACCACCGGTGGTGATCGCCTCGTCGTCGGGATGGGCGTGCACGAACAGGGCCCGGGTGTCGGTGTACGGCGACGGCGGCGTGGACGGTGTCATCCGGACCTCCTCCAGGTGGGTGCGGTGTCGAACACGTCGGTGATCATCGGTGGCGTCGTGTCGACCTGGCCGGGTTGCGCCGCCGTGACGTCCACTCCGTCGTCGGCGAAGAGCAGGCCCGGCCGGACGAGGGGGATCCTGAGCGCCTGCTCGGCGACCATCTCCCCCGCCGCTGCCAGGTCGGGACCTCCCTCGACGCCGCGCAGACCGAGGGCGCGGTCGAGCGCGGGGTCGCACACCCCGGAGACCCCACTGGTCCTGGCCGGGGCGGTGGTCCCGATCGTGCGGGTCGGCGCGGCGGTGGTGGGGGTGGTGGGGTCCGTGGTCGGCGTCGCCATACTGCCCGTGTCGGGTTCCGGTGGGACGAGGCTGGTGACGGTGGTGGGGGGCCGGGCCCGGCCGGCGGGATCGTTCGTGCCCGGGACCGGGGACCGGGTCGCTCGCGGGGCCCCGGCCGGGGCACAGGCGAACCGGGACACGGCCGCGACGTCAGCGTTCCCGTCGACCCGCTGCCATCCCACCACGGCGTCGACCAGCCCGTGCGGCAGGGCGTCGCCGTACAGGTCGGCCGCGTCGAGTTCCCAGACCCGGGCGCCGATGCCGGCCCCGCGGAGCTGGTCGGCGACGGTGAACGCCGCGGTGAGCGCGCGCTCGTCCTCCGACTCGACCCCGATCGTCACGCTCAGCGGGGTGCCGTCGCGTTCCCATCGGGCGCCGGCCCGGGTGAACCCCGCGTCGGTCAGCGCACGGACGACGGCGGCCGCGTCACCGGTCGTGGTGGCGGTCGCCTCCGCGGGGAACGGGTACGACGTGACGGAGGGGTCCGACTGCCCGGTGACGATCCGGCCGACCACCTCCGGATCCACCGCGGTCCTGACGGCTCGCCGGACCGCCGGGTCGTCCACGGCCGGTGCCACGGTGTTGAATCCCAGCTCGAGTTGCGCGGAGGCGTGGACGGACACGGCCCGGACCCCGGAAACGGTGGCGGCCACGTCGGCGGCCACCGGTGTCTCCGGGACGACCGCGAGCGATCCCGGTCCCCCTCGTAGCGCCGCACCGAGTTGCCCGGCCCCGGTCGCGCGCCGCACGACGATCTGATCGAGTTCCGGGATCTGCGCCCAGTACCGGTCATTACGGACGAACTCGATCTCGCCCCGACCGATGTCGGCGAAGCGGATCATGAACGGTCCCGCGCTCATCACCGGGAGCCCGGCCATCGCGCCCTGGAACCCGTTCGGGGCGTCCTTGAGTATGTGCCCGGGCAACAGGTCGTCGAACAACGTCCGCCAGTGCTGCGGCGGGGAGTCGAACACCACGTCCACGACCTTGCCTCCCGCGCCGGCACGGATCTCCACGATCCGTTCGTACGCCGCCGGGTCGACCACTCCCGGTTGGCTGATCATCTGCTGCCACAGGTACTCGAAGTCCTCGGCCGCGACCGGGACCCCGTCGGTCCACTGGGCCTGGGGATCGATGGTGTAGCGGATGGTCCGCGGTTCCCCCTCCAGGGGCCCCGCCGACACCAGGAGGTCGCGATTGAGCACCAGGTCGCCGTTCGGACCGGGGACGAACGCGCTGGGCAGGAGCAGGGAGGCGACCAGGTCGGTATCCACCCCCTGGTCGGCCAGCAGGTGCGGGTTGAACCCCGCGTCGACCCGGTCCAGGGCCAGGAGGACACCGTTGTCGGAGAGGCTGACGGCCTCACCGTCGGAGGGCTCCTCCCCCACCACGGTGGGGGGTGGAGGATCGGCGACACACCCGGCGACACACCCGGCGACGACGACGAGGGCCAGCACCGCGGCCGGTGCGCCGGCTCCCCGCCGACGCGCCGGCAGCCTCCTCGTGCTCACCTGGAACCCGTCAGTTGACCGACTGCTGCTCGCGCGACTTGGACTTGCTCCGGGACTTGGCCCGCTCGTTGGCGGTGAGCAGCACCTTGCGCACACGGATCGCGTCCGGGCCGACCTCGACGCACTCGTCGACGGAACAGAACTCCATGGCCTCCTCGAGGGTGAGGTTGCGGTGCTTGGCCAGGGTCTCGGTCGCGTCGGAGGACGCCGCCCGCATGTTGGTGAGCTTCTTCTCCTTGGTGATGTTGACGTCCATGTCCTCGGAGCGGGGGTTCTCACCCACCACGACGCCCTCGTACACCTCGGAGCCGGGCTCGATGAAGAAGTCGCCGCGGTCCGCGAGTCCCAACAGCGCGAACGCGGTGGCCTTGCCGGCGCGGTCGGCCACGAGCGAACCGGTGTGCCGCGAGCGGATCTCCCCGACCCACGGCTGGTAGCCGGCGGAATAGGAGTTGGCGATCCCGGCTCCCCGCGTGTCGGTCATGAAGGTCGTCCGGAAACCGATGAGGCCGCGGGCCGGCACGAGGAACTCCATCCGGACCCAGCCGGAGCCGTGGTTGCTCATCTGCTCCATGCGTCCCTTGCGGGCCGCCATGAGCTGGGTGACTGCGCCGAGGTGCTCCTCGGGCACGTCGATGGTCATGTGCTCCATCGGCTCGTGGACCTTGCCGTCGACCATCCGGGTGACGACCTGCGGCTTGCCCACGGTGAGCTCGAAGCCCTCGCGGCGCATGGTCTCCACGAGGATGGACAGCGCCATCTCACCGCGGCCCTGGACCTCCCAGTCGTCGGGGCGTTCGGTGTCGAGCACCTTCATCGAGACGTTGCCGACGAGCTCCTGGTCGAGGCGCGCCTTGACCATGCGGGCGGTGAGCTTGGTCCCACCGTTGCGACCGGCCAGCGGCGAGGTGTTGACTCCGATCGTCATGGAGATGGCCGGCTCGTCCACCGTGATGGCGGGCAGCGCGACCGGGTTCTCCGGATCCGCCAGGGTGTCACCGATCATGATGTCGCCGATGCCGGCGACGGCCGCGATGTCGCCGGCCACCGCCTCGTCCGTGGGGACCCGCTCGACGCCGACGGTCTTGAGCAGCTCGGAGATCCGGACGGACTTGGTCTCCTGCTCCCCGCCCGGCAGGTTGTGGATCCACGCCACCTGCTGCCCCTTGCGGAGTCGGCCGTTGTGGATGCGGACGAGTCCGATGCGCCCGAGGAAGTTGGAGGCGTCGAGGTTCGTCACGTGAGCCTGGAGCGGCGCGTCGGCGTCACCCCGGGGGGCGGGGATCACGTCGTAGAGGAGCGTGAAGAAATCGTCCAGGTTCTCGGCGTCCGGCTCCTGGCCGTTGGCCGGCTGGGTGGTGGACGCCTTGCCCGCCCGCCCGGAGGCGAAGACGACGGGCAGTTCGAGCGCGTGCTCGGCCGCAGCCTGGGCCTTGGGGTCCTCGAGGTCCGAGGCGAGGTCGAGGAGCAGGTCCTGGGCCTCCTCGACTACCTCGTCGATCCGGGAGTCCGGGCGATCGGTCTTGTTCACGACGATGATCACCGGCAGGGAGGCGGCGAGCGCCTTGCGCAGGACGAAGCGCGTCTGGGGCAGCGGCCCCTCGGAGGAGTCGATGAGCAGGACCACGCCGTCGACCATGGACAACCCGCGCTCGACCTCGCCACCGAAGTCGGCGTGACCCGGGGTGTCGATGATGTTGAGGACGAGGTCCGCACCGCCCGCACCCGCTCCGGGCCGACGCACGGCGGTGTTCTTCGCGAGGATCGTGATGCCCTTCTCGCGCTCGAGGTCTCCCGAGTCCATGACCCGGTCCACGAGCTCCGCGCGTTCGTCGAACGCTCCGGACTGGCGCAGCATCGCGTCGACGAGTGTCGTCTTACCATGGTCGACGTGCGCGACGATGGCGACGTTGCGGAACTCGGTCAGGGCCATACGGTGGGTTCTCCCTCGGGGGCTTTCGGCGCCGCCGGCGACTCTCCGGTCGCCGGGCGCGTGGTGGGAATCTGCGGGTGCCCCGCTTGATCCACATGCGCGTCCGGTCGAGCGCGCGTGCGGGTCCACATTACCCGTAGGGGCCGCCAGGCCGGTATCGACGGCACCCGGCCCCCCACCCACGGCGACGAGTGTTATTTACATCACAAGTACCATCTGTCACACTGGCCCCACAGACGACCGTAGCGAAGGCCTCCGGTATCCACCCCTGTGGACGTTGTGAGAACATCGAGCGGTCGATTGGTCGGTCCGCCGACCGGTCCGCCCGCCTCATCCCAAGAATGGACTCGCCAGTGACCCGCCACTCGCTCAGGAACTCTGTCAGGACCCTAGGCCTCGGTGCCGTCGCCGCCATGGCGGTCTCCCTCGCCGTGCCCACGTCCGCAGGGGCCCAGTCGCTCGACGAACTGGGGCGACCGACCGAGCCCGTCCTGCAGTCCATCGAGAACCTGTCCGCGCAGCAGTGGATCCCCGAGGAGACCCGGGACACCATCGCCCGCGTCGTCGGGTTCTTCCGCGGCACCGGCGAGCCGGGGACCCCGATCCCCGAGAACGGCCCGCGGATCGCCCAGTTCGCCTACCCGACGATCATGGAGAACTGCATCGACGGGGAGCAGACCGCCGTCGGGGCCGCCACCGCCGTGCCGGGACCCGCCGGGCTCCCCCTGCCCGGTATCCCGGGCGGCCAGCTCGGCTTCGTCTTCACCGCCCTCGGCACCGAGGGGGTCGCCGCTCAGCAGGTCCAGCCGATGACGGTCGACTGGGTCAACATCAATAACGGTCGCCGGGGCACCACCGTGCTGAGCTACAACGGGATCAACGAGGGCGGGCCGGCCACGCTCAACGGTGTCGCCGACACCGGGGCGGGGCAGGTGCTGATGCTCCTGCAGGGCGGCGTGACCACCACCCTCGCCGGCGGCGGGACCTCCAATTGCGTCTCCCTTCCGTTGGTGGGTACCGCGTTCGTCCCGTGACCGCGGCAGGCACGGGGCCCGGACTACCCCACCCCGACATGAGCAAGGCCCGTCTCGCCCTCGCCGGCGGCGGGCCTCTCGTGGTTCTCACGGGTGCCGGCATGAGCGCCGAGAGCGGCGTGCCCACCTTCCGCGAAGCCCAGACGGGGCTCTGGGAACGCTACGACCCCACCGCCCTCGCCACCCCGGAGGCGTGGCGCCGCGACCGGGACAGCGTGTGGGCCTGGTACCGCTGGCGTGAGCATCTGATCGCATCCGCCGAACCGAACGCGGGCCACCGGGCCGTCGCCCGCGCCGCCTCGGACCGCGAGGTCGTGGTGGTGACCCAGAACGTGGACGACCTGCACGAGCGTGCCGGTTCCACCGAGGTCCACCACGTGCACGGCAGTCTCTTCGCACACCGGTGTGACGAGTGCGGGGCGGGGATCGAGGTCCCTCCTCCCCCGGCCGAGCCCGTGGCCCGGCTCGCGCCGCCGGGCTGCCCCCGGTGCGACGGACGTGCCAGGCCGGGAGTGGTCTGGTTCGGGGAGATGCTCCCGTCGCGGCCGTGGGACGCCGCGGTGTCCGCCGTCTCCGCGGCGTCCGCGGTCCTCGTCGTGGGGACCTCCGGGTTGGTCCACCCCGCCGCGTCACTCCCGGGGATCGCCGCCGACGGCGGGATCCCCGTGATCGAGGTCAACCCCGGCCCGTCCGCGTTCGCACGTGAGGTGACGGTGCACCTCCGGGCCACCGCCGGACAGGCGCTCCCGGCGCTCCTGGCGCCCTGAGCGCGCCCGCGTCCCCACCGCGCCCCCGGCCGGCGGGTGACGGGCGTCGCGGCCCCTCCACCGGATACGACGCAGGGCCCGCGGGATCGTCTCCCACGGGCCCTGCGCCGTCCGTCCGGGTGGGAGGGTCAGTGCCGCGGCTCGTCGCGACGGTTCCTGCCCAGCACCTTGTCGACGATCCCCGGCTCCTCCCCCGGGTGGGAGTCCGGGCCGGTGTCCCGGGCGCGGGAGCCGGTGGCGTGCTCGTCGCCGCCCCGACCGCCGAGTCCGCTACGGTCACCGTCGGCCCCCGTGCCGCGATCACCCACGTGATCACCGGCGACCCCATCGCTGCCGACGACCCCGTGATCATCGGAGACAGGAGCCTCGTCGGACCGCGAGTGGCGGCCGCGCGCGTCAGCCGAGGTGGCTCCGGCCACGCCGCCGGCTCCGGCGGTCTCCCGGTTCCCGGGAGCGGCTGCACCGCCGCGAGAACCACCACGGCCGGTCTCATCCGCGCCCACGCCGTTGTCGGTGTCCCGACCGAGATCGTCCGCCCGGTGCCGCGGATCGAGCTTGTCGGCGTGCTGTTCCATGCGCCGCAGATCGTCGCGCTGTTCGTCGACGACGGAACGGTGCTGGTCGGCCTCCGCGCGAATCCGATCCGCCTCCGCGGCCTTGGCCTTGGCCTCCTGCTCCGCGGCGCCCGCGCGGTGCTCCTGCTCGCGGGCCACCGCGTGCTGGCGCTCCAACTGCTCCTCCCGCTGGCGGGCGTCCTTGCGGAGTTCGGCCGCCTCGGTGAGCTTCTTCCTGTTGTTGCTCTTCACGACCAACGCGATGAGCGCGATGACCACGATCAACGCGACCACCCCGATGATGATCCAGATGATGGGGTCCACAGCTGCCTCCGAACTCAGGGGTCACATTTCTCCCGAAACGTAACCCCCCTCCCAGGCACCTGCCACCGGACAGCGCGGCGACGTTCCGACGAACGCCCCCGGCACTCGGGTCTCGCGACCGGAACTAGTGCATGACCCGCGGCAACAGTCCGGCCTCACGTGCTTGCCTGCTCAACCGCTCGCGGTGGTCCGGGTGCGCGATCTCGATCAGTGCGGCGGCTCGCGCGGACACGGACCGCCCCCGGAGGGCGGCTATCCCGTACTCGGTGACCACGTTGTCGATGATGTTCTTGTGCGTGGTCACCGGACTACCGGGCGTGAGGGAGAGCGTGATGCGGCTGATGCCCCCCGAGGTCTGGGACGGGGTGACGATGAATCCGTGGCCCCCGGGCGAGAACCTGCACCCCCTCGCGAAGTCGGCCTGTCCACCGGCCCCGGACCAGTACCGCCCCCCGATCGTCTCCGATGCCGCCTGACCGTAGAGGTCGACCTCGCTCGTGGCGTTGACCGAGTGGAGATTGTGCTCCTGACCGATCACGCGCGGGTCGTTGACGATGTCCACCGGGAGCATGGCGACCGACGGGTTGTTGTGCAGCCAGTCCATGAGCTTCTGCGACCCCACCGCGAAGGTGGTGACGTGCTTGAACGGACGGCCGGTCTTGCGCGATCCGTCGATGACCCCGGCGTCCACGAGATCCATCACCCCGTCCGACAGCGCCTCGGTGTGGATCCCCAGGTTCTCGTGCCCGGTCAGCCGTGAGAGGAACGCATTGGGGAGCTTGCCCACGCCCAGCTGCAGGCAGGCGCCGTCCGGCACCCGCTCGGCGATGATGTCGGCGATCGCGCTCTCGACGTCTCCGGGCACCGGCGGCTCGATCGTGATCATCGGGACGTCGTTCCGCGTCACGCCCACGACCTGGGAGATGTGGATGTGGTTGCGCCCGAAGGTCCGTGGCATGTTGGCGTTGACCTCGACGAAGAACGGCACCTGCCCGATGAAGGACGCCACGTAGTCGGCGTTGGTACCCATCGAGAAGAACCCGTGCTCATCGATCTCGGACACCGTGGTGACGGCGAGGCCGGGCGGGCTGAACTCACGCAGGGTCGCCGGGACCTGCGCGAAGTCGACCGGGACGAGGTCACACCTGCCCTCGTGGAAGTTCTTCCGCGAACCGGGGCCGAGGAAGTAGTCCACGTGCCGGAGTCTGCCCGGATACGCGCCCTCCATGAACGGCAGGGACTCCCAGGGGTCCATGTGGTGGATGGTGACGCCGGAGAACCCCTCGGCCCCCGCGTCCAGGGCGCGCAGCAGCGCCGGGGGCGCCCCGTTCTGGATCGGGGAGAGGATGTGCATCCCCGGACGGACGTGCTCGAGGACCGCCTCGGCGGGTAGCTCGTCGTACACGGTGGCCTTCATCACGATCGCGTTCTCCGATCTCCTGGGACGGCGCGGGGTGCCCGCCACCTCACTCACTGACAGGCGGTTCACGCCAGGGCGGGAATGACCTGGCGTTCGAAGAGCTCGAGGCCCGAGGTGTCGGTGGCGATCTCGGGGAAGTAGAAGATGCCGTACCCCATCCCCTGGCGTTCGAGTCCGCTGAGTTTCTCCACGATCTGCTCGGGTGTCCCCACCGCGGGCAGGTCCCGGTATGCGCCGAGTTGACGGTTCGCCTCCTCCACCCCGACGTGGCGGGCCATCCGATCGTGGAGGAACGCCAGGCGGTCCGCGACCTCCTTCTCCGTCTCGCCGACGGCCACGTTGTAGTTGGCGGTACGCGTGATCTCGGCGGGGTCGCGGCCCACGTCGGCGCAGTGACCGAACAGGACCTCCGACTTGCGCGCGAACCCCTCGGGACTGCCGTCGAAGTTGGTGTAGTCGGCGTGGCGGGCGGCTGTCCGGAGGGTCTTGCGCTCCCCTCCGCCGGCGATCCACATCGGGATGCCGCCGTCCTGCAGTGGTCGGGGCTGCACGATGGCCCCGTCGAGCCGGAAGTGCTCGCCCTCGAGCGAGACGATGCCGTCAGCCCACGCCTCGAGCATGATGCGCACCCCCTCGTCGAGCATCGCGATCCGCTCACCGGCGGAGGGGAACCCGTACCCGTAGGCCCGCCACTCGTGCTCGTACCACCCGGCCCCGATGCCCATCTCGACGCGTCCGCCGGAGATGTGGTCGACGGTCGACGCCATCTTCGCCAGCAGCGCGGGATTCCGATACCCCACGCACGTGCACATCTGGCCGAGCCGCACGCGGGATGTGACCGCGCCGAGGGCGGACATCAGGCTCCAGGCCTCGTGGGTGGCCTCGCTGGTGGTCAGCGGTGCCGTGTGCATGTGGTCGTAGACCCACACCGACTCCCACCGGCCCGCGTCGGCGCGGGCCGCGAGGTCGGAGATGACCGGCCAGTGGGTGGCGGGAGGGACGTCGACCAGGTCGAGTCGCCACCCCTGGGGCAGGAAGAGTCCGAAGCGCATGCCCCGACACTAGCGCCGGCGAGCGCCGGGCCGGGTCAGGCCGTGGAGAGCACCGGGTCGCGACCGTCCACTTCGTCCTCGCCGTCGAAGTACAGCGCGACGTACCGACCCGCGACCTCGGCGACCTGCATCTCCATGTCGTAGACCGACCGCAGGACGTCGGTGCGCATGATCTGCGCCGGGGAGCCGTCCGCGATGATCGAGCCGTCCTTCATGGCGATGATCCGGTCGGAATAGGCGGCGGCGATGTTGATGTCGTGGATCACCAGCACGATGGTCTTGCCCCGCTCCGAGGCGGTGCGGCGCAGCAGCCGCATGATCGACGTGGCATGGCGTAGATCGAGGTTGTTGAGCGGCTCGTCGAGCAGGACGTAGTCAGTGTCCTGCGCCAGCACCATGGCGATGTGCGCGCGCTGGCGCTGCCCGCCCGAGAGCTCATCCAGGTACCTGTCAGCGAGACTCTCCAGTTCCATGGCCGCCAGTGCGTGGTCGATGTGGTCGACGTCGCCGGGCGCGGGCCGGCCACCGTTGTGGGGGAACCGGCCGAAGGCCACGAGTTCACGAACGGTCAGACGGATGGAGACCGCGTTCTCCTGCCGGAGGACCGCGAGCCGTCGGGCCAGCTCACGTCCACCGCTGGCGGACACGTCGACCCCGTCGACGCACACGCTGCCCGAGTCGGCCTCCTGGAGCCGGCTCATGACCCCCAGGAGCGTCGACTTCCCGGCACCGTTGGGTCCGATCAGCGACGTGACCCCGCCCTGGGCGAAGCATGCCGTGACGTCGTGGAGGACCCGGGTGTCCCCGTACGACGAGCACACGACCTGTGCCTCGATGCCACACCCGGTCGACCAGTCGGGAGCGCGTGACCGGTCGTCACGGCGACGGAACGGGAGAAGGGACATCATGTGCTTCTTTCGTCAGCGGGCGCGATTGGTCAGGAGCAGGAACAGGAACAGGAGGCCACCCATGAACTCGATGACGATGCTCAGCGCGGACTCCACCCCGATGGCGCCGAGAACCATCTCCCCACCGGCCAGGGCGATCACTCCCAGGAGAGAGGCGACGGGCAGTGTGAAGCGGTGGAGGTTGGTGCCGAGGAGGGCGTACGCCGCGTTGGCGACGATGAGCCCGAAGAACATCACCGGGCCGATGAGGGCCGTGGAGGCGGAGACGAGGAACGAGACCACGACGAGGACGATGATCGTGACCCGGCGGTGGTTCACGCCGAGGGCGACCGCCGGATCCCTGCCCAGGAGCATCACGTCGAGTCTGCGCCCGAGCACGGCCACCACGACCAGACCGGCCGCGACGATGAGCCCGCACGCCACGAGGACGTCCAGTTGAACGCCGCGGAAGCTGGCGAACATGGCGTCCTGGACCTGGAGGTAGGCAGCCGGGTCGAGCAGTCGTTGGAAGAACGAGGAGATCGAACGGAAGAACACCCCGAACACCACACCCACCAGCAGCAGCAGGTGGATGTCGGTCCTGCGCCCTCCGAGCAACCACAGGTAGAGCGCGGTCGAGGCCACCACCATGATGGCGGTCTGCCCCAGGAATCCGGAGAGCCCCCCGCTGATCAGGCCACCGGCGATCGCCTCGGGTCGCGGGACCATGAAGAACACGAGCATCGTCTGGATGAGCAGGTACAGCGAGTCGAAGCCCATGAGCGCCGGCGTGAGGATCCGGTTTCCGGTGACGGTCTGGAACAGCACCGTCGAGACCCCCACCGCGACTGACACCAGGACGATCGCCACGGCGTGGCGGGACAGCCGGTCCAGCGAATAGGTCCACGCCTTGGAGCCGACGGCGTCCGGCAGGCCGGTCAAGACCAGTGCGGCCAGCGCCGCGACCGCGGCGGCAGCGCACACCAGGGTCACCAGCCGGCGGCGTCGACGGTCGGACTCGACCCGGGTCCGGGGCCGCGCGAGCCCCTCCCGCGGCTCGACGAGCGTCGAAATGTCAGCCATTGCGCACCCCCCGCAGCATCATCGCGAGGAATACGGCCCCACCGATGATCCCCACCAGGGTCCCGACGGGGATCTCTCCCGCTCCCGCCGAACCGCCGGCGAGGAGACCCGGGAGTGACCGTCCGATCATGTCGCAGACGAGGACGGTGACCGCGCCGAGGATCGCCACGAGCGGCAGTCCACGTCGCGCGTCGTCACCGACGAGCCGGGAGATGACGTTGGGCACCACGAGCCCAAGAAGCGGGAGTGCGCCCACGGTGACGACGACGACGGCGGCCACCGCTGCCACGATGGACATCCCCATCGCGACGACCGTGCGGTGATCCAACCCGAGCCCGGTGGCAACGTCCTCCCCCAGCCCGGCCACGGTGAACCTGTCGGCCGCGATGTAGGCGAGCACGCCGAGAGCGGCGACCAACCAGAGCAGCTCGTACCGCCCGGCGAGGACCGCGGAGAAGTCGGCGAGCATCCAGGCGTTGAGCATCTGCAGCAGGTCCCGCGACAACGCCAGGAACGCCGCCACCGCGCCCACGACCGATCCCAGCATGATCCCGATGAGGGGCACGATGAAGGAGTCCGAGACCGCCACGCGCCGGATGCACGCGAGGAACAGCGCGGTGCCGGCGAGGGCGAACACCATGGCGACGATCATCTTGATGACGATCGGCGCGCCCGGCGCGAGGATCGCCACCACGACGAGGCCCAGTCCGGCGGACTCGACCGTTCCGGCCGTGGAGGGCTCGACGAAGCGGTTGCGGGTCAGCAACTGCATCAACAGACCCGCGATCGCCAGGGAGGCCCCGGCGAGCGCCGCCGCCGCGGTCCGGGGCAGGCGCGCTTCGACCAGGTAGACGCGATGCGCCTCGGTGAGGCCACCGGTGAGGACATCCCACGCCGTGATGTCGGCCGCCCCGACGAACACACTCGCGAACAGGGCCGCCACGAGCGCGGCCACGCCGAGAGCCGGCCACGGCATGCGCTGCCGTGGCCGGCTCTCCACCGTGGTCATGGTCACGACCGGATATCTCCGGCCGTCAGGAGACGGCCGAGTCGATCTCGGCGATCATCGCGTCCAGGACACCGAGTTCGCCGCCGACGAGGTACCAGTTCTGCCCGTCGAGCATGTGGACGTTGTCATTGGCCGCGGCAGAGGTCCGGTTGAACAGAGGGTTGTCCAGCAGCGCGGAGGCCGCCTCCCCCTCGGCGCCGATCGCGGCGTCACGGTCGATCACGAAGACGTGCTCGGGGTCGAGCTCGGCGATCTGCTCCCAGCTCAGCGGGGCGCCGTGCCGGCCCTCGGCGGCGACGTCGCCGGCCGACTCCATCCCGAGCTCGTTGAAGATGATGTCGAAACGGGTCCCGGGGCCGTAGGCGGTGACCTTGCCGCCCGAGGTCATCAGCACCAGCGCCGTACCGGCGTTCTCGGCCTTGGCTCGCGTCTCGGCCACCTTCTCGTCGATCTCGTCGAGCTGCTCCGCCGCCTCGTCCTGGGCGCCGAACAGCGCGGCGATCTCCTCCACCTTGGCGCGGTTCGAGGCGATCGTGTCGGAGGTGTCGGGATCACCCGCGATCACCTGGTCAGAGATCTTGACGAACTCGGGCTCCATCGCCTCCGTACGGGCACCGAACAGGATGAGGTCGGGGCCGAGCTCGGCGATGACGTCCATCTTCGGCTCCTTGAGGCTGCCGACGTCGGCGTACTCGTCGCTCGCATAGGTGTCGAGCGCATCCGGGAACACCCCGGTCTTGGTCAGGCCCACGACGCGGTCCTCGAGATCCAGTTCGTCGAGCGTGTCGGCCGCGGCGTGGCTCGTGAGGACGACCCGGGAGGGGCCCTCGCTCTCGGCGCCACCGGACTGTGCCTCTGAGCTGCCACACGCGGTGAGCGCACCGCCGGTCAGGGTCAGGGCGGCTGCCGCGGCGACGATCTTGGGGAATCGCTTCACTGTCTCTCCAGAGCTCGATCGGTAGGTAAGGCTCACCTTAGCCACATCGATGTGTATCGACCAAAACTTAGGTATGGCAGACCTGAGCGCCCGGCACTGTCGGACTGCCCGGTGCCGGGACCACAGCCATGGCCAGGGACTGCGGACGCGGGTACGATCACGGCACGGTCAGCCCGGTGTGGAGGGAGGCCCGCCATGCGCGCCCGAGAGGTCCGGAGGGCGATGCGCTCGCAGGAGCGGCGCCGGTTCCTGCCCCCCGAGGTGGCCGACGAGCACCACCTCGACGTACCGCTCCCGATCGGCTTCGGGCAGACCAACTCGCAACCGTCCACCGTGGCGGCCATGATCACCCTGCTCGAACCGTTCCCGGGGATGCGGGTCCTCGACGTGGGTTCCGGCAGCGGGTGGACCTCAGCGATCCTCGGGGAACTGGGTGGCCCGGAGTCGGCGGTGTTCGCCGTGGAGCTCGTGCCGGAACTCGTCGAGCGCTCCCGCCTGGCCATCACCCTGCCCTGGGTCCAGGTCCACCATGCGGAACCCGGCGTACTGGGCCTGCCGGGACAGGGTCCCTTCGACCGCATCCTCGTCTCGGCGATGGCCGACTCCCTGCCGTCGGAGCTCGTCGACCAGCTCACCGGGAACGGGGTGTTGGTCGCCCCCTGGCAGGACGAGATGCACAGAGTGCGGCGCACCGGCGGGGAGCCCGAGGTCACCGACCACGGCGGTTACCGTTTCGTCCCCCTGCTCCACACCCGGTTCCGGCCCGCCTGAGTGGCCGATTATTCTGGACGGAAGTTTTACCCGCCGCGATATCCAGGAGCGTCAATGCCCGAGTTCGTCTACGAGGACCTCCTCCCGGTCGGTGCGGACACCACCGAGTACCGCCTCCTGACCACCGAGGGGGTCACCACGGTCGAGGGCCCGGACGGCACGAGCTTCCTGCGCGTGGATCCCGAGGCGATCCGCCTGCTCACCGAGACGGCGATGCACGACATCTCGCACTACCTGCGCCCCGATCACCTGGCCCAGGTCGCCAAGATCCTCGACGACCCCGAGGCCAGTGACAACGACAAGTTCGTGGCGCTGGACCTGCTCAAGAACGCCAGCATCGCCGCCGGCGGCGTGCTGCCGATGTGCCAGGACACCGGGACCGCCATCGTCAAGGGCGAGCGCGGTCAGCACGTGCTGACCCCCGGCCCCGACGAGGAGGCGGTCGCCCGCGGCGTCTACGACGCGTTCACCCGTCTCAACCTGCGCTACTCGCAGAACGCCCCCCTCACGATGTGGGAGGAGCGCAACACCGGGTCGAACCTCCCGGCCCAGATCGAGATCGGGGCCGACACCACACCCGGTCACGAGAACTCCTACAAGTTCCTCTTCATGGCCAAGGGCGGCGGGTCGGCCAACAAGTCGTTCCTGTACCAGGAGACCAAGGCGATCCTCAATCCCGACCGGATGATGCAATTCATCGAGGAGAAGATCCGGTCGATCGGCACCGCCGCGTGCCCGCCGTACCACCTGGCGATCGTCGTGGGCGGCACCTCGGCCGAGTTCGCGGTCAAGACGGCCAAGCTCGCCTCGGCGCACTACCTGGACGAGCTGCCCCGCGAGGGTGCCATGTCGGGCCGGGGGTTCCGCGACGTGGAGCTGGAGGAGAAGGTCTTCGAGCTGACCCAGCAGATCGGGATCGGCGCGCAGTTCGGCGGCAAGTACTTCTGCCACGACGTCCGCGTGGTGCGGCTTCCCCGCCACGGCGCCTCGCTTCCCGTCGCGATCGCCGTCTCGTGCTCGGCAGACCGCCAGGCCAGGGCCAAGATCACCCCGGAGGGCGTGTTCCTCGAGCAGCTCGAGTTCGATCCGGGCCGCTTCCTGCCCGCCACCACGGACTCCGAGCTGGACGCCGCGACGGACGGCGTGTCCGGGACGGGCAAGGGCGCGGCGGTGAAAATCGACCTCAACAGGCCGATGCCCGAGATCCTCGCCGAGCTCGGCAAGCACCCGGTCAAGACCCGCCTGTCACTGACCGGTCCGCTGGTCGTGGCCCGCGACATCGCCCACTCCAAGATCAAGGAGCGCCTGGACGCCGGCGAGGAGATGCCGCAGTACCTCAGGGACCACCCCGTCTACTACGCCGGACCCGCCAAGACCCCCGAGGGCCTGCCTTCGGGCTCGTTCGGCCCCACCACCGCCGGCCGCATGGACTCCTACGTCGAGCAGTTCCAGGCGGCGGGGGGCTCCATGGTCATGCTGGCCAAGGGCAACCGCTCCACCCAGGTCACCGACGCCTGCGCCACCCACGGCGGCTTCTACCTGGGCTCGATCGGCGGCCCCGCGGCCCGGCTGGCCCAGGACTGCATCAAGCACGTCGAGGTGATCGAGTACGAGGAACTCGGCATGGAGGCGGTGTGGAAGATCGACGTCCAGGACTTCCCCGCGTTCATCGTGGTCGACGACAAGGGCGAGGACTTCTTCGCCCACACCGGCGAGGTCACGCTGACGATCGGCAAGCGTCCCGGGCTCTGAGCGGACCCCGTGGCCCGGGGCGACGGCTCAGTCCCCCCGGGCTGCGGCCTCCAGGGCGGCCAGGTCCAGCCTGACCATGTCCATCATGGCGGTGAACGCCCGGACCGCCGCCTGGCGGTCGTCCGATCTCCACACGTCGTACAAGAACGTCGGCGCGACCTGCCAGCGCACCCCGTAGCGGTCGATCAGCCAACCGCACTGGACCTCCCGCCCACCGCCGGCCAACAGGCCGTCCCAGTAGTGGTCGATCTCCGCCTGGTCCGCGCACCTGATCTCCAGCGAGACCGCGTCGGTGTACTCGACCCCCGGACCGCCGTCGAGTCCGACGAACAGCCGACCGTCGAGCTCGAACTCCACGACCACCACCTCCCCCGTCTTCGGCCCCGGCGTGTCGATCGGGGTCCTGTCCACGGAGATGATGCGCGACCGGGGGAACACCGAGCAGTAGAACTCCGCCGCCTCCTCCGCCTTCCTGTCGAACCACAGACACGTGGTCATCTGGGCCATCGTGATCCCTCCTCGCGGATCCGCCCCGCAACGCGGGCGACGCGTACACCACCAGTGTTCTCCGCAGGGGAGGCGACGGGAAGGGCGGAGACGTTGCGATCCGGCTACGGAACCGGTGGCCTGCGCGGCCGACTAGACTCCCCAGCCATGGACAGGATCACGCGCGTCCTCGCCACGCTCACCCTCGCCGCCCTCACCGGCGCGGGGGTCGCCGCCTGCTCGTCCGACGAGGGGCAGGGCGGGGGTTCGGGCGGCGCCGGGTCCTCGTCTCCCCCGACGTCCGAGGTGAGGACGACGACGAGCTCGGCTGCCGTTCCCGGGCCCGCCGACTCCATGGTCGACATCCCGGCGCCCGTGGCGGACCGCTGGAACGAGCTCGGCGGCGAGGCCGGTGCACTGGGCCGGGCGACGGGCCCCGCGACAGAGGTAGAGGGGGGCTCGATCACGCAGTTCGAGCGGGGATCGATCGTCCTGAGCCCGGAGGGTCGGGCCTTCGTGGTCCAGGGCGCGATCCTCGAGGCGTACCTCGAGGCGGGCGGACCCGCGGGCGAACTGGGCTTCCCCACCGCGGATGAGGCCACCACGGACGGGGGGTGGATCTCCACCTTCGAGGGCGGCGTCATCACCTTCATCGACGGCCGTCCGGTCGTCGAGGTCGGCTGATCGTCCGCCGGGCCGGTCGGGGTTAGCAGTGGAGACCGTCGCAATCTACCTGGTCGTGGTGTTCGCCTGCGGGTTCGTCGCCCGCCTGATGGGCCTGCCCACCCTGATCGGGTACCTCGCGTCGGGATTCATCCTGCACGCGCCGGGGATCGACGACCTGCCCGTCGTCGACACGCTCGCGGACCTCGGCGTGACCATCCTGCTCTTCACCATCGGACTCAAATTGGACCTGCGGATGCTCTTCCGCCGCGAGGTCCTGGTGACCACGGCGGCAAACCTGCTCGCGCTCGTGGGTCTGACCTTCGGTTTCCTCGGCCTGCTCGCGACGGTCGGTGTGCGCCTGCTGGCCGGGGCGGACTGGCAGCTCCTCGCCCTCCTGGGGTTCGCGCTCTCGTTCTCCAGCACCGTCTTCGTGGTGCAGGTGCTCGAGGACCGATCCGACTCGCACACCCTGTACGGCCGGGTGGCGATCGGCGTCCTCGTCCTGCAGGACGTCCTGGCGGTGGCGTTCCTCACCGCCGTCAAGGGCACTCCCCCGAGCCCGTGGGCGCTGGCCCTGCCCCTGCTCCTGCCCGCCGTGTGGCTGATACGACGGTTGTGGAACCGGCTGGGACACGGCGAACTGCAGACGCTCTTCGGCATCATGATGGCCCTCGTGCCCGGATACTGGTTGTTCGAGGCCGTGGGCATCAAGGGCGACTTCGGGGCGATGGTGGTGGGCGTCCTGCTCGCCTCCCACCCGCGCGCGGCCGAGCTCTCCCGCACGCTGTTCGGGCTCCGCGAACTACTCCTGGTGGGCTTCTTCGTCTCGATCGGCCTCCATGTCACCCCGACCCTCGAGACCGTACTGCTCGGCCTGCTCCTGGTGGCGCTGCTCCCGATCGAGGGGGCGGTGTTCACCCTGGTCCTGGCCGCGTTCGGGCTCCGCAAACGCACGTCGATCCTCGCGGGCCTGGCGCTGGCCAACTTCTCCGAGTTCGGGCTCATCGTGATCGCCGCCGGGGTCGATGCGGACATGGTCAGCGACGACTGGCTGGTGGTCGTCTCCGTCGCGGTGGCCGCGAGCTTCGTCCTGTCGACCTTGGTCAACCGTCGCGGGACCGGGCTCGTCACCCGGCTGTCGAACTTCGTCCCGACGCTCCGGGACGAGCGCACGCACCCCGAGGACGCCCCGATCGACCTCGAACACGCCCGGGTGTTGGTCCTGGGGGTGGGCCGCGTGGGCCGGGCGGTGCGCGACCGCCTGGTCGAGGAGTACGGACTCTCGGTCATCGGCGTGGAGAACGACCCGCTCAAGGTCAGCGCCCTGCGCGAGCAGGAGGTCCGGGTCCTGGAGGGAGACGCCACCGATGCCGACTTCTGGGACCGCTGCATCAACGACCGCGAGGTGGAGATCATCGTATTGGCCATGCCGTTCCACGGATCCAACCTGATCGCGCTCGAACAGGTGGACGCGCGCGACTTCGAGGGCACGGTCGCCGTGGTCGCCCAGTACGACGACGAGAGGGACGAACTCATCGAGCTGGGCGCGGATGTGGCGTTCCACATCTACGAGGGCACCGGGGTCGGCCTGGCGGACAGCGCCGCCGAGGCCGCCGGGGTCAGGCGGTGACGGACGCGGACGATCGGTCACACGGAGACACCCGGGGCGTGGGACGCCGACCCGGCACGGTCCCCGCGACGATGCTCACGGCGCTGGCGCTGGCCGGGGCGATCGGACCGTTCGCCACGGACACCTACCTGCCCGCCCTCCCCCTGATCGTCGGCGAGTTCGCGGTCTCCGCCTCCACCGCCCAGCTCACGCTGACCGCGTTCATGGTCTCGCTGGCCGTGGGCCAGCTCGTGATCGGCCCCCTGTCGGACCGCACGGGTCGGCGCACCCTCCTCGTCCTCGGTTCCGTCGGCACCGCGCTCGCGGCCGTCGTCTGCGCTCTCGCGCCGTCGATCTGGGTGCTCGTGATCGGTCGGGTGGCCCAGGGTTTCTTCGGAGCGGCCGGAATCGTGCTGAGCAAGGCCGTCGTGGTGGACGTCGGCCGTGGAACCGGGGTCGCCAGGGCGTTCGCGACCCTCATGGCCCTCCAGTCCGTGGCGCCCGTGATCGCCCCGCTCATCGGCGGCGCCGTGGTCCCGTTCGCCGGTTGGCGCGGGGTGTTCTGGCTGTTGGCCGGATTGTCGGTGGTCACTGCGATCGGGGTGGTCGCGGTGGTTCCCGAGACGCTGCACCCCGACTCGCGCAGGGCCGGGGGGATCAGGGCGACCCTGGCCGACATGCGGGTCGTGGCCACCCACTCCCCGTTCGTGGCCAGGGTCGCGGTGTTCGTGTTCACCTTCGGCGTGCTGTTCGCCTACATCTCCGCAAGCCCGTTCATCTACCAGGACATGGTCGGACTCTCGCCCACCGCGTACGCGGTGGCGTTCACGGTCAACGCCCTCGGAATCCTGGTCTCGAACCTGGCCGGCGCCCGCCTGGTCGGCAGGTTCGCCCCGGAGAGAATCCTGGCCACCGGGGTGGCCGGCATGGTCACGGCGGTCGCCTACCTCGTCGTCGTCGTCGCCCTCTCCCCCGACGGCACCCTCGCACTGGCACCGGTCACCGCCGGGTTCATCGCGTTGACCCTGTCCATCGGGCTCATCCTGCCCAATGCGGCGGCGTTGGCCATGCAGTCCACCCGCGGGAGTTCGGGTTCCGGTTCCGCACTCCTCGGCGCCGCCCAGTTCGGCCTGGCCGCGCTCGTCTCGCCGCTCACCGGTCTCGCCGGCCGACACTCGGCGGTCCCGATGCTCGTGGTGATGGGGGCCTGTGCGGCGGTCGTCGTGGTGGCGGTGTGGGCGGTGCTCACCCGGCCAGTGCGCGCCACGTGAGGGCCGCGGCGAGCGCGCCGACGGCATTGAACGCCCAGTGCAGTCCGATCGGTGCGAGCAGGCTGCGGCTGCGGCGGCGGAACCAGATGAAGACGGCGCCCGCCACGGATGTCGCCGCCACCGCCAGACAGATCCCGGCGAGCTGACCGGCCGTTCCCGTACCCAGCAGGTCCGCCAACCCGGCGTTCCCGGCAGTGAGCCCCAACGACGAGGTGACGTGCCACAGCCCGAACGCCAGCGAACCCACCACGAAGACACCGGTGGTGCCGAAGACCCGCTCGAGCGCGCCCTGCAGGACCCCCCGGAACGCCAGCTCCTCGGGGAGCACCGTCATCACCGGGATCAACACGAGCGCGGAGAACACGGCCATCCGCAGATCCGAGTAGCGCTCGGAGAGGAAGAACGGGCTGGTCACCGGGATCAGGCACCCGGCGGTCACCACGACGGCCACCGCGACGGTCGCGGCGAACCCGTACGCGAGACCGCGGGGCATGTGGCGGGCCGACAGGCCCAGCTCCGACCAGCGCATCCCCCGCGCCCGCGACGCCACCACCAGCGCGAGAACCGACAGCGGCACGACCCACTCCCGGTGAGGCAGACCCGCGAGAGTGGCGGTGAGGTTGACCCCCGCCAGCACCACCAGTACACCGACGACCCCCACCACCCCACGGACCCGGTGGGGGTCGGACCGGATGGTCGACGGTGACGACATCGACCCGACGATACCGGGCGCACCCGCCGTACCAGGGGTATGGTGACGCACACGACCGAACTCCGGGTGGTGCCTGTCATGACCGCGATGTCGACGACTCTCACGACGTTGACGACCCCGTTGACGACGACCGCGTCCCGAGCCCTGACCGAGGCTCGCCGCCGGGCCGGGCTCGTCGTGCGCTCGCGGATCGCCGGCGACGACGCCGCCGAACGTCGCCGGCAGATCTGGCACTCCGACGGCGAACGCTGGAACTCCCCCGGGGACGCGATCTGCGTGGTCCACGGTGACGCCTCGATGTTCGCCGCCGGGTTGACCGCCCTGCTCCTGCAGTCCCTGCACCCGCTGGCCATGGCCGGGGTGGCCGACCACAGCGACTACCGCGGGGACCCCTGGGGGCGACTCCAGCGCACCTCGCAGTTCATCGCCACCACCACGTTCGGCACCGTCGTCGACGCCTCGGCGCTCATCCGGACCATCAACGGTGTGCACCGCGGCGTGGTGGGTCACGACCACCGCGGCCGGCCCTACGACGCCCGCGACCCACACCTGCTCCGGTGGGTCCACGTGGCCGAGATCTGGAGCTTCCTCGAGTGTCACCGTCTCTACGGGCGGACGCCGCTGTCGCCGGAGCGGCGGGACGAGTACGTCCGACAGGCGTCGCGCACCGGCATCATGCTGGGTGCGAAGCAGGTGCCGCTGACCGTGGCGGAGCTCGACGCCGCCCTCGAGGAGTACCGGCCCGAGCTCGAGGCCTCGCCCGCGGCACTGGACGCCCGACACTTCCTGCTGAACGAGCCCCCTGTGGGGTGGACCGACAAACCGGCCTACGCGCTCCTCCGGGAGGGCGCCGTGGTGGCGTTGCCACCCTGGGCGTGCGCGACCCTCGGTCTGCCCGACGGGCCCCTCGGTTCGCCCGCGGTGGCCGAGCACCTCGGCCGCGCCGGGGTGGCGACCCTGCGGTGGGTCCTCGACGCGGTGGAGGGGTGACGCGGCCGACGAATGCCGCGGTGGAGGGTTACTCGGCGGAGGGCTGAGACGGCGCGGTGGGCCGCACGGCGCTACCCTGTGACGATCCGACCCACCAGGAGTCGGCCGTCTCGTCGGCGGGGACCACTCCCGCCCACCTGAAGTGAGGTGCCCATGGCCGGAGGTCTCGCCGCCCTGCTCGACGACGTCGCCGTCCTCGCCCGGATGGCCGCCGCCAGCACCGACGACATCGCGGCGGCCGCCGGACGCGCCAGCGTCAAGGCCGCCGGCGTGGTGGTCGACGACACCGCGGTGACCCCGCAGTACGTCCGCGACGTCGACCCCTCGCGGGAGCTGCCGATCATCCGCCGGATCGCCACGGGCTCGCTGGGGAACAAGGCAGTCATCATCGTCCTGGCCCTGTTGCTCAGCCAGTTCGTCCCGTGGATCCTCACCCCGATCCTCATGCTCGGCGGTCTCTATCTCTGCTACGAGGGCGCGGAGAAGGTGTGGGAACGCGTCTCGGGGCACCACGAGAAGGCCGCCCCCGTGGTCGAGAAGGGCCCGGAGGCCGAGGCCCGGATGGTGCGCGGAGCGGTGACCACCGACTTCATCCTCAGTGCCGAGATCATGGTGATCGCGCTCAACGAGGTCACCGACGAACCGTTCTGGACGCGTGCGGCGATCCTCGTGGTGGTGGGGCTGTTCATCACCGCGCTCGTCTACGGCGTGGTCTCGGTGATCGTGAAGATGGACGACGTCGGGCTGCACCTGGCTGGCAGGGACTCCCCCACCACCCGGCGGTTCGGGCTGGGCCTCGTCAAGGCCATGCCGGGAGTGCTGGAGGTGATCTCGTTCGTCGGGATGCTCGCGATGCTGTGGGTCGGCGGGCACATCCTGCTCGTGGGGCTGGACGAGCTCGGCGTGACCGCCCCCTACCACCTGGTCCACGTGCTGGAGGAGCCCGCGGCGGCGGTGGCCGGCATCGGAGCCGTGCTCGGCTGGCTGGTCAACACCGCCTGCTCGCTGGTGTTCGGCCTGGTGGTGGGTGCTGTCGTGGTGGCGGTCGCCCACCTCATGCCGCGGCGGGGCCGGACATCCGGGGAGTCGCGGCACTGATGCTGCTCACGGTGGGGCACGGCCGGCTCGAGCGGGAGGAACTCGCGCGCCTCCTGGGCGGGGCCGGGGTCGAGCTCTTGGTGGACATCCGACGCTTCCCCGGCAGTCGCGCAAACTCCGCGGCGGCCAGGGGAGCGGTGCCCGAGCTCGCCGCGGAGATCGGACTCGACTACCGATGGGAGTCCGGACTCGGCGGTCGCCGCACCCTCACCGCCGATCAGCGTCGTGACTCCCCCGACACGTGGTGGCGGGTCGAGGCGTTCCGCGCGTACAGCGCCTGGACCCGCACGGCGGAGTTCAGGACCGCCATGGAGCGGGTGGTCGGGGACGCACGCCGCAGCCGCACCGCGGTGATGTGCTCCGAGTCCGTGTGGTGGCGCTGTCACCGGCGGATCGTGGCCGACGTCGCCGTCACCGAGCACGGCCTGGCGGTGGGGCACCTCATGCACACCGGGAAGATCACCGAGCACTCCCCCAGCGAGGGCCTCCGGCTCGACGACGCCGGACACCCGGTGTGGGACTCCGGCGTCGCCTAGGCTCGGGGAATGGATCTCTCACCCGCCCTCGCTCCCGTCGCGGCCCTGGTCGGCACCTGGCGAGGTGAGGGCGCGGGGTCGTACCCCACCATCGACGACTTCTCCTACACCGACGAGGTCGTGTTCACCGACGTCGGCAAACCGTTCCTGCACTACGTCCAGCGGTCGTGGAGCCCGGACGGCACCCCCATGCACACCGAGACCGGGTACCTGCGCATCCCGGAGGCCGGCACCGCCGAGTTGATCCTGGCCCAGCCCATGGGGCAGACCGAGCTCGCCGAGGGCACGGTCACGGCGGAGGCGGACGCGTTGGTGGTGGAGCTGCAGGCCCGTCTGGCGTGCAGCGCCACCGCCAAACACGTCGATTCCACCCGGCGCCGCTACGAGCTCGCCGGGAACACCCTGGTCACCACGTTCGCCATGGCCGCCGTCGGGCAGCCGATGACCCACCACCTTTACTCGCGGCTGCAGCGGGTCTGATCGACCGGTGGCCAGGGCGACCTCGGGCCGCCACCATGATCAACACCTGCACATCGCACACCTGGTGACGACCGAGGAGGCACAGTGCCCGAGAAGAAGAACGACAGCGGATCGGCGAACATCAAGGACGAGAAGGTCTACGAGGCGCTGCGTGACGACGGGGCGAGCAAGGAGAAGGCCGCCCGCATCGCCAACGCCTCGGCAAAGGAGTCGAGGTCCGAGATCGGCCACAAGGGCGGGAAGGCCGGCTCCTACGAGGACTGGACCGTCGACGAGTTGACGGACCGGGCCCGCGAGATCGGGATAGAGGGTCGCTCCTCCATGAACAAGGACGAGTTGATCGAGGCGCTGCGCGAGCACTGACGTCCCGCGCGGACGCCGTCGCTCACGTGGCCACCCCGAGCCGGTCGAGCTCCCACCGCAGCTGGGACTGCGACGGCGACTGGACCGGGAGGAACGCGGCCTCGCGCATCCGACGGTTGGCGGGAGCGCCCTGCGCATACCCCATACCGCCACAGAGGATGGCCTCGAGTCGCGTCGCGGCCGGGGCGATCTCCGTGCCGGCCAGGCGGAGCAGGAGCAGTTCGGTGAGGGTGGCCTCTCCGGGCCGCGCCGCGAGACGGTGGAGCTCCGAGTGCATGTGCTCGTGGCGGGCCGCGAGGGCGGCGTGTTCCTCGGCTGAGAACGCACCGAGTCCCTCGAGACGACGCTCGGCCTCGGTGACGGAACGCGCGGCGACCCCTGAACAGAAGGCCGCCTGCAGGATGAGGAACTGCGCTCGCGCGCCCGCCAGGAAGGTCGGCAGGTCCTCCCCCAGGACCTGCTCACCGGGCACGACGACGCCGTTCAGCCCGATCATGGTGGATGCCGTCGCGTTGAGCGCCAGGAGATCCGGGGCGCTCTGGATGGTCACCCCGGGATCCGACGCCTCGAGGGCGAGCACGAGACTGCGGCCGTTCTCGGTGTTGGCGGCGAGGACGATCGTGCTGTCCGCGTAGAGGTTGGAGGCCCAGGCCACGGGGCCGTCGATCCGGTACCCGCCGTCGATCGGGGTCGCCGTGACCGGGACCTCCCCCAGCCCGACCGCCTGGAGTTGGGCCGCGGCCATGCCGGTGACACCGGGGCGCTCGCCCGCGGCGACCGCACGGTAGGCCCGTTCGGTGGCCTCCGAGCGATGCTCCGCGTGACGGAGGTAGACGGCGGTCATGCGCTGCGCCCATGCCGCGAAGGCGACGGCCAGGCTCTCGGTCGCCACGGCCTCGAAGATCGCGGCGGCGACGGCGACCGGGGTGCGGTCGACGTCGAACAGACCCAGATCGGCGAGCACGGTGACATCCCGGCGCAGGTCCGCCTCCCCGCGGTCCAGGGCGGACGCGCGGGAGGCGACCGACTCGACCACCGCGATGAGGTCCACGGGGTCGACGTCGCCGAGGTCACCGGCGGTCAGTCGCGCCCACGTATCCCCGAGGCCGGGGGCGGAGGGTCCCGCCGTGGAGGTGCTCATAGGGCCTCTCGCTCCTGAGGGGGAGCGGTCCCGTGCCGCGAGGGGGTCACCGGGTTCCTTTCGGAGGACGTGTCGACGATCGTACTTCGGGCAACAACAGGCTGATCCATCCACTTATTCCCTCCCGTGCCCGCCCTGTCCACGGGCGGCCGCGCGTGACTACTCCCGGAACGGGAGAGCGTCGCGCCCGGCGCGCCACTACAGTCGTGACATGCGCACCGTCCTCCATTCCAAGCTCGACGAGTTCTCCGACCAACTGGTCCGGTTCTGCGAGATGAACACCCGACTCCTCGACCTCGCCAGCGTTGCCCTGCTCGAGGGGGACGAGGTGGCCGCCACCAAGGTGATCGACGGCGCGGCCGAGGTGGAGGAATTGCGGGAGGTCAGCGAACAGCACGCCTTCGACCTGCTCCTGCTGGAGGCACCGGTGGCACGCGACCTGCGGCAGGTGATCTCGGGCATCTACATCGTCGAGCACTTCACCAGGATGGCCGCACTCGCCGGGCACATCGCGCGCGTGGCTCGCCGTCGGCACCCCCTCCCCGTGGTCCCCGAACCCGTGGCACCGATGATCCGCGAGCTCGCGGAGAAGGACTCGGCCATGGCCACGACCCTCCGCGAGCTGCTCACCACCAAGGACGTCGATCTGGCGCTCTCGCTCGACTCGGAGGACGACGCCGTCGACTCGCTCCACGCCGAGCTCATGAGGCGGATCTCCGCCCCGGACTGGCCCCACGGTTCGGTCGCCGCCGTCGACCTGGCCCTGCTCGCCCGCTACTACGAGCGCTTCGGCGATCACACGGTCAGCATCGCCAACCGCATCGTCTACCTCGCCACCGGGAGCCGGCCCGGAGAGGGTTCGCTCTCCCACCTCGACGACGGCACGGTCCTCGACTGACCCGGCCCCGGGCCCGGAGGTCGTCCCTCCGGGCCCGCAGACCGGTGCCGCGTCGTGGTCACCTGCAGATCGCGCCCTCCGAGGCCGACTGCACGAGCTTGGAGTACTTGGCCAGGACACCGCGGGTGTAGCGCGGCGGGAGCGGCGCCCACGCCGCGCGCCGCTGCTCCAGCTCGGACTCGTCGACCAGCAGGTCGAGCGTGCCGTCCGAGACGTCCAGACGGATACGGTCGCCGTCGCGGACCAGGGCGATCGGGCCACCGTCGACGGCCTCGGGCGCGATGTGGCCCACGCACAGACCGGTGGTCCCCCCGGAGAACCGCCCGTCGGTCATCAGCAGGACGTCCTTGCCCAGCCCGGCGCCCTTGATGGCCCCGGTGATCGCGAGCATCTCCCGCATCCCGGGCCCGCCCTTGGGGCCCTCGTACCGGATGACGACGACGTCGCCGGCGGTGATGGTCCCGTCCTCGAGGGCGTCCATCGCGGAACGCTCACGTTCGAAGACGCGGGCGGTGCCCTCGAAGACGTCGGAGTCGAAGCCGGCGGACTTGACCACGGCACCCTGCGGCGCCAGCGACCCGTGCAGGATCGTGATGCCACCGGTCGGGTGGATCGGCTCTGCCATCGCGCGCAGCACCAGACCGTCCGGGTCCGGCGGGGCGATCTCCGCGAGGTTCTCCGCGACGGTCCGCCCCGTGACGGTGAGGCAGTCGCCGTGCAGCAGACCCGCGTCGAGCAGGGCCCTCATGACCACCGGCACGCCGCCGATGCGGTCGACGTCGGTCATCACGTGCGCGCCGAAGGGCTTGACGTCCGCCAGGTGCGGCACCTTGGCGCCGATGCGGGCGAAGTCGTCGAGGGTGAGGTCGACCTCCGCCTCGCTGGCGATCGCGAGGAGGTGCAACACGGCGTTGGTCGATCCGCCGAACGCCATGACCACGGCGATGGCGTTTTCGAACGCCTTCTTGGTCATGATGTCGCGGGCGGTGATCCCGCGGCGAAGCAGGTCGACGACCGCCTGGCCGCTGGCCGTGGCGTAGTCGTCGCGCCGGCGATCCGGGGCCGGCGGGGAGGCGCTCCCCGGGAGGGACATCCCCAGGGCCTCGGCCGCGCTCGCCATGGTGTTGGCGGTGTACATGCCGCCGCACGCGCCCTCGCCGGGGCAGATGGAGCGCTCGATGGTGTCGACGTCCTCGCGGCTCATCAGGCCACGCGAGCACGCCCCGACCGCCTCGAACGCGTCGATGATGGTCACCTGCTTCTCCGTGCCGTCGGAGAGCTTCGCGAAACCGGGCAGCGTGGATCCGGCGTAGAGGAAGACGCTCGCCAGGTCGAGGCGGGCGGCGGCCATGAGCATGCCGGGCAGGGACTTGTCGCAGCCGGCGAGCAACACCGAGCCGTCGAGCCGCTCGGCGCTCATCACCGTCTCCACGCTGTCGGCGATCACCTCACGGGACACCAGCGAGAAATGCATGCCCTCGTGGCCCATGGAGATGCCGTCGGACACCGAGATGGTGCCGAACTCGAGCGGGTACCCGCCCCCCGCGTGCGTACCCTCCTTGACCTTCTTGGCCAGTCGGTCCAGCGAGAGGTTGCACGGGGTGATCTCGTTCCAGGACGAGGCGACGCCGATCTGGGGCTTGACCCAGTCGTCGTCGCCCATCCCCACAGCGCGGAGCATCCCCCGCGCGGCGGTCTTTTCCAGACCGTCAGTGACGTCCCTGCTGCGGGGCTTGATGTCGACACCGTCGTGGGTGCCCGTCTGATCGTTCTGCTGCGTCATACCGCCAGCCTAGGCGGTGGCCGGCGGCGGGTCGTCGGAGAGTCGACCGGTCAGACCGGGGTCAACTCGAGCAGGCGGCCGCCCGGGCCGTCCTCGAGCACCCAGATTGCGCCGTCGGGGGCCTCGGCGAGCGCCCGGACCCGCGCGCCCATGTCCCACTCCTGCACGACGGTCGCGGTCCCGTCCCCCAACTCGGCGCGGACCAGATTCTGGCCGGACAGGCCGCCCAGCAGCGCGCTCCCCGCCCACCCGGCGAAGCGGTCCCCGCGGTAGATCAGAAGGCTCCCGGGGGAGATCGCGGGCACCCAGTACGTCGCGGGAGGCACGAACCCGTCTCCGTCGCGGTGCTCCGGGATGTCCTCGCCGCTGTAGTGCCGGCCCATCGAGGCCTCGGGCCACCCGTAGTTGCCGCCCCCGTCGAGGAGGTTGAGCTCGTCGCCGTGGCGGGGTCCCATCTCCGAGACCCAGATCCGGCCCTCCGGGTCCTCGTCGATCCCCAGAGGGTTCCGGTGGCCGATGGTCCACAGGTCGGCGGAGGCACCGTCCTGCCCGGCCCACGGGTTCCCGGGTGCGGGGTCGCCGTCCGGGGTCAGACGGACCACCCCGCCGAGGGTGTCGGAGGTGTCCTGGGCGGGGGTCTGCTCCTGGCGGTCGCCCGAGGTCACGTAGAGATGCCCGCCGTGGACCAGTAGTCGCAGTGCGAAGTGCCCGCTACCGGCGGCGGGCTCCTGCTCCCAGATCACGTCGAGATCCGTCAGTGCGGCGCGGTCGACGTCGAGGGTGCCCCGCCCCACCACGCCCTGGGCGCCCCCGGGATGGTCGCGGACCCAGCTGACATAGACGGTGCCGTCCTGCGCGTGGGTGGCACCCGGCACGATGTCGTGGAGACCGCCCTGCCCGGCGTCCTCGACCGGAGGCGCACCGTCGACCTCCACCACGTCGCCGGTGGACTGGTCACGCAACAGGAGTTCGCCCCCGCGCTGGGAGATGAGCAGATGCCGCGATCCGGGGAGGAAGCTCATCGCCCACCCCTCGTCGAACTCTCCGTGCTCCGTGACGCGGAAGTCCTCCGGCACCTCGGCGGTGGACGGCGCCTGCCCCGCCCGTTCATCCGGATCCACGGAGCCGGTCCCACCGCTGCACCCGGTCATGACCAGGGCCATGGCCGCCACCGGGGCGAGAAGTCGTCGCATGACACCACGGTATCGGCTCGACGGGAGGTCGGCAGCGCTGCTCAACAGCGCTGCTCAACAGGGCCGGTCGACAGGGCCGGTCGACAGGGCCGGTCGACAGCACTGGTCGGCAGAGCTGGTCGACAGGGCCTGTCAGTCCGCGTCGCCCCGGGCGCGCTCGTAACGTCGCAGGGCCTCCCGGCGCTCCTCGGCGTGGTCCACGATGCGTTCGGGGTACCCGTGATCGTATCCGTCCGGCGCGCGCCACGGTTCGTGCGCGGTGGCGCCCCGCAGGTGCGCGAGTTCGGGGATCCACCGGCGAACGTAGTCCCCGTCCGGGTCGAATCTGACCCCCTGGGTGACCGGGTTGAACACCCGGAAGTACGGCGAGGCGTCGGTGCCGGTCCCGGCGACCCACTGCCACCCGTGGTTGTTGGACGCCAGGTCGCCGTCTCTCAGCTGGTCGAGGAAGTACCGTGCCCCCGTCGGCCACCACACGTGCAGGTCCTTGACCAGGAAGCTCGCGGTGACCATCCGGACCCGGTTGTGCATCCACCCCTCGGCCCGCAGCTGCCGCATCCCGGCGTCCACGAACGGGAAGCCGGTCAGCCCCTGCTGCCACGCCTCCACCAGGGTCTCTGTCTCCGGGCCGTCGTCGTAGTCCATGCCGGTGAGCGCGTCCCGGAGATCCCGCCACGCCGACCGGGGCTGGTGCCAGAGGACGTCCGCGTAGAACTCTCGCCACGCCAGTTCGGCGACGAAGCGGCGCGCGCCCTCGGAGGTCGCGGCCGGGTGTTCGGCGAGCTCGGCCAGGATCGTGCGCGGGTGGATCTCGCCGTACTTCAGATGCTCCGACAGTCGGCTGGTCGTGTCGAGGTCCGGTCGGTCCCGCTGGTCGGCGTACGAGGCCAGGTCGTCCCGCAGGAAGGCCCGCCACCGCGACAGCGCAGCGCGTTCGCCGGCCGCCCGTTCGCCGGCCGCCCGTTCGCCGGCCGCCTGTTCGCCGGCCTCCTCCCCGATCGCCTCTCCACCACCCGGCTCTCGACGCGATCCGGACGACACCGACCGCGGGGCCTCGGCCCACGCGATGTCGTCCGGTCGCACACCGGGCTGCGGCCAACCGTGGTCGTGCCAGGCCCGGGAGAAGGGGGTGAAGACCCGGTAGGGCTCCCCGGCCTTGTTGAGGATCCTGCCCGGGCCGACCGCGTACGGCGAGCCGGTCTCGACGAGTTCCCGCCCCCCGGGCGCGAGGCGTTCACGGACCCGCTCGTCCCGCCGGCGACCGTAGGGGGTCGACTCCCGGCTCACGTGGACCCGGCGGGCGTCCACGGAGGCTGCCAGCTCCGCGATCACCTCGGCGGGGTCGCCGGTGCGGACCACCAGGGCGCCGCCGGTGGACGCGGACAGGGCGGCGAGGGAGGACTCCAACCGCTCGACCCGGACACCACCCCGGGCGAGCAGCACGGGATCGCGGACGAACACCGGCAGGACCTCGTCGGTGGACTCGACGGCGGCGAGGAGCGCGGGATGATCCGCCAGCCGCAGGTCACGCCGGAACCACAGGATCGAGATGGTCACGGGTCGATTGTGGCAGAAGCGCTCACCCGAGAGAGGACGCCGAGGTGAACGCCGCCGACACCGCGCGGTCGATCGCGGAGGGACGGACCCCGAGCGCCCCGGCGGCCACCGGATGCAGGAAGGTCCTGATGGCACCGGACGGGACCGCGGCCGGCCACCACTGCCGGGGTCGGAGGAGTTGACCGCGGTATCGCGTGAGCGCCGGGGTGACGGCCAGCATCCCAGTCCGGTCGCGGAAGTACTCGTCGAATTCCTCCACCGTGGCGGGCAACGGCGTCTCCGAGATGCCGTAGGCGCGGTACCAGCTGCAGCACCTGGCGTAGAGCGCTCGGCGTTCGCCGAACTCCAGGGGGCCGCGGAACCTGGTAATGGTCTCGAACAGCGAGTCCACATACGTGGCGTGTTGGAAGTGGAAGACCTCCGGGTCCAGCGAGTGGTAACGGTTGCCGTCGGCGTCGGTTCCTCTGATCGTGTCGTGGGTGACGACGATGCGCCCCGGTATCCAGGACTCGGGGTGCGGGTCGAACGCCATGGCGATCGTCGGGGGCACCGACCGCTTCTTGTGCAGCCACACGAAGCCGGGCGAGGGCGAGTGCTCGAGGATCGCCGCGCTGATCGCCGGGTGCATCAGCTGCAGGGACACCGCGCGGGGCAGCATGAACAGGAACTGCCGGGACCGGAGGTGCTCGAACAGGTCGGGTCGCGCAGTGGTCGTGCGCGTCATCGGTGGCCCCCGTCCGTCCCGCGGTGAGGCTAGTGTGCGAGCGCGGGAAAGTGGGGGACGACGTGACGGGCCAGCTCGTCGACGACCTCGCGGATCGGCCGACGCGAGGCCCCCACCCCCAGGAGCACGTGGTTGACGCCGATGTCCCGCAGGTCCCCCAGGTGCTCGACCAGCCGGCGGTGGCCGATCCGGAACCCGAAGCCGATGGGCGAAGCGGACTCGTCCGGATCCTCGGCCAGATCGATCTGGAGCGATTGCGCGAAGGGCTTGAACACCTCGTCGTCGTCGTTCTCCCCCACCAGGGACTCCCCCACCAACTCGCGCCACCGCGCGACGGTGCGCCGCTGTGCGTCGAAGTCACGCGGATAGGTCATCCACCCGTGGCCGCGGGAGGCCAGGAACCCGATGCTCTGCTGACACGAGCCGGTCATGATCAGCGGTATCGCCGAGGCGGTCGGCTTGGGGACCACGTCCGCGCTGTGCATCCAGCCGCCGGACCAGCGGATCCCGCGCATCTCGGTGGTGAGTGCGTGGGTCATCACCGACAGGTTCTCCCGGAACCTCTCCCCCCGACTCCCCTGTTCGAGGTCGAACGCGCGGAACTCCTCCGGCCGGTCGCCCGAGGCCACCCCCAGCAGGAGCCGGCCGCCGGAGAGCCGGTCGAGGCTCGCCGCCGATTTGGCCACGTGCAGGGGGTGACGCACGGGAAGGACGATCGCCGCCGTCCCGAGCGCGACCCGGCTCGTGTGCGCGGCCACGTAGGTGAGGAACACCCACGGGTCGTAGACCTGCCCGACATCCCCGAAGGACGGGACGCGGAGCGGGATGTCACGGGCGTAGAGCGCGGCGAACCCCCCGGCCTCCGCGGCCCGGGCCATCTCCACCTGGTCCGCGATGTCCGCGGCGTCCGACTCGTCCGCCCGGGTCCGCAGCGGGAATCCGAGGCCCAGCGTCAGCCGGCCGTCGCGGTAGGTGCGGCGGAAGCCCGGCAGACACCGCGGATCACCGTCGGAGACCGAGTACGGCGAGGAGGTCATGCCCCTCACCCTCGCACGAACCGATCACCGCCGGTCCGGGGGCCCGCGAGCTCGACGGTCCTCTAAACTCCTTCTGATAAACCGAGCGAAAGGGCAGACGTGACCACCACCCTCCTGGCCGCCGACGCCTCCACCACCGAGCTCGTCTCCCTGTTCTGGATCGTCCTGGCGGTCTGGGCTGCCCCGTTGCTTTCTCTGCTCACCCGCTCGCTCGTCCCGGGTGTGGTGCTCCTGTTGGCGGGCGGGATGCTGATCGGCCCCAACGGGACGGGCCTGGCGGTGGAGTCCGGCGGGGTCGCGCTCCTCGCGGAGCTCGGCCTGGGGATGCTGTTCCTGCTGGCCGGGTTCGAGCTCGAGGTCTCCACGCTCACCGGGCGCAGCGGGCGGCGGGCGGCCGGGACCTGGGCGGTCAGCCTGGTCCTGGCCGCCGGGGTGGGGTGGCTGGTCTCGGGCCGCTGGGAGACCGCCGTGGCGATCGGACTCCTGCTCACCTCGACGGCGGTCGGCACCCTCCTGCCGATCCTCAAGGGCTCCGGGCATGACAGCACACCGGTGGGCCGTGCGGTCCTGACCCACGGCGCGGTGGGCGAACTGGGTCCGATCCTCGTGATGGCCGTGTTGCTCGGCACCCGCAGCATCGAGTCCTCCCTCGCGGCCGTCGGGCTGTTCCTGCTGGCGGCGCTCGTGATCCTGGCGGTACCGGCCCGCCTGCTCCACATCCCCGCGCTCGGCCGGGCACTCCTCCTGGGCACCACCTCCACCGGTCAGCTGGCGATGCGGACGGTGATCCTCCTCCTGGCCACGATGATGGTGGTGGCCACCGTCTTCGGCCTGGACGTCGTGCTCGGTGCCTTCGCCGCCGGGATGATCCTGCGCCGTCTGGTCGACTCACTCGGGGTGAGCATGCGGGACAGACGCGGTGACACGGAGCGCGACCTGGCGGCGATTCTCCTGCGCCAGCTGGAGACCGTCGGCTACACCCTGTTCATCCCGGTCTTCTTCGTGGTCTCGGGGATGGGCATCGACCTCGGGGCGGTCGCGGCCTCCCCGTGGATCCTGGTGGCGGCGGTGGCGAGCATGCTCGTGATCCGCGGCGGCGGGGTGTGGCTGGGCGAGACCGTCACCCGGGCGAGTCCGGGCCTGACTGGGCAGAGGGAGCGGGCGAGGGTGGGGCTCTACGCCGCGACCGGCCTGCCGATCATCGTCGCGGTCACCGAGGTGGCCGTGGGCAACGGTCTGATGACCCGTGAGATCGCCTCCGTGCTCGTCGCCGCGGGTGCCGTCACGGTTCTGCTGTTCCCGCTCCTGGCGGAACTCGTACGAGCCGGGGACGCGGGTCGGCGGACGGCCGTGACGCCCGGGGAGCTCGAGAACACGACCCGCTAGGGCCGGCTCGAGGTGGTCGCCGACGACTCGCGCATCGGTGGGGCCGCCGGCATCAGCAGCGCGGGCCCGTGGGCCAGGAGCAACCCGGCACACAGTGCACCGACGCCGCCCGCCGCCATGTCCCCGATCGTGTCGCCGAGCGTCACGTAGATGTCAGTGGTCAGGAAGGCGTGCCCGAACCACTCGATCATCTCCCACAGCGCCCCCAGGGCGAGGCCGAAGGCGGTGGTGAGCACCACCGACCCCGCCGCCGTGAACCCGGGGGCGTCCGGAGGCGCCACGGTCCCGCGGTGCGCGAGGAACAGGTAGGTCACCACCGCCAGTGCCCCGGCGCACACGATGTGGACCGCGATATCCCACCACCAGATCCGGGTGTACAGGTCGACGACGTTGCTCCAGGCCGCCACGAGCACCGTGCCCGACACCGCGATGTCCGCCCACGGCCTCATCCCGATGAAGCGCGGGAGCATCAGCCCGGGCAGAGCGAACGCCACGATGGCCGCGTCCGTCAGACCGTGGAGCAGGAGGGCGAGCAACACGCTCAGGGTCCCCAGGATCCGGAGCGAATCCGCCGCCATCTGCGCGTGGCTCCGGGCTGGCCGGAGGAAGTTGTCGATCACGATCCGGCCCCTCCTTCGTCGAGACCCACGACGGCGTGCACGGGCAGATGATCCGACGCCCACCCGCCGCCGTGTCGTCGGGGGTTGACCGCGGCGTGGGAGACCCCGAACGCGGACGAGGCGAGTATCCAGTCGATCCGGGGCCCGCTCCGGCGGGGCGCGCGGTAGCCGGCGTAGGTTCCCCACTCCTCGCTCACCCGGGTCCGGGCGCGGCGCCAGCTGTCCGCGAGGACACCACCGGAGAGCAGTTCACGAACCGCCGCACTCGACGGGCCCGCGTTGAGATCGCCGGTCACCAGCGCCGGCAGACCACGGGCGGACACCACGTCGACGATCGCCCGGGCGGACCGCAGCCGCGAGCGCGCCGAGAACGGATCGAGGTGTGTGTTGACCATGAGGAGGGTCCGCGACGTCTCCCGATCACGGAACGTCGCCGTGACGAGGATGCGGGGAAAGACGTTGCCCCAGGACACCGAGCCGGCCCGCGTGGGGTGGTCGGACAGCGCGGCCTGATCCCAGTCGAGCAGGTCGAACCGGCCCGAGTCGTAGAAGATCGGCGAGGCCTCACCGCCTCCCCCGACGCCCCTACCCCGCCCCACGACGGCGTATCCGGCGCCGAGGGCCCCGAGTACCACCGAGGCCTGATCGCCCAGCACCTCCTGGGCGCCGAGCACAGTCGGCCGCTCGGCGGCGAGGAGCGCCAGGAGCCGGGGAGCGCGCTCCTGCCAGCGGTCGGCCGGTCGCGCCACCACGGCGGGCACCGGGCGACGGATGTTCCAGCTCATCACGTGGATGGCCGGCGCTGCCACCTGTCCGATGAGACACTCGGGCCCCGGCCCCGGGTCAGGGGCCGCGTCGGGGGTGTGCGGTGCCATCGTGCGATCCTCGGGGTCCGGAGCCGGTGCTGGATCTCCACTGTATTCACCGAGGAGGGTGCCGTGCCGATGCCGTCGCCACTGCCCGTCAGGGACGGGGTCGGACCGACACGGATGCGCGTTCCGACGACCGGGCCGTGGTCGACGATCGCCGAGTACGTGATCGAGCGGTTCGACCACCTCGAGGCCGCCGACCTGTACCGCCGCTTCGCCGCCGGCGACGTCGTGGGCGCCGACGCCCGTCCGGTCGGTCCCGCGGAGGCACTGGGCTCCCACGAGTTCATCTGGTACCACCGAGAGCTACCGGCGGAGGCAGAGCTCCCGTTCCACGAGGAGATCCTGCACGTGGACGACGACCTGGTGGTGATCGACAAACCACACTTCCTCCCCACCACCCCGACGGGGAGATTTCTGCGCGAGTCCGCGCTAGTGCGTCTGCGCGTCCGACTCGACAACCCCGACCTGACGCCGGTCCACCGCCTGGACCGCGGCACGGCCGGGCTCGTGATGTTCTCGGCCCGGCCCTCCACCCGGGGCGCCTATCAGACGCTCTTCGAACGACGTGAGGTCGCCAAGGTCTACGAGGCGGTCTCGACGCGGCCACCGGGGTGGGACCCGAGCACGCCGGAGCTCTCCGGGCGGCCGCTCCCCCTCGTCCACCGCGATCACCTCGAGAGGCTGCGCGGCCGCCAGCGGGTCGCCGTCCGCCCCGACCGCGCACCCAACACCGAAACGCTCATCGACGTCCTCGGTTCCGGCCGGAGCGCCGCCGGACGCACGGTGCTGCACACGTTCCTGCGCCCGCACACCGGACGACTGCACCAGCTCAGGGTGCATCTGGCTGAGCTGGGGATCCCGATCCTGGGCGACCGCCGGTACCCCGACCTGCTCCCGGAGGCCCCCGACGACCACCGACTCCCCCTGCAACTGCTCGCCGGGGAGCTGGAGTTCACCGACCCGCTCTCGGGAGCGTCACGCCGATTCGTCACCCGCCGGACGTTGTCCGAGGCACCCGTGCCCGGTGACGCCAGAAGCTCAGGTGGATGACCCCGCTCGGTGAGCTCGTCGATTCGATCCGGAACCGCTCCTCGAGTCCCTCGAGCCCGTCCCACAGTCGTTCGCCCCGGCCCAGGAGGACGGGGACCAGGGCGATGTGCATCTCGTCGATCAGATCCGCCTCGAGGAACTGACGGATGGTGCTCGCTCCCCCGCCGATCCGGACGTCCAGGCCCCCCGCCAGATCGCGTGCGTACGCGAGCGCGGTGGCCGGGTCCGCGTCGAGGAAGTGGAACGTGGTGCCGCCGTCGAGCTGCAGCGTCGGCCGCGGATGATGGGTGAGGACGACCACCGGGGTATGGAAGGGCGGGGTGTCCCCCCACCAGCCACGCCACGTCTCATCCCCCCACGGGCCGCGGGAGGGCGCGAACTTGTTGCGCCCCATGATCTCCACACCGATGCCCGCGTTCCATCGACTCGCGAACGCCTCGTCGACCCCCACCGAGGGCTGTTGCTCCCCGTGGAAACCCATGTCCTGGAAGGTCCGCGTCGGCAGCGCCCACTCGAGCAGTCTCTGCCCGGCGTGACCGAACGGTGCCTCGAGACACTGGCCCTCGCCCACCCCGAATCCGTCCAGGGACACGGAGAAGTTGTGGACCCGTACGAGCCCCTCGTGGCCCACCGGTCGGCCCCCCGCCGCGAGCTCGGTGGCGTACGCGGCGAGGTGGGACAGGGTCTGCTCGCCGCCCTCGACCGCGCGATACTCCTCCACCGCCCTGTCCCGCAGCTCCCGCGTGGGGAACACCGTCCGGAAATCGATACGGGTCCCGTCACCCTCGGACTCGAAGACCAGGACCGACTCGAACGCCTCCGGATCGTCCCGGGACTCCCCGTGCAGCAACGCGATCCGCTGCGCGGGGACGATCTCGAGCCACGTGATCCACTCCGGATAGTCGGTCCCGTCCGGACCGTGCATGAGGAAGTCCCAGACTCCGCCCACACGGAACTCGAAGGACCGGGTGGTGGTGGTGAATCCCTCCGGCCCCCACCACCGTGACAGGTGTTCCACCTCGGTGAACGCCCGGAACACCACCTCGCGAGGGGCGTCGATGTACCTGGTGATCGCGACCTCGCGGTCCGCGGTCGCCGACCCCGTCGGCTCCCCTCGTCCGTTCTCTTCCATGACCTACTCCTCCCGCTCCGCCTGCGTCATCCCGTGGACGTAGGCATCCAATCTGTCGAAGCTCTCGTTCCAGAACCGCTCGAATCCGCCGACCCAGTCGTGGACCGGTCGGAGCCCGCCGGCGTCGAGGTCGTAGAGGCGCTGCCTGCCCGCCCGGCGTTCGCTGACGAGACCGACCTCTCGGAGCACCCGCAGGTGCTTGGACGCCCCCGGTTGGGTCAGGCCCAGCTCGTGGGCGACCTCGGTCACCGGCCTCTCGCCCGCCCGCAGCAGGACCAGGATCTGCCGGCGTTGCGGTTCGGCGATCGCGTTGAACACGTCGGAGGTCGTCGCTGCTCGCGCCATACCGATGATCATATTCCCATATGGGAAACTGTCAACGGGGCGGGACCACGTTCCGCGCCGCGCCCGCTCAGCAGGTCGGAGTGGGAGCCTCCCCGCTCCAGCGGTCGAGGGTCCACTGCACCAGTTGCGGGGTGAGCGGCGAATCCGCGGCGACCACTCCGTTGTGGTCCAGTCCCGGATAGGTCCGGTAGTCGAGCGGCTCACCCTCCGCGCACCGCGCGTCCACCCAGGTCTGCTGCATCGTGGGCTTGACCAACGGGTCGGCCAGGCCCTGGGCGATCAGCACCGGGGCGGGCCACGGTCCCGTGGGCGAGTTCTCCCTCAAGGTCTCCCCCAGGTCGCCGTCGAGGACGGCATCGGGGAACACCTGCTCGGGGATCTGGGTACCCCGTACCAGTGCCGCGATCGCGTCCTGCTCGTTGAAACACAGCTCGCCGATCTTCTCCACGCCGTGTGCGGTGCCCGGATTGAGGTGCCCGGACAGGTCCAACCCGGGATAGACCTCGTTCCACGACTCGGCGATGTAAGCGGAGACCGTCTTGCCCCCGACCTCACTCTTGCTCGCCTCGGCGAGGGTGTACAGGTCGGTGGCGGGCGCCATTCCGGCGATGCCCTTCAGCTCCAGTTCCGGCGCGTAGTCACCGGCGATCTGGCCGGTCCACAGCGCGCCGTGGCCACCCTGCGAATGGCCCCAGACCACGGTGTCGGTGCCCAGGGTCACGCCGTCGAGCTGCTGCGCCGCACGGGAGGCGTCGAGCACGTTGCGCGCCTCCGCCTGCCCGACCAGATACGGGTGCATCCCGGAGGTGCCCAGGCCCACGTAGTCCGAGATCACCCCGGCCCACCCGTGGTCGGTGACCATCCGGGTGAGCGCGGCACCCGCACCGTCCGCGAACGGGGTGGGGCTGAGCGAGGGAGCGCAGCGAGGGACGATACCGGTGGTCCCGTGCGCGATGCTCAGCAGCGGGAGCGCGTCGGACTGCCGGTCGGTCGGTGCGATCACGGTCCCGCTGGCCACGGTCACCGTGTCGTCCGGCCGGGTCGTCGTGTAGAGGATGCGCCAGGCGTCGGCACCGTCGGGGACGCCGGTCGTGAGCGTCTCGGCCCGCAGCAACACCCCGGGGTCGGCGGGCAACGGCCCGGCTACCGAATAGAAGTCGTCGGGTCCGGGGCGGTCGTCACCACGGAGTAGTAGTGCCGAACAGATCGCGAGCGCGACCACCACCAGGAATACCGCCACCGCGAGGATGGTCCGGCCCCACCGGCGCATCCGGCCCACGCCGGCCCTCGCGGGCCCGCCGTGCCCGCGCCGGTGGAGCAGCGCGTCCATCAGCCCGCGCAGCCCGACGAACACCAACCACGCGCCCACACCGAACTTGATCAGCTCGATCGCCAGGACCGGCCAGGCCAGGCACAGCAGCCCGAACAGGACGGCCGCGGTGCCGCTGAACACCCCGGCCACCCGGCTGTCGGTCTCGCTCCGCAGCGCCACCACGATCGTGTGGACGCCGTGGACGATCAGCGCGGCGACCATGACCCACAGCAGGCTGCGGATACTCGCCGACTCCCAGACCAGCACCACCACGCCCGCCGCGGCGGCGGCGAGCCCCGTGAGCACTCGTGCCCACCACCCGGAGTGGCCGGCGCCGTCGACGCCGATCACCGTAGCGAGACCGACGACGACGAGCCCGGCACCGGCCACCCTGACGATCTCCGGGAGTGCGAGGGGAGCCAGGATCACCACCGCGCCCAGTGCGATCGTCACGAGCGCCACCAGGGTGCCTGTGACCTGTCGCCTGCGGTCGGGGCGTTCGCCGGCCTTCTCGTGCATGGTCGATCTCCTCGGGACGAGTCCGGGCCGTACGGCGTGTACGGACCGCTCCTCCCGAGAAGTTATCGCTCGGCGGCCACTTCTGGGGCCGCCACAGACGTGGAGCTAGCCGTCGACGGACAGCCAGTCGGCGAGTCGGTCGGCGGAGACCTCGGCCAGCCACATCTGCCAGAGCGGGCCGAAGGTCACTCTCCGGGCCCCCAGTCTCGTCAGGTCGTCAAGGTCCCCGGCGCCGTGGCCCTTCACGGGGTGGGCGGTCACGTTCACGGGTATCGACACCGCTTTCACGAGCGTGGTCACCTGGTCGGCGGTCGTCAGTCCCACGGGGTAGACCGAGCGTGCGCCGGCCTGCTCCATCAGCACGATGCGCTCGGCGGCCTCGGCGAGCGGGTCGGAGAACACGTCGGAGCCGAGCTTGACCGCATCCGTGCGCCCGTTGATCACGAACGGGACCCCGGCCTCGTCGGCGGCTCGGCGGGCGCCGGCGATGTAGTCGGCGTGCTCCTGCTTGTCGCGGACCCGGCCGCCCTCACCGTGGACCACGTCCTCGATGTTGGCCCCCACGGCCCCGACCTCGAGCAGGCGCGAGATCAACTCCTCGGGTGCGAACCCGTACCCCGACTCCACATCCGCGCTCACCGGCACATCCACCGAGTCGGCGATCCTGCGGACCACGCCGAGGTACTCACCGAAGTCCATGTTCTCGCCGTCGGCGCTGCCGATGGCGTCGGCGACCGGGTGGCTGCCCACCGTCAGGCCGTGGAATCCCGCACCCGCGGCGACCCGGGCACTCCAGGTGTCCCAGACGGTCGGGAGGACCACCAGGTCACCCGACTCGTGGAGCGCGGCCAGTTCGCGTGCACGTGCACCTACATCGGTCATCGTCCGTGCCTCCTCGGCGGTAGTCGTCCCCCGACCCTAGGCCTGATCCGCAGGACGCGACACCGACTGCGATCGACGACGCGGTCGCCGCCGGTCCGCCCGACCGGGGTCCCCGCCGCCTGGAAACACCGCACATTCGTCCACACTGGACCACACTGCAGAGGGACGCCGAGACGATCACCGATCGACCCACGCCCGCAGGTTCTGGCCACGCCGGTCCGACCCGGGTGATGATGGTGGAGGCGAACTGACGCCGTTCCACAAGAACTAGATCAGCCCGATACGAGAAGAGTCGACATCCATGACCAAAGGCACACAGACAATCATCTACACCCTCACCGACGAGGCCCCCCGACTGGCGACGGAGGCGTTCCTCCCGGTCGTGCGCACCTTTACCGAAGCCGCCGGCATCGAGGTCGAGACGAGCGACATCTCGGTGGCCGCCCGCATCCTGGCGGCCTTTCCGGAACGGCTCACCGACGAGCAGAAGGTGCCCGACAACCTGGCCGAGCTGGGACGCATGACCCAGGAACCCGGCACCAACATCATCAAACTGCCGAATATCAGCGCCTCGGTTCCCCAGCTGAACCTAGCGATAGCGGAACTGCAGGCCAAGGGATACGACATCCCCAAGTACCCCTACGACCCGCAGACCCCGGAAGAGAAAGAGATCGCCGAGCGTCTCTCGACGTGCCTGGGCAGCGCCGTGAACCCGGTGCTGCGTCAGGGCAACTCGGACCGCCGCGCCCCGAAGGCGGTCAAGGAGTACGCCCGGGCCAACCCGCACTCCATGGGCAAGTGGTCGATGGCCTCGCAGTCCCACGTGGCGCACATGACCCACGGTGACTTCTACGCCGGCGAGAAGTCGATCATCCTCGACCGCGCCTGCGATGCGCGCATGGAGGTGGTGACCCCGGACGGTGAGACGCACGTACTCAAGACGGTGCCGCTCGAGGCCGGTGAGGTCGTCGACTCGATGTTCATGAGCAAGAAGGCGCTCATGGAGTTCTACGAGGAGCAGCTCAACGACGCCAAGGAGACCGGCGTCATGTTCTCGTTGCACGTCAAGGCCACCATGATGAAGGTGAGCCACCCGATCGTGTTCGGCCACGCCGTGCGGGTCTTCTACAAGGAGGCCTTCGAGAAGCACCACGACCTGTTCGACGAGCTCGGGATCAACGTCAACAACGGCATGGTCGATCTCTACGACAAGATCGAGAACCTGCCCAGCTCCAAGAAGGAAGAGATCATCGAGGATCTGCACCGCTGCCACGAGCACCGGCCGGAACTGGCGATGGTCGACTCGGCCCGCGGGATCACCAACTTCCATTCCCCCTCGGACGTGATCGTCGACGCCTCGATGCCCGCGATGATCCGCATCGGCGGGAAGATGTACGGGGCCGACGGCCGCAAGAAGGACACCAAGGCCGTGATCCCCGAGTCCACGTTCGCGCGGATCTACCAGGAGATCATCAACTTCTGCAAGACCAACGGAGCGTTCGATCCCACCACGATGGGGACCGTCCCGAACGTCGGCCTCATGGCGCAGAAAGCCGAGGAGTACGGCAGCCACGACAAGACGTTCGAAGTCCCCTTCGCCGGCGTCGCCAACATCGTCGACGCCGCCACGGGCGAGGTCCTGTTGTCGCAGGACGTCGAAGCCGGCGACATCTGGCGCATGTGCACCGTCAAGGACGCGCCGATCCGAGACTGGGTGCGGCTCGCGGTCGATCGCGCCCGCGCCTCGGAGATGCCGGCCGTCTTCTGGCTCGACCCGTACCGCCCGCACGAGAACAACCTGATCACCCTGGTGAAGAAGTACCTCGCCGACCACGACACCGAGGGCCTCGACATCCAGATCATGTCGCAGGTGCGTGCCATGCGGTACACCCTCGAGCGCGCCTGGCGGGGACTGGACACCATCTCGGTGACCGGCAACATCCTGCGCGACTACCTCACCGACCTGTTCCCGATCCTCGAGCTCGGTACCAGCGCCAAGATGCTGTCGATCGTGCCGCTGATGGCCGGCGGCGGACTGTACGAGACCGGTGCGGGCGGATCGGCGCCCAAGCACGTCCAGCAGTTGGTGGAGGAGAACCACCTGCGCTGGGATTCGCTCGGCGAGTTCCTGGCCCTCGGGGCGAGTCTGGACGATCTCGGCCGCAAGGACGACAACCCCAAGTCGACGATCCTGGCCAAGACGCTCGATACCGCGACCGGCACACTGCTGGAGAACCGGAAGGGGCCGTCGCGCGACACCGGCGAACTCGACAACCGGGGCAGCCAGTTCTGGCTCGCGCTGTACTGGGCGCAGGAGCTGGCCGCCCAGACCGAGGACCCGGAGCTGGCGGCGCACTTCTCTCCGTTGGCGGAGAAGCTGACCGCGGACCGGGACGCCATCCTCGACGAGCTCCTGGCGGTACAGGGCACGCCGGTGGAGCTGGACGGCTACTTCCAGCCCTCCGTAGAGAAGCTGCGGGAGGCGATGCGTCCGAGCAAGACGTTCAACTCCGCCCTCTCCGACGCTCGCGCCTGACTCGACTCGACCCGCGCCACCGCACCCCTCGGCCGACCGCCGAGGGGTGCGGTGGCGTCTGGCCCGGCTGCGAGTGAACCCACACTCCTGTCGCGATGAGGGCCTCTCGTCCCCGCCCGGGCCACTCGACACACGATGCGCTCCGTCGCGAGTACGGTCGACAGATGGAGTGCGTCGCGAACGGCCTCACCATCGCCTACCGGCGCGAGGGTGTGGGCCCGCCCGTGGTCTTCCTCCACGGTGCGGCTGGGGACGGGCGCATCTGGGCGCCGCAGTTCGCGGACCTGACCGACGAGTTCACCGTCATCGCCTGGGACGAGCCGGGGGCCGGAGGCTCGTCGGACCTTCCGCACGACTTCACGCTGGCAGACATCGCGGACGTGCTCGCCGCGATGCTCGACTCTCTCGACCTCGGGCCGGCGCACATCGCCGGCAACTCCTGGGGCGGCACCGTTCTGCTCGAGTTCTATCGCCGTCACCCCGACCGTGTCGCGACGCTGATCATGATCGATACCTACGCCGGCTGGAAGGGATCACTGCCTGCGGACGAGGTACGTGCGCGGGTCGCGGGCGCGCGGATGATGCTCTCCGTCCGGGATGAGGCTGTCGACCCCACGGTGTCCGGGCTCTTCGCCAGTGACCCGCCGAAGGAGGTCGCCCGCCTGCTCGCCACCATCACTGCCGACGTCCGACCGGACACTCTTCGCAGGGAGTTGGCGATCATGGCCGAGGCCGATCTCAGCGATCTGCTGCCCCGGATCACCGTACCCACCCTGTTGATCTGGGGGCGGAACGACCTTCGATCACCACTGACCGTCGCACACCGGTTCCACGAGGTGATCCCGGATTCGACACTTGTCGTGATCGATGACGCAGGTCACCTGAGCCATCTGGAACGGCCCGAACAGGTGAACCACGCCGTGCGTCAGTTCTGTCACGCCCATCCGCCCTCGGGATCGGTGTAGGCGGAAGGCGGAAGGCGATGACCACGCGCGTGATCGTCGACTCGTATCGCGACGACCAGGGAAAGCGATAGAGTGAGCTAGATCACACTACCGGGAGGGCATCATGAACCACGTCTACAGCATCACCGAGATCGTCGGCTCCTCACCCGACGGGACGGACGCTGCGATCGCCAACGCCATCGCCGAGGCGTCCAAGTCGCTGCGCAATCTCGAGTGGTTCGAGGTGCAGTCGGTACGCGGGAAGGTGGACGGCGACCGGGTGGCGCACTGGCAGGTGACCATCAAGGTCGGGTTCCGCCACGAGTCCTGAGCACAATCTGACCTGGTGAGCCTGAAGGCTCCCCTGTCGGCGCCCGAGCCGACCCCGCATATAGTCGGGTGAGGAGCTGACTTCGGTTCCCCGATGATGGGAGTCCGGATGTCCGGCACCGCGCGTACCCCTGCTCAGTCGAACGAGGCGTCTGCCGAGGCCTCGACGGGAGGGCTCCGCACCCTCGGTGTACTGGCGACCTCGACGATGGAGAACGAACGCCGGCTACCGCTGCACCCCCACCACCTGGACCGGATCGATCCGGACATCCGCGCGCGGATGATCGTCGAACGCGGATACGCCGCCGACTTCCAGCTCGAGCCCGGCTATATCGAGTCACGCGTGGGCAGGGTCGCGGAGCGTTCGGAGGTGATCGCCGCCGCCGACGTGCTCCTGCTGCCCAAACCCCAGGCGGGGAACGTGACCGAGGTCCCGGAAGGCCGGGTCCTGTGGGGATGGCCCCACTGCGTGCAGGACGCCGGATTGACGCAGATCGCGATCGATCGTCGATTGACCCTCATCGCGTTCGAGGCGATGAACCACTGGACCCGTCAGGGCGACTTCAGTCTGCACGTGCTCCACAAGAACAACGAACTCGCCGGCTACTGTTCCGTCCTGCACGCTCTGAGCCTCATCGGTTCCACCGGGCACTACGGCCCACGCCTGAGTGCAGTGGTGATCGGCTTCGGCGCGACGGCCCGCGGAGCCGTCACCGCACTCAACGCACACGGGATCCACGACATCCAGGTCCTCACTCAGCGCGGGGCGTCGGCCGTGGGTTCGCCCATCCACCGGGCACAGATCACCCAGCTCAACACCGACGAGGGCCCCACCCACCTCAGCACGGTGCCCACCGACGACGGCGACGTCCTGCTCCCCACCTTCCTCGCCTCCCACGACATCGTGGTCAACTGCACGCTCCAGGACGTCACGGCACCATTGACCTACCTGCGGACAGAGGACCTCGAACTGTTCGAGGCGGGCAGCCTGATCATCGACGTCTCCTGCGATGCGGGCATGGGTTTCGAATGGGCTCAGCCCACCGGATTCGACGATCCGATGTTCACCGTCGGCGAAGGGGTGAACTACTACGCCGTCGACCACAGTCCGTCGTACCTGTGGAACTCGGCGACCTGGGAGATCAGCGAAGCGCTCCTGCCGTTCCTACGAACGGTCATGGAAGGGCCTGCCTCGTGGGATGACGACCAGACGATCTCCCGTGCGATCGAGATCCGCGAGGGAGTGATCATCAACCCGAGCATCCTGAGCTTCCAGGGACGTGACGCCGACTTCCCCCACAAGCTCAGCGATTCACCGGCCTGAGCGCAGGGACTCGACCATCCGGTCGACCTCCCGGGAGGTCCGTAGGCGGTGGAAATCGAGATGGCGGTTCCCCGGGTCATTCATGGCGGACTCGTAGAGATCCCGGGTGCGCGGGTAGGACGTCCATGCCCACCCCAGGACCGACTCCTCACCCCTCCAGACCAGGAGACCGCGCCAGTTCTCGCGGTTGCCGTTCCACAACTCCTGCCCGGTGAACACGCGACGGATCGTGCGGCTCAGCGATCGCCACATCGCCACCGGGCGGGACGGGTTGACCCAGACGACCGTGTCCGCGCGGTCCCAGACCATGGTCCCGATCTTGCCCCGATAGTTCCCGTCCACCACCCATGCATCCGTGGTTATCGCCAGCTGCACCCTCTCGCGCAACTCGTCCGCTGAGGCCGCCGTCCAGTCAGGCCCCCAGTGCAGTGCGTCCAGCTCGATGTGCGGCACACCGAGGACTCCTGCGATCCGCCTCGCCGTCGTCGTCTTACCCGACCCGGAACTGCCCACCACCAGCACCCGACGCACACCGGCCCCCTCGGTTCTCACGTGGCGCCCGGACCGGAGTGGACCCGCCGAGCCGCGCGCTGAAGTGTCCCGATGGTAGCGGCACGCCCGCCGACCATGGCTCTGGCACCTCGTCGCGCGCGACAGGGCAGGATCTAACCGACACGTCATTGAAGGAGGCAACCGTGACCACCACACCCGTATCCTGGCCCGTCCACGACGATGACCTCGTCCACCTCCGCAGATGCGTTGATCTTGCGAGCGAGGCACTTGCGGCCGGCGACAAGCCGTTCGGCTCACTGCTGGTGGACCAGGCCGGTGAGGTCCGGTTCGAGGACCGCAACCGCGAATCGAGCGGCGACGCCACCCGGCACCCGGAGTTCGCGATCGCGCGCTGGGCCGCGGAGAACATGAGGCCCGACGACCGCGCATCCAGCGTCGTCTACACCTCGGGCGAGCATTGCGCGATGTGTAGCGCCGCCCACGCCTTCGTGGGACTCGGGCGCATCGTCTACGCCTCCAGCGGCGCCCAGTACGCCGGCTGGAAAGCCGACCTCGGTCTGGACCCCGGGACCGCTCGCCCCGCTCGGAATCACCGACGTGGCCCCGGGCATCCCGGTCTCCGGCCCGGTCCCCGCTCTGCCCGAGGAGGTCAGACTGCTGGTCGAGCAGTCCGTCCGGGCGGATCAGCGCCGCAGCAGCTGACGATAGGGATCGCTCAGCGCTAACCCGACTCGTCCCGCGCCTCAACCGCACACCAGACCTGACGCCAGTGAGCAGCAAGGGAGTCGAGGGTCTCGTGCGCGTTCAACCCGCTCGGCTGCGGTACCACCCAGAGCGTGACCCCGTCCGGCCACCCCGGGATCGTCGAGGTGTCCTGCTGCCCCGTGCGCGCCTTGGGCAGCCTGAAGGCCACGCGGAAGGCCGTGATCCCCGCGACGGCGACGACCGCCGGGCGCAGCTCACCGGCCAGGACGGTCAGGCGCTCGGCGCCCGCGCGGAGCTCCTCGCGGGAGAGTTCATCGGCCCGCGCGGTGGCACGTCCCACCAGGTTCGTCATCCCGAGGCCTCGCGAGAGCAGTTGTTCCTCGTCGGCGAGCGAGAAGCCCACCGCGGCATCGACGACGTGATCGGTCAGCCCCGGCTCGGTGCAGAGACGGCCAGAATCGGTTCCCGGGCCGCGCGAACGGTGCGTTGACGGCCGCGGTCCACAACCCCGGGTTGACGCCCACGATCAGCAGCCGGAGCCGCCCGGCCTCGGCGGGCAGGACATCGTCGACCCCGTGCGGATCGTCCGTGGCGAACCCGGCGAGCTCGTCACGCCTCGGGCGGCGACCGCCCAGAGGGGAAGGCCGCCGCGGGATTCCGGTCATCACATCACGCTCCCTTGGGCCCGGTGTGGGTGGGCGTCCGCTGGCGTTCCCTTCGCCAACCGGCCGCTGGCGTCAGCGCTCCGCCCGCTCTCCGTACAGATTGAGCCCACCGAAGTAGTGCGCGAGGAGAAACGCCATCCCGACGCCTCCCGCGACAGCTGCCACGCTGTCCTTGGATGAACCGGAGTGCACACGCGACAGCGCGCCACCAGCCGCGAGGTTGATCACGCCCCACGCCACATTATGGATAGGCGGCGACAGCCCGACGCCCGGCGGATCGGCGAACGGCGTCGGGAACTTCTGTCCCGTCATCCCCTTGACCGTGTGCGGCACGGCATTTGCCACCAGCACCCCTGAGACGCCGGCAGCGATCACGCTGGTCAATTCACGAACACGTGACATGTACTCCCCCTTGATCAGCCGGTCCAGAACGAGTCGGCTCAGCTCTCGTCGCCTTCTCAGCCATGGAACGAGGTTAGCGCGAAGCGAACCGGGCAAGCGCGACGGATAGAGGACAGTTGCAGACCTCTTCACCTGACAGGCTGGGGCCATGAGCGTGACGGACAGCCCAGACGCCCCACTGACCGTGCCGACCATCGAACGATGGCGCGAGTGGCTGATCTCGCACGAGGAGAGCTGCGACGGGATCTGGCTGATGCTCGCGAAGAAGGGGGTCACCTCACCCACCTCGCTCTCCTACCAGGAGGCACTCGAGGAGGCGCTGTGCAGCGGATGGATCGACGGTCAGCGCAGGTCGCATGACGAGACGACGTTCGTGCAACGGTTCACCCCCCGCCGTGCGCGCTCCATCTGGTCACTGCGGAACGTCGAGATCGTCGCTCGCCTCGCCGAGGACCAGAGGCTGCGGCCGCGGGGCATCGCCGAGATCGAGCGGGCGAGGTCCGACGGCCGCTGGGACCGCGCCTACGCCGGCCCCGCGACCGCACAGGTCCCCGAGGTGCTCGCGACCGCGCTCGAGGCGTCGCCGGCGGCGGGGGCCGCCTTCGCCCGGCTCACCCGCGCCGAGCGCTACAGCGCGATCCACCCTCTACTCGTAGCCCCGGACGACGCCGCTCTCGAGCGACGGGTCGGACGGCTGATCTCGCGGCTCAGGTCACCGTGACAGAGCCCGTCGCCGAGTCGTGGGGACATGCCCGGCTGCGAAGGCGGCGGGCCGGGGTATCTACCTGGAGCGACGACGAGGACGACAGTCGCCACGCCGACCACCGGCACGCCGAGATCATTGGGGGCTGGTGCGTGGCTGGGTGACTAGCGTGTTCGCTTCCATGCGCCACCGCCTCTACTGCCACGGGGGGAGGTACGTGGAGAACGGCTCGCCGTCATCCCACCCGACACCGCTAACCCTTACCGGGCACCGCTCATCAGGCAGTGGAGCGACTCCCTGACCGCATCCACAGCCTCAGCCGAACCGCTCAATCACGACGCGCGAGCACCCTTGCGAAGCGATTACACCCGACTCAGACCCGGAGACCGCGGAGCACACTGCCTCCCGACCATCCCCGACGACGAGCATGCGATCAGTCGTCGTCGGAGATGGTCGGGTCAGACAATGCTCAAGAAACCACCGAACGGACGATCTCGGCGATGCGCTGCTCGGTGTCCTCGTCCACGGACTCGAAATACCACGCAGCAGGCATCAGCGCGCCGTCCACTCCACCTACGGGTCGGAAATCGGCCTTCTCGGTGATCGCGAGATTCAAGCGTTCGTCGTTGCGTAGCGTCACCAGCGCCGGCGTGCTCGCCGACTCAGCATAGGCGGGCATGCCGTACCAGATCCGCGGCTTCAGGGTGGGAGCCGCAGCCAGGATGACGTCGTGCACACGCCCCATGATCGACCGTCGCGGTTCGTCCATCTTCGCGATCTTGTCGAGCACCTGCTGGAGATTCTTCTCGTCCTTAGACGACATGTCATGTCCTTTCGTCAGCCGATGCCTAGCATCGGCGATATGAAGTCGGCGCACCGGTGCGCCGCACCCCATTCAGACATGTCCTGAGCTGCTCGGGACTCTCCGCAATGATTCACGTGGTCTTCACGTGGAAGTGCCGTCGGTGGCGGAAACCACCGACTTCAAGATACCTGATGGGCAGCGAATCACAGCTGGTTTCCCAGCTTCAGCGGATCGAGGGTGTCTGCGACCAGACTCGTCGCCTCGAACGGCCGCCGACCGGCGACATCCGGAAAGTCCTCGGCGTGCCCCTTCCACCCCGAGAGCCCGAGCAGCAAGGAGACCGGCGATCGGCGCTCTTCGACAATCAGCGACTTTCGCGTCAGGAGCAACAGGTCGATATCGCTCTCCGGGCCGAGTCCCGTCATCGTGCTGGAACCGATGAGATACACCCCGAGGATCCTGCCGGGATCATCGGCGAGCGCTCTGTCAAGAACGCTGTCAAGAACGCTGTCAAGAACAGTCCGGATTGGATCGTCCACAACGGCTAAAACTACGCGTTAGCCGGGATTCAGTCGGCCAGTTATCCCAGGAGATGGCTGTCGCCAAGCATGGCGCGTCGCTCGCTCATGCGCACCGTCATCGGGCGCCGATGGATCTCAGGTAGAGGTTGCCAGGTCATCGCCAGCTATCCGAGCGACGACTGTTTCGATGTCGTGTACGCGGTGTGGGCGGCGAGGGCAGCCGTCACGGCGAGTACGGCCACGCTCAGCGCAATCACGGGGAGGAGATCGATCATCAGCATCGCGGCGATCGTGATCACCACCAGCACGGCTGCTGCGATGAACCGGGACCGCGCGAGGCGTCCGAAGCGGGACCGGAGGAACAACAGGTTCCCTGCCAGGTAGACGAGCGGACCTGCTGCCGTCACGAGAACAATGGCGGGCGTGAGGTGGTCGTGGGAGAGCCGCAGCTCGATGGACACGGCCACGAGGATCGCGCCCAGGACCATGAAGGCATGCGCGTAGGCATAGGCCGACCGGAGGGCCCCGGTTGACGAGTCCCCGCCGTGGGTATCAGGGCCGGCAAGGGCGAAGTAGTTCCACCAGAGCACGAACAGGGATGCGAAGCCGACGAGCATGCTCAGGGCGAGCGACGGAGTGAGCTGGCCCTGGTAGACGATGCTGCCGCCCATGAGAAGGATGGACTCACCGAGGGCGATGATGAAGACGAGACGGTTGCGCTCGGCCAGGTGCTCGGCGTCTGTGTCCCACTGGTGCATGGGTGCTGCGCCGATGCCGGGGATCCGGTAGTGGGCCAGCGGGGCCGCATAGTCGATGAGTACCGCGATCAACCAGAGACCCAACCGCCACTCGAGGGGCAGGGCCGCACCGAGCACCCAGAAGATGCCGGCCAGCAGGGTCCACAGCAGCAGCATGCGGTAGTTGGCTGCGAGCTGGTGTCCCCGATAGGTGATCATCATGAAGACTGGACGAAGGACGCCCATGAACAGGTAGCACCCGACGAACAGCCAGGCTCCGTCGCCGAAGGCGCTGGGGATGGCGATCGACATGCCCAGTGCGGCGAGCATGAGCACGCCGGAGAGCAGCTGCACCGGGGTGCGACCCGGATCGAGCCAGTTCATCGCCCAGGCGGTGTAGTTCCAGCCCCACCACACCGCGGCGAACACCACGATAGTCTGGGCAGCGCCCTCCCAGGAGAGGTGATCGATGAGCAGGTGCGAGAGCTGGATGATGGCGAAGACGTAGACCAGGTCGAAGAAGAGCTCGACGGGGCCGACCTCGGATCGACGGTGCCCGGTGCGGGCGAGCGGGACGGTAGTCATGGTTGGCGAACCTCGTGTGTGCGTGTCGTGCGGGAGTCTCGAAGGCGACAGCGACGAGCGGGCGTCCATCTGGCTGGACGCCCGCTCGAGTTGCCAGCGCTGGCTCTCAGCCTTCGCGGATCGTCATCTTCGCGAGCTTGTCACCGTCGAGCTCGAAGACGAACGTCGACCGGCCGTTGGCGTGGTTGGAGCGCCAGTCGCCGGTGACGGTGATTGTGCCGCCGGCAACGTCGACCTCCTCGACCGCGAGGGTGCCGCGCGAGCCGATGAACTCCTTGTCGCTCCAGGCCTTGATCTGCTCGCGTCCGGTGAAGGTGCGACCCCAGTCGTCCACGGTCCCGTCAGGAGCGAAGGCGTCGAGGAAGGCTTGTTCGTCGTGGTTGTTGACCGCGGTGATGAACGAGGCCACGGGTTCGGGGATGGTGGGTGCTGCCATGGAAAGCTCCTCTTGTCGTAGCGTCGAGCTCAGCGGGTGGTGTAGCCGCCGTTGGCGAAGATGGTCTGGCCGGTGATCCACCAGCCCTCGGAGGCGAGGAAGCGGACGATCGGGGCGATGTCCTCGATTCTAGTGAGCTGGTTGCCCATGCCCTGGGACTTGTGGAACTCGACCCGCTCAGGGGTCTCCTGGCCGTAGAAGAACGGGGTGTCCATGGGGCCGGGCGCGATCGCGGTGACGGAGATTCCCCGGTCCGAGAACTCCTTGGCCGCAGCGCGGGTGAAGTGCTCCACCGGGCTCTTGCCGCCTGCATAGGTGGAATAGCCGTCGGTGAAGGCCGCCAGCAGAGCGGTGACGATAGTGATGATCTTGCCACCGTCGGCGAGGTTCTTGCCGGCCTCCTGGATGAAGAAGTACGCGGCCTTGGAGTTGATGTCGAACATCGAGTCGTACTCGTCCTCGGTGGTCTCCACGATCGGCTTGCGCAGCACCTTGCCGGCCGTGTTCACCGCGATGTCGATCGTGCCCAATGCTGCTTCCGCGTCAACGAACAGGCGGGTCACGTTCGCCGGGACCGTGAGATCTCCCTGGAAGATCGCCCCCTTGCCTCCAGCGGCCTCGACAGCGGCGAGTGTCTGCTCCGCGTCGGCGCGGCTGGAGTCGGAGTTGTAGTGGATCGCGACATTCGCGCCGGCCTCGGCCGCCTGGCGGGCGATCAGCCCGCCGAGATTCTTCGCCCCGCCCGCGATCAGAACGTTCTTGTCCTTGAGTGTGTGTTCAGCCATGAGGCCCCCTGTATCGTCAGTATGCAACAGTAGTTCACTGCTACATAGGCTAATGTAGCAGCATGGCAGGAACACCGACAAGCGATACACGGGAACGGCTCATCGCTGCGGCGGCCGACCTCATCGCCGCCTCGCCCGGAGAGGACTTCTCGCTGCGCGCAGTGTGTGAGGCCGTCGGGGTGAAGATGCCGACGCTCTATCACTTCTTCGGGTCCAAGCAAGGGCTGATCGACGCGGTCATCGAGCACGGGTTCGACCTCTACCTGGGCGAGAAGTCATCGATGGAGTCCTCCGGCGACCCCATACAGGACATCCGCGCAGGATGGGACGCCCATGTCGCCTTCGGCCTGGCCAACCCCGGGTTCTACTCGCTCATGTACGGAAAGGTTCGTCCAGGGCACTCCCCCGAGGCGCAGTCGCGTCCCAGCGCGATCCTCCGCGGACTCACGGACAGGGCTGCCACACAGGGCAGGCTCGTCGTCTCTTCCGAGCAGGCGGCGGCGCACGTCCTCGTGACCAACATCGGCGTCACCCTGCGCCAGATCATCCTGGCAGCGCCGGACCCTGCGCTCTCTCTGGCTGTCCGCGAAGGCGCCATCTCAGCGATCACCAGCAGAGGAACACGAACCGACAACCCGCTCACCACCGCCATCGAGCGCGCCGCGGCTCACCCCGACATCCTGGGCAAGGCCGAGACCCAGCTCCTCATCGAATGGCTCGGCCGACTGGACCGTGACAACGAATAGCCGAAGTAGGCGAGTGCGATGAACTACGGGGCGAGGCACAGCGGTTCCGGAGGCAGACAAGAGATCTTCGTCGATCATGCCGCCGACGTGCCCCGGGCAGGATTCGCGCCCCGAATACAGAAAGCCCAACTCGACGCGAGACTGTCGTAGATGCGCTCAGGCGGCTCGGCGACCCGATCGTCGGGTACGTGGAGTGCGGCGATGTGCAGCCGTTCATGGCAAACGCCAGTGGTCCACTCGGCCGTCTGCACTGAGTGAACGCCGGCGGGCCGCCCACACAACCCGCATGCTGTTCAGCCGTCGAACCTCACCAGACGCTAGACGTTGAAGCGGAACTCCACCACGTCGCCGTCGGACATCACGTAGTCCTTGCCCTCCATGCGCACCTTGCCGGCGGCCTTGGCGGCGGCCATCGAACCGGCGGCGTCAAGGTCGGAGAAGGACACGATCTCTGCCTTGATGAAGCCCTTCTCGAAGTCGGTGTGGATCACGCCGGCGGCCTTGGGGGCGGTGTCGCCCTTGCGGATCGTCCAGGCGCGCGACTCCTTGGGTCCGGCGGTGAGGTAGGTCTGCAGGCCCAGGGTGTGGAAGCCGGCGCGTGCGAGCGCGTTCAGGCCCGGCTCGTCCTGGCCGATCGACTCCAGCAGCTCCATGGCGTCGTCCTCGTCCAGCTCACGGAGCTCGGACTCCACCTTGGCATCGAGGAACACACAGTCGGCGGGAGCCACGGCGGCGCGCAGCTCGGCCTGACGCTCGTCGTTCGTCAGTACGGCCTCGTCCGCGTTGAACACGTAGAGGAACGGCTTGGCGGTCATCAGGTGCAGGTCACGCAGCAGGGTGCGGTCCACCTCGTCCTGGGCCTTGAACAGGGTGCGACCGTCCTCGAGGACGGCCTGTGCCTTGCGGATCTCCTCGAGCTGCGGCACCAGGGACTTGTCCTTGCGGGACTCCTTCTCCAGGCGCGGGACCGCCTTCTCGAGGGTCTCCATGTCGGCCAGGATCAGCTCGGTGGCGATCACCTCGATGTCCGCCATCGGGTCCACCTTGCCGTCGACGTGGATCACGTCCGGATCGTCGAACACCCGCACCACCTGACAGATGGCCTCGGCCTCGCGGATGTTGGCGAGGAACTTGTTGCCCATCCCCTCACCGGTGCTGGCGCCCTTGACGATCCCGGCGATGTCCACGAACGACACGACCGCAGGCAGGATCCGCTCGGAGCCGAAGATCTCGGCGAGGCGGGCCAACCGGGGATCCGGCAGATCCACGACGCCGATGTTCGGCTCGATCGTGGCGAACGGGTAGTTCGCTGCCAGCGCGTCGTTGTTCGTCAGGGCATTGAACAGGGTCGACTTACCGACGTTGGGCAGTCCGACGATTCCGAGGGTGAGGCTCACGAGGCCAGAGTCTACGTCCCGCGCTCATCGGGCTCCCGTCCCGCCACCCCGGCCCGCTCACGCGAGCGCACTCGCGTGAGCTCTGACATCATGTGCACCATGAGCGACGATCCGACACCGCCTCCTTCATCCAGCACCGAGGAGGAGCACGTCGATCGGGCCGTTCTCATCGGGCTCGGCGGGCGGTGGGTCACCGACTGGGCCCTGCGCCTGGCCATCCTGCTGGTCGCGGCGTGGCTGCTGAGCCAGATCGGCGGCGCGCTGTGGGTGGGCATCCTGCCGATTCTGCTCGCGTTGATCGTGTCCTCCGTCCTGTGGCCCCCGACCGGCTGGATGACGCGGCGCGGTCTCCCCAAGTCCCTGGCCGCCATGATCTCGATCTTCGGCTCGCTGGGCGCCGTCGCGGGGGTCCTGGCACTGATCGCCCCGTCGATCATCGAACAGAGCGTCCAGTTGGCGGATCAGGCCTCGGAAGCGATCGTCGAGGTCCAGGACTGGCTGCGGGGCCCGCCGCTGAACATCCGGGACGAGCAGTTGGACAGCGTGCTCGGTCAGCTCAGCTCGACCCTGCAGGATCGCGGTGATCAGATCGCCAACGGTGTGTTCACCGGGGTGACCGCGGTCGGCTCACTGGTCGTCACCTTCGTCCTGGTCCTGGTGCTCACCTTCTTCTTCATCAAGGACGGCCCCCGCTTCCTGCCGTTCGTGCGCCGGATCGTGGGTCGCAACGCCGGCCGCCACCTCACCGAGGTCCTCACCCGCAGCTGGAACACCCTCGGCGGGTACATCCGGGCGCAGGCGATCGTGTCGCTCGTCGACGCCTTCTTCATCGGTCTCGCCCTGGTGGTCCTCGGCGTGCCGCTGGCGTGGGCCCTGGCCGTCATCACGTTCCTGGCCGGGTTCATCCCCATCGTCGGTGCGTTCACGGCCGGCGCCCTGGCGGTGCTCATCGCGCTGGTCGCCAATGGTCTGACCACGGCGATCATCGTGCTGGCGGTGATCATCGCCGTGCAGCAGTTGGAGGGCAACGTCCTGCAGCCCATCCTGCAGTCGCGTGCGATGAACCTTCATCCGGTGGTGATCCTGCTCGGTGTGGCCGCGGGTGCCACCCTGTTCGGTATCGTCGGCGCGTTCCTGGCGGTGCCGATCCTCGCGGTGGCCGCGGTCATGCTGCGCTATCTCGGCGAACAGATCGATCTCCGGACCGGGGACGTCACCGCGTCGGACCTCGCCTCCGCCACCGACGAGGGCCGTCTGACGGCCTGGCTCGGCGAGATGTCCAGTTCCCGGTTCGCGCCGCTGCGCAAGAGCAGTAGCGCCATCATGGCCGGGATCAAGGACGCGCGGCCGGGGCCCGTGTCCGGGGCCCCCGCGACCGGGTCCGTCGTCGCCACCGGTCCGGGCGGTGCGGCGGTGGAGACGGTGGGGGGTGACGACGACGAGGTGGTCCCGCCGGACCCGGACGCACCGGATCCCTCCGCGGACCACGCCAATCCCCCCACGGGGCCCGTCGACCCGAGTGCGGTGTACGGCAACCGCCCCTCGCCTGCCGAGGAGAAGCCCAACGCGCTCAGGCGCTTCGGCAGATTCCTCGCGCGCCGCCTCGAGGGCTAGAGTCTCACCCCGTGAGCACACGCAGGAGCGGACGGGTCCCGGCTGGCGAGAGGTCGGTGGTGTCGTCGATCCGTGGCCTCCCGGCCTGGACCGCGACGCTACTGGCGGTGGCCATCACCTTGACCGGTGTGGCGGTGGACTCGCTCTCCGGAGATCTGGGCGCCGGGTTCACCGTGGCGTACTTCCTCGGCTGCCTGATCGCGGTCCTGGCCGTCTCACGTCGTTCGGTGTTCGTGGCGGGGGTGCAGCCGCCGATCATCATGACGGTGCTGGTGCCGCTGGTCTCGGTGATCGCCGGGGCCGGTCTGACCTCCGACGCCTTCTCGCGAACGCAGCTGATCTCGCTGGTCCTGCCGCTGGCGACACGGTTCCCACTGATGCTCACGACCACCCTCGTGGTGGTCGCGATCGCGCTCATCCGCGCGTTCGTCCTCGAACCCCGCGCCAACTACCCGGTGGCCGCCCGCCGACAGCGGGTCGCCCCGGCGCACGCCCGCCGCTGAGGCTCCTACGGATCAGACCTTCTTGGGGACCCGCAGTTCGCGGGGCAGCGAGAACGTGATGGTCTCCTGGGCGGTCCGCACCGAGGAGACATCGTTGTACCCGTGGTCGGCCAGCAGGTCCACCACGCCACGCACGAGGAGCTCCGGAACCGAGGCGCCCGAGGTCACCCCCACGGTGTCGACTCCCTCGAACCACGACGTGTCGATCTCCTTGGCGTAGTCGACCAGGTGCGCGTCGCGGGCCCCGGCCTGCAGCGCCACCTCCACCAGCCGCACCGAGTTGGACGAGTTCTGCGAGCCCACCACGATCACCAGGTCACACTGCGGCGCCATGGTCTTCACCGCGACCTGTCGGTTCTGGGTGGCATAGCAGATGTCGTCGGACGGGGGATCGATCAGCGTGGGGTACTTGTCCTTGAGGCGGCGCACCGTCTCCATGGTCTCGTCCACGCTCAGCGTGGTCTGCGAGAGCCAGATCAGCTTCTCGGTCTCCACCGGGATGTCGAGCGCGTCGACGGAGTCCGGGCCGTCGACCAGGGTCACCACGTCGGGCGCCTCTCCGGCGGTCCCCTCGACCTCCTCGTGGCCCTCGTGGCCGACCAGCAGGATCTGGTAGCCCTCGCGGGCGAAGCGCTTGACCTCGGTGTGCACCTTGGTCACGAGCGGGCAGGTGGCGTCGAAGGTCTTCAGCTCCAGCTGCAGCGCGCTCTCCCGCACGGCCGGGGAGACCCCGTGTGCGGAGAACACCAGGTTGGACCCGTGCGGGACCTCGTCGGTCTCGTCCACAAAGATGACGCCCTGGTCGGTGAAGGATTCCACGACGTGTTTGTTGTGGACGATCTCCTTGCGCACGTATAGCGGTGCACCGTACTTGGCCAGGGACTTCTCGACCGTCTCGACGGCCCGGTCGACGCCGGCACAGTAGCCGCGCGGTTCGGCGAGAAGCACTCGCTTGGTTGCCGGTTGGGCGATCATGTCGGTCTGCTCGGTCATGTCCCCAGGGTACGGTTCATACTGGATTTCGACCATCACGCCTCCCGGACGCCCCCGGCAGAGAGGTTCCTATGCCCCGTCCCTTCTTCCTCGCCCGTGCCTCGATCGGTCTCGCCGCCTCGGTGGTGGAACTAGCCGTGGAACTCCCGGGTCGCGCGCTCGGGGCCGCCGTCGCACTGCCGGCCGTCCCGGTCAGGGTCGCGGGCAGTCTGGTGCAGACCTACCTCCACGCCGGTCAGGCGGTTGCCGAGCTCGCCGTCAAGGGTGACCGTGTGCTCGAGGCGGCCTTCCCCGCCCGGGCCGACCAGCCGGGGTGGGCGACGTTCGACGAGGACCTCCCCGAGGACGGAGACGAGGCCCGGGTCGACCCCGACGGGCCCGGGTCCGGCGGGGACGGTCCGGGGATCCCCACCGGCCGCGTCACCCCCCGCACCACGTGACCGGCGGTTCCGCCAAGGCCGCCAGCACCCCCGAACAGCCGTGGCCGGTCCGGGTGGTCTCGGACCAGATCGCCAGCTGGATTCACCGGCTCGGAGCCGTCTGGGTCGAGGGTCAGATCACCCAGCTCAGCCTCCGTCCGGGCACTCGGACGGCCTTTCTCACACTGCGTGACCCCTCGGTGGACAACTCACTGACCCTCACGTGCCCACCCAGGCTCATCTCCGAGTCGCCGGTACCGGTGACCGAGGGCAGTCGTGTCGTGGTCCGCGGGACGCCGCGCTTCTACACCGGTCGAGGGTCGTTCTCCCTGCAGGTCTCCGAGATCCGCCCGGTGGGCGTCGGCGAGCTCCTCGCGCGGATCGAGAGGCTCAAGCAGGCACTGTCCGCCGAGGGGATCTTCGACCCGCGGCTCAAGCGCCCGTTGCCGTTCCTGCCGACCTGCGTGGGCCTGGTGACCGGCCGGGCGAGCGCGGCCGAGCGCGACGTCGTCGAGGTGGCCCGCGGTAGGTGGCCCGACGTGCGGTTCGACGTCCGCAACACCGCGGTCCAGGGCCCCTCGGCCGTGCCGCAGATCCTCGAGGCGCTGGCCGGTCTCGACGCCGACCCCGTCGTCGACGTCATCATCCTCGCCCGTGGCGGCGGGTCGGTCGAGGACCTGCTCCCCTTCTCCGACGAGGCCCTGATCCGTGCCATCTCCCGGTGCCGCACGCCCGTGGTGAGCGCGATCGGGCACGAGCCGGACTCCCCGCTGTCCGACCTGGTCGCCGACCTGCGTGCGGCCACCCCCACCGATGCCGCCAAGCGTGTTGTCCCGGACGTGGCCGAGGAGCGCCGCCGACTCGCCGAGGCCCGGGCCCGCACCGCCCGCGCCCTACGGGGCTGGGTGGAGCGTGAGCGGGGCCAGCTCTCGGCGATCCGCTCCCGCCCCGTGATGGCGAACCCGTACGGGCTCGTCGACTCACGGGCCGAGGTGGTGGCCGAGGCGCTCCGGGCGGCCCGTCGGGACATCACCAGGATCATCCAGACCGAGTCCTCGTCGCTGGGCCACCTCTCCGCCCGCCTGACCACCCTCGGGCCCGCGGCCACCCTGGCCCGGGGGTACGCGGTGGTCCAGTCCGTGGCCGGGGACAACGACGGCAGGGTGGTCTCCTCGATCAGCGACGCCCCGCCCGGCTCGCAGTTGCGCATCCGTGTGTCGGACGGGGCGCTGTCCGCCGCCGTCCTCGGGTCGACGCCCGCCGCGGGACGGGCCGCCGTCACCGCCGCCACACCCGAACCCGCTTCACCCGAACCCGCAGGCCCCACCACCCCCGAGGAGCAGTCCTGATGTCCGACGAGCAGACCCCCGTCTCGGAACTCGGTTACGAGCAGGCCCGTGACGAGCTGATCGAGGTGGTCCGCATCCTCGAGGCCGGCGGGCAGGACCTCGACGCCTCGCTGGCGCTGTGGGAGCGCGGCGAGGAACTCGCCGCGCGGTGCACCGAGCACCTGGACGGCGCGCGCGACCGGATCGACGCGGTACTGGGCGACGACGACGAGGGCGGCGGCGGCGATCGGTGACCCGCCGCCGGTCGGGCGTCCGGGCTACCTCTGGTCCCGGAGCGGTTCCGCGTCCTGCACCGCCGCGGCCAGCGCCTCGAAGTCCGAGGTGGACGCCGATCCGGTCACGGCCACCCGGACGTCCTGCAGGTCGAGCACCCACACCGGGCGGGCGTCGTCACCGGTGAACACGGTCCACTCCTGACCGCTCACGGGCACGATCGTCCGGCTGGGCCGCGGCCCCCCGCCGAGGGACCGGAAGGCCTCCTCGGGGGCGTCGGACTGGACCAACTCGACGAAGCTGCGCTCCCCCGTGACCCAGCCGACGTGGCTGGACGTGGTGTCCGCGAACTCCTGGACGCGCCCGGAGTTGGAGGTCCACCCCTCCGGGACGACAGGCGAACGGACCGGGAAGTCGAGGCTGCGGGCGTCCTGTCGCAGTGAGGCCTCGGCGTCGAACTCGGGGATCGCTCCCTGCTGCGGTCCGGACGGGCTGAACGTGCACTGTCCGGCGACGCCGGCGAAGATCCCGCAGATCAGCATGAGCACCACCACAGACCAGAACATGTCGCGGTTGCCCTGCAGGATTCTCGGTTTCGCCTCGGCCACGACTGTGATTATCCCACCCACCCGGGGCAGACCCGGCGCGTGGCCCCCGGCGGGGGCGACGAGGTGCAAGAATGAGCGCCGACCCCCCACCGCGGGCGCGGGTGACTTCCGGACACCTCGCGCGCAGCTATCCGAGGAGCCCGACACCACATGTCAGACGCCCTACGTCCCGATCGAAACCTCGCCATGGAGCTCGTCCGAGTCACCGAGGCCGCCGCCCTCGCGGCCGGCCGGTGGGTGGGCCGAGGCGACAAGCTCGGTGGTGACGGCGCCGCCGTCGACGCCATGCGTGAGCTGATCGGCACCGTCGAGATGGACGGCGTCGTGGTGATCGGCGAGGGCGAGAAGGACGAGGCGCCGATGCTCTTCAACGGCGAGAGGGTCGGCACCGGGCACGGTCCCGCCGTCGACGTGGCGGTCGACCCGATCGACGGGACCCGGCTCATGGCCGAGGGGCGGCCCAACTCCATCGCCGTGATCGCGGTCGCCGAGCGGGGCGCCATGTTCGACCCCTCGGCGGTGTTCTACATGCGCAAGATCGCGGTGGGACCCGATGCGGTGGGCAGGATCGACCTGGCCAAGCCCACGGAGTGGAACGTCCGTTCGGTGGCCGAGGCGAAGAACATCGACGTCGGCGACATGACCGTGTGCGTCCTCGACCGCCCCCGGCACGCCGAGCTCATCGCGGAGATCCGCGCCGCCGGCGCCAAGGTCCGGTTGATCATGGACGGCGACGTCGCCGGCGCCGTGGCCGCGGCCTCCGACGACAGCTCGGTGGACATGCTCATGGGGATCGGCGGCACCCCCGAGGGGATCATCACCGCCTGCGCCATGAAGTGCATGGGCGGCGAGATCCAGGGGCAGCTCTGGCCGCAGGACGAGGCCGAGCGCCAGAAGGCGGTGGACGCCGGGCTGGACGTCGACGCGTACCTGGGCACCGACGACCTGGTCAAGGGCGACAATAGCTTCTTCGCCGCCACCGGCATCACCAACGGCGACATGGTCCGCGGCGTCAGCTACCGCTCGAACGGCGCCGTGACCAGGTCGCTGGTCATGCGTTCCAAGTCGGGCACCGTCCGGCACGTGGAGGCCCGCCACCGCATGGAGAAGCTCCGTGAGTTCTCGGCGGTCGATTACGGTCAGGGCGCCCGCGACCAGTGACCCCGCTCGTGCCCGCCGCACCGAGCGCCTGCGCGGTGCGGCGGGCACGCCTACTCTGACCGGTATGGCCGATCAGAGCGACTTCCGTATCGAACACGACACGATGGGCGAGGTCCGGGTGCCCGTCGATGCGCTCTGGAGGGCGCAGACGCAGCGTGCGGTGGAGAACTTCCCGGTGTCGGGCAGCGGACTCGAGCGCGCGCAGATCCGCGCGCTGGGCCTGCTCAAGTCCGCCTGCGCCACGGTCAACGGTCGTCTCGGCCTCCTCGACCGCGACAAGGTCGACGCCATCGTGGCCGCGGCCGGACGGATCGCCGACGGCGAGGTCGACGAGCACTTCCCCGTCGACGTCTTCCAGACCGGGTCGGGCACCAGCTCGAACATGAACGCCAACGAGGTCATCGCGTCGCTGTGCGCGGCCGAGGGCGTGACCGTCCACCCGAACGACCACGTCAACATGTCGCAGTCCTCCAACGACACCTTCCCCACCGCCACACACGTCGCCGCGACCGAGGTGGCCCTCACCGAGCTGGTGCCGGCCCTCGGCGTCCTCGCCGACTCCCTGGAGGCCAAGGCCACGCAGTGGCGGGACATGGTCAAGTCCGGGCGCACCCACCTCATGGACGCCGTCCCGGTGACGCTGGGCCAGGAGTTCGGCGGGTACGCGCGTCAGATCCGGGCCGGGATCGAGCGCGTCTGCGCCACCCTGCCCCGTGTCGGCGAGCTGCCGATCGGTGGCACCGCCGCCGGCACCGGTCTCAACGCCCCCGACGGCTTCGGCTCCGCCGTGGTCGAGGAACTGCGCTCGCTCACCGGGCTCGAGGAACTGCGGTTGGCCGCGGATCCGTTCGAGGCCCAGGCGGCCCGCGACGGGCTCGTCGAGTTCTCCGGGGCCCTGCGGACTCTCGCGGTCTCGCTGACCAAGATCGCCAACGACGTCCGGTGGATGGGGTCCGGCCCCATGACCGGGCTCTCGGAGATCCATCTGCCGGACCTGCAGCCGGGGTCGTCGATCATGCCCGGCAAGGTCAACCCCGTCCTCTGCGAGACCATCTCGCAGGTCGCCGCGCAGGTCGTGGGCAACGACGCCGCCGTGGCCTGGGCCGGCGCGAGCGGCGCGTTCGAGCTCAACACCGCGATCCCCGTGATGGCCCGCAACGTGCTCGAGTCCGCCCGCATCCTTTCCACCTCGTCCACGTTGTTCGCCGAGCGGTGCATCGACGGGATCGAGCCCGACGTCGACCGGATGCGTCGGCTCGCCGAGTCATCCCCCTCGATCGTCACGCCGCTCAACTCGGCGATCGGCTACGAGGAGGCCGCCCGGGTGGCCAAGCACGCCCTGGCCGAGGGGCTGACGATCCGTGAGGCCGTCATCGCGCTGGGTTTCGTCCCGGACCCGCTGAGCGAGGAGGAGCTGGACCGCCGGCTCGACGTGCTGGGGATGACGGGGCTCGACCGCGAGCGCTGACCCCTCGCGGGGACCCCTCCCCGACCTGCGCGCCCGGAGTGCCCGCCGCCCGGGGACTCACGCGTTGTGTACGGACCAAACTCACCGCATAAGTCAGAGCGGACTAGGTCAGAGCGGACTAGGTCAGAGCGGACCGGGAGCTGCCGCACGGATCACCCCGGACCGGGGTCGCGGGCTCAGCCGCCGTGGTCGACCACCTCGATGGTCTGGTTCTCCAGCCGGATCTGGCCGCGCTGGAAGTCGGAGGAGATCACCTCGCCCTCGGCGGTCTCGTCGCTCGTCGGCCAGCCGAGCGGACCGGACGGCCCTCCGCCCTCCAGGTAGGTCTCCAGGATCCGCCCCCGCACGATCTGTGCCCCCGTCTCCGGCGACCAGAAGACGGCCCCGTCGAGGTAGTCCTGCGTCATTCCGTCGGCCCACGGCTCCGCCGGCCCGACGGGCGCCTTCAGCGCCAGCGGCCCGCCCTTGGCGTCGTCGTACCTGCGATAGATCGCCATGATGGTGGGGAACTCCTGCTCACCGATCTGCACCACGATGGGGTCGTCAGCGTCCGAGTCCTCCCCGGGGGCGGCGCCCGGTTCCGCGCTACCCGACCCCGCTGCACGCGGCTCGGTGGTGGTCGACCCGGTGGTGATCGACCCGGTGGTGGTCGACCCGGCGGCGCTCGCCCCGGCGGTGGTCTGGGGCTGCTCCTCGGCCGGTGACCCACCCGGGGTCTGCTCCCCGCACGCGGACAACAGGAGCGCGCACGCGGCGACGACGGAGAACGCGGGCGTCGAGAGTGATCGTCGGGACATGGCCGAGGCCTTTCGGGGTGCACGGATCGGGTCCGGGCGTGGGAGCCCGGACCCGATCATCTCACCTCGTCATGTGAGTGCCGTCACTCGCCGGTCACGCCGCGGTGATCCTCCGCAGTTCTCCCGGCTCGGCGTCGGGGTGGAACTCCTCCAACATGGTGGTCACGAGCTCGGCGATGGCCGAACGCTCGGAGCGGTTGAGGGTGACGTGCGCGAACAGCGGATGCCCCTTGAGCTTTTCCACCACGGCCTGGATCCCGTCGTGCCGTCCGACCCGGAGGTTGTCCCGCTGGGCCACGTCGTGGGTGAGCACGACCCGCGACCCCGTGCCCAGTCGCGACAGCACGGTCAGCAGCACGTTGCGCTCGAGCGACTGCGCCTCGTCGACGATCACGAAGGAGTCGTGCAGGCTCCGGCCGCGGATGTGGGTCAACGGCAGCACCTCGAGGATGTCCCGGTCCATCACCTCGTCGATCACGTTCTCGCTGACCAGACCTTCGAGGGTGTCGAACACGGCCTGCGACCACGGTGACATCTTCTCGGACTCGCTACCGGGCAGGTAGCCGAGTTCCTGGCCACCCACCGCGTAGAGCGGACGGAACACCACGATCTTGCGGTGCCGGCGACGCTCGAGCACCGACTCCAGGCCGGCGCACAGGGCGAGAGCGGACTTGCCCGTGCCCGCCCGGCCGCCGAGGGAGACGATCCCGATCGACTCGTCGAGCAGGCAGTCGATCGCGATGCGCTGTTCGGCCGAACGGCCGCGCAGGCCGAACACCTCGACGTCGCCGCGCACCAACTTCAGCCCGCCGCCGTCGGTGACGCGGGCCAGGGCCGACGACGACTCGGTCTGCACCCGGACCCCGCAGTGCACCGGTGTCTGGCCATCGAGTCCGGCGGCACGGGCCGCGAGCGGTGAGGCACCGCCGCCCGAGAACAGGGTGTCCACCAGGTCCTGGGTGGCGGGCAGGTCGGAGACCCCGCTGTACCCGGTGAGCACCACGTCCTGGGCGTGGTACTCGTCCGCGGGCAGGCCCAGCGACCCGGCCTTGACCCGCAGTGGCACGTCCTTGGACACCAGCACGGTGTCCACTCCCTCGGCCCGCAGGTTGAGCGCACACGCGAGGATCCGGGCGTCGTTGCCGGTGTTCCGGAATCCCGAGGGCAGCACCGCCTGGTCGGTGTGGTTGAGCTCGACCCGCAGCGTGCCGCCCCGATCGGTGATGGGCAGATCGCCGTCGAGCCGTCCGTGGCGGAGCCGGAGGTCCTCGAGGAGTCGCAGCGCCTCCCGGGCGAAGTATCCGAGCTCGGGGTGGTGACGCTTGCCCTCCAGCTCGCCGATCACCGCGATGGGCAGCACCACGCGGTGTTCTGCGAAGCGGGTGGCGGCCCACGGATCGGACAGCAGAACCGAGGTGTCGAGGACGTAGGTACGTACGGTGTCGGTCACGGCGGACTCCTGGCCCGCGGCACCGCGGGCGAGCTGGGGGTGGACCGGTCGGCTCAGGTCACCTGGTGGTGACGGGGCCGGGTGCCGGCCCCCTCCCGATCGAGTGGATCGATCATCGGCTGGGACCTCCCGACGGTCGGCTTCCCCACCGACCGTTGTGACCCACGCTACGCCGGAATCACATGAGTGTGAGTTAACTCATCGTGAATTCGTGAGGCTCCTCGAACGGCCGGGGCGGCGACCGGGTCACGTCACCCTCTCGAAGGCCGCGGCCAGGCCCTGTCCACCGCCGATGCACATCGTCTCCAGGGCGAGTCGGCCCTCCCGGCGCGCGAGCTCACGCGACATGGTGGTGAGGATGCGCGTGCCCGTGGCGCCGACGGGGTGGCCGAGGGAGATACCGGAGCCGTGGACGTTGAGCCGCTGCCGGTCGGCGGCGGTGAAACCGAACGCGGACTCCCACTCGCGCAGGCACGCCAGGACCTGGGAGGCAAAGGCCTCGTTGAGTTCGAGCAGGTCGAAGTCCGTCAGTCTCAGGTCCAGCTTCCCCAGCAGTTCGGCCGTGGCGGAGACGGGCCCGATCCCCATCCGCGCGGGGTGGACCCCGGTCACCGCCCAGCCCAGGGGTCTGACGTACGCCCGCAGCCCGAGCGCGGCCGCGCGTGCGCGGGTGGTGACGATGCACATGGAGGCCCCGTCGTTCTCTCCCGAGGCGTTCCCGGCGGTGACCGTGGCGTCGGGGTCGACGCGCGATCGGACGGGACGCAGTCCGGCGAGGGTCTCGAGAGTGACACCTCGACGGGGGTGTTCATCGGTGTCGACGACGACGTCGTCGCCCTTGCGCTGAGGGACCCGCACCGGCACGATCTCCTCGTCGAAGACCCCCGCGTCCTGTGCGGCGACCGCGCGCCGTTGGCTCTCGACCGCGAGTTCGTCCTGTTCGGCGCGGGAGATCGAGTACTCGGCCCGCAGGTTCTCGGCGGTCTCGAGCATGCCGCCGTCGATCGGGTGGTCACGGCCCCCCGACGTCACCCGGCCCCGGGCGATGCGGTCGATGAACTCCACCCGGTCGCCGTGGACGCCGCCGCGAAGACCGAGTGCGTAGAACTCGCTGTTCGACATCGACTCCGCGCCGCCGGCGATCACCACCTCGCTCACCCCCACCGCCACCTGCATCGCGGCGCCCAGCACAGCCTGCAGACCCGATCCGCACCGCCGGTCTATCTGGATGCCGGGCGTGCGGATGTCCAGGCCGGCGTCCAACGCGGCCACGCGCCCGATCGCCGGGGCCTCCCCGTTCGGATAACACTGCCCGAGGATCACGTCGTCGACGTCCCCCGGGCCCAGGCCGGTCCGCTCGACCAGTCCGCGGATGGCGGCGGACGCGAGGTCGGCGGCCTGGAGTGGGGCGAGCACGCCGCCCCGGCGGCCCACCGCGGTGCGCACGGGCTCGCACACCACGATGTCGGCGAGGGCCTGCGCCATGGGGGAACCGGATCCCGGCCTCATCCGGTCACTCCACCATCATCCGGACGGTCTCGGCCACGACGGCGGGGCGGTCCCCGCCCTCGACCTCGACGGTCACCAGGGTGTTGAGCTGGACACCCGAGGATTTCCGGTCGAGCGAGGTCAGCTCGATCCCCGCACGGATACGCGACCCCACCGGCACGGCTGCCGGAAAACGGACCTTGTCGGTGCCGTAGTTGATCATCATCCGGAAGCCCCGGATCTCCATGACCTGCGCGCCGAGCACCGGCAGCAGCGAGAGCGTGAGATACCCGTGGGCGATGGTCGCCCCGTACGGCCCCGTCGCCGCCCGCTCCGGATCGACGTGGATCCACTGGTGGTCCCCGGTCGCCTCCGCGAACGCGTCGATCCGCTCCTGCGTGATCTCCAGCCAGTCGCTGTACCCCACGTGCCGGCCGATGGCGGCCTCGACCTGGTCCAGGCCCTCGAACACCTTCATGACAGTCCTCCTCGTGCGACCAGTTGTGACGCGATGACGTTGCGTTGGATCTCGTTGGTCCCCTCACCGACGATCATCAGCGGCGCGTCGCGGAAGTAGCGCTCGATGTCGTACTCGGTCGAGTACCCGTAGCCACCGTGGATCCGGACCGCGTCGAGCGCGATCTCCATCCCCACCTCGGAGGCGAAGAGCTTGGCCATCCCCGCCTCCATGTCGCACCGCTCGCCCGCGTCGTACTTCTCCGCCGCGAACAGGGTGAGCTGGCGGGCGGCGGTGAGCTTGGTGGCCATGTTGGCCAGGTGGTGGCCGATCGCCTGGTGCTTCCAGATCGGCTGCCCGAACGACTCCCGCTGCTGCGCGTAGGCGAGCGAGTCCTCGAGCGCGGCCGCCGCCACGCCGAGAGCACGGCTCGCCACCTGGATCCGCCCGGTCTCCAACCCCTTCATCATCTGGCTGAAGCCCCGACCGGGTTCGCCGCCGAGGACCCGGTCGGCAGGGGTGCGGTACCCCTCGAAGGACAGCTCGCAGGTCTCGACGCCCTTGTACCCGAGCTTGGACAGGTCGCGGGACACCGTCAGGCCGGGGCCGTGTTCGACCAGGACGATCGAGATGCCCCGGTGCCTGGGCGTCGCCTCGGGATCGGTCTTGCACAGCAGGGCGATGAGGCCGGAGCGCCGTGCGTTGGAGATCCAGGTCTTGGTTCCGTTGATCACGAGGTCCTCGCCGTCGATCCTCGCCGTGGTGCCCAGGTTCTGCAGGTCCGATCCCCCGCCGGGCTCCGTGAGCGCCATGGTCGCCCGCATCTGCCCCGTCGCCATCCGCGGAAGGTATGCGGCCTTCTGTTCCTCGGTCCCGTACTCGGTGAGCAGCGTGGCGACCACCGTGTGCCCGCCCATGGCGCCGGCGAGCGACATCCACCCGCGGGCCAGCTCCTCGGTCACCCGCACGTAGCAGGGCATCGAGACCGGCATCCCGCCGTACTGCTCGGGCACGGCCAGCCCGTAGATGCCGATCTGCTTCATCTGCTCGATCCACCGCTCCGGATACTCGTTCGCGTGCTCCATCTCGAGCACGGACGGCTTGACCTCGCGGTCGATGAACCGACGCACGGTCGCGACCAGGTAGGACTCTTCGTCGTTCAGATCCGGCACCGGGGGTACACCTCGTCGTGGTCTCGGCCCGCCTTCCCGGCGGGGACTCGGGCCCATCGTCGCAACCAGCCGCCCAATAGTCAATAATGATGCGCATGATTTGTGTAGGGTGGCACCCGTGACGACCGAGAACACCACACCGCAGGGGCCCGTCGTCGAGGTCGGCGGCCCCTACTTCGACGACCTCGCCGTGGGGCAGGTCGTCGATGACGCCCCGTCCGTCACCCTGACCGAGGGGCTGGCGGCGGCCCATCAGGCGATCCTCGGCGACCGACTGCGGCTGCCCCTGGACCACCATCTGGCACGCGCGGTCACCGGTGGCACGGTCGCGCACCCCGGCCTGGTGACCGACGTGGCGATCGGCCAGTCCACCGTGGTCACCCACCACGTCAGGGCCAACCTCTTCTACCGGGGACTGCGGCTGCTCGCCGCCCCGCGGATCGGCGACACGCTCACCACCCGTACCGAGGTCGTGGGGCTCAGGTCCACCACGCCCAGGCCGGGACGCGCCGCCACCGGGCTGGCCGCGCTACGCGTGACCACCACCGACCAGGACGGCCGGGCCGTCCTGGACTTCCACCGCTGCGCGATGCTCCCGGTGGCCGAGGGCGTGGACCCGGAGTCGTGCGCGCGGGCCGACGACCTCGCGACGATCGGTACCGGACAGGGTGGCCCGTGGTCGGTGCCCGAGGGATGGGACCTGCGCGTCTACCGTGAGCGGGTCCCGGGAGGGGACGCACCGCTGCCCGAGGAGGGCACCGTCCTCCGGGCGGGCGCGGACGTGGTCACGGGCGCGCCCGAGCTGGCGCGGCTCACGCTGAACGTCGCCCGGACCCACCATGACGCCCGCCGGTCGGCAACCGGCCGCCTGGTCTACGGCGGGCACACCATCGGGCTCGCGCTCTCGCAGGCCACGCGCGCGCTGCCGGCGATGCTCACCGTGCTGGGATGGCACTCCTGCGATCACGTGGGCCCGGTCCGGGAGGGCGACACCCTGAGCAGCGAGGTCGTGGTGGGCGCCGCCGTCGACCTTCCCGGCGGCGGGGTGGCACTCGACCTCCGGTCCCTCGTCACCGCACATCGCGGGGACGGCGACGCGGCCGTCCTCGACTGGTCCTACACCGTCCTCATGCCGTGAGTCGGAGACAGGGATAATGGTTGTCATGAGTTCACCCCGCGACAGGCCGCGTCCGGGGGTCGGTCGACCCAAGAAGACGGCGCTCCTCGTGGCCCAGCAGATCGTCGAGGACATCTCCCGCCGCGGCAACACCGTGGGCGACCGTCTCCCTCCGGAGCACCTCATGTTGGAGGAGTACGGCGTCGGGCGCGGCACCCTCCGCGAATCGCTGCGCTACCTGGAACTGCAGGGGGTCATCGTGCTCAAGCCCGGACCGGGCGGCGGGCCCATCGTGCAGCAACCGGACGGCGGCACCCTCGGCGCCACGTTGAGCCTCCTCCTGCAGTTCGAGAACGCCCCGTTCTCGACGATCATGGAGGCCCGAGCCGCCCTGGAGCCCTCCATTGCGCGGTTGGCCACCACCCGGATCGACGACGCCGGTCTCGAGCGGCTCGCCGAGAACCTCCGCGTGACCCGTGAGCAGATGAGTGATCAGGCCGTGTTCTCCGCTCAGTCCGAGCGGTTCCACGAGCTGATCGCCTGGAGTTCAGGAAATGCGCTCTTCGGGTACCTCTTCGACGCGTTGACCGGCCTCATCGCCGGCGCGTCGATGGGCATCACCTACCCCAGACGGCAGCGGGAGCTGACCTGTGACATCCACCAGGACATCTACACGGCCATCGCCGACCGGGACGCGGACACCGCGTCCCGGCTGATGTCGGATCACATCCGCGACCACACCACGTATCTGGAGAAGCGGTTTCACACCGCGTTGGCCCGGCCGATCCGCTGGGACCTCGACGGGTGAGCTGCCGGGGTGGGCTCAGATGTGTCGTCCTCCGGTGATCTCGAGGACCGTGCCGGTCATGTAGCTCGACATGTCGCTGGACAGGAACAGCACCACCTGCGCCACCTCGGAGGGCTCGGCGGCGCGCCCCATGGGGATCTCCGCCATCTTCTGCTCCCAGACGTGTTCCGGCATCGCCAGGGTCATCGCGGTGCGGATGAGACCGGGCTGGACGGCGTTGACGCGCACGTTCTTGAAGGCGACCTCCTTGGCGGCGGCCTTGGTCAGGCCGACGATCCCCGCCTTGGCGGCGGAGTAGTTGGTCTGTCCGGTCAATCCGACCTTTCCGGAGATCGAGGAGACGTTGACGATCGCTCCTGACCCGTGTTCGCGCATCCGCCCGGCCGCCGCGCGGGTGCCGTTCCAGGTGCCCTTGAGGTGGATCGCGATGATGTCGTCGAACTGTTGCTCGGTCATCTTGCGCATGGTCGCGTCGCGGGTCACGCCGGCGTTGTTGACGAACACGCCGAGCGGCCCGAACGCCTCCTCGGCCACGTCGATCATCGCCTCGACCGCCGCGCCGTCGCGGACGTCGCAGTGGACGTAGCGGGCCTTGTCCTCACCGCCCAGCTCGGTGACCGCCGCGGCGCCGGCCTCGTCGTCGATATCCCCGACGACCACCCGTGCCCCGCTGTCGATGAACGTGCGCGCGATCTCCAGTCCGATGCCGCGCGCACCTCCGGTGACGACCGCGGTCTTACCCTCGAGCAGTCCCATGACGTGTGTCCTCTCCTCGTACCTGCCCGGCCACCTCGGCCAGGATCGCGTCCGTGTGTTGGCCCAGTGCCGGGACGGGCCCCATCGGCAGCTCTACGTCTGTAAACGTCATCGGGGGCAGCAGTCCCCTGACCGGACCGGCGGGCGTCTGAAAGTCCCGCCACCGGTCCCGGGCCTCCAGCTGCGGGTGGTCGACCAACCCGGCGACGTCGTTGAGCCGTGCGGCCGGGACCCCGAACTCGTCGAGCTTGTCGGCCAGCTCCTGCGACCCGTACCCGGCGGTCAACCGGCCGATCAGTTCGTCCACCTCGGTCCGGCGTGCCACGCGGGCGACATTGGTCGCGTATCGCTCGTCCCCGACCAGCTCCGGACGGCCCAGCACGTCACCGACGAGGGCCGCCCAGCCGCGGTCGTTCTGCACCCCGATCAAAACCTGTCCGTCCCTGGTGGGGAACGCGTCGTACGGGCAGATCGAGGCGTGCGACAGGCCCATCCGCCCCACCTGCCGGCCCTCGTACATGCGGATGTACATGGGATGGCCCATCCACTCCGCTGTCGCCTCGAACATCGACACCTCGACGGTCGCGCCGCGGCCGGTCCGCTCCCGCCGGAACAACGCCGACTGGACGGCCGAGAGCGCGTACATGCCGGTGGCGATGTCGGAGACGGGGACCCCGGTCTTGGCGGCGGCATCGGGGGTGCCGGTGATCGAGCACAGTCCGGACTCCGCCTGGACGAGCATGTCGTAGGCCTTCCGGCCGGCGTACGGTCCGGTGTCCCCGTACCCGGAGATGGTGACGACGACGAGCTGGTCCCTGCGCGCACGGAGCGCGGCGGCCCCCAGACCCAACCGCTCCATCGCGCCGGGAGCCAGGTTGCTGATCACCACGTCCGCCCGGTCGGCCAGGTCGAGCGCGACCCGCAGTCCGTGGTCGGAGGCCAGGTCGAGTTCGATCGACTCCTTGCCCCGGTTCAGCCAGACGAAGTGCGAGGCCAGTCCGTGCACGGAGTTGTCGTAGGCGCGGGCGAAGTCTCCCTCCTCCGGGCGTTCGATCTTGATGACGCGGGCGCCCAGGTCCGCGAGGTGGCGGGTGGCCAGCGGGCCGGCGACGGCCTGTTCGACCGCAACCACGGTGATCCCCTCGAGCGGGAGCGGCTCGGCTCCGCCCGTATCGAGCCCGCCTGTATCGACCCCGCTTGTACCGGCTCCGCCTGTGTCGACCCCGTCCGTCATCTGACGCCTGCCTGCGGGGTCCAGCCGCGGATGAGGCCGCCGCCGATGATGAGCTTCTGGATCTCGCTGGTGCCCTCGTAGAGCCGCAGCAACCGGATGTCGCGGTAGATGCGCTCGACCGCGACGCCGCGCATGTAGCCGGTGCCGCCGTGGATCTGGACAGCCAGGTCGGCGACCTTCCCGGCCATCTCGGTGCAGTAGAGCTTGGCGACGGAGGGGGCGATGCGCCTGTCCTCGCCCGAGACGTAGGTGGCCGCGACCTCCCGGACCAGCGCCCTGCCCGCCATCACCCCGACCTGTTGCTCGGCGAGCATGGCCTGGACCAGCTGGAAGCCACCGATGGCCTCGCCCCCCTGTGTGGTGGTGGCCGCGTAGGCCAGCGACTCGTCGAGCGCCCGCGCGGCGGATCCCACGGCGACGGCGGCGATGTGCACGCGACCGCGGGCCAGCGACGTCATCGCTGCCCGGTATCCGGCGTCCTCGTCGCCGCCCACCAGTGCCGAGGCCGGAACGCGGACTCCACTGAAGCTCACCTCGGAGGTCGCGGCGCCCTCCTGGCCCATCTTCCGGTCCTTCGGCCCCACCGTGACCCCCGGGGCGTCGGCGGGGACGAGGAACACGGCGATCCCCGTCCCGCTCTCGTCGGCGGGACGGGTCCGGGCGAACAGCACGAACAGGTTCGCCACCGGCGCGTTGGTGATGAAGCGCTTGGTGCCGTCGATGATCCAGTCCCCGCCCTCTCCCCCGTCGCGGACGGCCCTGGTCGTCAGGCCCGCGGGGTTGGACCCGGCACCGTCCTCGGTGAGGGCGAAGGAGGCGACCACCTCGCCGGAGGCGATCCTCTCGAGCCACTCGGTCTTCTGCTCGTCGGTCCCGAAGTTCACCAGGACCTGTCCGGCGATCCCGTTGTTGGTGCCGAACAGCGATCGCATGGCCAGGCAGGTGTACCCGAACTCCATCGCCAACTCGACGTCCTGGGTCAGGTCCAGCCCGAGGCCGCCCCACTTCTGCGGGATCGCGTACCCGAACATCCCCATCTCGGCCAGCCCGGCCCGGATGTCGTCGGGAATGGCGTCGGTGTCGGCGATCTCCTGCTCACGCGGGACTACGACCGTGCGGACGTACTCCCTGGTCGCCGAGAGGATGTGCGCGAAGTCCTCCGCGTCGACCTCCGAGGTGGCTGTGATCGGTTGCCCGCCCATGGTCTCTTCCCCCGTCGCCCGTGGTGGGTGTCGCGGAACGCGCATCCACTGCAGTATGCTCCCAACTATTATCAGGATTTAGATCGAGGGGCAACCGTCCCCGCAGCACCCACGGGAGTAACCGATGACCGGATCCATCGCGTCTCGCCCCCTCGAGGGCATCCGCGTGGTCGAACTGTCCAGCTTCGTGGCCTCGCCACTGTGCGGACTCACGCTCGCGCAACTGGGCGCCGAGGTCATCAGGGTCGACCCGGCCGGTGGGGCGGCGGATGTACACCGTTGGCCTCTCGCCCCGGACGGCACGTCGATCTACTGGACCGGGCTCAACCGCGGCAAGGCCTCGGTGACACTCGACCTGCGATCGGATGAGGGGCAGCAGGCGTTCCGTGACCTGGTGACCGCCCCCGGAGACGGCGGCGGCATCCTCGTGACCAACTCCGGCGGCCGGGCGTGGATGAGCCACGAGCGCCTGGCCGGGGCCCGGCCCGACGTCATCACCCTGGAACTGCTCGGACGGCGCGACGGTCGACCGGGCGTCGACTACACCGTCAACGCCGCCCTGGGGTTCCCCGCGATCACCGGGCAGGTCGACGGGCGCGGCGGCGACACCCCGGGCGGGCAGGTGGTCAATCATGCCCTGCCCGCCTGGGATGTCGCCGCGGGCCTCCACGCGGCGTTGGCCGTGGTCTCGGCCGTGCGCGACCGGGAGAGGACCGGCCGGGGACGACGGATCGTCCTGCCCCTGGAGGACGTGGCCCTGGCCACCGCCGGAACTCTGGGATACCTCACCGAGCCCCAGGTGGACGGGACCTCTCGCCCGGCCGTCGGCAACCACATCTACGGCACCTTCGGGACGGACGTCACGACCTCAGACGGCGGTCGCTTCATGATCGTCGCCCTGACCACCCGCCACTTCCACGACCTGGCCCGCCTCACTGGCACGCGGGAGGCGGTCGACGCCCTCGAGACCGCGACCGGCGCCGACTTCACCACCGAGGCCGACCGCTACTCCTACCGCGAGGTGCTGGCCGCGCTGTTCGCGCGCTGGTTCGCGGCCCGCACAACCGACGAGGTGGCACGGACGCTCGAGGCCTCGGTCGTGCTCCACGAGCGCTACCGCACCTTCGGCCAGGTCGTGTCGGAGGGCGATCTCGAGGCCAACCCGCTGTTCTCCCCCGTCGATCAGCCGGGGATCGGCCGTTACCTGGCCGCCGCGCACCCCGCCATGTTCGACGGCACGCACCTGACCACCGGCCCGGCGCCCGTACTCGGCGCCGACACCGGCCGTCTCACCAGTGGAGGACCTCCCGTATGACCCACAAGCCCACCGCGCGCGACGGCGTCCCCGTCTACCTCACGGAGGACCGTCTCGCCATCCGCGACCTCGCCCGCGACTTCACCGCCAAGGAGGTACTCCCGGTCGCGAACCGGCTCGACCCGGAGAAAGGCGACATCCCCGACGAGCTCCGGCAGAAGATGGCCGACATGGGTTTCTTCGGCATCATGATCGCCGAGGAGCACGGCGGGCTCGGGCTGGGGGTCTTCGAGTACTGCCTGGTCGCCGAGGAGTTGGCTCGCGGCTGGCTCTCCGTCTCGGGACTGCTCGCCCGTGGCAACGGCATGGGCGGCGGGTTCACTCCCGAGCAGGAGGCCCGGTTGCTCCCCCGCGTGGCCCGCGGTGAGTGGTTGGGCGCCTACGCACTGTCCGAGGCGGAGGCGGGATCCGACGTCGCCAACATCTCCTGCCGAGCCGTCCGGGAGGGCGACGAGTGGGTCGTGAACGGAACCAAGATGTGGTGCACCTACGCCGACCAGGCGGACTACCTGGTCCTGTTCGCCCGCACCGATCCGGACCGGGATCCGGACAAGCCACACCGCGGGATCTCCACCTTCCTCGTCGAGAAGGAGCGCGGTTCCTTCCCCGCCGGCATCACCGGCACCCCCGTCCGCAAGATCGGCTACTTCGGCTGGCAGACCTGGGAGCTGTCGTTCGACGACTTCCGGATCCCGGCATCGGCGCTGCTCGGCGAGGAGGGCAGGGGCTTCTACATGGCCGTGTCCGGGCTGGAGGTCGGCCGCGCCCACACCGCCGCCCGTGCGATCGGTCTGGCCCGCGCCGCGCTGGAGGACTCGATCGCCTATGTGGCCACCCGCGAGCAGTTCGGGCGGCCGATCGGCGAGTTCCAGTACCTACGCTTCGAGATCGCCAGGATGGCCGCGGACATCGAGGCCGCGCGCCAGCTCATGTACTCGGTAGCCACTGCCATCGACTCCGGGCGCCGCTGTTCGCTGGAGGCCGCGATGTGCAAGCTCGTGGCCACCGAGATGGCCGAGCGCGTGACCTCCCAGGGCGTCCAGATCCACGGCGGGGCCGGCTACACCACCGACTTCCAGGTGGAGCGCCACTGGCGGGACGCGCGACTCACCAGGATCTTCGAGGGCACCAGTGAGATCCAGATGCGGATCATCTCCGACGAGCTCCTGGGCCGCTGACGGCTGCGTACAGTCGGCGACATGAGAGCTGCGGTGTGCGTTGAGACCGGATCCCCGCTGGTGATCGAGGACATCCCGATCCCTGAGCCGCGCGCGGGTGAGGTCCTGGTCCACAACCACGCGTGCGGGGTCTGCCACACCGACCTGCACGTGATGAAGGGCGAGGTCGGCTTCCCGCTGCCCGGGGTTCTGGGCCACGAGATCTCGGGCGTCGTCGCCGAGGTCGGCCCCGGGGTGACAGGCGTCCGCGCGGGTGACCGGGTCGTCGGCTCGTTCATCATGCCGTGCGGATCGTGCGAGAACTGCGCCCGCGGGATGGAGGACATCTGCTCCACGTTCTTCGAGTACAACCGCCTGCGCGGCACCCTGTACGACGGCGAGACGCGACTTCACCGGGCCTCCGGCGAACCACTGTCGATGTACTCGATGGGCGGACTGGCCGAGTACAGCGTCACGCCCGCCACGGCGGTGTTCGCGCTCCCCGAACCGCTCGATCTGACCGACTCCGCCGTCCTCGGTTGTTCGATGTTCACCGCCTACGGAGCAGTCCGCAACGTGGGCGATGTCCGGAGCGGCGAGTCCGTCGCGGTGGTGGCGGTCGGTGGGGTCGGGCAGAACATCGTCCAGCTGTCGGCGGTCAGCGGCGCCGAGTCGGTCATCGCGATCGACGTGGACGACGACAAGCTGGCCCTCGCCCGCCGCATGGGCGCCACCCACACGATCAATTCGCGGGAGGTCGACGCGACCGAGGCGGTCATGGAGATCACCGGCGGCCGCGGCGTGGACGTCGCGTTCGAGGCCCTGGGCTCGGCGGCCACCACCCGGCAGGCCACAGACATCGCCCGCGAGGGCGGACGGGTCGTGGTGGTGGGCATCCCGCCCGCGGGCACCTCGTTGGACGTGGACCTGGCCCGCATCGTGCGCCGCAAGATCCAGATCAAGGGCTCGTACGGGGCCCGCGCCCGGCAGGACGTGCCCGCGCTCATCCGACTACTGGCGGCCGGGAAGCTCGACCTGGGCGGCATGATCTCCCGGCGGGTTCGGCTGGCCGAGGCTCCGGAGACCTACCAGGCCCTCGAGCGCGGTGAGGTGCTGGGCCGCGCCGTCGTGCTGACCGGCAGCTGACGCGCCCGGACCTGCCCCCGCGCCGCCCCGCCCCACGCCACCGCCACCGCCACCGCCACCGCCGCCGACCGGCATCCGCGCTAGCGCCTGTACGCCTGGAACACGTCCGCTCCCGGCGATGAACTCGCGCGCGCACTTCGGCGGTGGCGGGAGTTCATCGACGGGAGCGGATGTGGCGCCGGGACCAGCCTGATCAGAGCAGTTCGATGATGGTGGCGTTGGCCTGGCCGCCGCCCTCGCACATCGTCTGCAGGCCGTACTTGATGCCGTTGTTCTTCATGTGGTGCACCATGTCGGTCATGATCCGGGCGCCGGATCCGCCGAGTGGGTGACCGAGGGCGATCGCGCCGCCGTTGGGGTTGAGCTTGGCCGGGTCGGCGCCGGTCTCGGCGAGCCACGCCATCGGCACGGAGGCGAAGGCCTCGTTGACCTCGAACACGCCGATCTCGTCGATCGACAGTCCGGACTTCTCCAGCGCCTTGGCGGTGGCCGGGATCGGGGCGGTGAGCATGATGACCGGGTCATCGCCGGCCAGCGTGGCGGTGTGCACGCGGGCGATCGGGGTGCAGCCGTACTTGGCGGCCGCCTCCTCACTCATCACCAGGATGGCGGCGGAGCCGTCCGAGATCTGCGAGGCGTTGCCGGCGTGGATCACGCCGTCGTCCTTGAACGGGGTCTTGAGTCCCGCCAGCCCCTCCACGGTGCTGCCGCGGCGGATGCCCTGATCGTCGTCGAACGCGCCGTCGGGAGTGGCCACCGGAACGATGTGCCCGGCGAAGAACCCGGCGTCCTGCGCGGCGGCCGCCTTCTCGTGCGAGGCCACCGCGAACTCGTCGAGCTGGGTGCGGGACAGACCCCACCGCTCGGCGATCATCTCGGCCCCGACACCCTGGTTGGGCATGGTGCCGTCGTACCGGCCGAGGAAGTCCTCCCCGTACGGGAGTCCCTCGCCCGTGATGGAGCTGCCCATCGGCTGACGGGTCATGGACTCGACGCCGCCGGCGACGACCACGTCGTGGTAGCCCGACTCGACCACAGCGACGGCGAAGCTCAGCGCCTGCTGCGAGGAACCGCACTGGCGGTCGATGGTCACGCCCGTGACGGTCTCCGGCCAGCCGGCCGAGAGCACCGCGGTGCGCGCGATGTCACCGGTCTGCTCACCGGCCTGCGTGACGCAGCCCCAGATCACGTCCTCGACGATCGACGGGTCGACCCCGGCGCGCTCGACGAGCGCGTTCAGGACCTTGCCCGACAGGTCGGCCGGATGCACCCCGGCCAGACCACCCTTGCGTTTGCCCACCGCGCTGCGCACGGCCTCGACGATTACTGCACCCATGAATCTCTCTCCCTTGCCTCGGTCGCCGTAACCGTCGCCACGGCGTTATTAGTGGGACATCCTAGTATCAGCCGACGTACGGCGGCGTGCGCTTGAGTTCGCCGCGCGCGATCGTGCGACGGTGCACGGCATCCGGGCCGTCCACGATCCGCAGGGCCCGCGCCCAGGCGTAGAAGTACGCGAGGGGGGTGTCGTCGGAGACACCGGCGCCGCCGAAGATCTCGATCGCACGGTCGATCACGGTGCACGCGACCTGCGGCGCGATCACCTTGATGGCCGAGATCTCGAAGCGGGCCTCCTTGGCGCCCACGGTGTCGATCATCCACGCGCAGTGCTGGACCTGCAGGCGTGCCTGGTCGATCTCGATCCGCGAGTTGGCGATGTGCTCCTGCACCACGCCCTGCTCGGACAGGTACCCGCCGAAGGCGTGACGCGACTTGGCGCGGTCGACCATCAGGGCCAGGGCCCGCTCGGCCATACCGATGGCACGCATCGCGTGGTGGATGCGGCCCGGCCCGAGACGGGCCTGGGCGATCGCGAACCCGGCACCCTCCTCACCGAGCAGGTTCCCCACCGGGACACGGACGTCGGAGAACACGAGCTCGCAGTGACCGTGCTGGTCCTGGTAGCCGAACAGCGGGAGGTTGCGCTCGATGGTCAGGCCCGGCGTGCCACGCGGGACCAGGACCATCGACTGCTGGCGGTGCGTCTCGGCGGAGGAGTCCGTCTTGCCCATGACGATGAAGATCTCGCAGCGCGTGTCCGCCACACCCGTGATCCACCACTTGCGGCCGTTGATCACGTACTCGTCGCCTTCGCGGCGGATGACGGTCTGGATGTTGGTCGCATCCGAGGAGGCCACGTCGGGCTCGGTCATGGCGTAGGCCGAGCGGATCCTGCCTTCCTTCAGCGGCTCGAGGTACCGCGCCTTCTGCTCCTCGGTGCCGAACAGGTGGAAGGTCTCCATGTTCCCGGTATCGGGGGCCTGCGAGTTGATGGCCTCGGGGGCGATCACCGGTGACCAGCCGGAGATCTCCGAGACCGCGGCGAACTCGAGGTTGGAGATGCCGGACCATTCGGGCAGGAAGAGGTTCCACAGCCCGCGGCGCCGCGCCTCCGTCTTGAGCTCCTCCATGACGGGCGGGTGCTCGTGGTCGCCGTGCGTGCGCAGGTACTCGGCCCACACCGGCTCGGCGGGGAACACATGCTCGCGCATGAACTCCCACATGTTCTCCTGCAGCTCCCGGCTGCGTTGGCTGTACGCGAACTCCATGGGTGATCTCCTGTGGGTCTAGTGAAGGGTCATGCCGCCGTCGACGGTGAGCGTCGACCCGGTGATGAACGACGAGGCGTCGGAGGCGAGAAAGACGAGCGCGGAATCGAGCTCCGGTTGCAGGCCGAGCCGTCCGAAGATCGTGCGCCCGGTGATGTCGGCGAGCATCTGCTCGGGGATCTCGTCGGTCATCTCCGAGGCGAAGTACCCGGGGGCGAGCGCGTTGACGCGGATCCCGCGCCTGCTCCCCCACTGCGCGGCCAGGTCCCGGGTCAGCCCCAGGACCGCGGCCTTGGACGCGGAGTAGGCGGCCTGCGGGGCGAATCCGGCGGTCAGGCCCAGGACGCTGGCGACGTTGACGATGCTCGACCCGGGCTCCATGACGCGCGCGCACTCCTTGGCCGCCCAGTAGGCGCCGTGGAGGTTGACGTCCACGACGCCCCGGAACTGCTCGGGCGTCTCCTTGAGTGCGGGCACCGCCGTCCCGATGCCGGCGTTGTTGACCAGCACGTCGATGCGCCCGTGGGCGTCCATGGCCGCGCGGACCATCGCCGCGCACGCGTCGGGGTCGGCGACGTCACAGGCCACGGTCGATGCCGCGCCTCCGGCGGAACGGAGCTCGTCGGCCAGGGCCTCCAGTCTCTCCCGTCGCCGGGCGGCCAGCACGAGCGTCGCCCCCGCAGAGGAGAGCGCACGGGCGAATCCTGCGCCGAGTCCGGAGGAGGCACCGGTGACCACCGCGACGCGGCCGTCGAGCCGGAAGCGGTCGAGCACCGGGACGGCGGTCTGTGGCCCCGTGCGTGGGTCGACGGGCCGGGCGGAGTCGGATGCGTGGTCAGCCATCAGTTGGTGCCCTTCCGGGAGTCGAGGAGGGAGTGACCGTGATCCACGAGTTCGCGGATCTGCGGGCCGATGTCGCCGAAATCCTGCCCCGCCATGTCCCCGGCCTCCGAGCGGGTGGCCACACCCTGGGCGATCGCGGCGAACTTGAACGTCGCGAAGGCCAGGTACCAGGGCATGTGGGCGGGGTCGGTGCCGGTCGCCGAGCAGTAGCGGTCCAGCAGCCGCTGCGGACCGGGCCACCCGGCCTCGGTGGTGATGGACGGGATGAGCGGGACCCGGGGTCCGTCGGGGTCGCCCCAGTAGAGGACCGTCTGGGCCAGGTCGGCGACCGGGTCGCCGAGCGTGGACAGCTCCCAGTCGAGGATCGCCTTGATGCGCCCCGGGTCGGCGGGGTCCACGACGTAGTTGTCCAGGCGGTAGTCACCGTGGATGATCCGCGACGACGGCGAGGTGGGCATGCGCTCACCGAGTCTCGCCGCCAGCTCGGGCAGGCGTTCGGCACGGACGGACTCGGTGGCCTTCTCCGACTGGCCCAGCCACCGGCGCAGCTGCCGCTCGAGGTAGCCCTCCGGGCGCCCCAGGTCTCCCAGGCCGACCGCGTCCTGATCCACTGCGTGGAGTGCGACCAGGGCGTCGATCTGGGCGTCGGCCATGGCCGCCTTGTCGTCGTCGGACTCCGCGAAGCCCGGAGGGAGTTCGTCACGGATGACGTGGCCGACCACCTTCTCCATCACGTAGTACGGCACGCCCAGGTCCTCGCCGGTGGTCTCGTTGAGGCGCACCCGCGCGACCGGCACGTCCGTGTCCGCCAGTCCCAGCTGGATGCGTGCCTCGCGTCCCATGTCGTGCGCACTCGGCAGCAGCTCACCCGTCGGCGGACGCCGGAGGATCAGCTCCCCCGCGTCGGACCGGAGCGTGAAGGTCAGGTTGGACTTGCCACCGGCGATCAGCTCGGCCTCGAAGTCGGTCCAGGCCTCGTCGCCCGTGGCCTCGGCGATCTTGGGGCCCACCACGTCGGGGCGCAGGAGTTGGTCGACCGAGAGGCCGTCGGACGCTGAGGGTGGAGTGGTCATGAGGTGGATCCTCGCGGTTGGTGAGCGGTCGGATGACTGGAATGCGAAGGACTAGTCGTGGCCGACCGTGTGCAGGTCGTTGCCCCGGGTCTCCTTCATGATCGCCGTGGCGATGATGGTGCAGACACACAGCGCGATGATGTAGGCGCTGATCATCCAGTACACGTCCCACTCGATGAACTGGGCGTTGAGGTAGGGCGCGCTGCCACCGAAGACCGCGACGGACAGGGAGTAGGCGAAGCCGATCCCGGACGTGCGCATCTTGGTGGGGAACGCCTCGGACATGAACGAGGAGAGGATCGAGCCCGCCGCCGCGACGAGGGTCATGGCGACCAGGGAGGTCACGAACAGGGTCCACGGCCGATCGTCGATCATCCCCATCAGGAACGGGGTGGTGATGATGGTGCCGACGGCGAAGATGAAGATCACCGGACGGCGGCCGATGTGATCGGACAGCAGGCCCCACAGCGGCAGGGTGCACAGGGCGATCAGCTGGCTGCCGAAGATCATCCAGAAGGCGGCGCCGGAGTCCATGTCCCGCTGGGTGATCGCGAACGTGGAGGCGTAGGAGCTCCACGTGTAGTGCGCGACGGTGATGCCGGAGACCATGGTCACGACCAGGGCGATCGCGCGGGCCAGGCGGCCCTTGGAGAACGTGACGACCGGGGAGGTCGGGTCGGCGGCGGCAGCGGCGGAGGCCTTGTCGAAGACGTCGGACTCCTCCATGCCGGCCCGCAGGTACAGCACGAAGAGGGCGAAGACGGCGCCGAGCAGGAACGGGATCCGCCAGCCCCACTGGCCGACGGCGGACTCCGAGAGCACGGCGGTGATGGTGCCGCCGATGCCGTAGGCGATCACGGTGCCGCCCATGATGGCTACGAAGACCAGGCTGCCCCACATCCCCCGACGATTGGGCGGCGCGATCTCGGCGACGTAGCTGTACGCGGTCGCGGACTCACCGCCGTGGGCGAAGCCCTGGACCATCCGGCACAGCAGGAGCAGTACGGAGGCGAAGATCCCCAGCGTCTCGTAGCTGGGCAGCAGCCCGATCAGCAGGCTCGCGCCCGCCATCATGAGCATGGTGGTGATGAGGACCCACTTGCGGCCCTTGACGTCTGCGATGCGGCCGAAGACGATGCCGCCGAGCGGACGCATGAGGAACCCGACCGCGAAGACGGCGAAGGTCGCGAGCAGCGCGGAGACCGGGTTGTCGTTGTTGAACATCGCCGCGGCGATGAACGGGGCGAACACCGCGTAGGCGGTCCACTCGTACCACTCGAACAACTGCCCGGTGGTGCTGGCGGCCAGCGACCTGATGGCGTTCGTGTTGCCCGAGGTCGGCTGCGCGGTGGTGGACTTCGCTGTGGTGGCGTGCGTCGACTGTGACTGTTCGGGGCGATCGGGGTGGATCGTGGCCTCGGCCATGTCATTTCCCTTCGGTGGGATCAGGAGGGGTGGGACGGGGTGTGCTCGTCGCGGAGTTCACGACGGCGGATCTTGCCGGTCTGCGTCTTGGGGAGCTCCCCGATGACGTGGACCTCGGTGGGCCGCTTGTAGGCGGCGAGTCTGGTCGCGGCGAACGAGATCAACTCGTCCTCCGGGGCGGTGCGGCCCGCCTTGAGGGAGACGAACGCGACGACCTTCTCGCCGCGGTACTCGTCGGGGAGTCCGACGACGGCCGCCTCGAAGACGGCGTCGTGCTCGTACAGGGCGTCCTCGACCTCACGCGGCCACACCTTGTAGCCGGACGCGTTGATCTGGTCCTTGAGCCGGTCCACCAGGTAGACCCAGCCGGCCTCGTCCATGACCGCGACGTCGCCGGTGTGCAGGCGGCCACCGGGCATGGTGGAGGCGGTGGCCTCGTCGTTGCGCCAGTAGCCGGACACGACCTGCGGGCCGGACAACACGAGCTCGCCCTGCTGCCCCGCGGGGACCTCTCGGCCGTCGACCCCGACCACACTCGCATCGATACCCGGCAGCGGGACCCCGATCGAGAGGGTGCCGCTGGACTCGTCGACGGGCGCGCGGAGGCCGGGCGGGACGGCGATCACTCCCGAGGTCGTCTCGGTCATCCCGTACCCGTTGTGGATGTAGTGACCGAACCGCTCCTCGAAGCGGTCCACCGTCGACGGCGGGATCGGCGCTCCCCCGCTGTAGAGCGTCTTGACGGAGGCGAAGTGCTCCGGGCCGGCCTGGTCCAGTCGCATCAGGGCGTTGTACGCGGTGATCGACCCGATCGTGTAGGTGACACCGTGCTCGCGGAACGCGTCCAACACCACCTCGGGCCGGAAGCGGCCGGCGAAGACGAGGGTGGTGTCGCCGAGCAGGGCCAGCGTGGCGTTGATGACCGCACCCGTGATGTGGAACAGCGGAGCGATCGCCAGCACGACATCTCCCGCCGCGACGCCGGCGAAGTCGGCGAAGCTGCGGGACACGGCCACCACGTTCGCGTGGGAGTTCATCGCGCCCTTGGGCGGGCCGGTGGTCCCGGAGGTGTAGGTCAGTAGTGCCAGGTCGTCCGGTGACACCGTGACGGGTACCGGGGTCCGGCCGGAGAACTCGCGGACGAGCGCCAGCAGATCTCCGTCTGCCGCGTCGACGGGGGCGGGCGTCGCCGACCCGTCGGTGGCGAACGCACGGGGATCGTCGCGGGTCTGCAGGTCACGCTCGCTCGTGCTCAGGATCCACCGCGCGTCGGTGCCCTCCACGCTCTCGCGGATGGCGGGGGCGTCCCTGTCGGTGGCGATGATCCCCACCGCACCGGAGTCCTCCACGGGCAGGCGGAGCTCGCGACCGAAGTACATCGGGTTGAGCACCACCGCGGCGGCGCCGATCTTCCACAGCGCGAGCAGGGCGATCGCGTACTGCGGGATGTTCTGGAGATGGATGCCGACGCGGTCGCCGGCTCCCACTCCGCGGTCCTGCAGCGCCGCACCGAGGGCGTCGGACATCTGATCGACCTCACGGGCCGACAGAGTGGCGTCGAAGTACGCGATGGCGGTCCGGTCCGCGCCGTGGTCGACCCGGGCGCGCCAGGCGTCGACCAGCGTGGTCCGCCGATCCACGAGGCTCTCATCGAGCCCCGGGCGGTACAGCTCACGCCACCGGCGCGAGTCCAGTTCGCTCATCGTCGACCTCCGCTCCATCATCTCAACCACGGTCGTCCCGACCGAGCGATCGCTCGGTCTGAGGTAGTGTTACCTACACCACAACCGGTGTCAAGTGGTCGACAGCTACGATCTGTCGATGTGCGAGGAGGCCCCACCGATGAGCGACTGGCGAGATTTCGGGCCGGACACCCTGTCGCCCCCGTTACGTGCCGCCCTGGTCGTCTTTGCGCGACACGGGTACCACGGGGCCTCGATCAGGACGATCGCCGAGGAGGCGGGCCTGTCGGTCCCCGGCCTCTATCACCACTACCGCTCCAAGCAGGTGATCCTCGCCGCCGTGGTGGACACCGCGATGGCAGAGATGCTCTCCCATACCGCCGCGGCCTGCGAGGACGCGGGCGACGACCCCGTGACGCGCTTCGACAACCTCGTGGAATGCCTCGCGAGGTTCCACATGGCCCGGCGCGACCAGGCGTTCGTCGCCTCGACCGAGATGCGCAGCATGGAGCCGGACGTACGCGACCACCACATCGCGCAGCGCGACTCACAGCAGGCGATGATCGAGAAGACCATCCGGTCGGGGGTCGACTCGGGCGACTTCGCCTGCGAGCACCCCGAGGACGCGGCCCGCGCCATCTCCTCCCTGTGCGTGTCGATCGCGTCCTGGTACCGCCCCGACGGGCCCCTGACCGCGGATGACGTGGTGGCGCGACACCTCGACTTCGCCCGGGCGATGGTGGGGGCCGGGCGCGATCGGCGTCCCGGCCCCGACTCCTCGCGGTCCGGAGGACTCACCTAGCGCCCGCGCGAGGGGCGCCCTTTCGCCCGGGGCGCCTGTCCACCCCGTGGTTGATGTTGCTGTGGTTGTCCTCCCCGCGCCCGCGCCTTCGCCGCCGCCTTCTGCCGGGCGTTGCGTTTCTCCGGCGGCGCGTCCCCGGCATTGCGGGAGGTGCTCGCGGTGCGGCCGCGCACGATTCCGACGAACTCGTCGATCAACTCGTCGTCCGGGCGGTCGGACGACCAGGCCACCCCCATCCGGGTCGCGGGCGCTCCCTCCAGCGGCCGCTCGATCACGTCCCGGCGGCTCAACGACCGCGCGTACGGCTGCGGGAGGACGAGCAACCCGACCCCGGCCGCGACCAGATCCACCGCGGCCGACACCTCGTCCGGGGTCGCGGTGATCGTGTCGACGGGGTCGAGCCAGGGCTCCCCATCGAGGTCCGCCGGGGTCAGCGAACCATAGGCACCCATGGCGTGGTCCCTGGCGGCGAGCACGGCCATCGTCTCGGTGTAGAGCGGTACCCGGAACAGGCCGGCGGGCGCTGTGCGCGGTGCCGCCTCGGGCTCGCGGAAGAACACGACGTCGAATCCGTCCTCCTCCGGCCCCCGGGCCAGTCCGGCGCGGGGATCACCCACCCGCCGCGCCGAGATCGGCACCCCGGGGTTCCGCTCCCGCCAGCGGGAGAGCCACTTGTCGGGCTGCACGCCCGGGACGTAGCCGATGGCCAACCGATGACTCACGGGACCGCTCACCTCGTTCACCCCCCAACGGTAACCTCTGATCCACTGAACTCACTTCACCCGAATGTCTCCACTGACGAGAGGCCCCTGATGACCCACGTGTTCCACGGCATCGACGAGTTCCGCGCATCCGCCGGTCTCGAGCTCGGCACCGGCGGTTGGTTCGCCGTCACCCAGGACCGCATCGACGCCTTCGCCGACGTCACAGAGGACTGGCAGTGGATCCACGTCGACCCGGACCGGGCGACCTCGTCCGACATGCGCTCGACCGTCGCACACGGCTACCTCACACTGTCCCTCCTCCCCCGGCTCAGCTCCGAGCTCTTCACGTTCGAGGGCATCGGGCGCGCGGTCAACTACGGGCTCGACAAGGTGCGGTTCCCCTCCTTCGTCCGCCCCGGGGACAGGATCCGGGCCCGGGGCCGGGTGGCGTGGACCCGTGACGCGCAGGCCGGGGGCGTCCTGGCGTGCGTGCACTACTCGATCGAGGTCGAGGGCCGCGAGAAACCGGCCTGTGTCGCCGAAGCACTCATGGTGGCGTTCCCGCCAGAGGGCTGACCTGACCCACACCCGGCATTCCCGACGAGCGATCTACTGAATTCAATTCACTTCATCTATCGTGGGAAGGCACAACCCATCCAGCACCAGAAGGGCCGAACACATGGAGCGATTCCAGGACCGCGTCGTCCTCGTCACGGGCGCGACAGGCGGCATCGGGACGGAGATCTGCGGCCGGCTCGCCGCGGAGGGCGCCGTCGTCGTCGTCGCCGATCTCCCGGGCACCCCCCTCGACCGGGTGGCCTCATCCCTGCCGCACGGACCACACCTCACGGTCGAACTCGATGTGGCCACGGAGGACCACTGGACCGCCGCGGTCGAACGCATCATGGACGCCCACGGCCGGCTCGACGCACTGATCAACAACGCGGGCATCGGCAGCCTCAAGACGCTGGAGGACGAGACCCCGGAGCACTGGCAGCGCGTCATCGACGTCGACCAGACCGGCGTGTGGCTGGGAATGAAGCACGCGGGCGCGGCCATCGAACGCACCGGCGGCGGGGCGATCGTCAACGTCTGTTCGATCCTCGGCAGCGTCGGCGGTTTCGGCAACAGCTTCGCCTATCACGCCGCCAAGGGCGCGGTGCGGACCATGACCAAGAACGCGGCGATGCACTGGGCCACCTCGGGCGTCCGCGTGAACTCCCTGCACCCGGGATTCATCGAGACCCCGCAGCTGCTCGAACGCTACGAGGGCAGCGAGCGGCATCGCGGGATGCTGGCGGGCACCCCGATGGGGCGCCTCGGGACGCCCGCGGAGATCGCCGGTTGCGTGGCCTTCCTCGCCAGCGACGACGCCGGGTTCATGACCGGCGCCGAGGTCTACGCGGACGGAGGCTGGACCGCCGGATGAGATGAGGGCCGGGCCCGCGACCACGTCGGCGGGCCCGGCCCCGGACGCCATCAGGTCTGGCGGTTGCGGTTCAGGCAGTGATGGTTCAGGTGGAGACGAACCGCTGCACGCCCTGCGCGGAGAACTCGTCGACCGCGACGACGCCGCGCGCCACCAGGACGTCGAGGTGCGCCATGGTCTCGCAGGTCGCGATCATCTGGTTGAACCCGTCGAGGCTCGCGAAGGTGCGCTCGCGGCGGGTCCAGGGCAGGCCCGCCGCCACCTCGAGCCCCGTCGCGCCAGGACGCGCGAACACCTGCCCGCGTGTGGCGTCCAGCCGCTCCTCGTGGTGGGCCAGCAGTTCCCGGACCCGGGCGTGGACACTCCCCCCGACCGCGCCGTGCGCCGGCAGCATGAGGGTGTCCGGGCGGTCCAGCATCGCCTCGAGCGAGGTCAGGTAGTCGCCCAGGGGATCGTCCCATCCACCGAGCTCGAAGCCGATGGACGGAGAGATCCTGGGCAGCACGTGGTCACCGGTGAACGTGACCCCCAGCGCCTCGTCGTCGAACACCAGGTGTCCCTTGGTGTGGCCGGCGGTCCGCCGCGCCTCCATCGGTCGCCCGGCCACCGACACCGGGCCCTCCTCTGTCCACGTGTCGGGCAACTCCCAGTCCGCGGCCAGCCAGGGCTCGGCGAGCGCCTCGACCCGGGAGGCCTCGGCGATCTCCGGGGCGCCCGCCCGACGGAGCTGGTCGAGCGAGTCCGTCGGCACGCTGGTCCCCAGTTCGCGGAGCTCGGTCAGCCCGGGGCGCTCGCCACCTCCCAGGTGAATGCGGCTCCCGACCTGACGGCGCAGTTCCGGCCCCATCGTGTAGTGGTCGCGGTGGATGTGCGTCACGTGGACGTCCGTCACCTCGGCCAGGCCGATGTCGACCGACCGCAGTCCGTCGCGCAGGATCTCGAGGTTTCCCGGGACGTTCCACCCCGCGTCGATGAGAGAGACACCATCCGGACCCTCGATCACGTAGACGTTGATCGCACGCAGTCCGTCCTGCGGCATCGGGAGCGGGGTCCGGTGGACACCCTCGGTCACCGGGTGGCACCCGGGCTCCGTCCAGTCCGATCCCGCGGTGGTCACGAGTCGGAGACCATGACCTGTTCGTCGCCCATCACCATGATGGCGCGGCCGCCCATGGCGCCGACGTGCTCGGCGGCCTTCGCCCACTCGGGGCTCTCGAGCATCGCGTCGTAGGCCTCCTTCGAGTCGAAGCTCAGAACCGACACCCCGTCCCAGCCGAGTGAGTGCTTGTTCCCGCCGGTCTCCTTGACGGCCGTGTGCGACCACCTGCGCAGGCCCGGCAGCGGGTAGGTCACCTCGGCGTGCTCGCCGCGCCACCACGTGATGAACTGCTCGTGGGTCCACTCGCTCGGCTTCGAGGCCATGACGATCAGGTTGTACACGATTCCTCCATAGTTGAATTCACTTCAGGCTCTGACGGCAAGGTACCACCGGGACCGGCTGCGAGGAAAGCATCCGCGACCGGCCGCGGGATGGACCGGGGCGGTCGAGACCTCAGTGAACCAGGCGGAAGCACGCACCCATGACCGACTCCGAGACCTCGGGTAGCGTTCGGCTCCCCCCGGGCCGGTACCAGTTCCACACGGAGTTGAGCAGTCCGAGCACGAACCGCCCGAGCTCGACCGGGTCGCGGCGGGGAAACTCCCCGGAGTCCATCCCCCGCTCTAGGAGCCCGGTCCACTCCCGCTCGACCACCCGGACGAGTTCGCGGGCCCGGACCCGCTCCTCCTCTTCCCGCTCGGACGAACGCGGCGTGGCGAGCATGTCGATGTGATGCAACAGGATCCGCGCCTGGAGCGCCTCGGTCTCACTGATGTCATAGGCGCTGGCGATCGCCGCCCGCAGCGCGGACTCCGCATCGTCCGAGCTCTCCACCGCCACACTGAACCGCTCGTGGTAGCGGGTGAGCTCGGCGCTCATGATGGTGAGCAGGCAGTGCGCCTTGGACTCGAAGTAGTGGTAGAGAGCGGTCTGGCCGATCCCCACCTCACCCGCGATCGTCGCCCACTTGGTGTGCTCGTAACCGACACTGCCGAAATTGGCCACCGCCGCCTCGAGGATGACATTCCTCTTGGACCGCGGACTCTCCGTCTTAGTAGGCGCCATCGCCTGTACCCCCCGTGATCGTGATCATCCGTCCAGGTTAAGGGAAAGTGAGTTCAGGTCACACCGGTACCCGAACCCGCGTGCGGTTCGCCGGTCTGGTCCACCACACCGATCAGTCGCCGAAGATCTCGGCGGCGAGACTCGCCGCACCCTTGCGGTCCAGCTTGCCAACCCGGGACTGGGGAAGGACCGAGACCGACCGCACGAACTCCGGCCACTTGAACTTGGGGAAGTCGGCGGCCTCGAGGTGGCTGCGGATCTCGTCGAGACCGAGCGGCTCCCCCTCCGAGACCACGAGCGCAGCCGTCCGCTCGCCCAGGACCGGATCGGGCACGGGCACCACACAGACCTGGTGGATTCCCGGGATGGCGGCGAGAGCGCCCTCCACCTCGTTGATGTCGATGTTGCGCCCACCCCGGATGATGAGGTCCTTCTCGCGACCGCGGATACTCACGCTGCCGTCCACGTCGATCACGGCCCTGTCGCCGGTGGACAGGAAGCCCTCGGCGTTGACGTCGGGCGCGACCGGGACGCCCTCGCGGGCGTACCCCACGAACAACGACGGTCCTCGGACCTGCAGGGATCCGAGCTCGCCGGGCTCGAGCACCGTTCCACCCTCGTCCACGACCCGCAACTCGGTGCCGGGGAACGGGCGACCGTCCCGGCCCAATCGCACGTCCACGCTGTCCGCCGGCGACGGGGTGGTGTGGCCCAGGCACTCGGACATGCCGAACACCCGCAGCAGGGTCGTGCCGAGCTTGACCTCGGCGTCATGGAGGGCCTTCTGGTTCATCGGGCCGCCGCCGACGGTCATGGCCCGCATCGCCGAGAGCGCACCCTCGGACCCGTCGACCAGGGTGAGCTGCAGTGCCATGGTCGGCACGAGCATGGTCCAGCCCACCCGGTGCTCGCGCAGGAGCTCCACCGCGGTCTCCGGCTTCCACCTGTCCAGCGCCACCATCGCGCCACCGAGCATGGTGGGCAGGTACATGCCGAAGCAGATCGCGGCAGCCGAGGACAGCGGCACCAGTGCGCCCACCGCATCCCCGGGCTCGAGACCCACGGCCTCGATCGTCGCGCTGCCCGCGTAGCGCAGCGCGTACTCGCTCTGGATCACGCACTTCGGTCGACCCGTCGATCCGGAGGTCATGGCGGCCACCGCGCCGCCGTTCCAGCGCTCGACCCCCTTCGAACGACCGTCTGACGGCCCCGCGACCACCCAGCCGCCCAGTGCCCGGCCGGCCTCGACGAACCCGTGCTCTGCCAGTCCCCACACCTCGGCGGTGTCGGCGGCGGTCACCACGATGTCCGGCTGGAGGTCCTCGGCCGCGATGTCGAACTCCGACCGCGTGGCGTGGCCGCTCATCACCGCGAGCATCCCGTCCACCAGCCCCACGGCCACGGCGGCGGACACCGTCCGCCACGAGTTGTCGGCACGCACGAGCACGGTCGGCGGGCGGTCCACCGCCGCCTCGATCACCTCGGCGAGCGCCCGCGCCTCACGGAGGATCTCCGCGAGGTCGTGGGTCCCCTCCCCGTCGACCACCGCGAGGTCCCCGGGCGTGCGGGCCGCGCGCTCGATGACGTCCTGGGCGAGCTGCTTCATTGACCTACTCCTAAACGATTGGTGGTCCGACGGCGCGTCACGCTGCGGACGGATCCCTGCCGGGGACGACGACGAGCCGGCCGGAGGCCCGACCGCGGCGCAGGTCCTCGTAGGCCGCGGGCACCTCGTCCATCGTGCGCTCCTCGACCACCGAGGCGATCTCTCCGTCGGCCGCGAGCCCGAGGACGGCGGCGAGGTCGGCGTGCGGGCCCCAGAACGGCGCGGCGACCCGCCAGCCGCGTGGGACCGATCCCTGCTTGTCGACGGTCAGTGACCCGCCCGCCGACCCGACGACGGTCAGCCCTCCCCCGGTGGCCAACATCCGTGCGCCGGCGGTCACGGTGTCCTGCACGCCGACGAAGTCGAAGACCAGGTCGGCGCCGGTGTCCCCGGAGAGCCGGGCCACCAGATCGACGGCCTCGGCCACCGAGGCGACCGCGTGGTCGGCCCCGAGTTCCGTGGCCAGATCGCGGGCGCCCCTGCGGGGATCCACTGCCACCACGACCTCGGGCGACCGTGATCTCACCACCTGCAGTGCGAGGTGCCCGAGGCCGCCGATCCCGATCACCACGACGACCGCCCCGGCCACGTCGACCGGCTGGGAGTCCACCGCGTGGAAGGCGGTGAGCCCGGCATCGGTCAGCGGTGCGAGAGCGGTCCCGGCGGTGGGATCGACCCCGACCAGGTGTCGGGCCGAGGGGACGAGGATGTAGTCGGCCAGACCACCGTCGAGCCCTATCCCACCGCCGATCGCGCCGTCGAGGCGGACGCAGTAGTTGTCCCGTCCGCTCCGGCACTTGCGGCACTCGCCGCACGACCACACGCCGTGCACGGCGCAGGTCAGGCCGAGCCAGTGCTCCTCTGCCCGATCGCCGACGGCCACCACGGTGCCCACGACCTCGTGTCCGAGGGTGAACGGGAGCGTGTAGGGCAGCCGCCCCTCGGGCGAGTCCATGATGTGCAGGTCCGAGTGACACAGCCCCGCCGCGTCCACCTTCAACAGGACCTCGCCCGGCCCGGGCCGCGGCACCGGGACCCGGTCGAGCGTGGGACGCGAACCCCACTCGTGCAGACGCCAGGCGCGCATCGTCGCGGGCAGCTCGTCGCGCGTCGTCGCGGAGTGCTCCCCCGTTCCGGTGGCCGGCGGCGGGGTGGTCATCGCGCCGTCCACCCGCCGTCGACTGTGAGGACGTGGCCGGTCACGTAGCTGGCCGCGTCGGAGGCCAGGAACAGCACCGCCCCGTCGACCTCGCCGGCGCGGCCACCGCGGTCGAGCATGGTGTTGCGCCGCACCCAGCCCGCGGATTTGTCGTTGGCGAACAACCCGTCGGTCATCTCGGTGTCGAACCACCCGGGCACGACCGCGTTGACGCGGACACCGCGCCGGCCCCACTGACCGGCGAGTTCCCGGGTGACGCCGATGATCGCGGACTTGGACGCGGCGTAACCGGCTCCCCCGATGGGTGCGGTGGAGACCAGGCCGATCACCGACGAGATGTTGATGATCGAGCATGCCCTGCCCTCCGGCAGAGCGGTGACGGTGGCCGCCGAGAGGTGGAAACCGGAGGTGAGGTTGACGCGCAGGATGTCGTCGAACTCCTCCGCGCTCTCGGTGAGCGCGTCGGGCGGGCCGGGCCGGCCGGCGTTGTTGACCAGGACGTCCACTCCGCCGTTGATCTCCGATGCCGTGGCCACGAGCCGGTCGCGGTCGTCGGCGCTGGTGATGTCGCACTCGACCGGCACCAGTCCGGGTACCTCGGCGGCCAGGCCGGCCAGGCGATCCGCACGCCGGGCGGCGGCGACCACCGTCGCCCCCGCGGCGGCGAGCGTCCGGGCGAAGCCCTCGCCGAGCCCCGAGGACGCCCCGGTCACCACGGCGACGCGGCCGGTGAGGTCGAAGAGTTCGGATGGGGTCGCCATCAGTAGACCGCCGTCCGTCCGCCGTCCACGGGGATCAGCGCACCCGTGGTGTATCCGGCCTGGTCGGAGGCCAGGTGGACGACCAGGCCGGCGATCTCCGCCGGGTCTCCCAGTCGCCCGGCCGGGAGCCGGTTGACCACCAGGCCGAGGAACTCGGAGTCCCAGTCCGCCGCCATGTCCGAGGCGAAGGCGCCGGGCATGATGCAGTTCACGCGGACGGTAGGCGCGTACTCCTGGGCGAAGGCCCGGGTGAGGGCGTTGAGGCCGTTCTTCGAGGCCGCGTAGGTGGCCTCGGGCGGGCTCGGCCGCTCCGCGCCGATGCTGGAGATGTTGACGATCGAGCCGCCGCCGGCCGTCACCATCCGGTCCCCCGCGACCGCCATGAGACGGAACGGCCCCTTGAGGTTGACGTCGATGGTCTTGGTGAACAGCGCCTCGGAGACCTCCAGCGCGGACGGGGCGAGCGGCGCGATCCCGGCGTTGTTCACCACGATGTCGATCGAGCCGTGCTCGCGGACGATCTGGTCCACGGCGGGCTCGATCGAGTCCCAGTCGCCCACGTGCAGCGCCAGCGGGTACGCGGCCTGACCCGTGGCGGCGGTGATCTCCGCGGCCACGGACTCGCACTGGTCGGCCTTGCGACTCGACACGATCACGGTGGCGCCGGCCTCCGACAGGGCCTGTGCCATGGCCTTGCCGAGCCCGCGGGTCGCGCCCGTGACGAGCGCGACCTTTCCGGCGAGGAGGGTGGACTTCTCGCTCATGATCAGGCCTCCGTCGGGGTGGGGGTGTACTTCTTCAGTTCCAGACGCGCCATGGTGCGCAGGTGCACCTCGGTGGGGCCGTCGGCGATCTGCAGTGCGCGGGTCAGGGCGAAGAACCGACCCAGCACGTTGTCGTCACTCACGCCGGCGGCGCCGTAGGTCTGCACCGCGCGGTCCACCACCTTGTGGGCGGTCTCCATCGCGGAGACCTTGATCGCGGCGACCTCGGACCGCGCCGCGGCGTTGCCCCGGGTGTCCATCAACCAGGCGGCCTTAAAGGTGAGCAGGCGGATCTGGTCGATCTCTATACGGCTGCGGGCGATCCACTCACGGACGACACCCCGCTTGGCGAGCGGCTCGCCGAAGGCCACCCTGTCCTGGGCTCGCTGGCACATCATCTCCAGCGCCCGCTCGGCGATGCCGATGCCGCGCATCGCGTAGTGCATCCGCCCCGGCCCGAGCCGGCCCTGGGCGATCGCGAAGCCGTCGCCCTCCTCGCCGAGCATGTTCTCGGCCGGGACCCGGACGTCGGTGAACGTGACCTCGCCGTGGCCCAGCCGGTCGTGGTAGCCCAACATCGGCAGGTCACGCACGACCTCCACGCCCGCGGCGTCGGTCGGGACGAGGATCATGGACTGCTGCCGGTAGGCCGGCCCGTCCGGATCGGACTTGCCCATGACGATCATGAGCTTGCAGTCCGGGTCCAGCACGCCCGAGGAGTACCACTTGTGGCCGTTGATCACGTACTCGTCGCCGTCGCGCAGGATCGTGGTCCCGATGTTCCGGGCGTCCGAGCTCGCGACATCCGGCTCGGTCATCGCGAACGCCGAGCGGATGTCACAGTTCAGTAGCGGCATCAGCCACTGCTGCTTCTGCGCCTCGGTCCCGTACATGGCGAGGATCTCCATGTTCCCGGTGTCCGGCGCCGAGCAGTTTATGGCCTCGTTGCCGATGATCGACCGGCCGACGATCTCAGCCAGTGGCGCGTACTCGAGGTTGGTCAGGCCGGCACCGAGGCCGTCGTGGGCCATGAAGAGGTTCCACAGGCCCTGCTCGCGTGCGGTGGCCTGCAGGTCTCGCATGACCTGTGGCTGCTCGTGCGGGTTGTCGTTCTCCGCGATCTGGCGGTCGTACACCTTCTCGGCGGGATACACGTGCTCGTCCATAAAGGCGTAGAGCTTCTCCGCGAGTTCCGCGGTTCGGCCCGAGTAGGCGAAATCCATGATCGTTCTCTCGTTTCTCGGAAGGTGGCGCGTCTGGAGGGAGGCGCGTCAGGCCAGCCGGTCGATGCCGGTGACGATGAGCCGGCGGATGGTCTCTGGCAGGAGCTCCTGCGCCGGGTCGTGGTGTCGACCCTCGCGGTGCCGCCGCAGGTTGTGGCCCATGATCGCCGCCATCTTGAACCGGCCCAGGGCGTCGAACCAGGCGAAGTCCGTGAGCGCACCGGCCGCGGCGCTGTAGATGTCGATGAGCTCCCCGGGTTCGGGGAGGCCGGCGACCTCACGGCCCACGCCGGGGAAGTTCGTCCCGTCGGCGAACACCAGGAACCACCCGAGCTCGACCCGCGGGTCACCCGGGCTCCAGATCTCCCAGTCGATCAGGGCGGCCGGGTCGGTGCCGTCGCAGAGGATGTTGCCCAGTCGGTAGTCGCCGTGGACCAACACCGGGGCGACCGGCTCGGGGATCGAGGCGGTGAGCAGGCCCTCGAGCCGGTCGGCGTCGGGGACCAGCTCGGGGGGGACCGCGTTCATCGTGCGGACCCAGCGGGCGAGCTCGTCCGCCGGGGAGAGCACCTCGCCGTCGACGGGCAGGGTGTCCAGTGGCACCGCGTGGAGCGCGGGCAGGATCTCGGCGGCCCGGCGCATGCGGGCGGCCGCGAGGCCGCCCTCGACCGCGGGGTCGTCGAGCACCGGCTCCAGGGACTCCCCGGACACCAGGTCCATCGCGAACCAGGCAGGGGACTCGTCGTCCGTGGCCCGGATGCCGGGAACCGGGACCGCCGTGTCGGCGAGCGCGGACATGATCCGGGCCTGCCGGAGCATGTCGTGCCGTCCGACGGCCTTCTGGCCCGGAGGCACCGACTTGATCACGAAATCCTCGGTCGCGCCCGCGATGCGGTAGGTCAGGCCGGAGTGTCCGCCGAGCATGGGGTCGAGTGGCCCGAATGGCCCCTCCACCCCCTGCGCCTCGAGCCCGGCGATCACGCGTTCGCGCAGCTGCGACTCGTGGGTGTTCGCGTCTGTCGTCGTCTCGGTGGTCGTCATGGTCGTGGCTCCCGGGGAAGACCGAGCACGCGCTCGGCGAGGATGTTGTGCTGGATCTCGTCGGTTCCGCCGGCGATGCGGTAGCCGGGGGCCCCGAGGACGTGTTCGGTCCACGCCCAGGTCCCCCACCTCTCGCCGCGGAGCGTCAGGTCGGGGCCGAGCAGGAGCCGGACCGTCTCGGAGGTCCGGGCCATCGTGTCCGTGGCGAGCAGCTTGCCCACCGACGCCTCCGGCCCGGGTTCGCGCCCGGCGCCGACGGCCGCGGCCACCCGCATGCCCACCAGCCGCTGGACGAAGCTGCGGGTGACGAGGTCGGCGACCGCGTCACGCTCCAGTGCGTCGAGGTCGCGACCGGCGTTGCGGGCCAGCTCGACCGCCTGGTCGGCGTTCTCCAGACCCAGATTGCCCGAGTCCAGTCGTTCGGCCGCGAGGACGGTGAGGGCTACCTTCCAACCCTGCCCGATGGGGCCCAGCCGAGCGGAGTCGTCCACCTCGACCTCGTCGAGCAGGACCTCGTTGAACGAGGTCCCCCCGGTCATCTGCCGGATGGGGCGGACGGTGATGCCGGGGGCGTCCATGGGGACGATGAAGACGGTGAGGCCCTGGTGCTTGGGTACGTCCGGATCCGTGCGGCACACCGCGACGCCGTAGTCGGACACGCCGGCCCCGGAGGTCCACACCTTGGAGCCGCTGAGCACCCAGCGTCCGTCCTTCTGCACGGCGCGCGTGCGCACGGCGGCGAGGTCGGAGCCGGCTTCGGTCTCGGAGAACAGCTGGCAGGCCATGAGGTCGGTCCGCAGCATCGCCCGGACGTACTGCGCCCGCTGCCCCTGCGTGCCCCACTGCGCGATCGTCGGGGCGATCAGCTGCTGGGTCACCGGGAACATCTCGGTGCGTTGCGGGAGGTCGTAGTCCGCCTCGAGTCGGCGGAAGGCGAGGTCGTAGGCGATCGGCAGCTCCCGGCCGCCGTACTCGGGGCCCCAGGTCACCGCGCCGAAGCCGGCGTCGAACTTGGCCTGCTCGTAGGTGCGCCGGCGGTCCGTCTCCTCGCGCTCCTGCTCGGCGGTCCAGTTCTCGAACACCACGACCGCGTCTGAGCCCTCCCCCCACGGGCGGGACTGCCGGGGGCTGGCGACGGACTCCAGCCACTGCCGGGCCTCGTCGAGGAAGCCCCGGAGCCCGTGGTCCTGATCGATACCGTGCTGATCCGTGTCGACGGAAGTCATCGCCGGCCCCCTTCCAGGACGGTGCATGCGCTGATGCCGGGCGCGCCGTACACGTGGGTGAATCCGAGGCGCGGATCGCCGGGGACCTGTCGGTCACCGGCCTCCCCGCGGAGCTGGGTGACGATCTCGTGGACCTGTCGCAGGCCGGAGGCGCCGATCGGCTCGCCGTTGGCCAGGCACCCGCCGTCGGTGTTGACGGGCAGTCGGCCGCCGATCTCGGTCTCGCCACGCTCGAGCATCCCCTCCTGCTCCCCGTCCTCGCAGAAGCCGCATTCGGCCAGGTGCATGATCTCGGCGCCGGACTCGGTGTCCTGGAGCTGGGCCACGTCGATCTCGGCCGGGGACACGCCCGCGGTCTCGAAGGCACGTCGTGCCACCTCGGTGCTCACGCTGCTGGGCTCGCCCTCACCCTGGACGGACGGGGCGAAGACCTCGAAGGACCCGAACGGCCGGGTGCCCGTGGCGACGGCACGGACCGCGACCGCGCGCCCGCCCATCCGTGCCGCGACGGCCTCGGAGGCGAGCAGGATCGCCGCCCCACCCTCGCCGGGGTTGCAGAACATGAACTGCGTGAGCGGGTCGTTGACCATCGGCGAGGCGGCGATCTCCTCGAGTGTCTTGGGATCGCGCCGCCAGGCGTTCGGATTGATACTGCCGTTGCGGTAGGCCTTCTCGGCCACCCGGGCCAGCGTCGTCTCCGAGATGCCGTGACGGGCCATGTACCGCGTGATCTTCATGGCGAAGAACTGGGTCGTGACCATGAGTCCGTGGGTGCCGTAACCCTCGGTCAGGCCCCACTCCTCCGGCTTGGGGTCGAACGCCCCGCGCGGGTGCTTGTCGAAACCGACGGCGAGGGCCACCTCGGCCGCGCCGGAACGGATGGCGTTGATCGCGGAGACGAGCGCGCTGCCCCCGGTGGCGCAGCCGTTCTTGACGTTGGTGAAGGGGATGCCGGTCAGGCCCAGGTCCGTCACCAGCGTGTCCGCGAGTCCGGAGCCGTCGCTGCCGCCGAAGGCGATCTGGACGTCGGACCACTGCAGGTCGGCGTCGGCGAGCGCGGTCCGGATGGCGGTGACGGCCATCTGGCGACCGGTGACCCCGTCCTGGCGACCGAACTTCGACAGTCCGGCACCGACGATGTGCACGTCCGACATCAGACCTCCTCCTCGTTCGTGGCAGGGTTCCTGGCAGGGTTCCCGGCAGAGTTCGTGGCAGCGTTCGTTGCGTCGGCGAGCGCGAAGCTCGGCACCGGATCGGACCCGACCAGGACGACCTCCCGGCCGATCAGGTCTGTCGGCGAGGTGCCGTCCAGCAGGGCCTCGACCTTGACGCCCTCCGCAAGGGCGACGTAACCGACGGCGTAGGGGTGGAACCCCCCGGCCGGTGGGACGTACGGCGGCGACTTCGGGGGGAACCGCTGGATGGTCGCGGTCCACACCGTGCCGGTGGTGGACAGGTCGATCCCGGTAGTCTGGGACCCGCCGCAGCGCTGACAGCTCACGGAGGCGGGAAACGCCACGGTCGCGCAGTGCTCGCACCGACTCCCCCGCAACCGCGGTGAGAGGTTCTGGTTCTCGGTCATCGTGTGCACTCCTTGTGTCCGTCGAGTTTCCCGCTCCGTGATGAGACCGTCAGATCAGCGGCCGACCCACTTCGGCTCACGCTTCTCGAGGAACGCCTGCACGCCTTCCTTGCCGTCTGCCGACTGCAAGGCGTTGCCGACGGCGAGGTGCTCCATGATCATGAGCGACTTGACGTCTGCGTCCAGGCCCTGGTTGATGGCCATCTTGGTGAGCTTCATCATGAACGGGCTCTTGTCGGTCAGGGTGCCGATGAACTGCTCGACGCACGCGTCGAGCTGGTCGGCGGGGGCCGAGTCGTTGATGAGGTCGAAGTCCTTCGCCTCCTGGCCCGAGAGCAGCTTGCCCGTGAGCATGAGCTCCTTGGTCTTGCGCAGGCCGATCATCCGCGGCAGGCGGTAGATCGGGCCGGCGCCACCGAACAGGGCGCGACGGATGTGGAAGTCGCCGATCTTGGCGTCGTCCGAGGCGATCGCGAAGTCACACGAGATCATGAGCTCGAAGCCACCGGCGGTGACGTAGCCCTCGAGGACGGCCACCGACGGCGTGTTCATCGAGTAGAGGCGGTCGCACACCTGGGCCGAGAGGACGCCGACGTCCATGGCATTGGTGGTGCCGACGAAGTCACCCAGCAGCTCGTTGAGGTCGAAGCCCGAGCAGAACTGGTTCTCCACGCCGCGGAGGACCAGGACCTTGAGCTCCGGGTCCTCGTCGACCTCCTTGATGATCTCGTCGAGGCGGTGCAGCAGCTCCACGGTGACGGCGTTCTTGACGTGCGGGCGGTTGAGCCACACCCGGGCGACGTCGCCGTCCTTCTCCAACAGCACGTGATCGGTCTGAACCATGATCTCTCCCTTTCGTGGAGCTTCCTGAACTGGATTCAGTTCATGTCTACATTGTGTTGTGGTCCCCGTCAACCCCTCAGCGGGACATCAGCGGTGACCTGGCCTGAATCGCCGAGAGGCGGCTCTCAGCGCGCGGAATCCTCCGTGGAGAGCGGGTAGATCTTGAGGCTCTCGGAACGGAAGCTGATGACGACGGGCTCGCCCTTCTTCGACCGGCGGAGCCAGTCGCCGTGGACCGCGGCGGAGGCGCGAAGGCGGTACTCCTCCGGCCCCGCACCGACCTGGACGTGATAGAAGCGCCCGCCGAACTCCGCCGACAGCAGAACGGCGTCCAGGGTGATCTCCTGGTGTGAGACGTCCTCATCCGGCCGGTGGAGCGTGATGTCGTCCGGCCACAACCGCGCCGAGACCGCCTGATGGCCGAACGTGTCACTCCGCAGTTCCAGTTCGGTGCCCGCGGCAGTGCTCCACTCCAGTCCGGAACGGTGGAGCTCGAGCCGGTTGGACATCCCGATGAAGTCGGCTACGTACTCGCTGATCGGATGGTCGAACACATCCTGCGGGGTCGCGAGCTGTTCGATCTTGCCGTGTTTCATGATCGCGAGTCTGTCGCCGAGGGCGAACGCCTCGGAGTGGTCGTGGGTGACGAAGACGGCGCCGAATCCCTGCTCGTCGTGCAGTCGGCGGATCTCCGTGCGCACCTGGTCCCGCAACAGGGCGTCGAGGTTGCTCAGCGGCTCGTCGAACAGCACGAGATCCGGCCTCGCCGCCATCCCGCGGGCCACCGCGATCCGCTGCTGTTGGCCACCGCTCAGCTGCGACGGAAGCCGGTCCAGCAGATGGCCGCAGTCGACCATGTCCGCGGCCTCTTCGACCCTGCCCGAGTTGAGCGCGTCCTTGAGCTTTCGCGCCTTCAGGGGGTAGGCGATGTTCTTACGCACCGTCATGTTGGGCCACAGGGCGTAGGACTGGAACACCATGCCGATACTGCGCTTGTTGGGCGGGACGTTGACCCTGGCATCCGCGTCGAACATCGGCTCGCCGTCAAAGGAGATCGACCCCTCCTCCGGGGTCTCCAATCCCGCCAGGCACCGGAGAGTTGTCGTCTTTCCACAGCCACTCGGCCCGAGGAGGACGAGGAACTCCCCCGAGTCGATCTCGAGGTCGAGCCCGTCGACGACGACGTTGTTCCCGTATTGCTTGGTGAGACCGGAGATCTCGATTTTCGCGGTCATCAGACTTCCTCACATTCTTGCCGGCGGTATCGCTCGGCTCGGACACAGATGAACAGTGCGGGCACGCACCCGCAGGGCGACTTCACAGCTTCTCCAGGACGTTCCGGCCGCCGACCAGCATCGCCACGGCGACGCCGGCACCCGTGACCACGGACATGAGGATCGCCAGAGCCGCGACGAGCGTGTAGGACCCGTTGCTCCAGTGGTCATAGAGCAGGGTGCCCATCACCTGGGTGGTCGCGGAGCGGACCATCAGCGACGCCGCGAACTCGTGGGTCAGGAGGATGAACATCAACGCGATCGAGCTGAAGATCGTCGGCCTGAGCATCGGCAGCGTGATCCTGAGCATCGTGGCCACCGGCCCGGCACCGGAGACCGCGGAGGCCTCCTCGTACTTGTCGCCCATCGAGATGAGCGCCGTCAGCTGCATGCGGGTGGCGAACGGGATCATGAGCACCACGTAGACCAGGATGATGACGGCCTTGGTCCCGTAGAGGATGAGCGGTGGTTCGGTGTAGGTGAGAAGGAACCCGACACCGAAGATGACGGCGGGGATGCCCATTGGCAGGGCCGTGATGAGGTCCGCGATCGTCCGCAGAACGGGGAGATCCTGTCTCTTGACCATGAGGTTCGCGATGCCGAAGCCGATGGGCACGCAGATCAGCACGGCGACTATCGACGTCACCACGCTGGTGACGACCGAGTCGACGATGCCCGGAGTGGTGACCAGGGCCCTGTAGTTGTCCAGCGTGAACAGGTCCGCGGACAGCTCGCCCGACCAGTACGGGGTCAGGGACACGATGATCACGCCGGCCAGCGGGAGGATCAGGGCGACGAGCCCGTAGAGGCTCACGATCACGGTGGCCCAGTGCGAGGAGCCCCCGACCGGGGAGAAGGATTTGCCACCGTGGGTGACGAACCGGGCCTGGTTCCCCAGGATCGCCCGCTGACCGAACACGACGATGATGCCCATGACGACCAGGGGCGAACCCGCCGCCGCAGCGGCGGCGAAGTTGATGGGGGATTCCGAGGCGCGGAGGTACATCTCGGTGGCGAGCACCTTGACCCCCTCGTTCTGGCCCAGCAGCAGGGGCGCGGTGAACTGACCGAGTCCCAGCAGGAGGGCCACACCGGCTCCGTAGACGAGCGACGGGCGCAGCAGTGGCAGGACGACCTTGAAGAACGTCCCGATGGTCGTTGACCCCGCGATCTGCGCGGCCTCGAGGTGCTCGCCGCTGATGTTCTGCATCCCGGCACTGACGAACAGGTACACGAACGAGGTGAGGCTGAAGCCGGTGATGATGATGATCCAGGTGGGGCTGTACACGTTCACCGGACCGGATTGCAGATCACTCCACCAGGGGAGCATCCGCAACAGCATGTTGACGTAGCCCGGCCCCGGGGAGAGCAGGAACGCGAACCCCACGACGTTGGCAACCGACGGGATGACGATCGGCAGGATCGGCACCAACCGCAGGAATCCCATGCGGCGCGGCAACCGCGTGGTCGCGAACGCGAGGACGGTGCCACACACCATCGCGATCACGAGGGAGAAGAACCCGAGTGCCGCCGTGGTGAGGAGGGTGTCGACGATGTCGGCCCGGCCGTACTGCGAGCGGTAGCCGCGCGCCCCGTTGGCGAACGCCAGCGACTGAAGTTTGTAGAGGGGCCAGACCACCAGGTACGCGAGTACGAGGATCAATGGCACGTATATCAATCGGTGTCGCCAGATCGTTCGCGAACCTGGACTCTTCATGTGGATCAAACCTCTGCTCGAAGAAGTGCGCCGTGCAATCGGCCGGGTGCGGGCAGCCGGCCCGTGGCGAGGGGGGACCGCACCACGGGCCGGTCGTGACTCAGCCCAGGAACCGCTGTTCCCACTGGGCCTGGTACGCCTCGACCGTCTCGGGGTCGAGGGTGTCGGGATCACCGAGTTCCACGTCCTGCGCGGTGACGGTCGATCCCGGGACTCCGGTGCCCGGGACGTCCGGGAGCACCGAGAGATAGTCGGCCGAGATGGCCTCCTGTCCCTCGGGCGTGATGAGGAAGTCGGCGAGGAGCTGCGCCGCGTTCGGGTTGGGTGCCGAGGCGAGCACGTGCGAGTACCAGGGCACGCCCCAGGGGTCCTCGGGGAGCGCGAAGTCGACGGGTGCGCCCTTCTCCTTCTCGGTCAAGACGTTGCTCGCGGCCATCGGCGCCGTCCACACCTCACCGGAGGCCAGCGCCTGGGTGATCGCGACCGCACTGGCGTAGACGCGCGGGTTGGTCTCGGCCAGGCGCTCGAGGAAGTTCTCGCCGTAGTCCACGTCGATCGAGCGGTACATGTCCACATAGGTCGGGATGCCGTTGGGGTTCTGGATGCCGACCTTCCCGTCGAACCGGGGATCGATGGCGTCGTCCGGCGTCTCCAACCCCTCGGGCACCTGCGTGGTGTTCCAGCCGAGTCCGAAGACGGTCGCGCTGGTGAGGAAGAACTTGTCCTCGAGCACGCTCTCCTCGGGGTCGTAGTCGGGGTTCTCCAGCGACGGGGCCACGACCTCGGCCGAGTAGTCCGTGTCGAAGCTGCGGTTGATCCACCCGGCATCCGTCGTCATGTGGACGTCCGCGACGCCGGAACCGGTCGAGTTCTCCACCTCGATCTTCGGCAGGATGTCTGCATCGGTACCGCGCACGTAGGTGAGCGTGATGCCGGGGTATTCCGCCTCGAACGCCTGCTTGAGCGCCTCGAGATTGTCCGGGGAGTGCGTCGAGTAGATGGTCACGCTCCCCTCCTCCTGGGCGGCGGTGACGATCTCGTCCCACGAGCCGGCGAGCTCGGAGCCCGAACCGGAGTCCGAACCGCACCCTGCGAGGATCAGCGCGAGCGCTGCTCCCCCGGCGACGGTGGCCTTGATCCTGGAAAAGCTCATCGCTCCCCCTCCTTTCGTGGCCCCCTCAGGGAGCCGAATTGAATTAGCTTCAGGTTAATATATGACCTGGGTCACGTGAGCGCGATAGCGAGAAACCGTTAACTTCGCCGCATCCACTTCCGGGTGGGTCGTCAGCCGAGGAACTTCTGCTCCCAGTCGGCCACGTACTCCTCGACCGCGCTCGCCTCCAGCGTGTCCGGGTCCGCGAGCTCGATGTCCTGCGCCACGACATCCGAGCCCTCGACACCCGTGCCCGGAACCCCCGGCAGGACAGCGATGTAGTTCTGCGACAGCGCGGCCTGACCCGCCGGCGTGAGCATGAAGTCCGCGAGCACCTGGGCGGCATTGGGGTTGGGGGCCGCCGACAGGACGTGCGAGTAGAACGGGATGCCGATGGGGTTCTCGGGCAGAGTGAAGTCGACCGGCGCCCCCTTGTCCCGCTCCACCAGGACGTCCATCGACGCTCCGGGCGCGGCCCAGATCTCACCTGATGCGAGCGACTGGGTCACAGCCGGGGCACTGGTGTAGATCTGCGGATCACCCTGCGCCAGGCGATCGACGAAATCGGTCCCGTAATCGATGTCCATGCGGCGATAGATGTGGACCACGGCCGGGAATCCCGCCGGGGTCACCACCCCGACCTTGCCGTCGAGTCGGGGATCCAGCAGATCCTCGGGGGAATCGAGCCCGTCGGGGACGTTCGTGGTGTTCCAGGCGAGCCCGATCGAGGTCGCGCTGGTGACGAAGAAGGTGTCCTCCAGCACCCCGTCCTCCGCTCGGTACGCCGGATCGTCGATCGCGGGCGCGACCACCTCCGCCGAGTAGTCACCGGAGTCGAGGCTGCGGTGGATCCAGCCGGCGTCGGTGGTCATGTGGACGTCGGCGACGCCACTGCCCGTCTGGTTCTCGACCTCGACCTTGGGGATGAGGTCGGAGTCCGTCCCGCGGACGTAGTTCAAGGAGATCCCGGGGTGCTCGGTCTCGAACGCGACCTTGAGCGCCTCCAGGTTGGACGGGGCGTGATTGGAGTAGATCGTCACGCTCCCCTCGTCCCCGGCGGCGGCGACGATCTCGTCCCACGAGCCCGCCAGTTCCGGGGCCTCGCCTCCGCCCGAGCTGCAGCCCGCCACCACGAGCGCGGCGGAGACGAGCCCGGCCAGCGCGGTGGCCACCTTGGTGCGTGTCATGAAGTAACTCCTCGCGGATACCGCAAGCCCACTGAATTGAACTCGCTTCGGTAGACTGTATGAGAGAGATCACATGATGTCCATGTTTTCGCGAAGACGTGTTCCGGGCGCCCGCGCCCCGGGCTCCGGGGCGCGGGTTGCGGACGCCTCACACGGTGAAGCGCCCCCCGTTGCTCAACAGCACGGCGCCGACGACGTTCGATGCCTGATCGGACGCCAGGTAGGTGATGCTCTCCGAGAGCTGTTCCGCGGTGGCGTAGCCGATCGCCGCGCCCTCGTTCATCCGCGTGCGCACGGATTCCGGAGTCCGGGCGGCCATGGCGGTGTCGACGGGCCCCGGGGCCACGGTGTTCACCCGGATCCCGAAGTGGATGACCTCTTTGGCCACGGACTGGCTCAGTGCGTGCACGGCCGCCTTCGAGGACGCGTAGTGCGGGTAGCCCACCAGGGTGTCGAACGCCGCCGACGACCCCACGGTGACGATCGCCCCTCCCCCGCCGGGGCGCATCGCCCGGACCGCCTCGCGCAGGATGTGGAAGGTGCCGTCCAGGTTGACGGCGTGGATCCGGCGCCACGTGGAGTCGTCGAGCCGGGTCAACACGTCCACCGGTTCGCCGGTCTCGGCCGCCTCGTAGATGTGGCCCTTGGCCACGGGGTCATCGATCCCCGCCGCGTGGACGACCACGTCCACCCGCCCGTCCTCGGCCGTGATCTTCTCGAAGAGCTCACGGACGGCGTCCGGGTCGGCCACGTCCACCCCGTGCGCGGCGCCGCCGATCTCCTCGGCGGCCCGCCGCGCCGCGTCCCGCGCGAGATCCACCACGTGGACCCTGCGTGCCCCTTCGGCGGCGAGCTGCCTCGCCACGGCCGCGCCGATGCCCGAGGCGGCCCCCGTGACCACCGCCACCTTCCCCGCGAACCTGCCGTGTTGTCCCGTCTGCGTCATCGTCCAGTCCTCTCGTCGCCGTTCCCGTGTCCTCGTGATGGTTCCGGTGGCGTCACATGGTCACGACCAGGCGCCCGGTGACCTGCCCCTGCCGCAGCCTGTCGATCCCCTCGTCCACCCGGTCGAATGTCAGCTTCTCGACGACGGGGGTGATCCGCCCGTCGCGGAGATAGCCGTAGACCGCCTCGATGTCCTGCGTGGTCCCGCCGGAGGACCCGCGGATCAGAGCTCTCTGGTGGATCACGTCGGCCGTGACGAGCTCACTCGTGTGTGCGCCCATCCCGACCATCACCACCACCCCACCCACCCTGATCGCGCGGACGGCCGCCTGGGCCGTGTGGGTGAAGCCCGCGAAGTCCACCACGGCGTCGAGCCCGAGGCCCGCCAACTCCGCCGCGTCCGGGACGACCGTCGTCGCCCCCGCCCGCATCCCCAGCTGCCTTGCTTCCGGGCTGGGGTCGGCGGCGTACACCTGGGCCCCCAGCAGGACGGCGATGCGCGCGCCGATCTGCCCGAGGCCCCCGAGGCCGATGATCCCCACGCGGTCACCCGGCCCGACGCCGGCGACCTCGGCCACGGCCTGGTGCGAGGTCATCCCGGCGTCTGTCCCGAGGGCGCCCAGCTCGTAGCTCAGACCGTCCGGCAGCGGCACCAGATCGGCGGCGGGTGCGACGTGGAACGCCGCGTACCCGCCGTCCCGTCCGTACCCGGGCACGGTGGCGCCGAGCGGGTGGACACCGCAACGGGCGCCGACGGCGACGTCGTGCACTCCCTCACCGAGTGCCACCACGTCGCCCGCGATCTCGTGTCCGAGCGTGATCGGACATCGGTGGATGTTGACCGCCCACGAGGGTTCGTCGAGCTCACCGACGTCCGAGTGGCACATCCCCGCGGCGCGTACCCGCAGCAGGACCTCGCCCGGGCCGGGTCCGGGCACCGGGACCGTGGACAGGGTCAGAGGCTCGTGGGTTCCGGTCCATTGCCACGCCTGCATCTCGGATGCCGTGGTGGTGGGGTTCATCGTTCCTCCGTGCTGGGTCGGGGCGGTTGGAGCGGTCGGGCCGGCGGGGCGCTCGGGGCGCGGGGCGGGTCAGATCTCGGCGCCCACCCGGTAGCCCTCGGCGATCGCGTGGCTGATCCGGCGGGGTGTCACGCAGTCGCCGATCACGCTGACGTCCTCGCGTCGGCCGAGGGCACGGGCGAGCCCGTCGACCGCGGTGCGGGGCCGGTGCCACACCACGAGGTCGGCATCGAGCGCCGTCTCCCCGCCCCCGAACACGTGCACGAGGCGGCCCCCCTCGTCGTCGTCGGAACCGGGCAACTCCAGCGCCGTGGCCACGTGGAACCGTGCGCCGGCCGAGCCCAACCGGCCGAGGAGCGGTCCCACGCTCTCGGCGGGGACCCGTGAGGCGAGCGCGGTGAGGGGGGTGGCGACGCGGGTGTCCCATCCCCGGGCCACGAGCGCCTCGGCCGCGCTGTAGCCGGGCCAGAACCCGTCGCTCTCGTCGTAGACGACCGCGCGGCCCACCTCGGCGGGGATCCGGCCGACCAGGACGTCGTCGACCGTCACGACGGTGAGGGCGCGACCGGCGGGCACGGGGCCGGGGCGGGAACCGGTGGCGACGACGACGTGGTCGGCCGCGTCGGCGAGTTCGGACAGGTCGTCCCGCCCGATCTCCGCGCCGAGGTTCACGTCCACCCGCAGTCGGCGCATCTCGGCGGAGAGATAGTCGACGACGTCGATGAGCGTGACACGGTGCGGGGACAGTGCGGCCACCCGGACGGCTCCGCCCAGCTCGGACGCGGCCTCGAACACTGTCACGCGGTGACCACGCCCGGCGGCGACGCGGGCGGCCTCGAGTCCTGCCGGCCCACCGCCGATGACGTAGACGTCCTTCGTCGTGGCGGCGCGCACCCCGACGTTCCGGTGCCGGCCCCGGCCGATCTCGGCGTTGACCGCGCAGTGCAGATGGGGATCGAAGGCGCGGCAGTCCTGGTTGATCCCCAGGCATCCCCGGATCTCGCCCAGCCGCCCCTCGGCGGACTTGTTCGGCAGGTCCGGATCGGCCAACAGTGCCCGGGCCATGCCCACCAGATCGGCCTTCCCGCTCTTGACGATGTGGTCGGCCGTGGCGGCGTCGCGGATGCGCTGACCAACGAGTACCGGCAGCCCGGTCTCGGAGCGCACCCGCGCGGCCGAGTCCACCGCCACGCCGTCGGGGTGGGTGGCGTCCTTGACGTATGTGCCGCGGGTCCCGTGGGTGATGCTGAAGTAGTCGACGGACCCCGACTCGGCCAGGTGTCGCGCGATACGGACGCAGTCCTCGATCCCCATCCCGCCGGGGATCTCCTCCTCCCCGCTGAGCCGGACACCGAGGACCATGTTCTCCGGCATCGCCGCGCGCATCGCCGCCACCACCTCGTCGACGAACCTCATCCGGCGCTCGAAGGACCCGCCGTACGCGTCGGCCCGCCCGTTGGTGAGCGCGGACATGAACTGGGCCGGCAGGTACCCGTGGGCCGCGTGGATCTCGGCGCCGTCGTACCCGGCCCGGGCCAGATTGGCCGCGGAGACACCCCACCCGTCGACGACGTCGCGAATCTCCTCCACGCTCATCTCGTGCGGCGGGTAGGCGTCGCGTACGGTCTTGACCGGCGAGGGGGCGCTGGGCGGCGAGTCCGACTCGCCGCCGATGAACTCCCGACCCAGGTGGCACAGCTGCCCGATGATCTTCGCGCCGTGCCGGTGGACCCCCGCGGCCTTCTCCGTCAGGGCGGGGACCACCTCGTCCCTGTAGGCCTCGACGAGCTTGCGGGATCGCAGCGTGGTCGAGGGATGGACCACTGTCGCGCCGCCCACGATGAGCCCGACGCCTCCCGCCGCGAGCCGCTCGAAGTGCTCCTGGTCGCCGTGGGTCGGCACCCCGTCCGTGGCCATGCTCGTGCCCGCCGGCAGCGCGACCAGGCGGTTGCGCAGGGTGAGGGGGCCGAGCGTGAACGGGGAGAACGCGTGCGGGAAATCGGTGGTCACGAGGGGCCTCTCGGTAGGCGGCGCGGGGTGGAAGCGGGGGCCGGGCTCAGCCGCCGGTCGCGGCGTCGCCCGCGCGCAGCCCGAAGACCAGGGCGGGGGCCAGGCCGCCCGCGTAGGCGCGCCGGTACACCCCGCCGGTGTCCGAGCCGGCGGCGAGCAGACCCGGGATCGCCGTGCCGTCGGCGCGCAGGACCGAGGTGTCGGCGCCGATCCTGACCCCGACGAAGGGGAACGTCACGGCCGGTGTGGTCTCGACGATGTAGTACGGCCCGCGGTCGAGCGGGGTGAAGTCGTACTCGCGCGGCGGAACGGCCTTCTGGCCGGCCGCGTTGACCCGGCGGATCCCCTCCGCGATGGTGGCGCCCTCGTAGCCCCACTCCTCGGGAAGGTACTCGAACTCCTCCAGCGTCTCCGCCAGGCCGCATCGCCCGCCACGCTTGGACGCCTCGGTGTATTTGTCGATCGCGACCGCGCCCTCGACATAGGACCCACAGATCCAGTCGCGGTAGACCCGCTCGTCGGCGACCAACAGGCCACGGGCCTCGGGCTGCTCCATGAGCGCCATCGCCGTGAGGTGATCACCCTGGGTCTCGTCGACGAACCGCTCTCCGTGGAGGTTGAACAGCAGCGCGTGCTCGGAGTAGTAGAGGGAGATGCCGACGAAGTCACCGGAGTCCCGGAACGGCATCCCCGACGGGATGAGGTGGCCGTAGAAGCCGGCGTCGTCGAAGCCGATCGCGGCGCCGGCCGACTCCGCCAGGGTCAGGCCCCCGCCGTCGCTGTTCGGGTTGGAGCGGAGCGGAAACCGTGAGGCCAGAGGGTGGAGGTGCTTCTCGACCAGTTCCGCGTTCGCCTGGAAGCCCCCGGTGGCCAGCAGGACGTTGCGTGCCCGCAGCTCGCGGACCTCGCCGTCGCCGGTCCGCACGGTCGCCCCGACCACGGCGTCGGCCTCCGTGACGAGGCCCTGCACGTGCGCGCCCGTGTGGATTGTGTTGCCGGCGGCCTTGATCTCGCGGGCGCAGGCGTCGAGATACCGGTTGGTGTCGAACGCGTGGCCGATGCCGTAGCGCAGGACCGGGACCCCCTCGGCGCACTCGACGCCCCGGCCGCGGATCCAGTCGAGCCCGGCCGGGAAGTCGTCGACGACCGCGTTGCGCAGTTCCCGGTCCCCATGGGGGTTGATCTCCGCCATGATCTCCCGGGTGGGCGCGGTCCACGCATATCCTGCGAACCGCGCGGACCCGCCGGTCTCGTCGCCCTTCTCCAGCACCACCACGCGGGCGCCCCGTTCGGTGGCGCGGGCGGCGGCGGTGAGACCGGCCATGCCGGCACCGATGACGAGAAGATCGACGGCGTTCTCCATGAGGGGCTCCCGAAGGGTCGCGGCGGCTGTGACGTACCCCACCGTACCACCTGAGTTGAAGTCAGTTCACTACTTTCGGGAACTCCGCGGACCACGCCTGCCGCGCGATGCCGGAACCCCGACCTCCACCCGCGGACCCGCGACGGACGCCGCCAACGACTCGACCCGGTGGCGTAGTCGCGTCTCGGGAACGGTGAGACGCGCCCTCTCCTGCTCAGCAAACTCCTCGGCGCTGCTCACCCGGTAGGACTCGACGAACAATCCGGGATCTCCGGCCGGGGTCTCCAGGCGCCAGTCCCGACCCCCGAGCCGGAGACGGGAACGCCGGAGGATGCGAATTGCCGACCGGAACTCCTGGCGACGGTGCTCCGGCACGCGGTACTCGTAGCGGATCAGAACGGGACCAGAACCCCGGGCCCCGGTGGTCCCTGCGCCAGAGGCCCCCTCGCCGGTGGCCGTCTCCGGCTGCGGCGCGGGCCCACCGAGTTCGGAGACCAGGACGGGTTCGATCCCCGTCTCGGCCCCCAGTCCCACGACCAGGAGCGAGAGGCAGCTGAGCAGCATGAACCCCGCGGCCGTCAGGAGCGCCGCCTGCAGGCCGGCGACATCGGACACGACCCCCCACAGAAGCGATCCCACGGCCTGGGTCCCCTGGAACATCAGGAGGATGAACGCGATCAACCGGGGCCGGACCCAGTCGGGGAAGAACTGGTGCCCCATCGACATCCAGGTGCTCTGCACGCTGACCCACGCCGCGCCGGCGAACAGCATGGCGACGGCGACCACCACCGACGAGGTGGAGAGCGCCAGCACGGCCAGGGCGCAGGCGTAGACGAACGCGCCGCAGGCCGCGAACACCGTGACCCGCAGACGTCTGCGCAGCCCGCCGAAGCCGACGACCGCCACCACCGCGCCGGCGCCGATCAGTGCCATGAGCGCCCCGAACCCGTCCGCGCCCATCCCGAGCCGGTCGTGCACGGCCAGCGAGATGAGGGCCCAGAGGGCACTGGAGGGGACCCCGAAGAGGAAGAGTTGGAACAGCAGCCGGGTGGTCCACGCCGAGTTGGCCACGAACCGCACCGCCCCCGAGATCTCGGGCATGATCGCCCGCCGCGTCGAGGTGCGGTCGGGTGAGCGCCGTTCCATCCGCCACAACGTCAGCGCACACCCGACCGACAGGACGGCGACCACCGCGAACGCCCATTCCGCACCGGCGAACCCCAGACCGAATCCCGCCAGGAGCGGGCCCAGCGAGCGTGCGAGGTTGAACACCGCGCCGTCGACGAGCGCGGCGGTGGGGATCAACCGCCGGTCCACCGTCTCGGGCAGGAGTGACTGCCAGGAGACACCCACCACCACCAGGGCCGTGCCGACCAGGACGACGGACAGGATCATCGGCAGCGCATCGTCGGTCCCCGTGACCGTCAGCGCCGTCGCGGCCACCGCGGCCAGGGCAGAAGTGGTGGTGGCCAGCGCCATCATCTTCTTCCGGGAGGCGTATCCCGCCACCACTCCGACCGGGAGCGAGAGCACCAGGAACGGCACCGCCATGGCCGCGGGCGCCAGCGAGATGATCGACGCGGACTCGCCGCGTTCGGTGAGGACCCACTGGACCGAGACCACGTGGATCCACACGGCCACCGCATTGGCGAGCTGGACCGCCTCCAGTGCCCGGAACGCCCGCTGGCTTCGGAGCGAGAGCGCCCGCGGTCGGTCGCCTCCCGCTCCGGTGCTCACCAGGAGTCCCAGTGGATGAACTCCTCCGCCGGTGGCCGCCACGCCTGGCGGAACGAGGTGCCGGTGTGGTGGGCCACCGGGATCATGCAGACCTGTTCGACCAGGGAGGGATCGATCCCGACGATCTCGGCGACCTCGTCCTCGCGGCCGAGGGTCATCCCGGTCCAGCAGGTGCCCAGCCCACGTAGTCGCGCTGCGAGCATGAAGTTCCACACGGTCGGGTACACGGTCGCGAGCCGGTGCTTGGCGGTGAGGACATCACCCTCGGCGAGCCGGGGGGTCAGACACGGGATGACGATCACCGGCACGCGGGACATGACAGCAGCGAGGTGCTCGGCGGAATCCCTGGTCCGTCTGCTCTGGGCGGCGTGCCGGGGGTCGGAGTCCACCCGGTTGAACAATCCGACGTCGCTGGCGCGGTAGAAGCCGTCGAACTCCTCGCGGTAGATCCGGCCGAGGCGGTCGATGCGGCCAGGATCTCGCACGATGACGAACTCCGTGCGCATGAGGTTGGAACCCTGTGGCGCCTGGAGGGCGTCGGCGACGCACTCCTCCAACAACCGGGGGTCCACCTGGCGCTCGAGGTCGAGCCGCCGGCGCACGGCCCGGGTGGTGGTGATCAGTTCGTGCGCGCTGAGGGGCTCGTCGGCGCCGCGCGGTTCGCGTGCGCTCCCGGCCGGGGACTCCGATGTGGTCATCCCTAGACCCCGACCAGATCCGCGATCGACCGTCGAGCCTGCCGCCCTCCCCCGAACGCGCCCTCGTCCCCGAGTGCGCGGCGCAGGTAGAAATGGGCGGAGTGCTCCCAGGTGAAGCCGATCCCGCCGTGCAGCTGGATCGCCTCGTAGGCGCTGGCGGTCACGGCGTCCGCACAGACGGAGGACGCGACCGCCACGGCGAGGTCGACGTCGGTGGCGCCGTCCTCGTCGAGGACGGCGAGGGCGTACATCGCGGCCGAACGAGCTCTCTCGCGGTCGACCAGCATGTCCGCGAGGCGGTGTTTGATCGCCTGGAACGACCCGATCGGTCGGCCGAACTGGTGGCGCTGGCCTACGTAGGCGACGGTGTCGTCGAGCAGTCGCGCGGCGATCCCCGCGTGTTCCGCGGCGAGCGCGGCGCCGGTGATCAGGTGCAGTTCGCGGACCGCATCACCGAACCGACCGGCCCCGACGAGCACGCGCGCGGGCGCCGCCTCGAGCCGGAGGTCGGCGCGACGCCTCGTGAGATCGACGACCTCCCTCGCCTGCCGTGACGCGCCGGTGAGATCGACGATCACGAGCACCTGCTCACCGCCGGAGTCCGCGACCACGACGAGGGAGTCGACCGTCTGCCCCCAGAGGACGCCCTCGACGGTTCCGTCGACGGCGCCGTCTGTGACGGGCCCGGCCCCGCCGGTCGCCAGGGTGACCTCGGCGTCGAGTGCCACCCCGACCGTCCGGGTGCCCTCCATGACCTCACCGAGCAGGTCGGCGACCGAATCCGGATCGTCCGCCCGGACAAGCGCCTGACAGGCAACGACGGCACTGGCGAGGATCGGCTCCGGCAGCAGCGCCGCCCCGGTCTCCTCGAGGACCACACCGAGGTCTGCGAAGCCGAAGCCGTGCCCACCGAGCTCCTCGGGCACGGCGAGCGCCGCGACCTGCAACTCGTCGTTGAGCGTGCGCCATCGCGCATCCGAGTATCCGAGGTCGGTCTCGACCGACTGGCGGATCCCCTCGTGATCACCGTGACGGGAGACGAACTGGGCGACCACCGCGCGCAACTCCTCCCGCTCAGGGGTGGGCAGGATGATCGACGGGTCGGCCTCGGGTCGCGCGGTCCGGGTCTGCTGGGTCACGAGTTGTCCTCTCCTCGACTGAACTCCTCAACCAAACCTGAGTTGAGTTCAATTCATCACATGACAGCATAGTGAGGCGGATCACGCAAGGTCTTGAGTTCGGCACCGGTACTAAACTAAGTTCGATTCATGACCGCGGCCGATTCCACCCTGTCCGAATCCACTCTCGTCACGTATTACTCCCTGGTCGACTCCGGCGAGCTCGACGCCGGGATCGCACTGCTCGCGCCGGACGTCTCCTTCGCGATCCTCCTGCCCGGCACCGCCGTGCGCGGCACGGATCGCGACGGCGTCCGCCGCTACCTGGAGGGCCGGGGACCCGTCGACCGACGCCACGTCCCCACCCACGCCACCCGGACCGGCGAGCTCGAGTTCGTCTACGGCGCCGTGGTCGAGGACGGGGTGACCATCACCGGGCACTTCCTCGCGTCCGCCCGGATCGACGACGACGGGTTGATCACCGGCTACCAGGTCGCGTTCGACCCCGAACTCGGCCTGGCTTCTCCCAGCCTCGCCCCTCCCACCCACGCCTCCCCCGACCTCCCCTGAACGGAGCACCACATGTCCGCCGACACCCCGCTGCTGCACGCCTGGTTCGAGATCATGGACTCGGACGACCCGGACCGCGTCCTGGAGCACATCACCGACGACTTCCAGCTGTCCATCCAGTTCTCGAAGGGTGACTCCGCCGCGGAGTTCCACGGGGACCGCGCCGGGCTGGAGGTCTACCTCGCCCAGCGTGAGAAGAGCGTCCTGACCCACCACATCCTCAGCGGCGCCCGGGTCGGGGACACCGAGCTGTGCCTGGGCGAGACCCGTCGCGACGGCGAGTTCGAGGCGAGCTTCAACGCCAGCGCACAACTCACCGGGGATGACATGGTCCGTCGACTCCTCATCTGCCGCACCCCGAGGATCCGCTTCACCGACTGATCCCACCCTCTGCGTCCATCCCGGCGACGAGGAACCCGTTACCTTTATTGCACCTCCGGTGGTCGGAGGTCTGGTCGCTCGAGTGGGCATGGCTTTCTTGCCCTGCCATCGATGGTCCGGGGGGTGTTGCCACCTGCTCGAGAGACACGCGTTGACCGCTGATAGGGACGCGGCCCGCCAGGTCGGCGAGGTCTCTTCGTAACGTGGGTGTCGGCATCGGGTGTCAAGACGGTGACCAGCAGTGATGCTTCAGAAGGGAAGTATCGCCATGTCCGAGAACTACGCCGTGTACGTGGGACTGGACGTCGGAAAGAGTGCTCATCACGCATGCGCCCTCGCCGAGGATGGCTCCCGCCTCTACGACAAACCCCTAGTCCAAGACGAAGCCGCGCTGCGCGAGGTGTTCGTCGGCCTGCAGCAGCACGGGCCCGTGCTGATGATCGTCGATCAACCCAACACCATCGGCGCCCTGGCAATCGCGGTCGCTCGCGACTGCGGTTGCCAGGTCGCCTACCTGCCAGGTCTTGCGATGCGAAAGGCTGCAGATCTATACCCCGGCCGGTCGAAAACCGACGCGCGGGATGCGTTCATTATCGCCGACACTGCTCGCACGATGCCGCACACACTGCGAGCGGTGGACCGCGACAGTGAAGTGCTCTCGGCACTGAAGATGCTCGCCGGTTTCGACGACGACATCGCCCGCGACTGCACCCGGGCCAAGAACCGCCTACGCAGTGTTCTGACGCAGATCCATCCCGCATTCGAGCGAGTACTCGTAGGCGAGATCCTGGCCCGAGCTATCGTGTTAGACCTGCTCATCCACTACGGCGGGCCCACCAAGCTCGCTGCCGCCGGCCGAGGACGAGTTCTCAAATGGGCACGGAACAGGTCACGGAAAGACCCTATCGAGCTCATCGACCGCATCTTCGCAGCGCTCGCCAAACAGACGGTCACCGTGCCCGGAACCGACGCCGCGGAACTGGTCATTCCGCAGCTCGCAGCGAACATCAAAGCCCTACAAGAACAGCGCGAGACCATCGCAGATCAGGTCGAGGGGATGCTCGATGAATTCCCTCTTGCCGAGGTCTTGATCTCGATGCCCGGCATCGGGATCAAGACCGCCTCCAACATTCTGCTGGCAGTCGGCGATGCCAGTGACTTCGCTTCCGCATCACACCTGGCCGCATACGCCGGGATTGCCCCGGTCACCAGAAGAAGCGGGACCTCCATCAAAGGCGAGTTCCCCGCTCGCAGCGGCAACAAGCGACTCAAGAACGCCATGTTCCGCAGCGCCTGGATCGCCAGCAACTGCCACGAACCATCACGCCGCTACTACCAGCGCAAACGGGCAGAAGGAAAGAAGCACAACGCCGCCGTCATGTGCCTGGCGCGACGCCGAAGCAACGTCATCTACGCGATGCTGACCAACCGCGAGTTCTACCGCGAACCCGCGTCACCACCACAGATGCCGGCGGCCGCTTGAACTAGCGAAGAGACTCGGCCAAACCGTTGACAATCCTCATAGGGACACCCCCCCGCGGTGTGTACCGCGGGGGGTTCGTCGTATCCGGGTGGCGTCAGCCGAGGATGCGCCACTCCTCGAGGCCCTCGTAGAGGGGCTTGGCCGCGGCCAGGACGGAGACGCGCTCGCGCAGGGCGGCCAGGTCGGCACCCTTACCGGCGGCGAGAGCGGTGCCGATGATGTCGGCGACCTCGCGGAACTCCTCCGCACCGAAACCACGGGTGGCCAGGGCGGGCGTGCCGATCCGCAACCCCGAGGTGATCATCGGTGGGCGCGGGTCGAACGGCACCGCGTTGCGGTTGACGGTGATGCCGATCGAGTGGAGGAGGTCCTCCGCCTGCTGGCCGTCGAGCTCGGAGTCACGCAGGTCCACCAGCACCAGGTGCACGTCAGTCCCACCGGTCAGCACCGAGACCCCCGCGTCCCTGCAGTCCTGCGCGGTCAGTCGCTCGGCGAGGATCTTGGCGCCCTCGATGGTGCGCTGCTGACGCTCGCGGAACTGCTCCGTGCCGGCGATCTTCATCGCGGTGGCCTTGGCGGCGATCGCGTGCATGAGCGGCCCGCCCTGCTGGCCCGGGAACACGGCGGAGTTGAGCTTCTTGAACAGTTCGAGGTCGTTGGTGAGGATCATGCCGGAACGCGGCCCGCCGAGGGTCTTGTGGACCGTGGTCGAGACGACGTCCGCGTGGGGCACCGGGCTGGGGTGCAGGCCCGCGGCCACCAGGCCGGCGAAGTGCGCCATGTCCACCCAGAGCTTGGCGCCCACCTCGTCGGCGATCTCGCGGAACCTGGCGAAGTCCAACGTGCGCGGGTACGCGGACCAGCCGGCGATGATCACGTCCGGCTTCTCCGCCAGCGCCATCTCGCGCACGGTGTCCATGTTGACCTGCATGGTCTCCGGGTCGACCTCGTAGGCGGCCACCTCGTAGAGCTTGCCCGAGAAGTTGAGCTTCATCCCGTGCGTGAGGTGCCCGCCGTGGGCCAGGGACAGGCCCATGATCTTGGAACCCGGATCCGCCAGCGCCATGAGCACCGCGGCGTTGGCCTGCGCGCCGGCGTGCGGCTGGACGTTGGCGTACTTGGCGCCGAACACCTCCTTGGCACGATCCCGCGCGAGGTTCTCCACCACGTCCACGTGCTCGCAGCCGCCGTAGTAGCGCCGCCCCGGGTAGCCCTCGGCGTACTTGTTGGTGAGCACGGACCCCTGGGCCTGCAACACCGAGCGGGGCACGAAGTTCTCGGAGGCGATCATCTCCAGCGTGTCGCGCTGACGCGCCAGCTCGCCGGCCATCGCCTCCGCCACCTCCGGGTCCAGCTCGGACAGGGAGGCGGAGAACACGTCGGTGTTCGGGTCGGTCATCGCTGCAGCTCCTCGCGCGTGGGCATTCACTTCGGGCGAACCGTGTCGGCCACGGCCCGCCTCGTCGTCGTCGTCCACTCTAGTGCCAGGGCACCTGGAGGCCTCTCCCCCGTGGGCACCTGACACAATCGGTAACCGTGAGCAGACACGCCGGCGACTACACGCCGTACGTCGAGTTCGACCGCCGGAGCTGGCGGCGGCTCAGGCGGGCCATGCCCATGGTGCTCACCGAGCAGGACCTGGAGGGCCTGCGCGGCCTGGGCGAGCACCTGGACCTGGACGAGATCGCGGAGATCTACCTGCCGCTCAGCCGGCTCATCCACCTGCAGGTCACGGCCCGCCAGCGGCTGTTCCAGTCCACCAACCTGTTCCTCGGCGAGACCGTGGACGCCCCCATGCCGTTCGTGATCGGCGTGGCCGGCTCCGTGGCGGTGGGAAAGTCCACCTCCGCCCGTGTGCTGCGCGCGCTGCTGACCCGCTGGGACTCCCACCCCCGGGTGGACCTGATCACCACGGACGGGTTCCTGCACCCCAACCGTGAACTGCAACGACGCCAGCTCATGCATCGCAAGGGCTATCCCGAGTCCTACGACCGGCGGGCCCTGCTGCGCTTCGTCACCGAGGTCAAGTCCGGCGCCCCGGTGGTCCGCGCGCCCGTCTACTCGCACACCAAGTACGACATCGTCCCCGACGAGTCCATCGAGGTCCGCCGCCCCGACATCCTGATCGTCGAGGGCCTGAACGTGCTGCAGACCGGCCCGCGACTGATGGTCTCGGACCTGTTCGACTTCTCCCTCTACGTCGACGCGAAGATCGAGGACATCGAGAAGTGGTACGTCGAGCGGTTCCTGGAACTGCGCAAGACGTCGTTCTCCAACCCCGGCTCGCACTTCGCGCACTACGCCGACCTCTCCGACCAGGCGGCCCGGCTGGCGGCGCGCGAGATCTGGAACTCGATCAACCGGCCCAACCTGGTGGAGAACATCCTGCCCTCCCGGCCGCGGGCGACTCTGGTGCTGCGCAAGAACTCCGACCATTCCATCCAACGGCTGCGCCTGCGCAAGATCTGACCTCCCGCGCGGCGCCCGGTGCCCGGCCGGTCAGGCGCCGCCCTTGCGAACGCCGCTCGTGACCACGTCCGCGTCCCTGACGACGGACTCGGGGATGGCCATCGACGGGTCCACAGAGATGGACTTGGGGATGAGATACCCCTCGAGTCCGGCGACGCCGTGTTCGCGACCGATCCCGGATTCCTTGAATCCGCCGAAGGGCGAGTTGAAGTCTGCGGAGAACGAATTGACGGAGAACGTCCCCGTCCGCACCCTGCGTGCGATCTCGAATCCGCGCTCGACGTCGGAGGTGTAGACCGATCCCGCGAGGCCGTAGCGGCTGTCGTTGGCGATCCGGATCGCATCCTGCTCGTCGCGGTAGGAGATCACCGCGACCACGGGGCCGAAGACCTCTTCCTGCGCGATCTCCATGTCCGGCGTCACCCCGGTCAGCAGGGTCGGCTCGACGTACCATCCCGTGTCGAGACCCTCCGGGACACCGCCGCCGAACGCCACCGTGGCGCCCTGGTCGACGGCGCGCCGGATCATCGCGAGGACACGCTCCCGATGCGCCTCGGTGATGAGCGGACCCATGTCGACCTGCGGGTCGTGCGGGTCGCCGACTCTGATGTCCGCCATCGCGGCGACCAGGCGTTCGACCAGCTCGTCGTGCCTGGCCTCGGACACCAGGAACCGACTCTGACACACACAGCTCTGACCACTGGAGGGGATCACACTGACCCCCAGCAGCGTGGGGACGGTGGTGTCGAGATCGGCGTCGTCGAGGACGATGGCCGCCGATTTCCCACCGAGCTCCAACACGACCGGTCGGATCAGCGCACCGCACTCGCGGCCGATGTGGGAGCCCACGGTCGTGGACCCGGTGAAACTCACCATGTCGACGTCCGGGTGGGAGACGAGGTAGGCCGACTCCTCGGGCCCCGCAGCCACGATGTTGATCACCCCGGGCGGGAAGCCCACCTCGTGGACCAGCTGGCCCAGGGCGAACACCGCGAGCGGGTCGGGCTCCGGGACCTTGATCACGACGGTGCAGCCCGCGACGATCGCCGGCGCCACCTTCTGCGAGGTCCCGGGCATGGTGAAGTTGTAGGCGACCATGGTCGCGACCACGCCGACCGGCTCCTGCACCACGAGGGCCTGGGTCTGGTACGGCATGATCATGCCCCCGGCGGACCCCCCGGCCAGTGGCCCGAGGTCAGCGGTCCGGACCTCCTTGAACGGGAAGGTGCGCCCGACCTCCGCGTTGTAGTTCCAGTGCAGGGTCGGGGCCACGGCCTGGTAGACGTCCGCCAGCATGCGGGTGCAGCCCAGCTCGTCCACCAGCAACTCGGCCATCTCGTCCTTGACCTCGTAGAGCCTCGCCGCGAGCGCCTCGCACAGGGCCGCGCGCTCCTCGACGGGTCGGGTGGCCCAGTCGGTCTCGTAGAACGCGTGGCGGGCGGCCTCGACGGCCGCGTCGATGTCCGACCGGGTCGCGCGGGGCACCTCGCCGATCGGCTCGCCGGTGGACGGGGACACCACGGGGAAGCTCTCGGTCGAGTCCGTCGCGCGCCACTGTCCGTCGATGTAGAACTCGCTGTAGCTCCTCGGGAGCATTGATCCTCCTGGTTTTTCATGGTCGGGTGGGCCGGGCCCGGCCCGGTGAACCGGGTCAGGAGACGAGGCCTAGAGGTCGAGCACGAGGCGGGGACAGGTCGCCCGGGAGACGCAGATCATCATGGTCTCCTGCGCGTCCTGCTCCTCCGGGGACAGGACGACGTCGCGATGGTCGGCGGTGCCCTCGAGGATGGTGGTCTCGCAGGAACCGCAGGTCCCCTCGGTGCAGGACGTCGACACGTAGACACCGGCCTCCGTCACCACCTCGAGGATCGTCTGGTCCTCGTCCACGTGGAGCGTCGTCCCGGTCTGCCGGAGCTCCACGTCGAAACCGGAGTCCCGCGACGTGTCGACCTCGACGGCCGAGAAACGCTCCAGGTTCAGTGAACCCTGGGGCCACGTGGCGCACCGCTTCTCCACGGCCGCCAGCAGCGGCTCCGGCCCACACGAGTAGACGAGCGTTCCTTCCTCGGGCGAGCCGAGCAACCTCTCGAGGTCGATCAACCCGTGGGAGTCCTCGGGCCAGATCGTGACCCGGTCCCCCCACGCGCGTAGTTCGTCGACGTATCCCATCGTCGACTCGCTCCGGCCTCCGTAGACGAAGCGCCACTCGGCGCCGGCCGCCTCGGCCGCGCGCATCATGGGGATCAGTGGGGTCACCCCGATCCCCCCGGCGATGAACAGGTACCGCGGGGACTCCCGGAGCGGGAAGTGGTTCCGCGGGCCCTTGATCTCCACGCGGGCGCCCGGGTGGAGCTCCTCGTGGATGCGCCGCGACCCTCCACGGCCGTCGGGCTCGCGCAGGATCGCCACACGGTAGGTCGTGGGGTCCGCCGGATCACCGCACAGCGAGTACTGACGGATCGCGCCGTCGTCCAGCACGATGTCGATGTGGGCGCCGGGTTCCCACACGGGCAGGTCACCGCCGTCGGCCGCCTCGAGCACCAGCTCGACGACGCCCTCCGCCACGTCTCGTCGCCCTGCGACGACCGCGTCTATCGACACGTCACCGGACGAGCCGTCCCCGAGGTGGACGATGTCGGCACGCAGCGGGTCCTGGAGCATGGTCATCGATCCCTCACGAATCCCGCACGATCGAGATGGCGGACTCCGGACAGGCCCGGACCAGACGGCGCGCCGTCTCGGGGGACATCTCCGGGGCGTCGTCGCGCACCACGCCGCGGCCGCGCTCGTCCTCGGCGATGTGGTCGGGCTCCAACGTGTAGCAGCGGGCGTGACCCACACAGAACTCGTGGTCGATCTTCACCTTCATGATGTGTCCTCTCGGGTTTCGGGCGTCCGGGCTCAGCGGACAGACGCGGCGGGGGTGATCTCGTCGACCGTGACCTCGAACTCGGTGAGCCCGCGGGTCGGCATGGAGTGGGTGTGGATCTCCTGGTCCGGGACGAGGGTCACGCCGGGCATGCGGGTGAGCACCGCCGTGAACGCGACGCGCAGGAAGATCCGCGCGAGGTTCGACCCGAGGCAGCGGTGGATGCCGGCGCCGAAGGAGACGTGGCGCTTGTTCTCGCGATGGACGTTCCAGCTGTCCCCGTCGGGGAACACCGACTCGTCGCGGTTGGCCGAGCCCGGCAGGTTCCAGATCTTGTCACCGGGCTTGAGGTCGTACCCGTTGAGCGTCGTCTCCGTGGTGACGGTGCGCTGGGTGAGCGTCACGTTGACGAACAGCCGGAGCGCCTCCTCGATCGCCTCGTCGAGCAGGGACATGTCGTCCTGTAGCTCCTTCAGGTCCTCCGGGTGTGTGGCCATGTGGTGGATCGTGCCGCTCAGGACGGTGCCGGTGGACTCGAGTCCGCCCAGCGTCAGCGCGATCATGATCTTGATGAGGTCGCCGTCGTCGGGAACCTCTCCACCGGGCCGACAGTTCGCCAGAACGGTCACGATGTCGTCCTCGCCACGGGGGTTCTCCCGACGTTCCTGGAGGATCTCGAGGAGGGCGGAGCTGAGCTTGCCGAAGGCCTCGACCGCCCGCTCGGGAACGATCAGCGCGTCCTGCGCCCACGCCGAGAACTGGAGGATCCGGTCACTGTCGGCGGGGACACCGAGGATCACGGCGAAGATCGCCCGCGCCTGCATCGGACGGACGAACTCGTCCATGACCTTGAACCTGGTGCGACCCTCGAGACCCTCGAGCAGGTCGTCGGCGATCTTCTCGATGAGCTCCGCGTGGGCCTCCATCTTCTTGAGGGTCAGCAGCGGCTCGAGGATCTTGCGCCACTCACTGTGGACCGGCGGATCGGTGTCGAGCGGGATGAAGGTCGGGTCGTCGTTCGGGTCGTCGTATCGGCGGTCGGCCAAATGCGAGGCGGCGCGACCGGACTGGAACGTCCTCCAGTCACGGTGGATCTTCCACAGGTCCTTGTAGCGGGTCACCAACGGGACGGTCGTGTTGCCCTGCTTGTGGAAGGCCAGGTCGTGCTCCTCGCGCAGGTGCTTGAGGGTCTCGAGGTTCTTCTCGTTGTACTCCTCCGACCACATGTCCACGAACGGACACGTGGGGGCGTCGGCGACGACGGTGCTCGGGTCGGGCAGTTCTTTACCCATGGTCTTCTCCTCCGGTGTGACGTGCTGTGTCGGGGCGTCCGCGTGGTTCGCTCAGGACCTGAGGCCCTCCGGGAGGAGCTCGGACTCGCCGGCCTCCACCAGGGTCCCGCCGAGGGCGCGGAACAAGATGATCGAGTCGTAGTACTCGACGAAGCGGGCGATCTTGCCGTCGCGACAGACGAAGCGGGAGATGTACTCGTTCGCGTACCGGGCGCCGCTGCGCAGGAGCATGTCGCTCTTGTAGGTGGCGATCACGACGTCCGGGTTGGAGGCGAGGGTGTCGAGCTCGAGGTCGTGCAGGTTCTCCGACCCGTCGATCATGTGGTCGCGAGCCTGGGCGAGCACCTCCATGTACGCGGTACGTCCGACGGTCTCGCGTCCGAACGTGGGGGGCCGGAACGGGAGCTCGAAGACGACGTCCTCGGTGGACAGCTCGCTCATCGTCTCGATGTCCCACTTGTTGAGAGCGTCTGTGTACGCCCGCACCAGGTCCAGGTTCTTGAGGCGCTGTTCTTCGGTCACGTCTGATCCCTCCGTAGCTTTCGAGCTGAATTCACTTAGGGCGACTGTAACCACGATCACACTGTGACGCAAGGCATAGTGTGCAGAAAGTAGGAAATCATTGTTTTGGCCCGAAGGTGGACGTCTGACCAGGTCAGGGCGGTCATCGACATCGACCCCATCGCCGGTGCAGGTCGCGGCTGGAATCCTGCTGACACGACTACGTTTCCGCGACGGGCCGCCCCTCCCGTCTGCGCCGCACCCCACGACGGACGTGGGCCGGGCCCCGAGGTCGCCCCCGGGGCCCGGCCCACGTTCTGCCAGAGCGCCCTACGTCGCCCGTCCTGCTTCCCCTTCGTCGGTTTGGAGGAACTTCTCGCATCCGGACCGGGCGGCCATCTCACGCTCGCAGATGGGTGAAGCCGCTGACGAACTCGAAGGTCCGGGGCGAGCCGAAGCCTTCGAGCAGCTCACGCAGCTCAGTGTTGACGGGCCCGTAGATCCGGAGGTCCAGCACGTCGACCGTCGACATGAGCTCGCCGACCTTCGCCTGATCCATCTCGGCGAGGTGCGTGAGCATCGCGTCCGCGTCCCGGTAGTGCTCGTGAGCGAAGAGAATCCGCGCTCCTTCGTCGAGGTAGAAGTTGTGCCCGCGGATGTGGTCGCCCTCGGCCGCGGCGCCCCGACTGACGTCGGCGAGGATCGAGCGGAGCCGATCGATGGTGACGTCGTCGTGGATCTTCATCTCCGAGGTGAGTCGCACCTCGCTACTGCTGTCTGACATCGCTCTCCCGTCGTCGCTAAACTGAACTCGTTTCTGGACGTTATGTGACGACGAACACACTGTCAACGACGAGCCCGGGAACCCACGAGTCCTGCGGCAGGGCGGAACGGGAGCGCGGAGGACCTACTCCGGGGCGGCGCCCGTCTCCCCCACCGGCACGCCGCGACGCCGCAGCTCCGCCTCCGCACGCTCCAGACCTCCGTGTTCCAGTGCGGCCTGCGGGCTCTGGTCGCTCCACACCAGCCGGCCGTGGCGCCACACCTCGACGTCGAGCTCGCCGGACAGATGCTCGATCGCACCGGCCGAGTTCCGTTTCTCCGACGGCAGCGGGACGGGCAGCACGTGCGCCCGACCCAACGGTGCGCGGCCGGTGACGCGGATCCGCCACCCGTAGCCGCGACCCTCCAGCGCCCACACGTCGTCGCCCACGTCCGCGCGCACCGGCGAGACCACGGGGTTGCCGAGCCGGATCACCCGGCCCCCCGGCAACCGCACCACCAGGGCCGTGACCTCGGTGCGCAGCGGGCCCGAGTGGATCTGTCCGCCGGCGAACGCGACGCACGTGCCCGGCTCGGAGAAGCCCTGCGCCTGGCCCCACCACCAGGAGTCCGGGAAACCCTCGGCTCCCCAGTTCTTCTCGCCGTAGACGTCGGCGCCGTCGAACTCCCAGCGCCGGCCGTCGAGCTCGGCCCAGCCCCGCGCCTTGCCGCCGAGCAGCCACGGGTGCCAGTACTGGTTGAGGGCGGGAACGGACTGGAAGATGCTCGACCCGCCCACCGCGCGGTGCGGCCACCCGACGGGATCGGTGATGTCCACGTGCAGGCGGGCGCCCTCCCCCATGTCCACTCGCACGCCGTCCGCCCGGTAGTCGAACAGCTCACCGGAGCGGGCCCCCAGGCGATCGGGATCCGCCCACCCCTGCGGCGCGGCGGCCAGACGGAGGGAGGACGACGTGCCGGACGACAACAACGACGACGACGAGGTGGCGCCGTCGCCCGGCCGGGGGACCCCGCCCGCACCGGCCGGCGGCGGCACCTCGTCCGAGGCCAGACCCAGGGTCGCCCAGTGCCCGTCCGGCCCCCGGTTGATCCCGATGAGCGCGATCACCGCGCGACCCCGCTCGGCGTCGGTGACCCTGAGGAAATACCCCTCCATGGCCACCCCGTGTGCGCGGAGCGGATCGCCGAACGGCAGGTCTGCGCCGGTTGCCCGGTAGCGCCCGAGAAGTGTCATGACGGCAAGCGTTCCACAGGGGCCCTATGTTGGGAACCGTGAACTCGTCACCTCTAGAACTCAGGCCACCGCGCAACCGCGTCGACCCGCGGTGTCGACGCTGGTGGACGGCGCAGGTCGCGATAGCGATGATCGGGCCCCTGGTGGTGGCCGTGGTCCTCGGGGTGATCCTGGCCCCGTGGATCCTCCTCGTGGCCGTGGGGTGGGCGGCCGCGACAGCCGTAGCGTTGGTGGTGGTGCCGCGGGTGCGGTGGGCCATCCACCGCTGGGAGGAGACCGACACCGCCGTCTACAGCCGTAGCGGCCTGTTCTGGGAGGAGTGGAGGGCGGCCCCGCTGTCCCGGGTGCAGACCGTCGACAAGACCCGCGGCCCGCTGCAGCGACAGTTCGGGTTGGCCACCGTCGTCGTGACCACCGCGTCCTCGGCCGGCGCCGTCCGCATCAGCGCCCTCGACGCCGACCGGGCCGAGGAGATGGTCGACCGACTGACGCTGCTGGCGGAGGACGACCAGCGGGACGCGACGTGACCGCCCCCGACGCCGGCTGGCTGAGTCTCGACCCGCGGACGATCCCCGCCACGACGCTGGTCGCCGCGGGCGCGCTCGCCGCCGCAGCGGTACCCGCGGGCATCGGCATGCTGCTCGGCGGCCTCGCCGTCGGATGGGTGCTCCTCTGGACGATCGGCGCGACCATCCTCGGCACCGTCGCCACCGCGGTCACCGAGACCGTCCGGCTCGCCGTGACCAGGTACCGCGTGGACCCCCACCGGATCGAACGCCGGGTCCGTTTCCTCTCCAGCTCCACCACCAGCCTGTCGACCGGACGGGTACGCAACGTCGAGATCTCGGCCGACCTGGTGCAGCGTCGGTTGGGAATAGCCACTGTCAGGCTGGGCAGCGGGGAGACCGACGGGTCCCGGCTCACGCTCGTCGCCCTCGACCGCGAGGTCGCCGAGGACCTGCGCCGACATCTGCTCGCCGAGCGGGCCGCCACCGACACCTCCGAACTGGTGCGCCTGGACCGGGGCTGGGTCCGCTACGCACCCGCGAGCGTCATGACGCCGCTGCTGGGCCTGGTGGGGATCGGCATCGTGTTCCAGGTCGCGGACTGGTTCGGGGCCGTCCCCGAACTGCTCGAGTGGATCTGGGATCGCATCGGCGCTCTCCCGATCCCGGTGATCGCCGCCGGGGTAGTCCTCCTGGCGCTGGTGGTGGGCACGATCGCCTCGGTGGCGATCTTCGTCGAGAACTGGTGGAACCTACGACTGGACCGCCACGAGGACGGCTCGCTCGAGATCCGCCGAGGCCTGCTGGTGGGGCGCCACTCCTCGTTCGACGGACGCCGCGTACGCGGGGTGACGCTGCACGAGCCACCCGGGTTCCGGCTCCTCGGCGCCGCGCGACTCGACGTGGTGGCCTCCGGGGTGGGGACCGGGAAGGACGAGGACGGAAAGCAGAAGCAGAGCCCGGCGCTCGTTCCGGCCTCACCCCGGGACGTCTCCGCCGGAGCCGCCGGGACGATCCTCGGCGAGCCGGTGCCCACCGCGCCCCGCGCACAACAGCCCACCGCGCCCCGCGCACAACAGCCCGCCGCGCTCCGCGTCCATCCGCCCGCGGCCCGGAGGCGCAGATTCGTGCGGGCGGCCGCGGCCGTCGTCGTCGTCACCGGGTCGGGTGTCGTCCCCGCCGTGCTCTGGCCGTGGCTGTGGTGGGCCCCGGTGGCCGCGCTGGCGGTGTCCGCGCCGGTGGCGATCTGGACCGCGGTCGACAACTCCCGCGGCCTCGGACACGGCGTCACGACCCGCGTGGTCGCCCTCCGCAAGGGTTCGCTGCTGCGCCGCACCGACCTGCTGATCCGCGAGGGGATCCTGGGGTGGAACATCCGCCGCTCACCCCTGCAGCGCCGGGCCGGGCTGGCGACCCTGGTGGCCACCACGGCCGGCGGGAGCGGCGCGTTCCGGCTGCCCGACGTGGGTGTCGAGCAGGCACCCGAGCTGTGGCGCACCGCCGGCCCGGTCTGGGACCACCTGGTCGAGCCGCGTGCGTGATCCTGCCCCGAGTGGTCACAGCCGACTGGTCACAAATGCGCTGACCACCTGAACCCGCCCCTGGGGAAACGTGAACGGAATCGACCTCTCGACAGCGTGAGGGGCCGGCTCAGTCGGCGTCGGCGGGACGCACGTCCGTGGCCGGGTCGAGCTTGCGCACCAGGCTCGGTGCGAGATCGGAGAGGTTGTACTCGGCGAGCAGGCGGCCGACCTCGTCGTCGTCGACCCCCTCGAACACCCGCCCGATGGTGACGCCGTGGCCGGGCACCGCGACCACCCGGATCTCGTCGCCGGCCTCGACGGGCCCCGCCCGCAGCACGCGGGCGTACGCGCCCGGTCGCCCGGCCTCGGTGAAGCGGCGCACCCACCTCGGCTTACCCACGCGGTCGCCGAACGTCTGACACGGGATCCGCGGCGTCGTGATCTCCAGTCGCAGAGGGGCTCTACGCCCGCTGCCCTGCCCCACCTCCAGCACCGTGCCGATCGGCAGCTGCGCGGTGTCGACGCCGGTCACGCGCAGGTTCTCGCCGAAGTAGCCGGGCGGGATCGGGCCGCCGAACTCGGGCTCCCACGGCTCGACGTCGGAATCGGAGAGCAGGTAGACGGCCTTCCACACGCCGCCGTGGTGTTCGCGATCTGCCTGTACGTCGCCGTGGAGTCCGTACTCGCGCACCTGCACCGGGCCGTCGACGGGCTGCTTGTCGATCGCCGTCACCCCCACCCGGCCGGGCACGGTGAGCAGCTGGTCCACCACGCAGACGGCCTTCACGGAGAACGACTCCGGTACCCCGGTCCCCGACGCCGACATCAGTGACCGAACCTACGGTGTCGGGCGCCGTAGTCGCGCAGGGCGCGGAGGAAGTCCACTCGGCGGAACGCCGGCCAGTACGCCTCGGTGAACCAGATCTCCGAGTACGCGCTCTGCCACAACAGGAAGCCCGACAGCCGTTGCTCACCCGAGGTGCGGATCACCAGGTCGGGATCGGGCTGGCCGGAGGTGTAGAGGTGCTCGCCGATGCCCTCCACGGTCATCCCGTCGACCAGCTCCTGCCCCGTGCGGCCCTGTTCGATCAACTGCGCCACCAGATCCCGCGCGGCGTCGGCGATCTCCTGCCGGCCGCCGTAGCCCACGGCCACGTTGACCTTGACCCCCGGTCGCCCCTTGCTCACCCGCTCGGCGTGGCGCAGCCTCTCGGCCAGCCACTCCGGCAGCACCTCCAGGCGACCGACTATGCGGACCTCCCAGTTCTTGCCCGGGCCGGTGATCTCGTCCACCACGTCGGCGATGATCTGCAGCAACTCGTCGAGTTCGTCGGTGTCCCGTCCGAGGTTCTCGGTGCTGAGCAGATAGATGGTGGCCACGTCCACGCCCAGCTCGTCGCACCAGCCCAGCATCTCGGCGATCTTGACCGCCCCCGCCCGGTGGCCGTGGGCGACGTCCGTGAAGCCGGCCTCCTTGGCCCAGCGGCGGTTGCCGTCGCACATCACCGCGATGTGCCGTGGGAGCCGGGCACCCTCGAGCGACGACCGGAGTCGAGACTCGTACAGCGAGTACAGGGGGGAGGAGGCGTCCACGCGGGAAAGAGTACCGCGCGGCGCCCCCTCCACAGAGGTCCCCCTTACCCGGGCCGGGCTCAACCCCTCCGGCCGCCGCGTACCGCCGCAGCGAGAGCGCGCAGACTGTCGGCGGTGGTGTCCCAGCCGATGCACGCGTCGGTGACGGACTTGCCGTACACCAATTCGGTGGCCCCGACGGACTGGGCGCCGGCCTCGAGGAAGCTCTCGATCATCACGCCGGAGATGCCCTGCTCCCCCGCCCCGACGCGCTCGGCGAGCTCGGCCACGACCTCGGCCTGCCGCTCATGGGACTTGCCCGAGTTGGCGTGGCTGGCGTCCACCATGACGAGACCGGGCAGCCCCACCTTCGCGACCGACGCCACCGCGGACGCCACCGACCCGGCGTCGTGGTTCGGCCCACCCGTTCCGCCGCGCAGGATCACGTGGCAGTCGGTGTTGCCGGCCGTCTCGACCACCGCGGCGCGACCGTCGGGGTCGGTACCGAAGAACACGTGCCGCGAGGCCGAGGACCTGCACCCGTCCACCGCGACCTGCACCTCGCCGTCGGTCCCGTTCTTGAAGCCCACCGGCATGGACAGTCCGGAGACCAACTGGCGGTGTACCTGGCTCTCGGTGGTCCGCGCCCCGATCGCGCCCCAGGAGACGGCGTCGGCGATGTACTGCGGGCTGGTCGGCTCGAGGAATTCGCAGCCCACGGGCAGCCCCAGGTCGAGCACGTCCAGCAGGAGCCGGCGGGCGGTGCGCAGGCCGCGCGGGATGTCGTAGCTGCCGTCGAGCGCGGGGTCGTTGATCAGGCCCTTCCACCCCACCGTGGTGCGCGGCTTCTCGAAGTACACGCGCATCACGATCAGCAGGTCCTCGGCGGTCTCCTCGGCCAGCGCCGCGAGACGGCCGGCGTAGTCGAGCGCGGCCTCGGGATCGTGGACCGAGCAGGGGCCCACCACCACGAGCAACCGGTCGTCGCGTCCGGCCAGCACGTCGGCGACCTCGGTGCGACTGCGCTCGACCAGCGCTTCCCGGGTCTGCCCCAGCGGGAGCTCGCCCAGGATCTGGGTGGGGGTCGGCAGCGGGGAGTAGGACAGGACGCGCCTGTCAGCGGTCTGGGTGGGGTTCTCGGCGGTGATGGTCACGGCGGTGCGCTCCTGGTCTCTCGGTGGTGGCGGGCCGGGTGCCGTGATCCTCGTGGTGCCCGTGATGCACCCGGATCCGCCGCTGGAAATGGCGGGAGGCGGCGACCGTGGTGGTCACCGCCTCTGGGCTCCGGGTGTCGGGGCGTCCGTCTAGCGGACGCGTGCGCTCGCGGCGCGGGCTCCACCCGGAGCCCACATAAAGCGCCAATATGCGCGAGCGTTCGACATGCGGCACACCGTAGCAGACGACGCCGGCGGCGGACCACTCCCGCCACCGGCCGAGGCTGGCACCCTGGAGGCATGGGGTACCGGCTGATCGCGGACATCGCGATGCTTCTCCATGCCGCGTTCCTCGTCTACCTGGCGGTGGGCGGCTTCCTCGCCTGGCGGTGGCGGTGGACGTTCTGGCCGCACCTGGCCACCGCCGTGTACGCGCTGGCGATCGCCATCGTGGGGTGGGTCTGTCCGCTGACCCACGTGGAGAACTGGGGCCGCGAACACGCCGGTCGCGAGACCATTCCCACCTCCGGGTTCATCGACCACTACCTCACCGGCGTGATCTACCCCGAGGAGCATCTGCTCACGGCGCAGCTCGCGGTGGCGGCCGCTGTCCTGGTCTCCTGGGCCGGCCTGGCCCTGCTGAGCTGGCGGAACCGGTCCCGGGCGGGCCGGCCGCCGCGCTCATAGGGCGCTCTCAATCCCGTACCCGACACTCGAACACTTGCGCGATAGTCGGACCGCGTCTAGACTAGTACACATGTTCGAGTCTGGTGTGGCGCGGGAGGGGTGACGGTGATGAGTACGACGACGACGGGGTCGTTCACCACCGGGCCGTTCGCTGCTGGATCGTCCGCTGTTGAGTCGTTCACCACCGGGCCGCATCGCGCCGTGCCCGAGCCCCTGGACACCCTCGACGCCGAGGCATTGAGCGAGGTGGCCCGGTCGGCCACTCGTGCCCAGAATCTGGCCGCGGCCACCCGCCTGCAGGCTGCGCACCACCTCGTGGAGGCGATGAGGCGTCTGGACCGGGCCGCCCACGATGTGTCCGAGGCTGATCCCGCCGCATCCGACTCACGCCCGGCGTTCGCGCGTCTGGAGCCGACCGACCGGGCCCGCGATCACCTGGCCGCGGCGATGGCGTTGACCACCTGGCACGCCGCGCGCCTGGTCACCGCCGGGGTTCAGATCCACACCCGACTGTCGCGTCTGCGTAGCTCGGTCGAGCGCGGCCTGTTTCCCGAACAACTGGCCATCGACACCGCCTGCCGCCTGGCCGAGATACCCGACGACATCATCGGCGACGTCGAATCCGAGGTCGTCGCGGCCCTCGCGCGGGCCCTGGACGGCGGCCACCGCCCCAGCCGGGCAGCCCTGGACACCACCGTGGACGCCTCCCGCGAGCGCCACGACCCCACCGGCGCCCAGGACACCGCCGATGCCGCCGCAGAGCAGCGCACCGTCCGGTTCCGCCCCGGCCGAGCCGGCATGACCAGCATGTGGGCGAACCTGCCCGCCGGCGCCGCCGAGAAACTCCGGCGCCGCATCGACGCCGCCGCCCGCACCGCCACCGACAGCGGTCATCCCCGCAGCCGCGACCAGCTCCGCGCCGACGCCCTGTGCGCCCTGGGTGACCCCAACACCGACGACATCGGCACCGGCCTGCACGACCCCGAACACCCCACCGACCGTGCCGACAGCCCCGTCAGCGCCGGCGCCGCTGACCGGCCGCCCCTGGGCGCGTCCTGGGGCACCGACAAGCCGGTGCGGATCTCCATCATCAACGGCATCGCCCAGGGCCTGCCCAACCAGGTCCAGTTCGTCACCGGCGCCTACGCCAGCTTCGACTGGCTGTGCGAGGAGTTGCTCTCCGGCGGCGACGCGAAAGTGCGGTTCGAACTGATCGACCCCCAACCCGGCGTCCTCGACACCCCCGACGCGGTGCTCAAATACTTCCTCACCCCGGCCCTGGTCGAGCGGATCCGGCTGCGCGATGGCACCTGCCGCCACCCCGGCTGCACCGTCGATGCCCACGACTGCGAGATCGACCACGTCATCGCCTTCAACCACCTCCATCCCGAACTCGGCGGACCGACCGCCGAGTGGAACCTGGTCTGCCTGTGTCGCAGGCACCACCGGGAAAAGACCTTCGGACACTGCGCCTACCAGCCCGGACCCCTCGGCGAGTTGACCATCATCACCGAGACCGGACACGAACACCGCACCACCCCCACAGGCCCCCTGGCACGGGCCCGCGACCAGATCCTCGACCACCAGTGGCGACTCCACCTCGACCGCCTCATCACCGACGACGGGCACCTCACCAACCCACCGGGAGTCAGCCGCCCCCGCCGCGACCCACCCAGCCGCGATTCACCCCGACCCGCCTGACGTCGGTCACCGCCCCGGGCTCAGCGCTGCCGCGTGGTCGATCGTCTGGCGACCTCGTGGATCGCGTCGATCTCCCGCAGGCTCAGTCGCGGAGGCTGCGACTGCAGAAAGCGCCTGATACCCCGCCGGGGGACCACCACCACGGCGCGGTCGGCGGGCTGGCTCTTCACGGTGAACCCGCGGCGGGCGCCGACCACCGCGATCATCCCGGTGACGGGCACCGGAAAACCGACGTACTCGGCGAGCAGGCGAGATGCCCTTCCCGCCTCGTGCCGACTGTTGCGGACATAGGGAACCCGGCTGCCGTTGATCATGACGGTGTCACCGCCCACCCAGATCGCCGCCTTCGGGTGATTCTTGGAGTTCACGGTGAAGACGCCACCGGGGCCGATCACCACGTGGTCGATGTCCGCACCGCGCTCCCCCACGCGCACCGCGTGCAGGATCCGCCACTGCAATCCCAACATCGCCAACTGCTCGGCGACCGCCTGCTCGCCGTCGGCACCGATACGCCAGGCGCGCTCGTCGGTCTTCGCGTCGACAAGCCGGGCGAACAGGTGCCGGATCACCCCCTGCGCCTCACGCTCGGCGATCGCCCGCTCGCGCGCGGCCGCGCCCGCAGGGATGCCGGTGAGGTCGTGGCACCTCGGTCCGGGCGCGGGTTCGGCCCTCGGGCCCGGTGCCATCAGGAGCCCGGGAGCCGACGTCGGTTCCGGGCCCGACACCTGGAGCGGGTCCGGCGTCGGGGTCGGCGTCGGCTTCGGCACGGGTGGCGCGGAAGGTGCGGACGGCGCAGGCGCGGACTCGGGTTGACCCGCCCCCGCCACTGCCACCGCCGGGCTCGGCGCCGAAGCAGGGTCCGGCGCCGCGACCGGAGCGAAGTGCTCCCCGACCGCCCTGCGCAGCAGTGGAAGGTTCGACAGGTCGTCGGAGTGGAAGCGGCCGGTCGCCAGGTCGAGATAGCCCAGGTCGGTTCCGCCCGGGGTCGCGGCGTAGAGACGGTCGTGGCCGAAACGGGCCCATCTCCGGACGATCCACTCGGTCACGGCGCCTCCTGGTGACAGTCGTCGAATCCTGACATCCCCACCCCTCTGCGCGCAGGGAAACCAGGGATCGCCGCGGAGTGCAGCGTGATCGGGAATACCCCGCCCACCCCTTTTGTTTGACATGTCAGCAAGTTAGGATGAGTAGACCAACAGACTGAAAGGCCCGCCACCATGCAGTTCGGAATCTTCTCCATAGCCGACATCACGCCCGACCCTGTCACCGGCCGGGTGGCCACCGAGCACGAGCGTCTCGAGACCGTGGTCGAGTATGCCGTGCAGGCCGAACAGGTGGGACTGGACGTGTTCGCGCTGGGCGAGCACCACAACCCGCCGTTCGTCACGTCCTCCCCCACCACCACGCTGGGGTACATCGGCGGCCGGACCTCGGACATCATCCTGTCCACCGCCACGACGCTCATCACCACCAACGACCCGGTGAAGATCGCGGAGGACTACGCGATGCTCCAGCACCTGACCGGCGGGCGCGTGGACCTGACGATGGGCCGCGGGAACACCGGCCCCGTGTACCCGTGGTTCGGTCAGGACATCCGACAGGGTCTGCCGCTGGCGATCGAGAACTACGAGCTGCTACACCGCCTCTGGCATGAGGACGTGGTGGAGTGGGAGGGCAAGTTCCGCACCGCGCTCCAGCAGTTCACCTCCACCCCGCGTCCGCTCGACGGGGTCGCGCCCTTCGTCTGGCACGGTTCGATCCGCTCACCCCAGATCGCTGAGCAGGCCGCCTACTACGGTGACGGGTTCTTCCACAACAACATCTTCTGGCCGATCAGCCACACCAAGCAGATGGTCGACCTGTACCGCCGCCGCTACGAGCACTATGGCCACGGCTCCGCGGACCAGGCGATAGTGGGCCTGGGCGGCCAGTTCTTCGCCCGGCCGAACAGTCAGGACGCGGTCGACGAGTTCCGCCCGTACTTCGACAACGCCCCGGTCTACGGCCACGGCCCGTCGATGGAGGACTTCACCGCGCAGACCCCGCTGACGGTGGGGTCGCCCCAGCAGGTCATCGACCGCTACATGGGCATGCGTGAGCACGTGGGCGACTACCAACGCCAGCTGTTCCTCATCGACCACGCGGGACTGCCCCGTAAGACGGTGCTCGAGCAGATCGAGATCCTCGGCACGGAGATCGTCCCGGTCCTGCGCCGTGAGCTGGACGCCCTGCGGCCGGCGCACGTGCCGAACGGGCCCACCCACGCCGATCGGGTGGCGGCGCGGGACGCGGCACTGGCCTCGGAGGGTCAGCCCGCGTACTCCGACGCGTACCGCTTCGGCACCGGCGACAACTGGACGGGACTGACCACCGAGGGCGGGCAGCGTGCCCAGGAGCAGGCGCTGGCCCGTGCCCGTCGCACCGAGTCCCGGCTCGCCGAGGCCCCCGCCGGAAAGGAGTCCAGGTGACCACACAGCCACACAGCCACACCGGCGAGCGGCCGCTCAACCTCGTCGTCGTCGCCGCCGGCACGTCCGTGCCGTCCAGCACCCGGATGCTCGCCGACCACCTCGCCTCCGCGACCCGGGATGCGCTCGCGCGCCACGGGCGAGGGGTCCACGTGAGCGTGCTCGAGGCACGCGAGCTCGCGCACGAGGTGGTCGACGCGACCATCACCCGTTTCCCCGGTGAGAAGCTGAGCGCCGCGATCGACGAGATCGCCCGGGCGGACGGCGTGATAGCCGTGACACCCACCTACAACCAGTCGTTCTCGGGCCTGTTCAAGTCGCTGTTCGACGTGATCGATCCCGGCACTCTCGCCGGCGTCCCCGTGGCGTTGGGCGCGACCGGCGGCACCGCGCGACACTCGCTGGCGATCGACTACGCGCTGCGGCCGATGTTCGCCTACCTCAAGGCCGACGTCGTCCCCACCACGGTCTTCGCCGCCGCGGAGGACTTCGGCGCGCCCACCACGGCCGGGGACGAGAACTCGCTGAGCACCCGCGCCGGCCGCGTCGGGACCGAACTGGCGGACTACATGCTGCGCTTCGCCGGGGTCACCGGTGGTGCCGTGCCGCCCACCCGGGCGGACGAGGGGCGGGGCCGCCGGACCGACGACGACGAGTTCGGCGACTTCGTCCCGATGGGCGACCTGCTGGGCGGACGGAACTAGCAGCTCCTCTAGCCGGCCCTGCTCATCTGGGGAAGGTCCCTGATCGGGTCCTCCGGGCCGATGTCGAACGTGCACTCGGCGGGCCTGGGATCGGGGACGAACGCCCAGAGCATGGCTCCCGCGGCGCCCATCGCCCGGTAGTCGTCGATGCGCTCCCCGATCTGCACCGCCCGATCGTCGAGAGACTGGCAGGAGCCGGCCGCGATACCGAGTTCGGTGACCACCAGCGGCTTGTCGGTCTGCGCGAGGCGCAGCGGCAGGAAGCCCGCGTCGTCGTAATCGTGGTACTGGAGCACGTCCACGTACGGGGAGTCCGCGATGAGCTTGTAACCGTCGCCCACGAGACCGCACTGGTCGCCGCCCAGGAGGCCGGCGGTGATGAGACGGTCCGGATCACGGTGACGGATCAGCGCCCCGATCTCGTCGGTCCACTCGCGGAGCACCTCCGCCGAGTCGGCCGGGCAGGTGCGGAACTGCCAGTGGCAGTCATCGGTTCCGCAGACCGCGGTCTCGGGCTCCCCGATCGGCTCCCACGCCGCGACGGCCGGGGACACCGACCACCGCTCGACCGCGGTGGTGACCCAGTCCCGGTAACTCAGCGGCATGGCCGTCGGTTGCTCCCAGCCCTCCAGATACCAGTCCCGGTCCTTGTACTGTCCGTCCTCACACGCCCCGTCCTGCCCCACCAACACCGGGATGACCATCTGGTCGTGACGCTCTGCCGCCGCGAAGACGGCGTCGATCGGAGCGAAGTCGAGTTGTCCGGTGAACTTGTTCACGGCGAGCTGTTGAAAGACGTTGAACCTGGTCGCCGCCCCGTCGGGGAGGGAGCCGAAGTACTGGTCGAGGTCCACCATGGCCCCGCACCCGGCGTTGACGCCCCAGTCGGTGGCGAGCTGATAGGCGTTGAGGCCCGTCGGCCACCAGGGCTGGCCGTCGAGGTGGAACTCGCCCGCGGAGACCGTCGCCCGAGGGGTCGGCTCCTGCGACCTCGAGTCCGGCGGCGCGGCGCACGACAACGTCATGGCGATCACGAGCAGTGCGACGATCTGAGGGGATTTCATGAGCTGACGATAGTCGACCATCACCCTCCATCCACCGGATCACGGCCGCTTCTAGAACACCCGCCACAGCCGCCAGGTCGGGCGGTCGTTGCCGGAGTTGACCACCTCGAACTCCAGGGCGCCGAGCTCGGCGCCGTTCTCGTGCACGGTCGGATAGCGCAGGTTGAGCGCATCGGAGGTGCCGCGCCCCTCGGCGGGCACGGTCAGCAGGAAGCGCACGCCGTGGGCGGCCGGGTCGTTGAGGATCTCGACGAAATCCCGGTCCGAGGGGATGACGAACTGATCCGGCCGGGTGGTGGAGGCGATGATCGGGAACCCGTGGACCGTGTCCATCAGGACGGCGCCCTCGGGCAGGCCGAGAGAGTCGAGGTAGTCGGCGATGCGTCGCTCGGTGTCGAACGACGCGATGATCGCCTCCTGCTGCAGGCGCAGCTCCGTGGCCCGGTCACCGGAGTCGGGAACCACCACCGCGTGGAGGGCGTGTTGTTCCTGCGAGAGGGTCGGCGAGACCATGACCGCGCCACTGAGCGGCACCCCCGCCGCGAGCAGCAGCAACACCGTGGCCGGCAGGACGACTCCCCGCCCGAGCGTGTCCCGCGGCCTGTCCGCCGCCCGGGCCCCCGGTCGCCGGGGCCGCAGGGTGCCACCGCGCGGAACGCAGAACACCGCCAGGACCGCGATCAGGGGGACGGCGCTGATGTAGAAGCGCAGGAACGGGAAGGTCATGCCCCGCATATAGGTGAGCACCGCGAAGGCCAGGACCGCCACCAGGACCAGCGCGGCCAGCGGTTCGGGATCCCGCCGGCGCACGGACAGGACGGCACACCACACCAGGACCACCCCCAGCGCCGGGGCGAGCACCACGATCTCGGCGGCGGAGAAGGCGATCGCGGACAACCCGCCGGTCGATCCCCCGCCGGACTGCTCGAGGATCGCGGCGTTGCCGTAGCGGGAGGAGAACTGTGCGAGAGCGCTGCCCGTCACCAACCAGCTGGTCGCCGCCCAGGCGAGGAAGGCCAGCGCGGTCGGCGCGGCCAGGACCACGCCGTCGAGGATCGCCACCTCCTGCCTCCGGCTGCGGCGGTAGGACACCGCGGCGACGAGCAGGGTCGCGGTGCCCGAGGCGGCCAGCGCGTCGTAGCGCGCGAGATAGGCCATCCCGAGTGCGAACCCGGCGACCATCAGGTCGTGCACGTCGTCAGTGCTCATCCACCGGACGAGCCGGCGCACCGCCCAGACCACGAAGAAGACGAACAGCGCCTCGCTCATGCCGTTCGCGCCGTAGTAGACGATCATCGGGTGCAGTCCGAAGACCAGGGTGACCCCCCGGGTGAACCAGGTCGGGCACCCGCGTTCCCGCGCGATCGCGTGGACCTGGATGACCGCCCCCGCCATCGCCGGGGCGCTCACCGCCACGGCCGTCAGGTTCCATCTGGTCAGCGCGGGGAACCACTCCGACAGCCCGACCAGCGGGAGCTGGGCGAGCGCGGTGAGAGGCGTGAAGATGAACCCGATGGCCGCCAGGTGCGGGTCGCGCGACAGCAGCGCCGCCCGGGTGTCGGCCACCCGGCTCAGCGCGTCTCCCTGCAGGTAGCCCGCACCGAGCGACAGGTACAGCCCGGCCGCGAGGTACAGGGCGGTGAAGGCGAGGAAGAGCACCGCGGGCCGGTACCTCATGACGCCGGCCCTCTCATGACGCCAACCCGTGGACGGTCTTCTCCCAGTACGACGGGTTGGCGAACAGCTGGTAGGTGCCCTTGATCGCGGCGATCGACATCAGCACCCAGTAGAGCGGGACCGTCAGGCACGCCCACCACAGGGAGGCGTTCCCGGTCTCCCGGCACGCGATGAGGTTCGAGTAGAGGATCGTCGCGTTTCCGAGTACCAGGCAGATCAGCGCCGGGAAGTACACGTAGGCGGGGAAGACCTCTTCGATCACAGCGGGTTGTCCCAGGAGCCAGGACAGGGTCACCAGCCAGAAGACCATGTTCAGGCAGGCGATCACGGGGGTGCCGGCGAGCAGGGTGGTGAACCGGAACATGCTCACCGTGCCGAGGGTGCGCCACAGCGTCACGGGCTGACGCATGTGCACCAACCAGGTCTGGAGGTAACCCTTGTACCAGCGGGAACGTTGCCTGATCCAGTTGATGGGATCGGGATTGGCCTCCTCGAGGGTGGTCGAGTCGAGCACGGCCGTCCGGTGCCCGCGGGCCGCGATCCGCACCCCCAGGTCCGCGTCCTCGGTGACGTTGTACGGATCCCATGCCCCGATCTCGGTCAGGACGTCCGCCTTGATGTGGTTCGAGGTGCCCCCGAGCGGGATGGGCGAGCTGGACTTCATCAACCCGGGCAGGAGGAAGTTGAACCACAGCGCATAGTCGGCGGTGAACCACGCGGTGAGCATGTTCTGCGAGCCGTTGTGGAACGCCAGCTTCGCCTGCACGCAGACCACCTCGTCGTCGAGCTCGGAGAAGGCCACCGCCACCCGGCGCAGTTGGAGGGGGTCGGGGCGGTCCTCGGCGTCGAAGATCGTGATGATCTCGCCGGTGGCGTAGTGCAGCGCGTAGTTGCACGCCTTGGGTTTGGTGCGCGGATCGGCAGGGGGGATCCGGAGGATCTGGCACACCCGCCCCAACCCGGCCGCCTCCGCGGCGTCGATCGTGACGTCGTCGTCCGCCTCGAGAAGGAGCAGCACCTCCAGCTTGTCGGCCGGGTAGTCGATGGAGCTCACGGCGTCGATAAGGTCACCGATCACCTCGGGCTCGTTGTAGGCGGGCACCAGCACCGTGTAGGTGGGCAGCTCGGAGTCCGGGACGGCGAGGGCGCGCTCGTCCTCCACGTGCAGGATCGAGTCCCGTGCCAGACCCCGGCTGAGCAGCAGGAGTCGGTCCGCGAGCGTGATGAGGTAGACGAACGTGCTCACCGCCGTCAAGAAGATCAGCGTCTGAGTGGTGGCCAGGACGAGGGCGAGGATCACCACGGCGAGCGCGGCGAGGCCGGTCCACTTCTGCCAGGGCACGAACGGCACCGCCGCCGAGGCCAGCGGGTCGCGTTCGAACAGCCCGTGCACGGCGTCGTGCAGCGCGGCCTCGCTGCGGGCCTGCTCCGGCGTCACTGCCCCGTCCATTGCGCCCTCACCAGTTCGGTCCCCAGTTCGATCAGCATGTCCAGATCCTTGTCCTGAGGGTTGGTGTCCGTGACCGCCGCCGACCCGCGCAGCAACAGGTTCGCCAGACGGGTGAACGTGGACCGCGTGCCGGGGACGGTCGGTGGGAACACGGCGTCGAACTCGTGGTTGTCCACGGTGATGAGGGTGACCCGCTGCACCCGGCCCCGGTCCCGGCTCCACGCGAAGGTCAACAGACTCCAGGTGAGGAGGTTCTCGTCGTCGATCACGGTGCGGTACCGGGCGGTGACCCCGCGACCCAGGTCCACCGTCCGCGGTGGGCTCACCCGGGCCGCGCTCAGGTCGAAGGTCATCTCGAGCGGGAACAACTCGAGCACCCCCGTGCCGGCAACGGTCAGCGACTGCACGGCCGCGACCCGCGGGCGCAGGAGTTGGTCCCAGTCGGCCCGCACCCGGGTGGCCCGGATCATCTGGCGTTGCAAAGTGGCGGACGGCCCGAACATCCGGCCCGCCCACGGGTAGTCCACGGTCTCGAGTTCCTGCCACCCCTCCGGGATCACCTGCCCCGGGCCGTCCAGGGTGGGTGGGCCCGTGGCCAGCCGCTCGGAGACCCCCGGTGGCAGCGGTGCGAGCGCGAGCACCAACGCCACCACGACCAGCAGGGGCGCGCTACGCCATGCCTCCCGGCGGTACACCACCGTGCGCCGCGCGCGGGCGTGGCCGCCGCCGTCCGAGCTCCCCCGGTCGCGGTGACGCACCCGCCCCAGCAGTGCGGGCGCCGCCACTACCACCGGGCCCGTGAGCACCACGAGCAGGGCCACGACGATCTGGGCCGTGCCGCTACCGCCGAGCGCGTAGGACGCCAGTCGGACCGCGCCGGGCGGGACCACCACGAGGACGATCCACGCCGGCCAGAACGCCCCGGTGCGGCGGAGTCCGAAGAGGAAGACGCATCCCCCCAGGAGGAAGACCCACGCGGCCAGCACGTCCAGGTGGAGCAGGACGTAGCTGCCCGTGTATCGCGGAAGGACCAACCACTGCACCATGAGGGCGATCGCCAGGACGATCGTGCCGGCGATCTTGTCGCTCTGGCGGTCGTGGATCGGCAACTCGGGGCGCCGCCTCAGGTGGAGGGCGACCGCGGTGAGGGCGGCGCCCAGGATCGGCGCGAGCAGAACGCCGCTCCCGGCTCCCGCGGCCTGCTCGCGCACCACCCGCAGCCAGGTCTCGTGGAAACCGGCTGCCAGCAGGGCGGTGAGCAGGGCCCACCGCGCCGCGTGGTCGTACCCGGCGTTCACCGCCCGGCGCCCAGCCGGCGCCGGCGGGTCACCGCCCAGACGAGTCCTGCGATCCCCGCTCCCACCACGGTGACCACGAGCCCGATGAGCAGAGCCGTTCGGACGATGCCGTCAGTGCCCTCGGCGTCCGTCGACTCCACCACGACGGCGTCGGTGGTCGACAGTTCGATCGGCTCCCGGTCGGGGGCGGTGAACAGGACGTTGCCGCCCAACGTCGACCAGCGACCCGGCTCGGCGTCCAGCCAGTCCAGCATGCGATCGATCTCTCCGGAACCGGAACTCGTCGAGGCCACGAGAAGCGCCCGATCACCGTCCTCGACGACCTGCATGGACGCGAAGTCGACGTCCTCGTAGAACCGCAGGGTCGCCGGTTCGCCGTCGTCCGCGCCGATCACCTCGAGGGTGCGCCCGCTGGTCAGGGTGAGGGGACGATCGAGTTCCGCAGGAGCCGGGGCGGAGCTCACCAGGATTCCGGGGCTATTGCCGGTGAGGAGGGTCTCCATGGTCACCCACTCGGGCATGAGCGGGCCGGCGGACAGCGCCTGCAACTCGGCGAGGATCCGCACCGCTCGAGAGGTGTCCTCCAGTGACCCGTTCGCGGTGGCCACCTGCAACCGCGGCATCAGCGCCTGCGGAAGCGAGTCGAACCCGGCCGGGGCGGGTGAGGAGGGCTCGCCGAGCCGCACCCGGGATGACCCGTCGATGAGCATCGTCAGCGGCTGGAGCACCCCGCACGCGGCGCCCGCTCCCGCCGTCTGCAGGGAGACGGTGATGTCGGTGTACCGACCCAGTGCGCCCTGGGGGATCTCCACGCTGCGCTCGATGACCCCGGACTGATCGGCGGTCCAGGAGTCGAGCACGGTCTGCCCGGCGGAGACCACGATCAGCCCACTGCGGTCCGCAGGCGGCGGCGAGTACGACCCGAGCAGGTCGACCGAAACGTCCCCGGTCACCATCGCGAGGTTCGTCTGATCGAGCCCGAAACCCGCCTCGACCGTCCCGACGGACCGGGCCAGACGGGAGCCGATCCCGAGCTCGTCCAGCGTGCCCTCGGTCACCAACGCCCGCGGGGCCGGAAGCGGAGAGTCCAGGGTCACCGTATCCGACACGGCCAGTGACCACAGTTCGCTGGACACCGAGCGCATCTGACGGCCCAGGGTCGTGGCGTCCCCCCGTATGACTGCGGTGGGGACCGCGTCATCGGTCAACTCGACGCGGGTCTGGTCCGACTCGGTGATCTCGGCCCGTCGGGTGAACGGCGAGGTGACCGGAGCCCTGGGGCCCGACGCCGGGAGGACCTCCACCTCCAGCCCGCGCGTCCCGAATCTCGCAGCCGCCAGGACGGTCAACTGCGCTGCGGCCTTCGACTCGGCGATGCTCGGCTCGTCCGGCAGGTAGATCTCCAGCCGCTCGAGCACCGGGGGGACGAAATCCGCCAGGACCTCGGGGGGCTCGGGTTCGCCGTCGAATTCCACCACGGAATCGCGCAGGACCAACGGCCTGTCGGTCCAGTCCGGGCACGCCTCACCCAGGGAGCTCAGAACAGTCCGCAGGGTGAGGTCCAGAACGCCGCCGCGCACCCGCCCCCTGTCGAGCGGGATGTCCAGACGGACCGACTCCTCCCGACCGTCCAGTTCCATCCGGTCCAGGAGGAGGTCACCGGACCACGCCTCGAGATGACCGTGTTCCAGATCGACCGGCAACTGCACCGTCGTGGACAGGGTCCGCGGGGTCAGTCCGGGGGGAACCGGGATGGGGACGGCGACCTCCGCGCTCCGGTCACGGAACTCCAACACCTCCGCGACCCCCAGGGTCAATCCGTCCACGACGGTCTGGGCGCCCACCGGAGCGGGAAACGCGAGGGTGGCGGCCAAGAAGAGGCAGGCGGGGACGCGCAGAGCGCGGGGCGGGAGCACAGCCGGTGACCCTACCCCCTCCGACCTCCGTTGATCGGCGATCGGGCCGAGGCGCCCGTTGCTCCGCCCCGTTTCGGATGTGTTGGGGCGCAACCGGGGTCAGCGAGGATCGGCAGGTGCGCCGGGGGCTTCTCCCTCGACTCCGGCGCGGTCCGTGCCCTCGTCGGCCAGCTGGTCGGGCTCCGGATGCTCCGCGTCGAAGCTCTCGGGGAGGTTCTTGATGTGCTTGTTCATGTTGCGGATCAGCAGCACCGTCGCGATGAGCAGCAGCAGCACCACCGGGATGCCGATCGGCGAGGCCTTCCCGAACTCCGGACCCAGCGGGTTGTCGTTGTATCCGGGAGTCCCCGGCGACTGGTTCTGCGCGAGGATCATCGTGGCCTGGTACGCCACGATCTGGACGTCCGGTCCCAGGGTGATCATCTCGGGTCCTTCACTGTGCTCGGTCCGACCGGGAGCTCGACGTACGGGTCGACGCCCTCGAAGAGGTCTGACTCGTATTCTCCCTCAGCCCGCTCGCGTACGGCCACCCGACTTGCCGCGAGCTCGAACTCCTCGGTCGGCCACACCCGCTGCTGCATCTCCACCGGGGCGGCGAAGAACCACCCGTTGGGGTCGATCTGCGTGGCGTGCGCCAACAGGGCGGAGTTGCGTTGCTCGAAGTACTCCGCGCACTCCACCCGGGTGGTGACCCGCTCCATGATGTCGGGACGGTCGCCCCAGCGGGAGAGGAACTCCGCGAAGTGGCGGACGCCGTCGCGGGCGAACAGCTCGTCGTCGAGCCGCTCCAGACGACTCTTGGGGAAGCCGTGCGTGTAGTAGACCTTGGCCACCGCCCACGGCTCGCCCGCCTCCGGGTACCGCGCGGGATCGGCGGCGGCCTCGAAGGCGGCCATCGACGCCGAGTGCACCTTCAGGTGATCCGGGTGGGGGTACCCGCCGTTCTCGTCGTACGTGATGATCACGTGGGGACGGAACTCGCGGATCCTGGCCACCAGGGAGGCGGTGACCTCGTCGTCGTCGGCGAGCGCGAAACATCCCTCGGGCAACGGGGGCAACGGGTCCCCCTCGGGCAGACCCGAGTCCACATACCCCAGCCAGTGGTGGTCGACGCCCAGGATGTCGGCCGCGCGCGCCATCTCACGGCGCCGTACGGCCACGAGGTCGGCCACCACGTCGGGACGGTCCATCGCCGGGTTGAGGATGCTGCCGCGCTCCCCACCGGTACACGTCTCCACCAGCACGTGCACGCCCTCGGCGACGTACCTGGCCATCGTCGCGGAGCCCTTGGACGCCTCGTCGTCGGGGTGGGCGTGCACCGCCATCAGCCGAAGACCGGCCATCGTCGCACCTGCCTTCTGCAGAGCTCGGGTACTGGTTGACCGCACCAGTCTATGGACTCACCGAGCTCCGGTGCCCCCGGGGCGGTCCGCCCACCGCCCCCGGATACCCTGGGCCCATGAATGAGCCGAGGTCGGACGACCCGTCGCAGGCGCCGTCGACCCCGCCGTCGGAGCGGTACGGCGACTCCGGATCGGGAGTGGCCGGCAAGGTGGTCGCCGGCTTCCTCGTCCTGCTCGTCGGCGCCCTCGTGGTGGCCGGCGCGGTCGCCGGGTACCGCCTCAACGCCGACCCGGACATCTCCGCCGAGCAGACCGGGGTGACGGTCGTCGACGACGAGCGGACCGACCTCGTGATGACGGTCACCCGCGACGAGCCCGGCACGCCCGTCTACTGCATCGTCCGCGCGCAGGACCAGACGAAGGGCGAGGTCGGTCGCCGGGAGGTGTACGTGCCCCCGTCGGAGAGCGGCACCATCCAGGTGCAGGTGTCCATCGAGACCTGGGCGCGCGGGTTCGTGGCCGACGTCTACGGATGCGGAGACGACGTGCCCGACTACCTGCGCGGGTAGGGCCCCACCGGGCAGGTTCGCACGGCGCTGGGCAGGTCAGTCCCTGTGTTAGCATCGAGCCATCAGCACGGCTCCCTTTGCGGGGCCGTGTTTTGCGTACAGCAGCACGCACACGAACAGATTGGAGTGCGCTCTCATGGCCAACGACACCCAGGGTTACTGGTTGACCCAGGATTCGTACGACCGCCTCATGGCCGAGAAGGAGGCGTTGATCGCCAACCGTCCGGTCATCGCCGCCGAGATCAACGAGCGGCGCGAGGAGGGCGACCTCAAGGAGAACGCCGGTTACCACGCCGCGCGTGAGCAGCAGGGCCAGGAGGAGGCCCGCATCCGTCAGCTCGACGACCTGCTGGCCACCGCCCAGGTCGGCGAGACGCCCACCGAGACCGGCGTCGCCCTGGTCGGGTCGGTCGTCCGCGCCTACTACAACGGCGACGAGGACACCAAGGAGACCTTCCTGGTGGGCACCCGGGGCGAGGGCTCCGGCAAGGACGACCTGGAGATCTACTCCCCCGACTCCCCCCTGGGCCGGGCGATCCTGGGCGCCAAGGTCGGCGAGAGCCGCGAGTACACCACCCCGAACGGCAAGTCCGTCTCCGTCACCATCGTGACCGCGGAGCCGTACCAGAGCTGACCGGCGGCGACGGGCCCGGTGGTAGGTTCTCCACGAATGTCGGGCCCGGAGCGAGCCCGATTCCGCGCCGGCGTTTCCAGGAGTTCCACGTGTCAGACGGTTCCCATGACAGGCCTCTAGGCCCGGCACCGAAGATCGAATCGGCGGCCGAGCAGGTCCTGGGACCCGCGCTGCGCACCGGGCAGTCGCCCTTCGACCCCGAGCTCTACACGTGGACCCCCGAGGTGGCGGAGGAGCTCATCCGGCGGCTCGACGGCGACCCCGACGAGCCGTCCACGGAGCCCTCCGGTGGCTCCACCCGCTCCCCCGTCATGCAGGCGCTGCACGACCAGCTGGAGGGCGCCCCGCGGCCGGTGGTGCTGTTGGCCGCCGAGTTGCTCTACATCCAGCAGTTGCCGCTGTCCACGGTCACCGCCCGCCTCAAGCGCGGACGGATCCGGGACGTGCTGTCATGGATGGACGACGCGCCCGGGATCCCCGAGGCCCTCGACGAGGCGCTCGGCGAGAAGGGCCCGCTGACCGGCGGGCTCGGCTTCAACGTCCAGATGCGGGAGCACCTGCGCTGGCTGTGCTCGTTCGTCATCCACTGGGCCGAGCTGGACTCGACGGAACGCGACGCGGCGCTGACCGACCCGTGGGAGTTCCAGCGCGCCGCCCGCTCGACTCCGGGAGACTGGCGGGCCATCCGCTACAGCCTGCAGTACCTGGCCTGGCCCGGGTACTTCCAGCCGATCGTCAAGCACGAGCACAAGACCCGCATCCGCGACGCCTTCGCCGACCTCATCGGCGGCCCGTCGGGCATCGACGAGCTGGACATCGACCAGGACCTGCACCGCATCTCCGAGACTCTCACCGCCCAGCTCGGTCAGCCGGTCGACTGGTATCGCGGCGCGATCGCCAACCAGTGGCAGCGCCACCGCGATGACCACTCGCGACGCGCCTGGCTGGTCCGGCCCGGTCGCGGCGGGGTCGGTCAGGCCGGCCAGTGGGTCGCGCAGAACCGCATCGCCCTGCCCGCCTCCCACCTGCCGCGCATCCCGGCGCACGCCAGCCGGCTCGAGGTGTCCCAGGCCGTCGAACAGGGCTACCCGCACCTGGACTACCAGGCCCGGTTCCAGCTCACCGCCGAGCTGCACACCTTCCTGTCCCGGATGAGTCCCCAGGACGTGGTGGCCACGGTCGCCGACGCCAAGCTGCACCTGGGCACCCTCACCGACGACCTGGGATACGTCGAGGACGGCGGTCAGCAGCTCGAACGCTCCGTCCGGTGGCACTCGGTCACCCTCGACCTGGACACCCTCCCCAGTCCGCTCTCGGAGCTCATCGGGGAGCCCGGCACGGTCGTAGACCTCACCGACGGACTGGACGCGCTGCTGGCGGTGATGCACCCCGGCCGCCACTCCGCCGAGTCGCAGGTCGCCGAGGCACCCGGAGCCGGGACCGTGCCCACCCTGCCCGACGTCACCGACGAGCTCGCCGACAGCCTGCACATGCCCCGCGAGGAGCTGCAGGAGATGGTCGAGACCCTGCAGCAGCGGCAGCAGATCGTGTTCTACGGCCCGCCCGGCACCGGAAAGACCTACCTGGCACAGGAACTCGCGCGCTTCCTCGCCGGAGCCGACGACCCCAGCCGTGTCCAGCTGGTGCAGTTCCACCCCAGCTACGCCTACGAGGACTTCTTCGAGGGCTACCGGCCCACGCTCACCGAATCCGGCCAGCCCGGCTTCGCCCTGCAGGCCGGGCCCCTGCGCCGGCAGGCCGCGCGCGCCACGTCCGATTCCGGGCGCGAGCACCCGAGCTTCCTGATCATCGATGAGATGAACCGTGCCGACCTGGCCCGCGTCTTCGGCGAGATGTACTTCCTGCTCGAGTACCGCGACCGCACGGTGCTGCCCCAGTACAGCCCCGACACCTCGTTCCGGTTGCCCCGCAACCTGTTCATCATCGGCACCATGAACACCGCCGACCGGTCGATCGCCATGGTCGACGCGGCCATCCGCCGCCGCTTCGCCTTCATGGAACTGCACCCTGACACCCCACCGGTCGCGGGCGTGTTGCGCCGCCACCTCGAGGCGCGGGGCGTGACCACCGAGCCCGCGGAGCTGCTGGAGGCACTCAACTCCGAGATCGACGACTCCGATCGCGATCTTCGGATCGGGCCGTCGTACTTCATGAAGGACCGGGCCACCGATCCCGGGGGGCTCGAGGCGATATGGCGCTACGACCTCCTGCCCCTGCTCGAGGAGCACTACTACGGGCGGATGACCCGCGCGGAGGTGCACGAGCGCTTCGGCCTGGCGACGCTGCGTCGGAAGATCGGCCGGGCGTGATCTCCGCCTCGGCGGGCTCGGCGACCTCGGAGTCCCTCGAGTTCGACGAGTTCGATCGCCGCGGCCGGCTGGTCACCCTGAGCTGGGAGGGCGCCCAGCACCTGTCACAGACCGGGCTCGTGGAGGTCCTGCCCGCCGGCCGCGACACCTGGCGCCTGATCCCCTGCGGCTGCGTGGGGTCGGTCCGGGTCGAGGGACTGTCGGTGCGGGTGCTGCCGGCGGCCAACCTGGGTCTGACGCAGTTGTTCTTCCTGCTCGACCACGCTGCCGACAACGCGTTCCTCCCGTCCGCCGTACAGGCGAGGGACGACGACGAGTTGTGGGCCTCCGTGGCGGAGTCGATGGCCGCGTTGGCGCACCAGGCGCTGTCGTCCGGGCTCCTGCGCGGCTACCGCAGGGTCGACGAGGCGCTGACCACCGTGCGGGGCCGGATCCGTCTGGGAGACCAGATCCGCCGCCACCCGGGCATGACCATCCCCCTGGAGGTCACCTACTCGGAGTTCACCCCGGACATCGCCGAGAACCGCATCCTGCGCACCGCCGCGCACCGCCTACAGTTCCTGCCGGACCTGCCCGACGCCACCCGGCGGCGACTCGCGATGGTCGACGCCCGGCTGACCGACGCCTCGCTGATCGGCCAGGGCGCCCCGGTCCCCACCTGGACGCCCACCCGGCTCAACGCCCGCTTCCAGGACGCGCTCGCCCTGGCCGACCGGATCGTGCGCCGCATCTCGGTCGAGGTCGAGGACGGCCACGCGGCGTCTGCGGCGTTCGTCACCGAGATGCCGGCACTGTTCGAGCGCTTCGTGGAAGCCGAGCTGACCGCCGCCCTCGACGGCCGCGGGGGCCGCCTGCTGCACAACCCCGTCGTCAACCTGGACTCCGGAACCGAATCGGACGACGACCCCTCCGGCCGGCACAGCGCACCCGCCGATCACGGCGACCACATCTCCGTACGGATGGGTCTGGTGTACGAGGTCGACGGCGAGCCGGTCACCACCTTCGTGCCCACCTATCCGACGGATCGTCGCGCCCGCGCGGCCGAGCACTACCGACTGCTGGCGGCCTGCACCGCGCTCGGAGTCGACCGCGCCTACCTGGTGTACCCGGCCCAGCGCCGCGACGACGCCCCGCAGCCCCGGCGGATCGTCCACACCGACATCTCGATCGTCGAGTACCCGGTCGACCTGTCGATGGGGCCCGCCGAGAGCCGCAGGACTATCGTTGAGCTGTCACAGCAGGCCCGCGACCTCGCGGCGCCCCGTTCCGCACGACACCGCACCGAGGGGAGACGCCACGCCAGATGAGCCAAGCAGATGATCCGGCGCGGAACGTCGTCGTCAACCTCGCTCTGCTCGCGGTCGGCACCGCGGTCGGCACGGCCGGCGCGTACCGGGGCGCGTACGGACTGCTCGCCCAGCAGGCCAGGATCGCCCGTCGGGTGATCCCCAAGCCCACCTCACGGCCCTTCCACGGTGACGGCCTCTATCGGCCCGGCGCCGAGACCGCCGAGCCGTGGCGGCCCGGGATGACGTGCGACGTCCACATGATGGTCTTCGGCGACTCCCTCGCCGCCGGCCTGGGTGCCGACTCCCCCGGCGAACTGCCCGGAGTGCTCCTGGCGCGCGGCCTGGCCGAGGAGTCCGGCTGGGACGTGCGACTGAGCGTCAAGGCGATCGTCGGCGCCACCTCCAAGGGGCTCGAGGGCCAGATCGAGGCCATGCAGATCGCCCACGGTGATCCGGACATCTCCGTGATTCTCGTCGGCGGCAACGACATCACCGCCCGGCACTCCATCGGCCCCGCCGCCAAGCGGGTGGGTGAGGCCGTCGAGGCGCTACGCGAGGGCGGTTCACACGTGGTGGTGGGGACCTGCCCCGACCTCGGGATCATCAAGGCCGTCCCCCAACCACTGCGGTCGGTCATGGCCACCCTCAGCCGTCGACTGGCCGCGGCCCAGTCCGTGCAGGTCCGGCGGGCCGGTGGCGTACCGGTGTCCCTGGCCGAGGCCCTGGCCCCGGAGTTCCACCAACGCGGCGACAGCCTGTTCTCCCCCGACCGCTTCCACCCCAACTCGGCGGGCTACGAACTCGCCGCGGGACTACTCCTGCCGGCGGTGTGCGTCGCTCTCGGTGTGTGGGACGAGGTCCCCGACGAGCTGCTGCCGCACGGCGCCGAGGAGGCCGCCGCCTCCCTCGAGGCCGCGGAACTCGCCGCGGACGATGCGGAGACCGCTGCCGAGGAGACCGCGGACGCCTCCACCGGAGCGAACCGCGAGTCCGTCGTCGCCCGGCTGACCAAGCGCCTCACCGACTTCGTCCGGACCCACGAGGACGCGGACGACGTGAACGAGAACACGTACCTGCATAATGAGGACGTGGACGGCGACCCCGAGAGCACCGGAGATGCCCGCGAGGCAGCGGACACCCTCCGCCGCCGGAGCCGGATCCTGCGCTTGACCCGCTCCACACGGGATCCGTCGGATTCGGATCCCTCGACCGACCACACATAGCATTCACCCGCAACGAAGGAGCTTTCCATGCCGGAAGCCGTGATCGTCTCGTACGCCCGTTCCCCCATCGGGCGCGCCAACAAGGGTTCCCTCGTGGGCATCCGCTCCGATGACCTCGCCGCGCAGATGGTCACGGCCGCGCTGGCGAAGGTCCCCTCCCTCGACCCCACCCAGATCGACGACCTCATGCTGGGTTGTGGCCTGCCGGGTGGCGAGCAGGGCTTCAACCTGGGTCGCGTCGTCTCCGTGCTCGCCGGCCTGGACACCGTCCCCGGCACCACCGTGAACCGCTACTGCTCCTCGTCACTGCAGACCACCCGCATGGCGCTGCACGCGATCAAGGCCGGCGAGGGCGACGTGTTCATCTCCGCCGGCGTCGAGACCGTGACCAACTTCGCCAAGGGCACCTCCGACCACTGGCCGGACACCCACAACCCGATCTTCGCCGACGCCGAGGCCCGCACCGGTGCCCGCGCCGAGGGTGGCGCCGACACGTGGACCGATCCCCGCGAGAACGGCCAGCTGCCGGACGTCTACATCCCGATGGGTCAGACGGCCGAGAACGTCGCGCAGACGACCGGCATCACCCGCGAGGAGCAGGACCATTGGGGCGTGCGCTCGCAGACCCGCGCGGTCGCCGCCGTCGAGAACGGCCACTTCGCCAACGAGATCACCCCGGTGACCATGCCCGACGGCACCGTGGTCTCCACCGACGACGGCCCGCGGCCCGGCACCACCTACGAGAAGATCTCGCAGCTCAAGCCGGTCTTCCGCCCCGACGGCACCATCGCCGCCGGCAACTGCTGCCCGCTCAACGACGGCGCCGCCGCGCTCGTCATCATGAGCGATGTCAAGGCCAAGGAGCTCGGCCTCACCCCGCTCGCGCGCGTCGTCTCCACCGGCGTCTCCGGCCTGTCCCCCGAGATCATGGGCCTCGGCCCGATCCAGGCCGTCAAGAACGCCCTGAAGATCGCCGGCAAGTCGGTCTCCGACATCGACCTGTTCGAGATCAACGAGGCGTTCGCCGTCCAGGTCCTCGGCTCCGCACGTGAGCTCGGGATCGAGGAGGACAAGCTCAACATCAACGGTGGCGCCATCGCGCTGGGCCACCCGTTCGGCATGACGGGCGCCCGCATCACCGCCTCGCTCATCAACAACCTGCAGGCCGCGGACAAGCAGTTCGGCGTCGAGACCATGTGTGTCGGCGGTGGCCAGGGCATGGCGATGGTGCTCGAGCGCCTCAGCTGATCCCCTGACGCCCCCGGGCGTCCCCGTGCGCGTGCGCATAGTGCGCGTCCGCGTGCGCATAGCGAAGAGCGTCCCGAACACATCGCCCGAGTGGCGGGTGTTCGGGACGCTCTTCTCGTGGCCCCTCGGCTGTTGGGTCGTTCGCCATCGACTCGCCCCGCCGAGTGGTCACAAAAGCGGCACTTCATGCGACGGCGTCCTGGGAAAATGTGAACCGATGTGACCTTTCGGCAAAACGCACAGCCCGGTACGTCCTGGCAGTTTCGGCGCAGGAGCTGGCCCCACCCGCTCGGCCCACCCGTTCCGGCCGACTACACATTCCCCCGAAATAGCCACTGCCCCGACTCCCCTGATGGGGGGGTCGGGGCAGTGGGGCCGGGGCCGCTGGCTCGCCGGTCGTTCGCCGGAACTGCCGGCGGGGCTACTGCTCGCGCAGATCAGTCGCGGAAGTAGCTCATCAGGCGCAGGATCTCGATGTACAGCCAGACCAGGGTGACGGTCAGGCCGAGTGCGACGCCCCACGCCATCTTGTTGGGGGCACCGGCGCGCACGAGGCGGTCGGCGTTGTCGAAGTCCAGCAGGAAGCTGAACGCGGCGAGGCCGATGCACAGGAGGCAGAAGCCGATCGCGAGGGGGCCACCGTCGTACAGCGGGTTCGAGCCGCCGGTGAAGAGGCTGAGCACGATGCTGCCGAGCCCGGCGAACAGCACGCCCACGATGCCGGCGGTGAGGAAGCGCGTGAACTTGGGCGTGACGCGCACGGCGCCGGTCTTGTAGACGAACAGCATGCCCACGAAGACGCCGATGGTGCCGAGGATGGCCGCGCCGACTGCACCGAGGATGGCGCTGCCCTGAAGGCCGTCACCAACGGTGAACAGGTAGGTCGCCGCGGCGACGAACAGTCCCTCGAGCGCGCCGTACGTCAGGGTGATCGGCGCGGAATCCATCTTGCGACCGAACGTGGCGATGAGCACCACGACCAGGCCGCCGATGCCGCCCACGAGCAGGAACGGCAGGAGCAGGCCCGGGTTCACGGAGATCATGTAGAAGCCCACAGCGCCGACGATGCTGAGCAGGCCCAGGGTCATGGCGGTCTTGGTGACAACGTCGTCGATCGTCATGGGCCGCGTGTCCGTGTCGAACTGCGGGTGAGCCTGGGGGGCGCCGTAACCGGGCTGGGCGCCGTAGCCCTGCTGGCCGTACTGCCCCTGCTGGAAGGTGGCGCGTCCGGCACCACCGAGTTGGGTGGCGCCGCGGGCGCTGCCCTGGGACAGGGAACTGAAGACCGGATTGCTGCTGGTGCGCATCGAGGTCCCTTCGGATTGTCGGGGAAGGTCGTTTATCGAGAGTCCCCGCCGGGTCACCGACGAATCACTCGTACCAGTTGAACGCGCGGGCCCACCTGTGTGTTCCCTGCGTCGACCTCCATTCTGCCCGACTGGTCGGGCGTCCACGAGACCGACCAGTTAACGATATGTCGTTGACATTCTTCGAGAGTTGAACGATACTTTTTCACAGACGGGCACCGATCAGGTGCCCCTTCGAGGAGGACGACACGATGCGTAGCAACGACGTCGGGAACGACCCCGGGGACGTCGGCGGCCCGGGACCACGAGGGCCGGGCGGGCACCCCCGGCGTGGCGGCCGCCCCGGCCATCACCGCGGACACCACAGGGGCACTCGTCACGACCACGGCGCCGGCGGCGGGCCGTTCGCACCTGGTGGACCGTTCGGGCCCGGCGGACCGTTCGGGCCGGGCGGACCCTTCGGACCGTTCGACGAGGGGCGCGGGATGCGTCGTGGCCCCCGGAGACGACGACGAGGAGATGTCCGACACGGCGCGCTCCTGCTGTTGGCGGAGGGGCCCATGAACGGCTACGGCATCATCCGAGCGCTGGCCGAGCGCAGTGGCGGCACCTGGCGCCCCAGCTCGGGCGCGGTCTACCCCGCGCTGTCGCTACTGGAGGACGAGGGCCTGATCGGTCCCGCCGAGGACGCCGGCCCCAAGCACTATCAGCTCACCGATGCCGGTCGCGCCGAGGTCGAGCAGCTGGAGGGCCGCGCTGCACCGTGGGACGACGCGACCGAGGAGGCCGGTTCGAGGTTGGGCGGAGACGCCGAGCTCTGGAAGGCCTTCGGCGATGCGGCCATGGCGGTCCGGGCCGTCGTCCAGACCGGCGACCGTGGCGCCAGCTCCGCGGCGACCGCCGAGTTGGTGGCACTGCGCAAGCGCCTCTACGGGCTGTTGGCGGACGCCGGGGACTGACCGCCGGCTTCTCACCCCACGCCGTTCCTGGCCAGGATTCCGCGCAGTTCCGAGGTGGTGGTGACGATGTTGAAGTCCCTCCTCCCGCCGCGGACCACGTAGGTGTTCACGCCGACCACCCGGCCCCACTCGTCGACGGTCGGCCCGCCGGCCATGCCGGAGCTGACGTCGGCGGCGACCTCGTATCCCGTCACTCCTTGCGGCGAGACGTCACGGGCGGAGACGGCGCCGGCCGCGAACGACGGGGCCCGGATGCCCGACGTCGCGGAGACGTCCGCATCGGCGCCGTCGAAGCCGATCGAGGTGACGCGGTCTCCGGGCTGCAGACCGGATTCTGCGATCTCCATAGGGGGCGGCGTGGAGGCGGGACGCCCGGGGCCCCGCAGCAGAGCCAGATTCCCCTGCTCGTACGGGACCACGTCGACCACCTCCACCGGGACCCAGTCCTTGATGGTCGCACCGTCGATATCCGGCTGGCCGGCCTCCACCCGGATCTCGAACTCGGCCTTCAGGCCGTCGCCGCCGATGGGTTCAGCGCCTGCCCGGTAGGCGTCGATCACGGCGGCGCGCCCCTCGTCCGGGTCCACGCAGTGGCCCGCGGTGACGATCTCCCCGCCGCCGCCGGCCACCCATCCGGTGCAGGACCCGACCGCCCTCACCTCGTCGGACCGCACGGGGTCGCCGTTCCCACCCCCGTCGTCGAGGACGTGCCCGGAGACCGTGATCTTGAGGAACACGACGGAGTCGTCGAGGTCCTGCGGATTCATCGCCGGTCCTCCGGTGGACGGCGATGTGGACTCGATGACGCCCGGAACGTTCTGCGAGGGGACGGGATCGTCGATGCCGCCCGGGACGCACGCCGTCCCGAGGGCGAGCACCACCGCTGCCAGTGGGCACAGCAGCGGTAGACGACCGTTCACGACAGCTTCCTTGGTTATATGAACAATTGTTCATCAGGGTTCACGGTGCAACCTACCCCGTGCGCCGACCCACGACCAGAGCCACGTGGACGGTAGGACGATCGATATGGGCTGCGGGCTTTCCGGAAGGCGAGGGGACGTCCTCGTGAGGGTCGGTCAGTCGCGCGCTCGAGCCGGATGGGGCTTCCGGCCGACGACTAATGTGAACAGTACTCCGCGCCGCGCCCGAGGAATAGGTTTCTTATATTCCCCTACCTCCCTCCGACGACGAACTCGCCGAGCACGGTGGTGTGCTCGACGAGTTCGGAAGAGGTGAATTCCGGCGGGAGACCGCGGAGGCACTCCCGGTTGGCGGGACCCCTCAGGCCAGCGCCACCTTGTGGTTCCACGAGCGGGCCGTGCGCCAGAGGCAGAACACCACCAGCGCCGCCAGGGCCGCGACGAACCCCACGGGCATGACGTTGTTGCTCGCGGCGGCCCCCGCGGCCATCTCGGAGAGGATGTCGAACCGGACGATGCCCAGCGTCTCGCCGTCGACCTCCCCCACCCCGAACGGGAGCACGATCATCCCGACCAGCGACAGGACCTGGGTCGCCACGTAGACCAGCACGAACACCACAACGGGTCCGCCGGCGCCGAGTCCGGCCAACCGACGCTCGTGCCCCAGGGACACCGAGAAGTAGTAGTACACCGGCCAGACCAGGAACGACCCGAGCCCCAGGAGCAACCCGCAGACGATCATCCAGGCCGGGGCGACGGCGGTGACGGTGGACCACGCATCGGAGAAGACCGACCACGACGGCGAGGGGAGCCCGGACTCCCGCGCGGCCGCCCACCACGCCAGCAGCGCGAGCACGGCGGTGAGGACGATCGCGGCCAGGGAGACGATCATCGCCCACGCCAACTTGACCCAGAAGATGCGGGAGCCGCGGACGGGGATCGAGTGCGTGAAGTACCCCGTGCGGCCGTAGCCCGATCGCCAGTAGTCGGCGGCCATGGCCAGCTGGACGGCCGGGACCGCGACGACCGCGGCCAGCATGCCCAGCGCCAGTCCGAGCTGGGACAGCAGCGGCCATCCGGCGGCAGCGAGCAGACTGCCCAGGACGCCGACGAGGGCGATCAGGCCGAAGAGGTTCGCGAGTTGGCCCCGTGTGCGCAGCCACTCGTGCTTGAGCAGTGTCGTCGTCATCGGTAGGTCTCCCTGAATATCTGGTCGAGGCTGGCGGAGTGCTGGCCGCGGAGGTCGTCGGCGTCGCCCTGGAGCAGGACGCGACCGTGGCGCATCATCACGACGGCATCGAGGATCGGCTCCAGGTCGTGCACCAGGTGGGTGGAGATAATCAGCAGCGAGTCCTCGGACAGGTTGCGCAGCAACCCGTCGAGGATCAGCTGACGCGCGGCCGGGTCCACGCCCGAGATGGGCTCGTCCAGCAAGAACACGCGGGCGTCGCGGGACATGGCCAGGGCGATCTGCACCTTCTCGCGCATGCCCTTGGACATGTCCTTGAGCTTGGTGGACTCGCCGAGACCGAAGAACCCGATGAGGTCGCGGGCCTTCTCGGCCTGGAAGTCGGCGAAGAAGTCGCGGTAGAGCTCCAGGCAGTAGCTCACCCGGGCGGAGTCGGGCAGGAAGCTGGTGTCGGGCAGGAACGACACGATCGCCTTGGACTCGGGGCCCGGGGCGTGGCCGTCGATCCGCACGCTGCCGGAGTACCCGGAAAGCACGCCGGCGAGGACCTTGAGCAGCGTGGTCTTGCCGCAGCCGTTCTCGCCGAGCAGACCCACGATCCGGCCCGGCGTCAGCTGTAGTTCGAGACCGTCCAGCGCCGTGGTGGCACCGTAGCTCACGTGGAGGGACGTGGCCTCGACGAGTGTAGTGGGAGTGGCCACGTCAGGCTCCTCCGTTGTTCGCATGTCCGCTGTTCGCATGTGCAGTGGCGTGGTGTTCATGGTCGTCCCATCTCGTGTCGAGCAGTGTGTGTGCCTGGCCGTGCGCCATCCCGAGCCCTCGGACCCGACGGACGAACTCGTCGGCGGCATCGGTCGCGAGGTCGGCACGGACCTCGTCGATCCGGTCCTGATCGGAGGTGACGAACCGACCGGAGGCCCGCTCGGACCGGCACAGGCCCGTTCGCTCCAGCTCGGCCAGAGCCCGCTGCGCCGTGTTGGGATTGACGCCCAGGTCGGTCGCCAACTCCCGGACGCCCGGCATCTTGTCGCCCGCCGCCCACTCCCCCGTCACGATGCGCCGCGAGAACTCCCCGACGAGCTGTACCCAGATCGGGGATGAGGTGTCGAACTGCATCTCCGCCCCCGTTTCGTGTCACTGTATTAAGTGATTAATACAGTGACACCGGTCGGCGCGATTGTCAACACGACAGGATGTCGACGAGGAGGGGCGCCCGGGCGCGGTCCCGCACCGTCCCGGGGCCCTTGTATATACCCCTCGGGGTATGTACTCTCGAGGCTGTCGAGCGGCCGACACCGCGGCTGCCGGAACCCGAACACCGGAGGATTACTGATGTGCCGTCAAGCCACCTGTAAGACGTGCGGCAAGACGACCTGGGCCGGGTGCGGCATGCACGTGGACCAGGTCATGGCCGGCGTGTCCCGGTCCGAGCGCTGCCCGGGCCACGAGGCCCAGCCCAGGGAGGGGTTCCTCGCGAAGATGTTCGGCAGGTGACCGTCCGCCGGGCCTGCCGTCTGCCCGACTCCGCCTCCCCCGGCCGGCTCGCCTGCTAGACATCGGGAGGAGGGAGGCGCGGGATGGACTCGCCTGTGGACGTGGACGTGGTGGTCGTCGGCGCCGGCGTCGCCGGGCTGGTAGCCGCGCGAGAACTGACCCGCGCGGGCCGGGACGTCCGCGTCCTCGAGGCCCGGGACAGGGTCGGCGGGCGCCTGCTCAACTCCGTGTTGCCCGGCGGTGCGCCGATCGAGGTCGGCGGACAGTGGGTCGGCCCCACCCAGCACCGCGTCCTCGCACTGATCCGAGAGCTGGGGCTCCAGACCTACCCGACGCACATCGACGGTCGCCACATCGCCGAGCTGGGCGGGGCCCGGTCCGAGTACACCGGTTCTATCCCCCGGCTCGATCCCGTCACGCTGGCCGACATCGTCCGGGCCCGGTCACGGCTCGATCGCATGGCCGCGGCCATCCCGCCCGGCGACCCGTGGCGGGCCGCCGACTCCGAGCGACTCGACGGCCAGACGTTCCAGACCTGGCTCCGGCGCACTGCCCGGACCCGCAACGGCCGGGCCTACTTCCGGTCGGTCACCGAGGCCGTCTTCGCGGCCGGTCCTGAAGACTTGTCCGCGCTGTGGGCTGGGTTCTACATCGGTGCGGCGGGTGGGCTCGACGCACTGATCGACACCGCCGGCGGAGCGCAGCAGGACCGGGTTGTCGGCGGGGCGCAGGCGATCGCGACCGAGATGGCGGCCGAGCTCGGCGAGCGCGTGATGCTGGGCCGTCCCGTCACCGGGATCGAGTGGGACGACACCGGGGCCCGCGTACTCGCCGGCGGCATGGCAGTGCGCGCCCGCCACGTGGTGGTCGCGGTGCCGCCGCCGCTGGCCGCGAGGATCCGCTACTCCCCCGGCCTGCCCGGCGACCGGGACCAGTTGCTCCAACGGCTGCCCATGGGCCGGGTGATCAAGGTCAACGTGGTCTACGAGGAACCGTTCTGGCGGACCGACGGGTGGAGCGGCCAGGCCAACAGCACATCGCGACCGTTGGGCACCGTCTTCGACAACACCCCGCACAGCAAAACCCCGGACAGTGGCACGCCCGGGGTGCTGGTCGGTTTCCTCGAGGGCCGGCACGCGGACGCCGGGGCCCGTCTGGATCCCGCCGACCGCAGGGCGCGGGTGGTGGACGACCTGGTCGGCTACTTCGGCCCCCGGGCTCGCCATCCCATCGACGTCATCGAGCACGACTGGGCCGAGGAGGAGTACAGCCGCGGCTGCTACGGCGCGTTCGCCGCGCCGGGCACCCTCACCCGCTTCGGGCCCCACCTGCGGCGGCCCGTCGGCCCACTGCACTGGGCGGGAACGGAGACCGCCACCCGGTGGGCCGGTTACATGGACGGGGCGGTCGAATCCGGGCAGCGGGTGGCCGGCGAGATCGACGTCCCCGGGTGAGCGCTCCGGGATCGGTCACCACCCCGGAGCCGGTGATTCGGGAGCCCTTGTGCAGCCGCTGATCCGCACCGCCAGCCTGCGGGGCTTCGGCGACCTGGTCACCGAACTCGGTGGGGACCCCGATCGGCTGCTCGACCGGTTCGGCATCGATCGCGAGGTGCTGGAGGGCGACGACGAGCTGGTGTCGATCACCGCTCACGACCAGATGCTCGACGCCGCCGCGGCGGAGCTCGGCTGCCCCGACTTCGGGCTACGGCTGGCCGGTCGCCAGGACCTCACCATCCTCGGCCCACTCGCGCGGGCGGTCCGGTCGTCCTCGACGGCCACCGAGGCGCTCGAGTACGGGGCGCGGTTCCTGTTCGTCCACAGCCCCGCGCTGACGATCGGCGTCGACGACGACCCGTGGAACCGCCGCGGCGTGATCGCGCTGACCTACCGCAAACAGCTGTCCGAGTCGCCGTACTCCCCGCAGGCCATCGAGCTGGGCCTGGGGGTGTTCCACCGCGTGGCCGTGCAGCTCCTCGGGGGCAGCACCGGCCTGCGGTCGGTGGAGTTGCCCCACGGGCCCCTGTCCCCGATCGACCGCTACCTGCGGTTCTTCGGCGCCGACATCAAGTTCGACCGCCCCGTCGCCGCGTTGTGCGTCGACCGCCGGATCCTGGACGCCTCGTTCGCCACCGCCGACGAGGAGATCCGCAGGGCCGCCCTGGATCACCTGACGGACGCGTACTCCGATCCGGCCCGGTCGGTGGCCGGCCGGGTCCGCCTCGCGGTGAGCGAGAGCCTGCCCGGGCGGGTCCCGCCTCTCGCGGTGGTGGCCGCCGCGCTGGCGCTCCACCCCCGGACGCTGCAGCGCCACCTCGTCGTCGAGAACACCACCTACGGCCAGGTGGTCGACGACCTGCGGCGAGACCGGGCGCACCGGTTCATCACGACCACCGACCTGTCCTTCACCCAGATCGCCGACCTGGTCGGCTTCTCCGAACAGTCCACGCTCAGCCACGCCGTGCGCCGATGGTTCGGCGTCTCCCCCGGCAAGCTCCGGCGACAGGCCAGACTGTCGCGCTGACACAAGTTTTCCGCTCCCCGTCGCCGGACCCTGTAGGAGACCGGAGAACCACGAGGAGCGAACAATGCTGCAAGAGAAGACGTCCCAGAACATGCTCGAGCAGATCGGCGCGCGGTCGATCCCCGAGTTCGACGGCGTCCACGACCTGTGGCCCCGGGGCGAGCGCCTGCGGGCCGTGCGGGCGGCCGCCACCGAGTACAAGGCGCGCTTCGTGCAGCAGGGTCAGGTGCGGGCGGTGCAGTCCGTGGACGTCGCGGCGGCGCCGTACCCGGTCAAGTACGCCTTCAACAACGCGGTCTCGGTCCCCAGCCTGCCGCTGATCACCATGATCAACCGGATGATCGTGGTGCAGTACGACGACTGGGACGGTCGCCCCCGCACCCTGGTGTTCGAGCCGACCGTCCCCGCCGGGTCCGCCGAGGCGCCCTTCTACGACAACCTGCAGAAGCTCACGGACAAGATCCCCGGCGGCAACCTGGCCGTCAAGCTGCTCCTCAAGTACTTCAACGAGCCGGACCAGGCGCTCGCCAAGGTCGGCCTCACGCCGCAGGACGTGGACTTCTGCACGTTCGACCACCTCCACGTGCAGGACCCGCGCATGATCCTGGGCTCGACCGAGGTGATCCCCGGCGACACCGCGCCCCGCGCGCCGCTGTTCGGCGACGCCACACTGCTGGTCCACCGCCGCGAGCTGGCCACGCTCGAGGACCTGCACCCCATGCAGTGGGCCTGGTACGTCTCCGGCGGGCTCGGTGGGGTCGACCGGGACAAGTTCGCGGTGTTCGACGGGGACATCGAGCTCGGCCCCGGCATCGCCCTGCTGTGGACCCCCGGTCACACCGACGGCAACCACTCGCTGGTCATCAACACCCCGGACGGCGTCTGGGTGTCCTCGGAGAACGGCATCTCGCTGGACAACTGGCAGCCGGAGCGGTCCAGGATCCCGGGCGTGCGGCGCTACCACGAGAAGTTCGGCCGGGAGATCTGCCCCAACGCCAACACCCTCGAGGACTCGCTAGACCAGTACGACTCCATGATCAAGGAGAAGACCATGGCGGACCGGTGTCCCAGTGATCCGCGCTGGTTGCAGATCCTGCCCTCCACCGAGCTGGTCCCGTGGAAGCGGTTCTGGCCCGTGGTGCCCACCTTCTGCCACGGCGGGATCTCCTACGGTCAGATCCGGTCCGGACTGAAAAACGAAGAGTGACGACGACGACGAGGTCGCGCAGCGCGCTCGTGACCGGGGCCGGTCGCGGGTTGGGCAGGGACATCGCTGCGATGCTCGCCGGTCGCGGCTACCGGGTGATGGTCACCGACCTCGACGCCGACACCGCCGCCGCGGCCGCCGCGCAGATCGGCGGGAGCGCCACCTGGGCTGCCGTCGACGTCCGCGACCACGCGCAGGTCGCCGCTGCCCGGGACGCGCTGATCGCGTCGGCCGGGGGCATCGACGTGTGGGTCAACAACGCTGGCGTGCTGCTCACCGGGCCGGCGTGGGAGCAGACCGAGGATCAGCGGCGACTGCTCATGGAGGTCAACGCCCTCGGCACGATCAACGGCACCGTCGCCGCGATCGAGGCGATGCGCGGCCGCGGCCCGGCCCACCCGGGTGGCGGCGGGCACATCATCAACATCGCGTCGCTGGCCGGGATCTCCGCGGTCCCAGGTGAGGCCGTGTACGCGGCGTCCAAGCACGCGGTGATGGGGTTCAGCATCAGCACCGCCTGTGACCTGAGGATCGCGGGAGTGCAGGACATCGCGATTTCCTGCATCTGCCCGGACGGGATCTGGACGCCGATGATCCACGACAAACTGACCGATCCGCAGGCCGCGCTGTCGTTCTCGGGATCCCTGCTCCAACCCGGCGACGTGGTGCGCGCGGTGGGCGCGGTGCTGGACTCCCCTCGCGCGGTCACGTCCGTGCCGGCGTGGCGCGGCGGGCTCGCCCGGCTGGGTGCGACCTTCCCACGGGTCGCGGCGGCAGGCCTGCCCCTCATGGCCGCACAGGGGCGCCGGACGCAACGCCGGCTCCTCCGGGCACAGGGGCTGCCCTGACTCACCCCAGCGTGGCGACTTTCCATGCCGAGTGGATCGCCCCGTGGATGTAGCCCACCTCGCCGGCGTCGCCGATCACTTCGCAATCCACACCGGCCTCGCGCAGTTGGTCGGCCAGCGGCGCGGAGGCGGTGGTGCCGTCGGCGTAGATCACCATGTCGGCCGGGGCCGAAGAGGCGGTGCCCTTGCGGTCGGCCCACTCGACACCCGACTCGGTGATGCGCGTGACGGTGACCCGTCGGTGGATCGCGACGCCGTGCTCGCGCGCGCGACGCACCGCGGTCCACCGGCGCGGCATGGCCAGCGGTAGACCGAGTTGCTGGTCCTCGTGCAGCAGGGTCACGCGGCGGCCGCGCTCGGCCAGGAACTCGGCCAGCTCCAGGCCGACCAGGGAGCCGCCGATCACCACGACGTCCTTGCCCATCGGCAGCGCGATCCTGGTCAAGCGGCGAATCCACGCGGGGCGCTTGGTGATCCCCGACAGGCGGCCGAGCCGCCCGATCAGCCGCAGGGCCGGCCCGGCCTCCTCAGCGGTGGCGGTGCCCAGCATGAGACCGCGCAGCGTGTCGCCGGTCTGCACGATCGGCAGGTCGCCGCCCGGGATGGTCGGGGCGGGCCGCACGGCTCCGGTGGCCACCACCACCCAGTCGGGTCGCAGCGCACGGATGGACTCCACCGTGGCCTCGGTTCTCAACCGGACGTCGATGCCCAGCCTGTCGATCTCGGCGGCGAACCAGCGGATCAGCGGCTCGTTGTCCGGGGTGGTGAGCGTGGAGAACCACATGGTGCCGCCCAGCCGGTCGGCCTTGTCCAGCACGGTCACGCGGTGCCCGCGCTCGGTCAGCACACGGGCGGCTTCGAGCCCGGCCGGGCCCGCGCCCACCACCACCACGTGGTCCCGCCTCGGGGCAGGCGTGAGCGGCAGCAGCGTCTCGTTACCCAGCGGCGGGTTGACCGCGCAGAACGGGGTGTCGTCGAAGAAGTTCTCGGCTACACAGAGGTAGCAGTTGATGCACGGCCGCACCTGCTCCGGCGTTCCGGCGCGCAGCTTGTTCGGCAGCTCCGGATCCGCGAGCAGCTGCCGGCCCATGGCGGCAAAGTCCACCTTGTCGTCGTCGATCGCCTTCTCCGCGACCTCCGGCAGCATGCGACCCACGGCGATGACCGGCACCGACACCGCGGCCTTGATGGCCGCGGCGTTGTCCACGTACGCCCCGATCGTGTCCGGCAGGGGCCCATCGGTGAAGTTGTCGAAGGGGTTGCGGCCCCACCCGGTCACGTGAATGGCGTCCGCGCCCGCGCGCTCGAACATCCGCGACGCCTCGATCGACTCCTCGAGCGTCAGCCCGCCGTCCTGGCCGTACTCCTCGCCGGACACCCGCACCAGGATCGCCAGCTTCTCCCCCACCCGCTCCTTGACCGCCGCGATGACCTCGCACGCCAGCCGCGCCCGACCCGTCAGCGAACCCCCGTAGGCGTCGGTGCGCTTGTTGTCGCGGCGGTTGAGGAACACTCCCAGGATGTATCCGTGCGCCACGTGGATCTCGATGGCGTCCGCGCCGGCGCGGGCGATACGGTCGGCGGCATCGGCCCAGGTGGAGATGAGCCACGCGATGTCCTCGCCGGTCATCTCGCGGTAGACCGTCTTCTTGCCGGCGGTGGCCCCGCCCATCCGGCCCAGCTCCTCGCCGGTGCTGTCGGCCAGCGCGGAGTAGTCGTAGTCGTAGTCGGGCTCGCTGGGCGCGATCACCGGACGATCGTTCGCGATGTCCACCCGCGCGACCTTGCCGTGGTGCGTGGACTGCACGCACAGCTTCGACCCCGCGGCGTGGACCGCGTCGGCCAGTGCCGCCAGGCCCGGGATGAACTTGTCGTCCGAGAGTCCCGGTTCCTTCATGGACGCGGCGCTGTGGGGGAAGGCGACCGCGCAGGCCCCGGTGATGATCAACCCGGCACCGCCGGCGGCGCGGGCGACGTAGTGATCGATCTCGCGCTTCTCGATCTCGCCGTCCTCGGAGACGTTCATGTCCATGGCGGGCAGCACGATGCGATTCGCCGTGTCCATGGGACCGATCCGGCCGGGCGACATCAGACGAGGGAAAGAGGTGAGGGTAGCCACCTGAAGGAGAATACGCGGGGGTTGACGGGTGTCAATAACAGGTTCTAGTTGTCGATCACGAGCACTCCCGGGATCGACAGGACCACGTCCACACAGAAGCCGGCCAGCCCCTGCTCGTCCATCCCGGTGCCACCCTCCAACCAGGTGACGAACGTCAGCAGCAACGAGCCGCCCAGCGCAGCGAGCGCCAGCGGCCCACGCCGCAGCCCTGGATCCGGTGTTCCGCCTGATGTACGTGCGCGCGATGCCGGCCTTCTGGGCACTCGGCACCAGCAGTCGCCTGACCGAGAGGGTCCACGAGATCTACCGGCGGGACGATCCGGAAATCACGCGGTTGCTCGATGCCGCGCTCGAGGCGCAGCGCCGGGCACACTCGGTCGGATAGGCGGTCGCGCCCGGCTGCGATGTGTGGAACCCGGGCGTCAGGAACCCACGCCGACCTGCGCCGCGAGGTACGGCAGCAGACCCATGCACTCCGGTGTCAACGCCAGACATGACACCTCATCCGGCCCGGGGCCGAACAGGAAGCGCAGCGGATTCTCGAACAGTCCGTCTGAAAACATGATGTCGCTCCTCACGTATGGAGATCCGGGGACTCACCAGAGAAATCGCACCCGGCCCGGCACTCGTTACCCTGGCACAGGCCGGGTTCATCCGTCCAGATGACGCCATAGCGCCGCCCACTGCTCAGGGCGCAGGTCGCGCGGCAGGGCCCGCGATTCGATCATCGCTTCATTCAGGGCCTCGCGGACGAGCGTGCGAGGTGACCGTGTGGCCTGCTGCACGATGCGATCGAGGCTCCCGCCGCGGCCAGTGAACACCGCGCGGACGAACCGTTCGTACGGCGGGCGCTGCTTGCCCGGGATCAGAGGACAGACGCGGCGGACGATGTGGATGATGCCGCCATCCACGCCCGGTGGCGGCCGGAAGCCGTAGGAGGGAACTCGTCCGTGCAGCGTAAAGGTGAACCAGGGTGCGGTCTGCGCGGTCAGCATCGTGGACCCGCCGACACCGGCACGCCTTCGAGCCACCTCCCACTGAGTCAGCAGCACCGCGTGCTGCCACGTCCCGGTGGTGAGCAGACGTCGCAGGATGGGCGTGGTGATGTGGAAAGGCACGTTCCCCACGATCACCGGGCGGGTGAACGGATAGGCCAGGGCATCGGCATGCTCCACCGTCACCCCGGGCAGGGTTCGCTGTAGCTCGGCCACTCGGTGCTCGTCGATATCGATCGCTGTCAGCGGCCTCCGAAGCCGCACAAGATTCCGGGTGAGGGCACCACTGCCGGCGCCGAGTTCCAGGATCGGCCCTTCGGTAGCCGCAGCGAGTGTGGTGATCTTCTCGATGGCCGGGATGTGTACGAGGAAGTTCTGGCCGAGTTCGTGTCGGCCGCCATGGGATGAACGGGGCATGATCGCGCTCCAAGATCGAAATGGGAGCGCCTCGAAACCTGGCAGGGTCATGAAGACCGGGAAAAGGGTACGCAGAGGTGCCGTTCCGAGACGCAGACGGACTCTCGGACGGACGACGCGCTAAGCGTTCAGCGACACGCGCCGTCAGGCGCGGCGGTCGCGAACAGCAAGCGAGTACGCCACAGCGAACCCGCAAATCAAGCTACCCATGCGCGAGAACATACCAGTACCTTTAATCCTCGGGGGCCGGCTGCCCCGGCTCCGTGACCTGCACCGCCCTGAACGGTGCGTGCAGGGCACCCCAGGTCAGCGGCCTACGCGCGCCTCGCCCCAGCCCACCCCGGCCCGCGCACCAGGTACCCGAGCCGGTCACCCCAGGAGCGCGCCCGGAACACGTCGCGGGCGATCGAGACCCACTCGTGCGTGGCGATCCGCACCGGGTTGAAGGTGTCGATGTTGGTGGTCAGCCCGTAAACCACGTTCTCCCCCTCCGGCTCGTGGGTGCCGAACAGGCGGTCCCACACGATGAGGATGCTGCCGTGGTTGCGGTCCAGGTACCGGCGGTTGCTGCCGTGGTGCACGCGATGGTGGGACGGCGAGTTGAACACCTTCTCCAACGGACCGATGGAGCGGATGACGGCGGTGTGGATCCAGAACTGGTAGATCAGGTTGATCGCCCGCGCGTCCTGCACGAGCGCGGGCCGCACACCCAGGAGCGACAGCAGCCCGTAGGGCACGTAGATCGTCAGCGCCTCGGCCACCGGTTGGCGCAGGGCCGTGGAGAGGTTGTAGCGCTCGCTGGAGTGGTGCACGACGTGCATCGCCCACAGCCAGCGACTCTCGTGGTCGAAGCGGTGGTTCCAGTAGTAGATGAAGTCCCAGCCCAGGATCGCCGTCGCGTACGCCAGCGGCCCCGTGCCCAGGTCCAGCGGGGTGAGCCGGAACAGCTTCTTGCCGGCCGTCTCCGCACTCCACAACGTGGAGACCGTCACCACGGCCGAGGCGACCGCCGTGACCGCCGAACCCCCGGTGATGCGCTGCAGTGCGGGCGGCACCTGCGTTGCCCCGGCGTCGGGGGCAGCGGGATGTGGCGACGGCAACGCTCCCGCCTCGAGCAGGCCGGTGGTGCGGGTGCGCCGGACCACGTCACCGGCGGTCGCGACGGCCGCAGCCACCAGTGACACACCCATCAGCGCCTTGGCGTACCGGCCTGCGCGCGGCGTGACGGGCGCGAGCAGGGTGTCCGCCACGTACGGGGCCACCAGACTGCCCACGCCCATCGACAGGCTGGCCATGGTGTCGGCGAACTCGTAGTCGCCGGCCCGCTCCCCCTGCGCCGGGTTGCGGGACTGCCATGTGTACTCCGCCACCATCGCCGCGACGAAGCCCGGGATGGCCAGAACCGTCAGATCAACCTTCACACCCCTGAGGATATGACGCGGGTCACTCCGAGACGTGGGCGGGAGCCCCGGCCGGGGCCTGATCCGCCGTCGTGTCCTCGGCCATCGCAGCCGTCGCCGGGCCCTCGGTCTGGGCGGTGTTGCGGACGAACCACGCGCCGACCACGGTGATCAGCGAGATGACCGCGCCCACCAGCAGCGCGTTGTGGACGCCGTTCATCTGCGCGGCGATGTCGCCCTCACCGGACTCCGCTCCGGCCACGATCCCCAGCGTCATCACGGTGATGAACAGCGCGGTACCCGCGGCCGCGGCGACCTGCTGCAGCGTGTTGAGCAGTGCCGAGCCGTGCGAGTAGAGGTGCGGCGGGAGGGACCCCAGCGCCGAGGTGAGCAGCGGCGAGAACAGCAGGGCCAGCCCCACGCTGAGGACCATGTGCCAGGCCACCACGATGACCAGCGAGGACTCGGCGGAGAAGAAGGTGTACATCCCCCACAGACCCGCGGCGGCCAGGACGGAGCCGGGGATGATCAGCGGGCGCGGGCCGATGCGGTCGAACATCCGGCCCACGAACCAGCCGAGGACGCCCATCAGCAGGCCGCCGGGCAGCAGCGCCAGGCCGGACTCGAGGGTCGTGGTGCCCAGGACCTGCTGCATGTACAGCGGCAGCAGGATCAACGTGCCGAACAGCGCCATCATGGACAGCAGCATCAGCGTCAGGCTGACGGTGAAGGTGCGGAAGGTGAAGGCCCGCACGTCGAGCAGGGCCAGATCCTTGAGCGAGAGCTGACGCCACACGAACACCGTCAGCGCGACCACACCCACCGACACGGGCACCCACGGGGACACCAGGGCGTTGTCGTTGGCGGCCTCGCCGAAGGAGCTGAGGCCGAAGATCAGGCCCGCGAAGCCGATCGCCGACAGGATGCCGGAGAGGATGTCGAGCGGGATCGGGCGGGTGGCGGTGACGTTGCGGATCAGCGTGGCGCCGGCGACCAGGGTCAGCAACCCGATCGGCAGGACCAGCCAGAACATCCAGCGCCAGCTCATCACGTCCAGTACCAGTCCCCCGACGGTGGGGCCGATGGCCGGGGCCACGGCGATCACGATGGAGATCACGCCCATCGTGCGTCCGCGGCGGTCGGCGGGGACGACGTTGAGCACGGTGGTCATGAGCAGCGGGATCATGATCGCGGTGCCCACGGCCTGCACCACGCGGCCGGCGACCAGGATCGGGAACACCGGGGCCAGCGAGGCCAGCAGGGTGCCGAGGGTGAACGTGGTCATGGCGATGATGAACACGGTCCGCAGCGGCAGCCGCACCAGCATCCAGCCGGTGAACGGGATGACCACGGCCATGGTGAGCATGAACGCCGTGGTGAGCCACTGCGCGGTGGCGGCGGTGACGGCGAACTCCCCCATCAGCTCGGGAATCGCGACCGACATGATGGTCTCGTTGAGGATCACCACGAACGCGGCGGCCACGAGCAGCGCGATCAGGCGCTTGGTGGCGGCGGGCAGCGGCGGGGAGCCCAGCGCGGGGTCGCGCTGGGCGGGGGGAGTTGCAGCGGAGGATGACTCAGTCGTCACGGAAATCCTTAGAGATTACGAATTGATGCAAAGGTGGGAACCCGGCGGGGCCCGGGGCGCGCACGGGAACCTTCGCACTGTACTGCACGACGCTCGGCAGGCTTTGCTGATGTGACCACCGTTACGCGGGGCGGGACGGGCGGTAGTGCGACAATCAGCGCATGACCGGAACCAGCTCCTCACGCCGCGGCGGGATCGATACGCGCACGCTGCCGGTGTACGAGGCGGGCGCCGCGGTGATGCCGTTCGTGATCACCGGCATGGACGAGCTGGTGAGCCGCGACACCGAGTGGGAGCCGCACTCGCACCCCACCCACGAACTGCTGTGGAACCGGTCGGGGGCCTCCACCGCGAGCATCGGCTCGCGCACCTGGACCATCACGCCGTCCGTCGGGTTGTGGATCCCCGCGGGCGTGCTCCACTCGGCCACGGCTCCGGCGGGGACCTGGTACCGGACCGCGCACGTCGACGTCCGCACCACCTCGACGGTGCCGGCCGAGCCCGTGGCGGTGGAGGTGACCCCGCTGCTGACCCTGCTACTGGAGCGGCTCGTGGACCACACGCTGCACTCCCGGTCGCGTGAGCTGACGGAGCAGATGGTGTTCGACCTGCTGGAGCCCTCCCCTCTCGCACTGCTGGTGCACAAACCCACGAGCGAGCTCCTGCGTCCGATCGTGGCCGCACTCGAGTCCCGCCCCGGCGACGACCGTTCCCTCACCGACTGGGCGGCGCGGCTCGGCGTGAGCGAGCGGACCGTGACCCGGGCGTTCCGGGCGGAGACGGGACTGAGCTTCGGGGCCTGGCAGGCGGCCCTGCGCGCGCAGCACGCGGCGCTGCTGCTGGGCGGGGAGATGGCGGTCGACGAGGTCGCGGCGCGGGTCGGGTACAGCTCCGCCAGCGCGTTCGGCGCCGCGTTCCGGCGGACCACCGGGCTAACCCCGGACAGTTCCGCGCCGCCGGGGGGCCCGCGACCGGCGCAGACGATGCCCCGGCGACCGCGACCGGCACGCCCTCGGTGTCCGGATTGCTACACCACGCGTCCTGATCAAGCGATTGCGCCGCTGACCGGGCGCGTCGTAACGTCTTAGGGGAGCCTCACCTAATGGTGGGCGCTGTCCTGTTCCTGCTTCTCGAGAGTGAGAGAGCCGCCCCTATGCGTTCTCGCGGTGTTGTCCCATTTCTGATCGCCACCACGGCGGCCCTGGTGTTGTCGGCCTGCGGGTCGTCGGCCGACTCCGACTCCTCCGGCGGCGCGGCCGCCTCGGGAGGCTCCGGGGAGTTCCCCGTGGTGATCGAGCACGCGCTCGGCACTACCACCATCGAGGAGGCGCCCGAGCGGGTGGCCACCGTGGCGTGGGCCAACCACGAGGTGCCGCTCGCCCTGGGGGTCGTCCCGGTGGGCATGGCCGCGGCGACCTTCGGGGACGACGACGACAACGGCATGCTCCCCTGGGTGGAGGAGCGACTCGAGGAGCTCGACGCGGAGCCCCCCGTGCTGTTCGACGAGACCGACGGGATCGACTTCGAGGCCGTGGCCGACACCGACCCGGACGTCATCCTGGCCGCCTACTCGGGGCTGACGCAGGAGGACTACGACACCCTCACCGAGATCGCCCCCGTGGTGGCCTACCCGGACCAGCCGTGGGCCACCTCGTGGCGTGACTCGATCCGCTTCAATTCGATGGGCCTGGGGCTCGAGGCCGAGGGAGAGGAGATGATCACCGAGCTCGAGGGCGAGATCTCCGACGCCGTGGCCGAGCACCCGCAGCTCGAGGGCACCAAGACCATGTTCATGACCCACGTCGACCCCACCGACCTGAGCACGGTGAACTTCTACACCGCCGCCGACACCCGGGCCGCGTTCTTCGAGGACCTGGGCCTGGACACCCCGCAGGCCGTGGAGGACGCCTCGGCCAGCGGCGAGTTCTCCGGCAGCGTCAGCGCCGAGCAGCTGGACATGTTCGACGACGTCGAGCTGATCGTGACCTACGGCGACCAGAGCCTGGTCGACACCCTGCGCTCCGATCCGCTGCTGTCGCAGATGCCGGCCGTGGAGAACGACGCGATCGTCTTCCTCGACGGCAGCGGCCCCATGGGCACCGCCGCCAACCCCACGCCGCTGGCCATCTCGTGGGTGCTCGACGACTACGTGGCGCAGCTGGCGGAGGCCGTCGGCAACGGCGAGTGAACGAGCCGCACAAGCGCGGCCGAGTGACCGAGCCGCTCAAGGACACGCGAGTGAGCTCGGAAACCGCCACCCCAGACGCGCCGGGCGTCGCCACGTCTGCTGTCAGGACGGTGCGGCACCCGGCGCGGGTCCGCGTGGGCTGGCTTCTGGTGACGATCGCGGTCCTCGTCGTCGTCGTCATATTGTCGGTGACCATCGGCTCCCGTGTGGTCTCGCTCGACGAGATCACGGCCGCGCTCGGCGGCTCCACCGACGGCCTCGGTGAGGCCTCGGTGGCCAAGCGGATCTCCCGCACCATTCTCGCGCTGCTCGTGGGCGCGGCCCTGGGCCTGGCCGGGGCGGTGATGCAGGGCGTAACCCGCAACCCGCTCGCCGACCCCAGCATCCTGGGCGTGACCATGGGCGCCTCGCTGGCCGTGGTGGTGGGCATCGCGTGGTTCGGTCTGTGGAGCTACACCGGCTACATCTGGACCGCGATCGTCGGCGCCGGGATCGCCGCGGTGTTCGTCTACACCGTCGGATCCCTCGGACGCGGCGGTGCGACCCCGCTCAAACTCGTGCTCGCCGGCGCCGCCACCTCGGCGGCCGCGTCGTCGTTCATCAGCGCCGTGGTGCTGCCGCGCGGGGACATCGCCGGGGGCGTGCGCTCGTGGCAGATCGGCGGCGTCGGCGGGGCCAGCGCGGAAGCCATCGAGACGGTGCTGCCGTTCCTCGCGGTGGGCGCCGCGATCTGCTTCCTCGCCGCCCGGCCGCTCAACTCGCTCGCCCTGGGCGACGACCTGGCCGCCGGGCTGGGTGAGCGCGTGATCCTCACCCGGGCCGTGGCCTCGCTCGGCGCGGTGATGCTCTGCGGCGCCGCCACCGCCGTCACCGGGCCCATCGCCTTCGTCGGCCTCATCGTCCCCCACGCCTGCCGGCTGCTCGTGGGCGTGGACCACCGCTGGCTGCTGCCGTTCTCCGCGCTCACCGGCGGCATCCTCATCACCGCCTCCGACGTGCTCGGACGAGTAGTGGCCCGGCCCGCGGAGATCGACGTGGGCATCATCACCGCGCTCGTGGGCGCGCCGTTCTTCATCGCGATCGTGCGCCGCCAGAAGGTCAGGGAACTGTGAGCATCGTGACGCAGAGCGCGCTGACCCAGGCCCGCCCGTCGGCCGTCGAGGTGGTCACCCGCGGCCGCCGCAGCCGGGGTCGTCGGCGCCTGATCGTCATGTGCGCGCTCGCCCTGGTGGCGGCCGCGCTGTGTGCCGCGAGCCTCATGGTGGGCAAGACGTTCTACTCCCCCGCCGAGGTGATGGGCGTGATCCTGGGCCGGGACGTGGCCGGCGCCTCGTTCACCGTCGGCCGGCTGCGGCTGCCCCGCGCGGTGCTCGCGGTGCTCACCGGCGTCTGCTTCGGCATCGGCGGCGTGACCTTCCAGACCATGCTGCGCAACCCGCTGGCCTCCCCCGACATCATCGGCATCAGCTCGGGTGCCAGCGCGGCGGCGGCGTTCGCGATCATCGTCCTGGGTCTGGGTGGCACCCAGGTGTCGGTGTTCGCGATCGTGATGGGGATCGCCGTGGCACTGGCGATCTATCTGCTGGCCTACCGCGGCGGCGTGGTGGGCACGCGTCTGGTGCTGATCGGCATCGGCATGGCCGCCACCCTGGACGCGGCCACCAGCTACATCCTCAAGACCGCGCCCCAGTGGGAGCTGCAGGAGGCCATGCGCTGGATCACCGGCAGCCTCAACGGCGCCTCCTGGGAGCACGTGCAACCGGTGCTCGTGGCGTGCCTGGTGTTCGCCCCCGTGCTGCTGCTCAAGTCGCGTGACCTGTCGATGCTGCGGCTGGGCGACGACACCGCCTCCGCGCTCGGGGTGCGCACCGAGCTCACCCGGATCGTGCTGATCGTGGCCGCCGTGGGGTTGATCGCCTTTGCCACCGCGGCCGCCGGACCCATCGCCTTTGTGGCGTTCCTGTCCGGGCCCATCGCCGCCCGACTGGTGGGGCCCTACGGTTCGCCACTCCTACCGGCCGCGCTGGTGGGCGTGGTGCTGGTGCTGGGCGCGGACCTGGTGGGCCAGTACGCCTTCGGCTCCCGCTACCCCGTCGGCGTGATCACCGGCGCACTCGGCGCCCCGTACCTGATCTACCTCATCGCCCGCAGCAACCGCACCGGAGGCTCACTGTGACCGCCGACCACACCCTCCACGCCACCGGCCTGGACCTGGGCTACCGCGACCGCACGGTGATCCACGACCTGGAACTGCAGGTACCGCCGGGCCGGATCACCGCGATCGTCGGCGCCAACGCGTGCGGCAAGTCCACGCTGCTCCGGTCCATGTCCCGGCTCCTGCGGCCCCGCGGCGGGCAGGTGCTGCTGGACGGCGAGCAGGTGCACCACATCCCCGCCAAGAAGCTGGCTCGCACCCTGGGGCTGCTCCCCCAGTCGCCGCTCGCGCCGGAGGGGATCACCGTCTCCGACCTCGTGGGCCGCGGGCGCAACCCGCACCAGGGGATGCTCTCGAGGTGGGCCCGCGCCGACGACGAGGCCGTGGCCTCCGCGCTCGAGGCCACCGGAACCCTCGAGCTGGCGGACCGGGCCGTGGACGAGCTCTCCGGCGGGCAGCGCCAGCGCGTGTGGATAGCCATGGCCCTGGCCCAGCAGACCGACCTGCTGCTGTTGGACGAGCCCACGACGTTCCTGGACGTGGCGCACCAGGTGGAGGTGCTGGACCTGCTGGTGGACCTCAACCGTGACCGCGGCACGACCATCGTCATGGTGCTGCACGACCTCAACCTGGCCGCCCGCTACGCCGACCACCTGGTGGCCCTGGCCGACGGGCGCGTGCACTGCGCCGGGGCTCCGCAGGAGGTGTTCACCCCCGAGATGGTCCGCGCGGTGTTCGGGATCGACTCCGTGGTGATCCCCGATCCCACCTCCGGCCGGCCGCTCATGCTGCCGCTGGGGCGGCACGGGGTGAGGGCCGACGCGGTGAGCACGGACGCGGTGAGGACGGACGGCGCGATGACTGGCCGGTCCGCGACGCCGTAGGGGCCGGCCCCCTCTGGCTTGCGCGGCCTTTCTGCCCGCGTCCACCCGACTTATGCGCCTGGAATGGACCATTCCCGCAGCACGAGACGCCAGGGCCCGCGAGCCACTGGTGCGGCACGAGCTGGGCGCCCACGTCGGAGGGAGGGCGTGGGCGCCCGACTCAGATCTCCGGCAGCCGATCCGCGCCCCAGCTCGAGTGGATGTACTCGGTAGCCCGGGCGATCTCCTCCGCCGCCACCGATCCGGTCTCGCCGGGCTCGAGGGCGTCGAAGTGGAAGATGTACAGCCGCGAGGCGAACTGCTCGAACGGCAGCGAGGATTCGCCGAACCGCTCGCCGCTGCCGGCGGTGCTCACCACCACGCCGTCGCCCCAGTCCTGGCCGCTGTCGTTGTTGGGGTTGAAGAAGTACACGCGCATGACCTCGTCCGGGTCCAGCGCGACCCGCAGGATCGTGATGGCGTGCCAGCCCACGAACTTCGCGGAGCTGTTGGTCACCGCCACGCCGGCGGGCTGCGGGTGGATCAGCGGCTGATTGCCGTTGTGGTACGGGTGGTAGCTGCCGTAGAAGTGGCGCAGAAAGTCCTCGAGCCCGGTCAGCCTGCCGGACTCCACGTCCACGTTGATGCGGAAGCCCCGGGCCGCCCACCAGCCGTGGAACTCCGGGTTGACCCAGCGGTGCGGGTCGCCTTCACGATCGGCGCACTGCCTGCCCATCTCGGCGTAGATGCGGTCCAGGTGCGGCACCACGAGCAGGGACACCGGGTCCAGGTCCACGGGCTGGGTCCCCGCCAGTCCCGCGTCGAGGCCGCGGGAGGAGATGGGGCGGCCCTCGAAGTGCATGACCACCTCGTCGTCCCGCGCCGCCCAGGCGATGGTCTGCAAGAGGTAGTCGGGGTCGTTGTAGGCCCACATCGACAGTGCTCGTGCGGACTGGCAGGTGGGGTTGTCCCCCTGCCCCACGCCCAGGGGTTGTCCGAGCATCGACAGGGTCCCGGACAGCAGCCAGACGCGGCCGTCGTGCTCCGGGCCGAAGGCCAGTGCGAGGCGCTCGAGGGAGTTCTCCGACAGCGGCAGGCCCAGCAGTCGCCACAGCGCGGGTGCGACCGGCGGCTGGAACAGGATCCCGCGCTCGAGCAGCAGTGCCAGTCCGTAGACGGACTGGGCCGTCTCGGGGTGCACGGCCGCGTCGATGAGGGCGTCGACCAGACCGTGGAAGCACAACAGGCTCTCGCGTCCGGTGCTCGACAGTCCGAGCGCCTCGCTGAGAAGGAAGCTCCCCTTCTCACGGAGGAACCGCAGCAGGACGGGGTGGTACGCCGAGACGAGGCCCGTGTCGTGCATCGACCGCGCGAACCCGGCGGCCTCGTACTGCAGGGCGCCCTCGTCCATCGCCTCGAGGCGGGAGCGGTAGACGTCGACCCCGGGGTCCTCCCGGCTCGCCTCGGTGGTGCCGAAGATGCTGCTGATCAGACGGTCGACACCGAAGCCGCCGCTGGTCATCTCCACGTCCGGGTCCTGGCGTGCGACGGCGACCTGCGTGATCGTCTTCTTGATGTGATCGACCTGGATCGGGCGTTGCCGCAGGATCCGCCAGATCTCCTCCACCAGCTGGTCTAGGACGCTGTCGAACCCGATCTCCTGCGCGATGTGCGACAGCGCGGTGCGGGTCACCTTGGCCATCCGACCCTGTTGCACCCGCTCGGCTTCGGTGGCGGAGGTGAACAGGAGCGAGGCGTTGGTGGCCAGGACCTCCTTGACGTGCTGGAGCGCGTCCTCCGCGGAGACCTCGGGGTGCACGTATTCGCCCTTGGCCACCGCGACGAGCCGGAGATTGCTGACGATCTCCATCACCACGGTGTCCGAGTCGGGGCTACGCAGCGACCCGGTGCTCAGCGCCGCGACCAGAGAGCTCGGCGCCGCCCAGTCGGTCCCCTCGAACAACCCGGCGGTCTCGAGCTCGCGGGCCATCGACTGCACGGCCCGGGCTCCGCCGTCCTGGATCAGGACCAGGCGCAGGCCGTCGAGGACGCGCCGCAGCCGCGGTGATTTGCCCACGTCTCCGGACTCGCCGAGCGCCTTGGTGGCCTCGACGAGCGAGGCCACCCTCTTGTCCAGTACTCGGTCCGCCCCGGGCTCATCGTGTGCCACTGATGTTCACTCTCCAGATCTCCGGGCGACGTCGCCCGCCCCCGGTACCGTACCCACGTTCTGCGTGCAGATGGCTCGTCACACGTAGAAGTCGAGCTCCTCCTGGCGCGCCAGGAGGGTGCGCATCTCGTAGGCGTCCTCTCCGAAGAAGTAGATCAGACCCCAGTGGGTACCGAACGCGGTGCGCTTGGTGACGGTCTCCTCGACGGGCGCGGTGAGCTCGTGGGACTCGAAGTACTCGTGGTCCTCGGTCTCCTCCGGGACCTCGAGCGTGGAGACCACGCGGCGCCGCGGGTAGACGCCGAAGCAGCCGGCGTGACCGGTGGCGTCGACGACCTCGCGCGGGAAGAACTCGGTGATCTCCTCCTCGGTGGTCTTGGGGTCGAACGCCAGCACCAGGCCCTGGTAGGCGTTGAAGCCGTAGGCCCGCTCCAGCAGCTCGAAGACCTTGAACCCCGGCGGGCGGTAGGCGACCTCGCCGAAGTACATCTCGCCGTCGCTGGTGACGAAGTACTCGGGGTGCACGAACCCGAACTTGATGTCGAAGGTCTTGATGAGCTTCTCGATCTGCCGCGTGATCTCCGGGCGGTAGCGCTCCAGCTCCGGGGAGGCGGGCACGAACACCGAATACCCGAGCGTCACGTACTCGGAGATGTTGAGGAACACGATCTTGCCGTTGTGGATCCATGCCTCGACGGCGAACTCCCAGCCGTCGAGGTGGGACTCCATCAGGACGGGGAACTCCTCGTCCGGGATCGTGTCGACCTCGTCGGGCGTGCGGATGACCCGGTGGCCCAGGCAGCCGGCCTTGTCGAAGGCCTTGAGGTGGATCGGGTCGTTGGGGTCGCCGTCGAGCTTGAGCAGCGTCTGGTTGACCCGCTTGAGGAACCGGATCACGTCGTCGCGCTCGTGGGCCTCCTCGAAGATGCCCACGCGGATCCCACCGAGCTGCGCGCGGCGCTTCATCAGCGCCTTGTCGCGCAGCAGCAACGACTGTCCGTACAGCGTGGGGTTGTCCAGGAGCATGGAGTTGATGGCGCCCGCCCACTCGACGGTCTCCTCGAAAAGCGGGATCGCCACGTCGACGCCCATCTCCTTGAGCGTCTCGGCGATCTCCATGGACCGGTCGTTGAGCCGCTCGAAGTTCCACGGGACAAACGGGATGTTGTGCTGGCGGCAGTAGTCCTCTGCCCAGTCCGGGGCCACCACGACGTAGCGGCGGTCGAACCTGTCCACTGCGTCGACCGCGTTCGGCGCCCAGCCGAGTAGCGCCACATACCCCTTGTCCGGGTTGCGTCGCTTCTCGTTGGCGTCCTGCGTCGCTAGCGAACTCTTGTCCGCGTCCGCGGTGGTGGTTGCTGCGGTGGAAGTCTGCACGCTCAGTTGCCTCCTGGGTTGGGGCGCGGGCTGGTGGGCCACCAACCTACCCAAGAGTCCGGGACATCGTGGCCGGAGGAGCCGACCACACGGACGCTGTGGGGCGATTCTGAGAATCACCCAATCCGATCTTGGATGTGTTGCGAATCACTGCCAGCACCGTCCTCAGCGGTCGGATGGCCGCACGGTGCCCCAGGTCGAAAGGACGCATATGCGCACGATGACCAGACGAACGCTGCCTGTGTTGGCAGCCACTGCACTCTTCAGCTCGCTCGGGGTGGCTCCCGCGATGGCGGGGAGCCTCGGCAGCACGGGAACCGACACCGACACCACCAACCTCACGGCCAACATCACGGAGCTGAACGACTCCGGCGTGGAGAGCACCGCCTGGCTCACGCTGGACGGCAATGAGCTCAGCGTCCGCATCGACAGCTCCGGCCTGCTCGCCGGTGCCCCGCACGCGCAGCACATCCACATCGGTGGGGCCAACCAGTGCCCCGATCCCAACCAGGAGGGCACAGGTTTCGAGGGCGCGATCCGCACAACGGACGCCATCGACTCCTACGGCGGTGTCCAGGTGTCGCTGACCACAGAGGGCGACACCAGCCCGGCCAGCGCGCTCGCGGTCGAGCGGTTCCCGGTCGGCGATGCGGCGTACTCGCGGACCTTCACGGTCACCGACGAGGTGGCGGCCAGCCTCCGCAACGGCGAGGGTTCCGTGGTTCTGCACGGTGTCGACCACAACGGCAGCGGCGAGTACGACGGCGAGCAGGTGTCGGACCTCAATCCGGACCTGCCTTCCGAGGCCACCGATCCCGCCGCGTGTGGCGAGCTGAACATCGACTCGATGGGCAGCCTGTCCATGGGCAGTCTCGGCGGTTCGTTCGGGTCCATGGGCTCAACCGGGTCGACGGGTTCGCTCGGGTCCCTGGGCTCCTGACCCCTCGGGGTTTCTGACGTTCCGAGTCCCCGCACTGGTTGACGCCGGCGCGTCGGGACGCGGCACTCACGGGTGATCGACGGTCGGTGGCGCTGCAACGGCGCCACCGACCCCACCGCCCCTGATTACCCCGTGCCCGATTACCCTGCCCCCCCCATCCGGAGTCCCCGCAGCGGCGGACACCGGGCATGTTCTCGTCACCGCTCTCGCGCCGACCGAACTACCCCCGCGGCACCAGCGTCTGGTGGGACGACTGGGACTGGTCCTGCGCGGCGCCGCAGCCGACGAGGGTGGTCCGGTCCGAGCACGGTGCCGAGTAGGCGCGAGGTGACCAGGTGCCGGCCCCTCGATTGACGACGACGACGAGGTCGCAAGCCGCGTGAACCTCGACAATGGATCGGCGTTCATCACGAGCATGTTCGGAGCGCGGACCCGCCGACGACGATCCCGGGGACGTTGCGGTCAGTCGCCCGGATTCTGTCTGGAAGAACCGACCTTCCGAATCGGTCCTACTTCGTCTCGTTCGGGTGGCTGGAATGCACCTGCTCCAGGAAAACGGTGCGCTCGTGGACGCAAAACCATATGCGAGCAGTTCCTTTGACGGTCGGCTTGTGCTGCCAGCGCTCGTGAGTCGCTCCTCCTCTAACGATCGTGCCGAGTTCGCCCTTGAGCCGATAGTTCGTCGGCGTCGTGTGCAGGGGTGTTCGCGTCAGGAAGTCCCAGGTCTCCGTCATCGAGTTCCGGATCGTCGCTACGAGGTCTCGCCATCCCTTCTCGGCAGTGGCGAAACGGATGTCGTACTCGATCTTCTTCGGAGGACGTGGGACCAACTCACCCTTCCTGGCAGCTGCCACGATTACGGACGCTTCACGGTGTCGTCCACGTCGAGCCACTCAAGGTCGGCGCTGCCGAGCCCTGCAGCGACAGCAGTGGCCGTTTCCTTCCAGGAGGTCAGTTCAGCGAGCGCCAGGTGGGGCTGGTCAGTAGCGAACGAGGCGCGCGCGGCATCCACGAGATCCTGTGCACAGTCCTTCCGGTCCGCGGGCGACAACGCGTGCATCCACGGGAATGCTCTGGTCATGCGCTCAGCGAGCGAACCGTCGCTGTCGAGCGTGACGGTGATGAGCTGCGCCGCGAGGTTCAGCAGCCGAGAACGTCCCTCGGCCTCGCGCTGCGACATCAGCACCAGCGCCTCGCCGTCGCGTCGAGTCACCGTGACGGGGTGGTCCTCCGCCTCGGCGAAGACCTCGGCGGAGTGCTTGCTCAGGTCCGAGGAGCGACGAGTCGCCAGGGGGAGGTGGGATGCGATGGACATGGATGCATCGTATTCGGAACGTGTTCGGAAGTTCGCCCCAGCAGCCACAACAAGCCTTGGTCGATCCGCTCCTGCTCCGACCTCACGCGTTAACCGAAGTGGTCGGAGACTTCGGGATGGGTACAGCACGGCGATTCGGATCGCCACGAGGGCTCGATCGAGCGAGCGAAATCGCGAGCGCGGGAGAGCCTCGGACTACCTGCCGATCACCGTGTCCAGCCAGTCGAATGCGCGCTGAGAAAACAGCGCTGCCGCCCCCGCTTCGTCGTGTTCACCGGCACCCTCTGCGTTGGTGAACTCGATCATCGTCTTGGGCGCGGTGAGGGCGTCGAAGAGACTCTGCGCGTCGACGATGCGCGGGTCGTTCTGGCCGATGGTCAGCAGCACGGGACAGTCGATGCGGTCCGCGAGGCCATCCAGTGTGTACAGCTTCAATTCGCGCAGGTAGTCGACCGGGGTCGCGCATCCGTGCGTGAGCATCCCTCGCCCCACGGAGAAGTCCAGTCCCGGCGACTGCTGCATCCCGGCGCGGACCACCGTGTTGAGCAGCTCATCGGCATCCCCGGTGTCCAGGTCGCCGCGGTACTCCTCCGGAAGGAGCAGCGAGGCATTGGCTCCCGGAGCGTACTGCGGGGCGTCGGCGATCACGGCGACGAGGCGGTGCTCTGCTGTGGCGGCGCGGGGCGCGAGATGGCCGCCCCAACTGCGGCCCAGTGCCGCTATCCGGGAGGCATCGACCTCGGGACGGGCGACCAGCCAGTCGACCTGAGCGGTGACGACCACCTCCCAGTCGTGTCGGAAGTGCAGGTCGCGTTCGACCAGCGCCGCGCCCTGGCCCGGGCCGTCCATCATGAGAACGGCGTAGCCGCGCCGCGCCGCCGCGACGCCGCCGGCGACGTACGTCTCCTCCATCGTGCCGTCGTATCCGCCGACCAGGATGAGGGTGGGGAACGGCCCCGGGCCGGGTGGGGTCGCGAAGTAGCCGTCGAGTTCGGTTCCGTCGTACGGGACCGTGACCTCCCGGAAGGGATGATCCATCAACTCGATCGCTCGGCGGAAGGCGTCCCGTTGCCGCGCGTGCGCCGTGACGAAACGCGGATCCATCGGAGGGGCGTACATGAAGACCCCGGAGATACGGAAGTAGGTGGCCGCGCGGAGGAAGCCCTCACGCGCGCTCACTCGGTGACCGGTGGCGAGACTCTTCTCCGCGTCCGCGAGAATCCGTTCGCCGAGCGCGTTCCACTCGGCATACCAGGCGTTTCTATCGCCGTCGGGGATTCTGCGGGCGGTGATGAACGCCTCGCCGACGTCGGCTCCGCCCGTCGCTATGGTGTCCAGCACGCGGAGGAACTGGCCGTCGAACCCACCGTCCGAGAAGGCCAGGCCGGTGAGAGTGGGCTCGCCGGTGCTTCCATTTCCGTCCACGGCGCTGGTTGGCGCACTCGATTCAGTGTTCGTGGCCATGTCCACACCTCGTCATCCGTGGTGGTCATCCCTGGTCGACGTCGCCACAACCACCGTCACTCAGTGTAAGGACAACGTCAGTAACTCTAGGTCGCATTTCGGGACGAGATCCTTGATGACGACGACGAGGTCACGTCCCACACGGCGTGGACGACCACTCGGCGTTCGTCTCGAGTTCGTCACTCTCTCGAGAGCACGTCTCCGCTGATCACGATCGTGAACTCCCGGTCTTCGGTGAGCACGTTCAAGAATCCGGGCTCGATGCTCAGGACATACCCGGCCACAGTGCCGTTGGTCGTCTCGATCACCTCGTGCGGGACCCAGGGCGTCTGCCCGAGGGCAGCGAGGAGCAGGAGACCGACCCCCGCCACCCAGCCGACCCGCGCCATGGCGACAGCCAACGCGTGCCTCAGCGGACGCTGCGGAGGCAGGCGTCGGATCACCGCGATCACCGCGAACACTGCCGCTGCCCCGGCGGGGAGCCACCAGATGCCGAAGCTCGATGTGAGAGCCACCGACACGACCACTCCCAGTACGGACAGGAGCAGGACCACCGTCCGGTGCTCACGCGGGCCCCACAGGTACCCGGCGATCAGTAGCGGGAGAACACCGATCAACAGGACCGCGGTGAGGGTGTGCTCGGCGATGAGTGAGCCGAAGACTAGGGCGAACGAGTCGTTGAGCCCGAGGGTGGTGCTGACGAGGAACGCCGTGGACCAGTCGTAACCGGATACCGCGAATATCCGCAGGGTCACAAAGGCCACACCCCATGTCGCGCCGTGCGCGGCAGCACCGGCGAACCGAGTCGGGCGAGTTCCACGATCCTGCTCTGAGTCCCCGCGCCGTTCGGCGGCGGTTCCATTCGGGGCAGCGTCCATGCGGTGAAACTACTATCAGCGCGGCCAACAGCAGGGTGACACGGTGCCGGCTCCCCGGGATCAGCCGAGACCCTCCGCTCATTCCTGAACTGCCTACACCGGACCGATGACGCGCCCTAGTCTCACAACCACCATGACCCCTCGCCCCGACACCCTCGCCGCCGCGCTCACCACCGCCACGTCATTCGTCGTCAACGCGATCGAAGTCCTGCGTTTCGGCGGCCTACAGACCGACGAAGAGCCCTCGCCGTTCGAGATCGTCACCCGTCGCCCGATGTATCGGCTGCGTCGCTACTACGGACCGGTGGCGGGGGGCGCCGGGCACAGACGCGTCGGCGTTGATGTGGACGAGGTTGATGTGGATGAGGGGCCGCGCCCGCCGATCGTGCTCGTGCCGCCCATGATGATCTCCGCGGACATCTGGGACGTCTCCCCGTCGACGAGCGCGGTGGCCGCACTGCACGAGGCCGGCATGGATCCGTGGGTGATCGACTTCGGGTCCCCTGACATTGAGGACGGTGGGCTCGAACGCACCCTCACCGACCACGTCGTCGCGGTGAGCGAAGTCATCGATCTCGTCGCCGCCGCCACGGGTCGTTCAGTGCATCTCGGCGGGTACAGCCAGGGCGGCATGTTCTGCTACCAGGCCGCGGCATACCGGCGCTCGCGCGACCTCGAGAGCGTCGTGACGTTCGGCTCCCCCGTCGACTGGCGCGGTAGTACCCCGCTCGGCGTACCCGAGGACGTGATCGTGAACGTCGCCCGCTTCGTTGCCGACTACGTCTTCAGCGACCACTCACTCCCCGGGTGGTTGGCCTCAACCGGGTTCCGTCTGCTCGACCCGATCAAGACCGCCCGCTCGCAGGTGGGTTTCCTGCGCCAACTACACGATCGAGAGGCGCTGATCGGACACGAGCGACAGCGCCGCTTTCTCGGCGGTGAGGGATTCGTCGCATGGTCCGGACCGGCGATCGTCGACATGATGCAGCAGGTGATCATCCAGAATCGAATGATGGTCGGCGGCTTCGTCGTCGGAGATCACGTCGTCTCACTGGCCGATATCACCTGCCCCGTCCTCGCCGTGCTCGGGGAAGTCGACGAGATCGGCGTACCGGCAGGCGTCCGCAAGATCGCGGCCGTCGCCCCCTCCGCCGAGGTCTACGAGTTCCCGGTCCGCGCCGGGCACTTCGGACTCGTCGTCGGCTCGACCGCTTCCTCGCTGACGTGGCCCGCCGTCGCCGACTGGATCGGGTGGATCGAAGGCACCGGAGACCGCCCGAAGGGCATCGCCGAAGTCGGCCCCGACTCCGCTGGCGACCCGTCCCCGACCACGGCGGTGATGCTCGCGGCGGGAGGGGCGACGCAGGTCGCCGGGGTCGGAGTCGGCATGGTGCGCGGTGCCGGTCACCTCGCCGTGGGCGCACTGCAGACGACGCGGGCCCTGGGATACGAGGCGCTGCACGCCGCGCCGCGCCTGTTGCGGCTGGGGCAGATCCAGACCGGAACACGCATCTCGTTCGCCAAGATCATGGCCGAGCGTGCGCGGACGCAGCCTGGTGACGCGTGCTTCCTGTTCGCCGACCGCGTCCATACATACTCGGCCGTCGACGCCCGGATCACGAACGTGGTGAGGGGACTCATCGAGGTCGGAGTGCGCCAGGGCGACCACATCGGCGTACTCATGGAGACCCGGCCCTCGGCGCTGGTCGCGATCGCCGCGCTGTCGCGTCTCGGCGCCGTGGCCGTGCTGCTGCCTCCGTCCCAAGAGCTGTCCGAGCTGCTGCAGCTCAGCTCTGTGTCCGAGGTCGTCGTCGACCCGGAGCACGCCACCAGGGTCACCGACGCCGGGGCGCGGGCGCTCGTCCTCGGCGGCGGCGGCGCGGACCGCGACCTACCCGGAGACCTCGGCGAGGGGGTCGTCGACCTCGAGCGCATCGACCCCGATGCGGTCGAGCTACCCCGCTGGTACCGACCGGACCCCGGCCGCGCCGGCGACCTCGCCTTTGTCGTCTTCACTCGCACCACGGGCTCATGGCAGACCAAGCTCGTGACCAACCACCGGTGGGCGCTCTCCGCGTTCGGCACCGCCAGCGCCGCGCGTCTGACCGCCGCGTCGACCGTCTACTGCCTCAGTCCACTCCATCACCCGTCCGGTCTGCTCACCGCCGTCGGCGGGGCCGTGGCCGGTGGGTCCCGGATCGCGCTGTCACGCGGTTTCGACCCGGCGACCTTCGACGAGGAGATCCGCCGCTACGGGGTGACGGTCGTGTCCTACACGTGGGCGATGATGCGTGAGCTGGTCCGCCAGCCGGTGCATCCGCGCGACACCCTCCCGACGATCACCCTCTTCATGGGATCGGGCATGCCCCGCGGGGTGTGGCGACGGGTCCTGGACCGCTACCCGGGGACTCGGGTCCTCGAGTTCTACGCCGGCACCGAGGTCGATGTCGTTCTTGCCAATCTCTCGACAGCCAAGCACGGCGCTCGTGGCCGTCCGCTGCCCGGCACCGCCGAGGTTCGGCTCGTCGAGGTCGACCCCGACTCCGGCTCAATCGTGACCGGCCCCGGCGGCTACGCCGTGCCGAGCGAGGTCGGCGCTCCCGGGGTTCTTCTCGCCCGGCCCCGCCTCCGGGTAGACGCCTCCGTTCGCCAGCTTCGCGGGGTGTTCCGGCGGGGCGACACGTGGGTGTCCACCGACGACGTGTTCGAGCGTGACCGGGACGGCGACTTCTGGCTGCTCGGCCCGGCGAGCACGGTGGTCCGCACGTCACACGGCCCGGTGTTTCCGATCCAGGTCGCCGACGCGCTCGGGGATCTGCCCGAGGTCGATATCGCCGTGGTCTACGGCGTGCCCGCTGCCACGGGTCTGGTCGCCGTCGCCGCTGTGAGCAAGTGGGGCTCCAGGGCGATCACCGCGGCCGACGTCGGTGGCGCACTCGTCTCGGTCCCCTCCGCCGGACGACCGGACATCGTCCACGTTGTCGACACCATCCCGGTGACGAATTGGTACAGGCCGGACGCCACCGGACTTGCCGCCCGGGGCCTACCGAAGGCCGGCCCGCGAACCTGGATCCGTGATCCCGGATCAGGCGAGTACGTACGGCTGACCAAGGCCGTGCGGGACGGGCTGGTCCCGTCGACCGTCACCGACGCCGGACGGTGATCCGCCCTCCTCGGTGAGGCGCGAACGCGACGCCGCGGGAGTGCCATTTCTCGTCGCGCTCGGCCGTCGGGACGATCTCGTACATGCTCAGCAGGGTGCGCAGCACGACATCCATCTCCATCGTCGCGAACGCCGCACCGATGCATCGCCGGGTTCCGCCGCCGAAGGGCAGCCATGCCGGCGGTGGCGTGGTGTCGAGGAAGCGGGTCGGGTCGAAGCGCTCGGGCTCGGCAAAGTGCACGCTGTCGTCGTGCAACAGCGAGATCGCGACCATCACGTTGTACCCGCGCGGGATCCGCCACGGACCCAGGTCGAGGTGCGGAACCTGCACGTTGCGTCCGGCGAGGTCGATGACCGGCCGGCTGCGCTGGACCTCCAGGATCGTCGCGTGCCTGTACTCGGTCCCCCCGGCGTCGACCTCGGCGACCAACTCCTCCAGCACCGCGGGGTTCCGGCTGAGCCGCTCGAGGGCCCAGGCGAGCGTCGTCGCGGTGGTCTCGTGTCCCGCCACGAGAAGCGCGGTGAGCTCGTCGCGGATCTCCTCGTCAGTCATGGACGAGCCGTCGTCGTAGGTGCTCTGCAGCATCATCGCCAGGATGTCGTCGCGCTCGTCGAGTCGGTCGTCGCGGCGGCCCCGGGCGATGAGTGCGTTGATCGCGTCGTCGTACACCTTCTTGTAGCGGGCGAACCGAGCGCGCGGGCCCAACGACCCCACACCCACCGCCCCCACGCGCACCGGCAGTTCCGGGGTGATGACCACCGCCGAGCCGGCCTCCACCATCGGCGGGATGACGCGGCGCAGCGTGACGAGCTCGTCGTCCCGGGCGCCGAACACCGTCCGGATGATGATGTCCAGCGTGATGCGGGTCATCGACGGCATGGAGGGGAACGGCCGGCCGACGACCCACGAGTCGAGTTCGCGCCGGGTCTCCTCCTCGACCACTGCCTCGTAACCCTTGATGCGTCTGCCGTGCAGAGGTGGGGTGAGCAGCTTGCGGCGCCGGCGGTGGTCGGTGCCCTCGAGCGCGAACATGGACTGCTCCCCCAGGACCCGACCCAGATTGGGGTCGACGTTGGTCAGCGACTGCTGCGGGGCGGTGAACAGCTCTCTGGCCAGCGCGGGGTCGGCGATCATCACCGCGCGCCCGTAGATGGGTAGGTGCACGGTGACGGCGTTGCCGTATCGGGCCTGCAGGCGCTGGAGCACTCTGCGCCGGGCGAAGCCGAAGCCCACGCCCTGGATCGACCTGGGCAAAGGGGGCCCGGGCGGGAGCAGCGGTCCGCGGTCGTCGTCGGTCGAACTTCCTCCGGACGCGGCGGGAGCCGACCTGTTCGTCATGCTGTCCATGGCATCGCATCCTCGGCCTCGGGTGGAGTGCGGGGCGTCGCCCAGCCTACGTGCCGCACATGCGGTGGTGGCGCGGAAAGTACGACGACGAGGGCCTCTCCTGCCGCCTGGCACCGCACCCAATCCGCGACGACCCTGGCGTCGAATCCCCGTTATGCACTCCGCTTCGCAGTCACCTCAGCCCGCCGACTTCCACGTCGCGGCGGACGGTGCGGACGTGGAAGGGCTCTTCGCCGACTCCCGGGACGCCGCCGCCGAGCACGATTCACCAGAGCCAGCCGAGTCCGAGCGCGGGGACTTCCTCGGCGCCATGCGCGCATCCTGGGACGACTGGGTGCCCGTGGCCACCACGGGCTGGGGCGCGGTGGTGCTCATCGCCCCGTTGCTCGCGGTGCATGCCCTCGTCTGGGCATTCGGCGGGCGCCGGCCCCGCTAAGTGCTCCGCCCTGACAAGGTGCGCCGGCTCCACTAGGTGCTCCGGATCCGCTAGGTGCTCAGCCTCGCCCCCACCCGCCACAGGATGGTGCGCTCTTTCGACCGAGCCGCGTGCAGCGGATCAGCACTGTCTGCGGCGCGGGAATGGCGTGGCGTGGTCTCGTATGTCCCGACCACGGTCAACCCGGCCGCGTCGATACGGCCGAGCAGCTCATCGCGGGTGCGCAGTCCCAGGTGTTCGGCGAGGTCGGACAGGATCAGCCATCCTTCGCCCTGCGGCGTCAGGTGATCGGCGAGCCCGCTGAGGAAGCGATTCAGCACGTCAGAGTCCGGGTCGTAGATCCCCTGCTCCAGCGCCGAGGTCGGACGCCCGGGAATCCATGGCGGATTGCACACCACCACATCGGCCCGCCCGGAGTCGCCCGCTTCGTCGTCGTCATAGGGCCACAGGTCGGCCTGTACCACCGCAACGCGGTCCGCCAGTCCCAGCCGATTCACGTTGTCCAGGGCGCATTGCACGGCGCGCGGGTTGATGTCGGTCGCCACCACTTCCCGGGCCCCGCGCTGGGCCAGGACGGCCGCGAGCACTCCCGTCCCGGTGCCGATGTCCCACACGACGGGATGGTCGACGCCCTGCGGCCAGGCGGCGTCGGCGACCAGGTCGATGTATTCGTCGCGGGTGGGAGCGAAGACGCCGTGGGCGGGATGGATCCGAGCCCCCAGGGCCGCGACCTCGATGCCTGTGCGGTGCCATTCGTAGGCGCTGATCACGCCGAGGAGCTCGGGCAGCGAGACGAGAGTCTCCTCGCCGATGGACTCGCTCGACTCGTCGGCGGGCTGGTCGACCGGCTGCCCGTAGGCGTGCGCGCAGGCCTCACGCGCGTCGGGCGCTCGGCGCAGGCTGACCGAGTAATCGGGCTGCAGGGGGATCAGGATCTTGCCCAAGATCGCCGCACGCTGGGCGCGTGCTCTTCGGATGGCGACGAAGACTTCGCCGGGGTCGGTGGACTGCGGCGCCCGAGACGCCCGCTTCTCGAGGCGACGGTCGAGGGCGCGCATGAGCTGCCGTGCGTTCTGGAAATCCCCCCGCCACAGCAGGCTTGAGCCTCTCTGGGCGATTCGGAGAGCCTTGTCCGCGGAGATGTCGTCGGTGATCACGACGATTCCAGTCGGCGCCGGTGCGGCGTTCTCGGAGCGCCACCCGGCGGTGCGGTCTACGCCGCTCTCACGCCAGCTGACGGTGTTCACGGGCGGTCCGGGTGCGGCATACGGGAAGTCACGGGAGTCCTTCAGACGGTCGCGCACTCGGCCCGAGGGTGAGGGGTGACCGCGCGAGAGCAAGTGACCCGTGAATCGGGCCGAGCCCAGTGTCTCAGCCCTGCCCCAAACGGTCACGGCCAGTCGATCTCTATCGGTAGAGCTCACGCCGATGCGCAACATCAACGACGAGGACTGTCACGCGTTGATTCTCGATCGAGAAAATGATCCGGTAGTCGCCCACGCGGTACCTCCAGAGGTGTTGGTCGCCGCGAAGCGCCTTTCCGAGATACCTGGGGTCCTCGCACCCATGTATTCGCTCATCGAGGATTGCCCTGATTCCCTGCTGCGCAGTCTTGTCCTGACGACCGAGCGTGGTGATGACCTTCTGGACGTGCGGCGTGACCTCGACCAGATACGCCACCTCAGGACCAGTCCACCTGGCCCAATGGGATGGCGGAGTCGTCTGACTGCCGGAATTCCTCCAGACGGTGCTGGGCCAGGTACCAGTCCGGTGACGCGAGCCAGATGCTGGTGAGAGCCCCTCCCACTCTCAAGTTATAGCTGGTAGGGGGCCTTGCGGCAAGACCCCGGTGGGGGCGCACACTATCGCGATGCTCCCTGATGCCACCAGCGTTTTCGCTCTCCCCGACCACCGCGCGGCCAAGGCCGATCCGGCCCTGATCGCCGCCGACGAACGGCACTTCGCCGCCGTATCCCACGCCCTCGAGCAGAAGGTCGCCGACCTGACTGCCCGCCTCGGCGCCCGCCGCCGCGACCCCGCCGGCCGGGGCGCGCAGACCATCGAGCGTGACGCCGACATCCGGCGCCTCGCCGCCGAGCTCGCCACCCTGCGCCGCTTCGGGCTGGACGTGTGTATTGGCCACTACGTCACCACCGACCCCGACCCCGACTCCGACGGTGCCGAGGCCGAGTCGGTATACGTGGGCCGCATCGGACTCACCGACACCACCGGCACTCCCCTACTGGTGGACTGGCGCACCCCGGCCGCCGAGCCGTTCTTCGCCGCCACGCTCGCCGATCCGAGGGGCCTGACGTACCGCCGTCGGTACCGGTGGTCGGGCGGGCGCATCGTCGACTATTGGGACGAGGTACTTGATGACGACGACGAGGTGACCTCGCACAGAGCCCTGGACGATCAATCGGCATTCATCACGAGCCTGGCCGGGGCACGGACCGGCCACATGCGGGATGTGCTCTCCACGATCCAGGCCGATCAGGACGCGATCATCCGTGCGGACGACTCGGGCGCGCTCGTGGTGGACGGCGGGCCTGGCACCGGCAAGACGGTGGTGGCTCTGCATCGAGCGGCGTACCTGCTGCATGCGCAGTCCCGCTCCGGCCAGCGGCGCGGCAACCTGCTGCTGGTCGGCCCGCACCGGCCGTACCTCGACTATGTGGCTGATGTCCTGCCCGCGCTCGGTGAGCACAGCGTGCAGACCGCGACGGTGGCTGATCTCGCCGGCACCGTCGCGCGCCGGGCTCCGAACGCGCCTGCCGATGGCCTGCCCGAGGAACCCGACCCCGAGGTGGAGCGGCTGAAATCCGAACTGCGCATGGTCGAGGCGATCGAAACCGCCGTCCGCTTCTACGAGCAGCCGCCCCAGAAATCGATGCTGGTGCAGACCGACTGGCTGGATCTGCGTCTCACGCCCGCCGACTGGGCCGAGGCGTTCGCCTCACCAGAGAACGGCACACCCCACAACGAGGCTCACACCCAGATCCGCGAGACGCTGGTCGAGATCCTGGTCGACAAGTCCGGCGGAGACCTGCCCGTAGTGGCCCTCCGGGCAGAGTTGGCCGCGAACCCAGAACTGCACCGCGCGTTGTACCGGTCGTGGCCGATGGTCGCGGAAGGCGATCTGGTCGGCGACCTGTGGACGGTCCCCGCGTACCTGCGTTTGTGCGCACCGTGGCTCACGTCCGATGAGGTCCGACTCCTCCAGCGAGAGGACCCACAGGCCTGGACCCGCGCAGACCTTCCCCTGCTGGACGCGGCCCGGTACCGGCTGGGTGACGCCGACCGGGCGCGCAGGGCCCAGCGCCGGCGGGTCGAGCGGGCCGCGGAACTGGAGCGACGTCGCTCGGTGATCGACGAGGTGATCGCCGCCGACGACGACCCCGAGGGTGTTGCCCCCATGCTCCGACACCGTGACCTTCAGGAGGCGCTGCTCGATTCTCCGACCGTCGACGACGGATCAGCTGACCGTTCCCCTCTCGCGGGACCATACGGCCACGTCATCGTGGACGAGGCGCAGGAGCTCACGGATGCCGAGTGGCAGATGATCCTGCGCCGCTGCCCGTCCGGCAGCCTGACGGTGGTCGGCGACCGCGCGCAATCGCGCCGCGACTTCGACGAATCCTGGCCCGAGCGACTCGCGAGGATCGGGCTCTCCCCCGCCCGCATCACCACGGTGCACCTGAGCATCAACTACCGCACCCCGGCCGAGATCATGGACGCAGCCGCCCCGGTGATCAGATCGGTCCGCCCGGACGCGAACGTGCCGGAGTCGGTGCGCAGCACCGGAGTGCCGGTCGAGTACGGCCGCGTCGAGGACCTTCACCGTGTGGTCGACGGCTGGCTCGCGGCGCACCCCGAGGGCGTGGCCTGCGTGATCGGAGCCCCCGCCTTCGCCGGTTCCGACCGCGTCCGATCGTTGTCCCCCGCCCAGGCCAAGGGGCTCGAGTTCGACCTGGTGGTGCTGGTCGCTCCCGAGTCCCTCGGCACGGGTGTGACCGGAGCGGTCGACCGCTACGTCGCGATGACCCGCGCGACTCAGCACTTGGTAGTGCTCGACCAGTTCGAAATGCCGGATCGGTCGCAGGACGCCGCATGACGGAGCTAACATTGCTCAACCACCTCATATGAGTGGTATCTCACCTGTGAGCTTCGTCGGCTTCTCGCAGTAAGGCACAAGATGCGCTCTCGAATCGCCTCGATACTTGCAGCAGCCGCTCTTCCGCTGCTTCTTCTCTCAGCGTGTAGCTCGGGCGACGCCCAACCTGCGGAAGTCACGGTCACCCAGACCGTCCAGCAATCGACACCAACCAGCTCGAGCAAAGCGAGTCCCACACCGGCCAGCTCGACAACGGCCATTCCCAATCCGCCCTCGTCGAGCCAAGCTCCAGCCGCTCCGGCCGCCGATACGTGTGGAGCCGTCGGCTACCAAGGTGCGCCCGGCCACGAGAGCCCACATTGTCTGGGCACGCAGATTGCCTCGTGCGGGACGGCCGATCACCAGACAGGAACGACGTTCTTCACCGACGGCACGTCCGGGTGGACGCAGACGTGCCAGGACCAGATGCTGGCCGCCTATGTTCCGCCGCCGCCCGATCCGACTTTCGATCAAGACGCGTACAACCAGCAGTACGCCGACGAGTACTGGCAAACGCACCCGAAACCGACGTTCAACCCCGACTCGGCCGACGGCTACGGGCCTGATCAAGAGTTGCCTCCGGCGTGCCTTCGACTCGAGGGCGTCGACTGTTGAATGCCTCAGCTCGGCTCAATGGCTGTGCATCACTAGAACGGCGCCGCAGTCTAGAGAATGAGCACTACTAGCTGGGGACTTATGGGGCGCCCCACACGGTTCCTACACGTCGCTCGACTGCAATCGCTTGACCACCGTGGAGGCGAGCATCCCTTCCGCGACTCTGAACTCTGACCACTTGTCGCCGCTGGAGGATGACGTTGCGGCCGAGAACACGCGTCGTCCCCTGGCATTCGCGGTGGTGTTGGCTGCGAAGGCGGGGCTCGGCACTAACCACGATTGCCTGATCGAACCATCTGCAACATCTACGAAGACGAACAGCATGTCCAAGTCTCCGCGCGGGTAGAACGAGGAATTTCGGACATGAGCTTGGAAGCGGCCTCGCTCCACCACGAGCCCATCTGACATTCGGGCCTTGACCTGAACTGCGAGGGTGGCGGTGTGTTCGCGAAGGTGGAAGACGAGATCGACACCTTCATCGTCGATGATCGACGTCGAGACGTTGAGCTTTGCACGGGACTGCAGAATGCAGGTGGCGGCCACGAGTAGCTCCGCGGCCTTGCCCATCCGCCCGGAGTCCGGCGATTTCTGCAGGTAGTCGTCGGGAGCCATTCCTGGACTATAGGGAGAATGCCACTCGCTGCCAGCACTACCGGTGGTACAGGTCGAGGTGGAAGTGGTCGAAGCGCCCGAACTACCTCCGCGACGGCGGTATGTGGCGGGAGAATTGGGTAACTGGTGGAGACTGGACCCGATAGAACCCTGTAGGCGCTGATGACGCCGAGGAGCTCGGGCAACGAGACCAGCGTGGTTTCGCCGGAAGCAGCCTTCGGGTCGTCGACGGCGGCTCGTAGGCATGCGTGCAGGCCTCACGCGCGTCGGGCGCTCGGCGCAACCGGGTCGTGTAGTCGCGTTCCAGTGGGTCAGTATCTTCCCCAGGACCGCCGCTCGTCGCGCACGGGCTTTCCTGTTGGCGAGGAAGAGGTCTCCTGGTTCAGTGCCCCGCGTAGTGCGGGACGGCTGCTTCTCGAGCCGTCGGTCGAGGGCGCATGAGCTGGCGCGCATTCTGGAAGTCGCCTCGCCACAGCACGCCGGTGCCTGACCGGGCGAGCCGGAGTGCCTTGTCTGCCGCGATGCCGTCGTCGATCACGACGATGTCGCGCGTCGCCGGCGCTCCGTTCTCGGAGCGCCAGCCGGCGTTGCGTTCCATCTCTTTCTCGACCCAGGTGACTTTTCTCATGCTGCACCCTGGCGAGCTTCGCAGGCTCGTCACGGAGCGGGCTCATCACGGCGCTGTGCCTCGGCAATGGCCTGACGTCCGTACACCCACTGTGCTGTGGAGTTCAGGTGCGAGCGGTGATCGCCCATGTGCATCCCCCACGACAGCAGGGTCATGACGCGGTTCCGGAAGCCGATGAGGAAGGCGAGGTGCACCACGAGCCACAGAACCCAGGCGATAAAGCCGTGGAGCTCGACTTTGCCGATCTTTGCCACTGCGCTGTAGCGCGACACCGTGGCCATCGAGCCCTTGTCGAAGTACTTGAAGGGTGGGCGATCGGCCGGGGATCTGCCCTTCTCGACCTCGTGGACGATCTGCTTGGCCGCGTACTTGCCGCCCTGGATTGCCACCGGCGATACGCCTGGCAGGTTGTCGAGGTTCATCATGTCGCCGATGACAAAGATCTCGGGGTGATTCGGCAGCGACAGATCCTTGCTGACGAGGACTCTCCCTGCACGATCGAGTTCCGCACCGGTCTGGTCCGCGAGAGTCTTTCCCAGAGAACTTGCTTGCACGCCGGCCGACCAGATTTTGCAGGAGGCGCGGATCCGGCGGCGGGTGCCGTCTGAATCCTGGACTTCGATCCCCTCATAGTTGACGTCGGTGACCATGGCGTTGAGCTGGATCTCCACTCCCAGTTGTTCCAGCCGCGCCCGGGCCGCGTTGCCGAGACTCTGCCCGAATGGCGACAGCACCGCGGAGCCAGCATCGAGCAGGATGATGCGCGCAGAAGATGGGTCGATGTTGCGGTAGATGCCCTTGAGGGTGCGATGCGCCAGCTCGGCGATCTGGCCGACCATCTCGACGCCGGTCGGGCCGGCACCGACGACGACAAAAGTGAGTAGCCGACGACGCTGCTCCTCGTCCTCGGTCACCTCGGCTTGCTCGAAGCAGCCCAATATGCGACTGCGCAGTTCCAGGGCATCGTCGATGGTTTTCATCCCCGGGGCCCAGTACTCGAAGTGGTCGTTGCCGAAGTAGGACTGATTGGCCCCTGCAGCCACGATCAGGCTGTCGTACTCGAGCTCGAACTCGATGTGTCCGGCAGTGGCATGGACCTTCCGCGCGGCGACGTCGATCCGGTCTACATCGCCGAGAGTGACGGTGGCGTTCTTCTGGTCTCGCAGGACCAGGCGGGTGGATGGTGCGATCTCGCCGACGGACAGGATTCCGGTGGCGACCTGGTAGAGCAGCGGCTGGAAGAGGTGATGGCCGGTCTTGGCGACCAGGGTCACGTCCACGTCCGCCTTCTTCAGGCTCTGGACGGCGCTGAGCCCTCCGAAACCCGATCCGATGACGACCACGCGGTGGCGGCGACCCACAGACTCGTACCCATTGATAGGCGGATGAGAGATTCCGGTCATGACGACTCCTCGGCGTTGCAATGTTTGAGGCTCAAGCCCCGGCAGGACTCACCGCCGCTGATACTAATCCGGCCGGTTGATCGGGCCGCTAAAGTCGCAGCGACCCTCGCCTTCGCCTGGTGGTGCTCACTCGGCAGGACGACGCTGACGCAGCGGGTCTACAGAAATTGGTGATGTACTCCGCCCATTGGGCGGGAGCCGTGGAGCCGAACCATTGTCGCCGTTAACATACCCCGCTATTCTCGGCACAATGCGGGCACGATGGTGGCAGTTCCGGAAGCGAAAAGATGAGCAGTGCGCCAATCTCGTTTATCAGTTCCTCGACGGAGCCCGTCATCACCGTCACTCTCTTGTCACGGTGATCACTCCGACCCAAGCCGCTCGACGGGGTTCAAAGGCGATCATCTCTGTGGACGGCGGATCTCCCCGTGACGCGTGGTTCTGGTGGTTCCACGTCACCCCTGGCCTGGTCGTCGCCGTGGATCACATCGGGCAAGGCTGGGGTCCGCATACCCACCGGCACGGTGTCACCTACATCGGCTCAGAGGGTGCCTGCGGCGTCCACGCCTGGGTATCGGCCGATGTGTGGGCACGCGCGCAACGGCACTTCGAGGGCGGTCGCAAAGCCCGGGAGCCAGTGTGGGTTCCCTCTTCTAGTGCGGGACGCGCTGCCCCGCGCAGCGAATAGGCCTGCTCCCCGATACGCGCCTACCCGACCAGCGGGCCGCCGAGCTTCCAGTAGCCCAGGAATGCGACCCGGTCCTTGGGCATGGCGAGGTCAGCGGTGAGGTAGCGGCGCAAGCGTGTGGTGGCACCGGCCTCGCCGGCGATCCACGCGTAGGCGGTGGGATCACCAGCCAGATCGGCACCATTGCTCGCACCCCATTCGCGCACTGCACGCTCCAGCGCGCTGACGTCGGCTGACTCGAGGTCGTCGGCGCTGTTACCTGAGCTGACGACCGCGGAGCCGCCGGACGTGACCGCGTCCGACTCGATCACGCGGATGCGGGTGCGCGGAGCGGGCGCGTCGAGGGTGTTGTCAGCCGGGTCCGCCAGCTCGAGGAACACCTCCGCAACAGTGCCCTCGGCCAGGGCCGCGAGGATGTTGCGGATCGCGGGCAGGGCGGAGGCGTCGCCGACCAACAGGAGTCGGCTGGGCGGCTCCGGCGGCGTGTAGTGGATTCCGTACCCGGTGTAGCCCGCGCGGGCATCGGGGCCGGTGAGTACCAGCTCGTCGCCGGGTGCGCAGGTCGCAGCCCAGGTGGACGCCGGCCCGGCGGGCTCGTGGAGGAACACGTCCACGTCGATCTCCCCGACCTCGGGCCGGATCGCGGCGGGCGTGTAGGTCCGCAGGGCGTTGCGGCGGCCCTCGGGCAGCTCCTTCCACCGCGCGTACCAGTACGAGGGATGCGGAGTGGGGTCGGCGAGGAGTCCGAAATCCGGCCGAGAGCCGTCGGGCATCGGCAATACCAATTTGATGCGCTGGTCCAGTCCCCACTCGGCAAAGTGGCGCAGGGCCTGGCCGGCGAGGGTGATGCGGCGGAAGCCCGGGCTCAGCTGCCGCGTCTGCGCGACGGTCACCGGGAAGGCGCTGTACTCCCATGGGCGGGTGGGCGCGGAGCTCGTCGTCGTCATCGGGCTTTCTCCTCCTGTACGTGGGCGGGCTCCTGCGCGTGGACGGGTCGGCCGCGCGGCACCACGAGCGGGCCGCCGGTGACGGGATCGGGGATCACCACGTTGGGCAGGTCGTAGATCTCCTCCACGCGCTCGCTGGTCACCACCTGCTCCGGGGTCCCGGTGGCGACGATGCGCCCGTCGCGCATGGCGATGATGTGGTCGGCGTAGCGGGCAGCGTGGTTGAGGTCGTGCAGCACCGCCACCACCGTCCGGCCGCCGCGGTTGAGGTGGGCGAACAGTTCCATCAGCTCCACCTGGTGGGCGATGTCGAGGAACGTGGTGGGCTCGTCCAGCAGCAACAGGTCGGTCTGCTGGGCCAGGACCATCGCCACCCACACGCGCTGTCGCTGGCCACCCGAGAGTTCGTCGACCGGGCGCGCGGACAGCCCCCGCGTGCCGGTGGCCTCGAGCGCCTCACGCACGGCCTCCTCGTCGGCAGTCGACCACTGGCGCAGCAGACTCTGGTGCGGGTACCGGCCGCGCGCCACCAGGTCGGCCACGGTGATCCCGTCGGGGGCGATCGCCGACTGCGGCAGCAGCCCCAGCCGGCGGGCGACCTCCTTGGCGGGCAGGGAGCTGATGGCGCTGCCGTCGAGGATCACGGTCCCGGATCGGGGCGCCAGCAGTCGCGACAGTCCGCGCAGCAGCGTGGATTTGCCGCACGCGTTGGGGCCTATCACCACGGTGAACGAGCCCACCGGGATCTCCGCGGACAGTCCGGTGATCACGGGGTCGGCGTCGTAGCCCAGCGTCACGTCCTGCGCGCGGAGTCGGGAGGTGGGGGCAGTCTGGTCAGGCACGGCGGCGAATCTCCTGGATGATCATGACGACGAGGTACAGCCCTCCCACGGAGACGGTCACCACGCCGACCGGTAACCCCACCGGCAGCACGTGCTGCGCGATGAGGTCCGAGGCCAGCAGGAGCAGCGCCCCGACGAGTGCGGAGAGGGTGAGTGAGAGGTACGGGGTGCGTGCCAGGCGCTTGGCCACCTGCGGGGCGGCGAGTGCGACAAACGCGACGGGCCCGATCACCGCGGTGGCCACGGAGACCAGCAGGACCGCGATGAGCAGCGCGAGGGTGCGCACGAGGGCGGGTCGGGCGCCGGTGGCGGTGGCCACGTCGTCGCCCAGGTCCAGCTGGCGCAGGCGCGGCGTGAGTGCGACCAGCACGAGCAGTAGCGGGATTCCGCAGGCCACGGCTCCGGCGACCGGCACCGCGGTGACGCCGTTGAGGGTGCCGACCCCCCAGGCGGTGGCGAACATGGCGGTCTCGAGCCCGATCTGCAGCAGCATCCAGGTGTTGGCGGAGGCGAGGATCGCGGCCACGCCGATGCCGATCACGATGAGGCGGAACCCCTGGACCCCGCCGCGGTGGGCCAGTCCCCAGATCACGGCCGCGGTGGCAAGCCCGCCGACGACCGCGCCGGCTGTCACGAGCGGCCACCCCGCCGAGGTGAGCACGAGGGTCAGCAGCATCCCGGTGAACGCACCGTTGGACAACCCGAGGAGGTCCGGACTGGCCAGCGGGTTGCGGGTGACGGTCTGGAACAGCGCACCGGAGATCCCCAGGAATCCGCCCAGCGCGATCGCGGCGAGCGTGCGCGGCAGCCGCCACTCCAGTACGACCGTGCGGTCCAGCGCTCCCCCACCGCCGAAGAACACCTCCACCACCCGGCCGGGGCCGAGCGTGTAGGTGCCGAGCCCGAGGGACAGAACCCCCAGAACGACGACGACGAGGACCACACTCACCGCCACACCGAAGCTCCGCGCCCGGACCGGCAGTTCGAGCCGTCCCGCGCGCAGGACCCGGCGCCGGTAGCCGAGGTCGATCGGTGTGGTGGTGAACGGGGCGGTGCCGGTCCGGGCGGAGCTGATCCTGGAAGAGTCGGTACGGGCAGCGTCGATTCGTGTGCTCATGACAGGCTGCTCGCCTTCCGCCGGCGGGCCAGGATGATCAGGACGGGCGCGCCCACGAAGGCGGTGACGATCCCGACGGGGATCTCGGCCGGAGCGATCAGCACGCGGCCGAGGACGTCGGAGAGCAGGACGATCACCGGGGCCAGGAGCATGGAGATCGTGAGTATCACGCGTTGGTCCACGCCGAAGATCCAGCGGGCGACGTGCGGCACCATGAGGCCGATAAAGGAGATGGGTCCGGCGAGCGCGGTGGCGGTGCCGGCGAGCATGGTGACGGCGACGATCACCCCGATGCGGATACCCAAAATGTTGGCGCCTTGCGCGCGGGCCACGTCCTCCCCCAGCGCCAGCGCGTTGAGTCCGGGCGTGAGCACCAGGGCCAGGATCACGGCCACACCGATGAACGGCAGGAGCGGGACCAGCACGTCGAACCCGCGGCCGAGCAGTGAGCCGGCGTTCCAGGAGCGCATGTGCTCAAAGGCGTCGGGGTTGCTCAGCGTGAGGCCGGTGGTCATGCCGGAGAACACCGCCCCCAGCGCGACCCCGGCCAGGGTCAGGCGGATGGGGTCGGCGTTGCCGCGACCGGAGGAGCCGATGAGGTACACGGCCACGGTCACCACGAGCGCGCCCAGGAAGGCGGGCCAGACGAACTGCGAGGAGTCGCTTAGACCGAAGAAGCCCACACCCACGGCGATGGCAAAGGCCGCGCCAGCGTTGACGCCGAGAATGCCGGGATCGGCGAGCGGGTTGCGGGTGAACGCCTGGATGAGCGCGCCCGCCGCGCCCAGGGCGATGCCGGCGATCACGCCGGTGACGGTGCGCGGGATGCGCAGGTCCTCCACCACGAATCGGGCCTCGGGTGAGCCGCCGCCCCGCAGCACGTCCCACACGACGCCAGGCGGGAGCGTGTTGGAGCCCACCATCACCGAGAGCGCCACCGAGAGGGCCAGGAGCACGACGAGCCCGACCAGGCCCAGGGTGATGCGGAGTCGCCGGCCCGTCGTCGCGGGCTCGCTGTGTGACGTCGTGTCCAACGCCGCCGCCCCCGTCCCGTCGCCCTGGGGCGCGGGACGGGGACTGGACGTTGTCGTAGCGGTGGTCACTGCTGCGATCGGAGGAACTCTTCGATGTCATCGAGCACCAGCTCGCCGCCGCGGGGGCCGACGCCGGAGACCCAGTAGCTGGTGTCCACGAGTGTGACCGAAGGGAACTCGGCGCTGTTCTGCGTGATGGCGTCCGGCATCGTGGACTCGTCGGTCACGTCGGAGGTGGTGACAAACACGTGGTCGGCCTTGGCCTGGAGGATGTTCTCCGGGGAGATGTCCGCCTGCAGGCCGTCCTCCCAGTTCTGCTCGGGGATGGTGAAGCCCACGCACTCCAGGGCGCCGCCTGCGAACGAGACGGGGCCGTAGAGGCTGAGCGTGGTCTCATCGCGCGGGCGGACCATGTTGGCTGTGGTCCCCTCCACGGAGAACTCGTCTTTGATCTCCTCGCAGCGGTCGTTGAAACCGTCCAGCAGCTCCTGCGCCTCGTCGGGCTTCCCCAAGGCATCGGCGATCAGGAGCACGTTCTCCTGCCACGGGTCGGCCTGCGTCTCCATGAACACGGTCGGGGCGATGGAGTTCAGCTGCTCGTACAGCTTGGAGTGCCGCGAGTCGGTGCCCAGGATCAGGTCGGGCTGCAGCTCGGCGATGGCCTCGAGGTCCGGCTCCGGCACTGTGCCCACTGGCTCAACGCCGTCCACGCCCAGGTACTCGGGCACGCCCGCGACGTTGCTGGCCACCGCCGCGCCGACCGGTGTCACACCCAGCGCGACAGCCGTGTCCAGCTCGACGGGCTCCAACACGACCACGCGCTGAGGCGACTCCGGGACCTCTGCTGTCCCCCGCGCGTGCTCGACGCTGCGGGTGATCTCCGAGCCTCCCCCGGTCTCCGACTCCTGCGCGTTCGAGGAACAACCGGCCAGGACCAGCGCCGCCGCGAGCGATGCGGTCGCGAGTGACACAGCCTTGGACGAGACAGTTCGGCGTGACCCCGCTCGGCGGGATAGTGACGTGCGCATGGGGATGGGACCTTCCGGAGTGGTGATGTACACGGTGTCGGCCACAGGCCGCTCATTAGGTTAGGTGAGGATAACCTACATTGCCTCTGACTTCGGGGTGGACAGGGGTCCGGAACAGGCTGGTAAAAAAGCCTCGGTGGGGCACATCAGGCACGGCAGGCGCGTCGCGCGGTCCACAGCGGGCCTGATCTCGGCTGGTGCTTGTGCGGTCGCCACGGCGCAGACCGGCGTCAACGCGTCCACAGCATCGCATCCTTCGCAGCGATCGGAACCATCGGTCTAGTGCGAAATTCTCCGAATCGTTCCTCGACAAAGGTCCAGCTCAAGCTCAGCAGACGCCCCAGCCCGATGCCTCGTTCAGATCCGCATCAAGCCAATCAACGAGTGGATGGTCGCTTCATCTTCACGCCAATAACCACTTAGCCTTGCACACATTCGATAGCTATCCACGGCTACAGCGCGGAGGCGCCATACTAAAGAGCATGACTGAACGAAGTGATAAACGAGTTGTCGAGGCAACCATCGCGGCGTGGATTCCCGCCGATCTTTCCGGCGTCGAACTCGGAGAGAAAGTGATCGAGGCGGTCGACCGCTTTGCGTTCCGCTACATTGAAGACCCAGCCACAGCCGAGAGACTTTTTGGATTCGTTAAGTCACCGGAGGAACGAGAGCATCTCGCCAGCGCTTACCGAGGAACGAGATGGCAGCAGAAGATCGGTCTAGTGCTCGCCCGCCCAACCGATCATGATGCACACCATGCACAGGTCCGAGCACAACTCATCGGTTACGGCGCGATCGCGGAGGCAGCTCTTAGGATCACGCTGGCGCAAAATGGCAGAGATGCCCCTCCGAACGACTTTGACGGCATAATCACCAAGGCTAAGGCAGCAGGAATTCTGTCGAAAGATGAAGCAGAATCAGCCCACAATTTAAGGCTCTATCGCAACCGCGTGCACCTATTCCTGGACTCGGGAACCAAGTCGCTTATCGCTCAGCGTGACGCCCTCCGAGCTTTCACAGCACTCGTAACCGTCCTCCAAGCTTGCCGGAAGCGCGCTGGGCTCGGTGAGTGGAGTTTCGGAAGCGAACCGGCAGAGGGCGAGGGGGCCGACGAGGCGCTGCTCGACTAGGCCAGAACTCTAAAAATCGAGCTCATCCCACACTCTGCCAGGCCCGGAGCTACGGGTATCGGCAGCCTCGGCCTCTTCCCTCGCGATGCGGGCCTCTACCACGATTTCAAGGGGCATATGAACCCCATTGGTGCCCATATAATCGCCCGCGATGCGCGACACCTGAACGCGGTCGGCACCGTTGCGAACCAACGGGCAGAGCGCGGCATCAAAGACGCCGTATCGAAGCCTGCTGGGAGCGAGACGGTGGTGGGCCGTCTCCCGCAGATCGAGGTCATCGGCCAGTGCTGCAATGATCTCGAAGGACCCTGTAAGCGCCCAAACTAGCAGGGTCTCAAGGTGTCTTGGCCTCACGGCCGACCATGCGTCTGAGTGTAACTTCTCGATGTCGCCCTCGCTGGTACCAGCAATCCACTCCGCCAGTGCGTCGCCAAGTGACTTGGAGTTGACCTCCCGGAGGTCTTGGAGCTCCTCGACGGTGGATACGCATACTTCTACGAGCCAACGCAAGAGCTGCTCGTTGACACTGTGGTCGGGCGGGTCGGCACGGAGGACACGCACGATGCCCTCCAGGTTAGCGGCGAGCCTGTCTCGGAGCGCCAGGCATCCCTCCAGCTTCAGGCCTGCGCGGTAGATAGCCGCCCGTAGGGCGGCATCCGGTATTTTCTGGCCAATTTGAGCCGCGTAGCTGGCGCCACGGGCCAAGGTCTCCATATGGTCAATCTGTGGAGAGGACGTGCCGAACCAGAAGGTCCGCTGCAGCGCCTCCTCTAGCGATCTCCTGAGATCTCCATCGACCGCTGCCGACTCCGCCAGAGCCTCAATAGTGACGGCGTCAATCACGTCCTTGTTAGCCGCAGCAAGCATCTGATTCGGTGCGCGCTGCTGAAGCTCCTTGAGCGCCCTGGTGAGCGCGGTCTCAGTCGGCGGCAGCCCCTGACGCATCGCTCGCCGCCACAGTCGCGCCTGCTTGTGGTCGCTCGTCATAACGACTAGCCGCCCGCTAGTAAACTTGCCAGCGCGACCCGCGCGTCCCTCTAGGTTGCGAAGACGGGCGATGTCAGGGGCATGCTCGGGGGTGCGCGGCGGGTACGCTGCGATGACAGTGCGGGCTGGGAAGTCGACCCCCTCTAGGAGCGTGGGGGTACACACGATGCAACTCAACAGACCGCCCTCTCTCCGCGCTGCCGACTCAATGGCCTGGCGGACGCCACGGTGCACATCAGCGTGGTGAAGCCCGAAGCCGTTCCGCAACGCCGCGGCTTCTACCGGGTGCATCTGCTCGATGGAGGCTGCAATCTCGGCTAGAGCGGCGCGAGGCGGTCCATGCTGGACCGTCTTGGCCGAAATCGTGCCGAAGAGTCCTTCGGCGTACGACTTATTCTCGGTGAACACGACCACTAGCCCGTCGGTCGCCCACTTTTCCACGAGACCGGCAGCCTCATGCCGTCTGTCGCGGACCCACCCCTCTCCTTTAGTCTTCAAGCTCGGTTTAAGCTTGAAGACCGGCTTCGGGTCGCCCCCCTCGGGCCACAGATATGCCATGCGAGCGCGCGTAGGCTTGGTCTCCAACTCTCCGCGGATGTATACGTGCCTCTCTAGCCAGGCGGGACGCCAGTCAGATACCAACGCGTCGCCGTTCACCCAGTTCGCTATGGCGTCGACGTTCGAGAACTGACTCGCTAGCAAGACCACGCGAATACCGCGCCGCAAAGCCTTGGCGATAAGGAGTTCCAACGTCGCGCCGCGCGATCCGCTGTCGACGTGTTGTGCCTCGTCAACAATGAGCAACTTGATGTCTTCGAGGTCGATAGCGCCGTCGCCGGTCATCGCTCGGCGCCAGTCCAGATCTAGGCGTTCGGGCGTCATCACCGCTACCCCGGGACTATCGAGTACGCCTCCCGTCGAGGGCACGTCGGTGTCGTAGTCGAGTCCGCCCTGCGAAGAACGGACTTCTACTTCGTCCGGCAGACTGTCGCGTAGGTCGCGGTAGAGTTGGCCGACAAGAGCGCGGGTGGGTGCGACGACGGCAACGACACCATCGGGGTGGCGATCAATCGTGTCGGCAGCGACCAGCTCCATCAAGGTGGTTTTTCCGGCGCTCGTGGGCATCTTGATTGCAATTGAACGCTGTGCTGAGTCGAGTAGTCCGCCGCGTACTGCGTCGGCCTGAGAGGGCCAAAAGGCGTGACGGCCGATCCGCCGCATGCGGTCAACCACGTGCCTTACGGCAACCCCGGTGGCCCCCTTCGCAGTAGTCATGGTCAGCGGGTGACGATCAAGGCGGTGAACGAGGGCGGCCGCTACATGATGGGCCGCCTCCAGCAGGAGCGTGTCGAGCGCGGTAGAGGCGTCAAGGACCTCGCGCAACCGGTGAGGAGGTGCCTGAAGGTCTAGGACGTCGCGGGCAGCATCAGCGAAGTCCGCGAGCGGGCGATCGTCGAGTGTGCTTCGCGCGCGCCCGAGTGCGCCGGTCAGAATCTCTGAAAGTCCTCGAACATCGACGTTCCGCTCGGTAGCAACCATTCTGGCGCGCGCTAATCCGAGGCCGTCTTCGTCAGCCAAGTACCAGAGGCTCGATTCGAGGATCGCGTGTAGAGGGTTGAGCGCTGGGCGGATAGCGGCGCGGGAAGCCATCTCAGGGCTGAGCAGACCCGAAATACCTGGCGTAGCATCTGGGCCGAGAAACGTGGAGGCACCCCCTGATAAGTCAGCATAGGTAAGCTCCGCTGCGGCTTCGAAGATGCTGCTCAGGGTCGCTTCGGAGTCCTTGATGGTGACGATATGCAGCTGCGTCACAGGAGGGGTGTCCGGCCAGCGTTCCCCGATCTTCACCGTCGGTATCCGGTCCTCACCGACCACCGCGACTGCGTGACGCAGGTGCGGCGGCAGGGGCGCATTGGGGTCGATGAGCCGACCCAGGTGCTGGGCAGCCGCGAAGGCGAAGTGCCGCTTGTGGTCCGGGTGTGCGTGCATGAGCTGGACGCCTGCCGCCCACCCTTCCACGCAGTACTGCTCGGTCAGCCCCTTGACGCTCGATTCGATCGCGCCAAGCACCGCCGCTGGCGTACCGATAGGGCGCCATTTAGCCTCGACTATGACAGGTTCAACTTCCTCACCCTGCGTGATGGTCAGGCAGAGGTTGTCTGGCCCTTGCACTGTGGCCTTTGCCACCGGCTTGGCCAACTGAAGTTTGCTGAAAGGTACTGTGCGGCCCATCCGAGTGCTGTAGATGCCTAAAGCAATCATCTCGCCGAAATCGCCCTTACGGGTGGTGCCTCCCTCCGGGGGGATCTTGTCGCTGACTCGGGCGGCGGGGTACGCCAGGCGCATGGCGTCGGTAACGTAGGCACGTCCGATGGCCACAGCAAGGGTAGGAATGTCTTGCGGTGCGCAATCGAATGCCCATCGGTAGACGCTCAGCTGCCCGCCACAAGTGCTCTGAGGGGGAGCCGTCGCGCGGAGCTTTGCACCGAACTCGGTCGTCATAGCCGTGAGATCGTCCAGCTAGCTCTTGCCGGTCTTGTCGTAGCGGACATAGTTCTCCTGAATAGGAAATTTCATGGGTCGTGCCGCACGAAGGTCCTCGGATTCCCAAGCTACGGGAGACCAAGCCACACGTGCCCGTGCCCCCAGTCGGACTCGAACCGACACTTGGACGGTTTTAAGCCGTCTGCCTCTGCCAATTGGGCTATGGGGGCTTGTCGGCCCCGCCGGGGCGGGGCCGGGTGGCGCGGAGGACGCCAGGGGCCGGGCTAGCCTGCTAGGCGAGTGAGCACCGACATCGCGATGCCGTCCAGGATGTCCTTCTCGCTCACCGTGAGCTCGGACAACCCTGCGCGCTCTGCCATCACATCACACAGCGCTTGAACCACGATGGAACCCCCGCCGATCACGTCCGCGCGACCCGGGTGCATCGGCCCCAAGCTGCGGCGCTCGGTCACTGAGTACGCCACCAGGCGGCCGCAGACCTCACGCATCTGCGCCAGCGGGATGACGCTGCCGTGGATGCGCTCGGGGTCGTACTCCCCCAGTCCCTGCGCCAGGGCACACAACGTTGTGAAGGTGCCAGCCACGCCCACCCAGCGGGCAGCGCGGCCCACGGGCACGTCGCCGGCCTCGGTCAGCGCGTCGGCGATCACGGCGCGGGCCTCGGCGATCTCGGCCGCCGTCGGCGGGTCCGAATGGAGCACTCGCTCGGTGAGGCGCACGCAGCCCACGTCGAGGCTGCGGGCCCCGAGGATCCGAACCTCTCCGTCAAGTAGCTCCCCCACCACGATCTCCGTAGACCCGCCGCCGAGGTCCGTGACCACGAACGGCCCGTCGGACGGGTCGAGGTCGATCACCCCGCCGGCGAAGGTCAGCTCGGCCTCGGTCTGCCCAGAGATCACCTCGGCCACCGCCCCCGGGAAGTGCTTGCTGAGCACCTCGGCGGTCATGTCAAAGAACTCGTCCTTGTTACTGGCGTCGCGGGTGGCGGAGGTCGCCACCATCCGGACTGATTGCACGCCGAGCTCGGCCATGGTGGCCGCGTAATCGGTGAGCGCCGTGCGGCACCGGGAGATCGCTTCGGTCGACAGCCTGCCGGTGGCATCGACGCCCTCGCCGAGGCGGATAATCCTCATCTCCCGGGTGACGTCGGTGAGCCCGGGCTGGCCGGGGACGCCCTCGGCGACATACATTCGAATTGAGTTGGTGCCGCAGTCCACTGCTCCTACCCGGACAGCGCCATCGGGAGCAGTCGCGGTCACTCCTGCTCCTGCGCGTAGTAGTCGGGCACGCCCAGCTCCTCGGGCGTGGGCCAGTCCTCGGGCAGGGCGTTGCCGCGCAGTCCTGCCTCGCAGGCCAGCGCCACGGACTCATCGCCCAGCCAGACCACGCCCGGCCCCTCGGCCAGCGCGTACGCCATCAGCACGTGCAGGCACTTGACCCGCTCGGGCATCCCGCCACCAGAGAAGTCGGTACCGAGGTCCTCGATCTCGTTGCGCTGGGAGAGATACCGCTCATGCGCCTGGGTGTAGTTGGCGGCCATCTCGGGGTCCGAGTTCAACCTCGTCGTCATCCCCCTCATGATCCCCGCGGATTCCTGCCGACTCGCCTCGGCGGTCAGGCGCGGATCGGTGAGGTAGTACAGCGTCGGGAACGGGGTACCGTCCTCCAGCCGCGGCGCGGTCTTGACCACCCCGGGCCTGCCGTCGGGGCTGCGATAGGACACCTCCAGCACCCCGCGCGGCCGCCGGCCCAGCTGGGCCTCGATCGCCTCGAGATCGTCACTGGACACGCTGTGTTCGGCGCTCACGCTGGGGGGTCCTCCTGTGGTTGGGGTTGCGGCGCGGCTCCATCAGCCGGCTCGTCGCCCGGGGTGTCGATGTCGAGGTTCCCGCGTTCGGGGTCCACCGGAACGGCCGGGGTGTCGGGGCCACCGGGGATGCTGGTGCCCTCAACCAGCTGGGACCCCTCCGGCATGATCGGGCCGGCGGGCACGGAGATGGAGTCCCACACCCGCGTCTGCCACGGCAGCGCCGCCAACTCCGCCGCCCGCTGCTCGGCCGCTGCCTGCTCCACTGGGTCCACCGTGCTGACCCGGTACGGGGTCTCCCCCGGCTTGACGGCGCCAAAGCGGATGCGGGCCTGCTGCTCGATATACGCCGGGTCGGCGAGCAGCTGCTCCTCGGCCTCGAGCTCGGAGATGGTCCGCTCCAGCGCGGCCCGCTCCTGCGCCACGGCCTTCTCGTCCGAGAGGAACTGGTAATGGTTGCGCAGCGGGAACGACACCGTGACCAGCAAGATGATGGCGATGACGGCGAGGAGGCCGATCCGCCGCGGTGTGTAGTTCCGCGGGCCCAGCACCGTGGCCGACAGGTCGGTGCGCGTGGTGAGCCGGTGGGCCTCCGGATGCGCGGTCGAGCCCACCCGGCCGGAGCGGGCCGAGGCGGGCACCGGGCGGTCCCGCTCCCGACTGGGCGTACGCCGCTGGGGCGTCTGCCGGCGGGTCGGGTCGGAGGAGGGCTCACCCTGGGCGCGGCCCCGCTGCGGGGTCCGCCGGATGGGCCCCGACGCCTCCCCTGGACGTCGGGACGACCCGCGATCGCGGCCGTCACCCCGGCGATCCGAAGGGCGCGGTGGACGAGCCATGAGCCCTCCTCTCGACTACCTACCTACTGGGGCCGTGCTTACCGGAGCTGTGCGGCTGCTTCGTGCGGCCCGGTGGCCTGGCTCAGGCCTTGAAGCGCGGGAACGCACCGGCACCGGCGTACCGGGCGGCGTCCCCGAGCATCTCCTCGATGCGCAGCAGCTGGTTGTACTTGGCCACGCGCTCCGAGCGGGCCGGGGCGCCGGTCTTGATCTGGCCACAGTTGCAGGCCACCGCGAGGTCGGCGATGGTCGTGTCCTCGGTCTCACCCGAGCGGTGCGACATCATGGTGGCGTAGCGGTTGCGGTGCGCCAGCTCCACGGCATCCAGCGTCTCGGTGAGCGTGCCGATCTGGTTGACCTTGACCAGCAGCGCATTGGCCGCGCCCTGGGCGATGCCGTCGGCCAGGCGCTGGGGGTTGGTGACGAAGAGGTCATCGCCCACGATCTGGACCTTGTCGCCGATCATCTCGGTGAGGGTCTTCCAGCCGTCCCAGTCGTCCTCGTCGAGCGGGTCCTCGATGGAGACCAGCGCGTACTTGTCCACCAGGTCGGCGTAGACGTCGGCCATCTCGGCGGCGGAGAGCTGCTTACCCTCGAAGTGGTACTTGCCGTCCTTGAAGAACTCGGTGGCCGCCACGTCCAGCGCGAGTGCGACGTCGGTGCCGAGGGTGTAACCGGCCTTCTCGATGGCCTCCACGATCACGTCGAGCGCGGCCTTGGTGGAATCGACCGACGGAGCGAAACCGCCCTCGTCGCCCAGGCCCGTCGACAGGCCTTTCTCCTTGAGCACGGCCTTGAGGTGGTGGTACACCTCGGCGCCCATGCGCAGGGCCTCGCGGAAGGTGGGCGCGCCGATGGGGGCAATCATGAACTCTTGGACGTCCACGCCCGAGTCGGCATGCGCGCCACCGTTGAGGATGTTCATCATGGGCACCGGCAGGACGTGCGCGTTGGCGCCGCCGACGAAGCGGTACAGCTCGAGGTTGGCCGAATCGGCCGCGGCGCGGGCCACGGCGAGCGAGACGCCCAGGATGGCGTTGGCGCCGACGGTGGACTTGTTGAGGGTGCCGTCGGCGTCGAGCAGGGCCTCGTCCACCAGACGCTGCTCCTCGGCCGGGATGCCGATCACTGCGGGGGCCAGCACGTCCAAGACGGCGTCCACTGCCTTGCTCACGCCCTTGCCCATGTAGCGCTCGTCCTCGTCACGCAGCTCCACGGCCTCGTGCGCACCGGTCGAGGCGCCCGAGGGCACGGCCGCCCGCGCGAACGAGCCGTCGTCCAGAAGCACCTCCACCTCGACGGTGGGGTTGCCTCGCGAATCGAGGATCTCCCGGGCTCCGACCTGCTCGATAAGCGCCATCTGTGCTCCTTGGGGAAGTTCGTGGATCGTGTCTGGGCCGGCACCGCGCTGGGTAGTTGCAGTACCGGGTGCCATTGTTCCACGTTGGTCATCGAGCCGGGGCCAGGCGTGCTGGGCCACATCCCTTCGGGTGCGCTGCGTGTCTGATCACGTCACGGCGGGATGCGATACGAGTCGGGACCAGACCGGCAGCGCAACCCAGAGGCAGGGCGAGACGCCCTGGCCAATCCGCCCGGCACGTGCTGCCTTTCCGGAGCGATTCGCAATACGATAGTGGCCATGGAGCGAGAGATTCAAGGTCAGAACGTCTCCAAGGAACAGCTCGACGAGTGGGTCGCCGAAGCTGAAAAGGGCTACGACATCGCCTGGCTTCAGAAGCGCATGGTTCGGCCTGCCTGGTGGTCCGACCGCGTTTTCGATGCCGTTCTTATCCCATCAACTGCTGTACTGAATGCCTAGCACCTTAGCGATCGCCAGCGGTCTGCAGAAGGAATAGGACTAGTCGAGTGCGGTTCCACTTGGGACTCGTTTGTCCTCAGCCTCTCGAGCTCCGTTCGCGTCAATAACGGGCTCTTCCGGAATCAGAGTGCATTGATCCGATCCTGGAGCTGACCGGAGTGGATCAGTGACCGCAAGATGTAGTGCTTGAGGTTGCGGAAGCCCAGTGCGATCCCGCGGAGGTGCTCGAGCCTGCCGTTGATGGCCTCGACGGGGCCGTTGGAGGCGCCGACGTCGAAGTAGGCGAGGATCTCGCGGTGCCGCTTCCACAGCGACCGGCCCAGTTGCGCGAGCTCGGGGAGTTCGGTGGGCACCCCGGTGCGGATCGATTTCAGGAGCTTGTACATCGCGATCTTGCCCTCCCGCTTGCCGGAGGCTTCGTAGGCGGTGATGAGTCGCTGGTAGACGCCGTAGGTGACCTCCACTGCGGCGTGCGCATCGTGGGCGGTGAGCGCTTTGAACAGGCGGACCTTCTGCTTGTCGGTGAGCAGCTCAGCGCGTGTACGCAGGGTGCGGCGGATGCCGTACAGCGGATCGCCACTGCGACCGCGGTGCCCGGTGGTGGCCTGCTGGATGCGTTGGCGGCACACGGTGAGCTTGTCGGCGGCCAGGTGCACGACGTGGAACGGATCCATCACCGTCCGGGCAGCGGGAACGGCTTTGGCGGCGGCCGAGTGGTAGCCGGCGAACCCGTCCATCGTGACAACCTTGACCCGGTCTCGAAACAACTGGTCACGGGCGTCGAGCCACTCGGTCAGGACCTTCGCCGAACGGCCCGGGACCATGTCTAGCAGCCGGGATGGCCCGGTGCCGTCCACGACCGGGGTGAGGTCGACGAGCACGGTGACGAACGAAGAGGAACCGTCGCCGCGGACGTGCTTCCACTTGTGCTCATCGACCCCGAGCACGCGGACGCCATCGAAGTGTCCCGGCTGTTCGTAGACCATCGCGCGAACCTCCGAGACCGCCAGGTCATTGACCAGATCCCACCCCAGCCCGAGGGCCTTGGCCACCGCGGACACGCTGGTGCGGTCGATCGCCAGACGCTGCAGAATCCAGCGGCTGCAACGGCGGGTGGTCTTGGCCCGCGGCTCGGCCAACGCCGGCATCCGCTGTTGGAAGACCCTCGTGGCGCACTCGGTGTTGTCGCAGGTGAAGCGCGGTACCCGCACATCCAGCCTCGTGGGGTGACCCACGATCGGTAGATCCGTCACCTTCCGCTCCACATGATCCCGTAGGCGCCCAGCAGTTCCGCACTCGGCGCAGACCGGGTCCAGTGTGACCGGGGCGCAAAACAGGTGCGTGAACTCGTCGGCCACGGCGGCGTCGGTGATCGTCACCCCGAGCTCGACGGTGCGGCAGATGGTGTCGGCAAGCAGGCTAGCGGTAGCGTTCAAAGCGGGTCCTGGGGTGTTCGATGCGGCGTGTGAGAACCTGCATCTTCACACGCCCCAGGACCCCTACATCTTGTGCCTCACCGCATCACCGGCGAACCCCAACCACGCACTCCAGATCCGGAAGAGCCCAATAACGTCCTGCGGCCCTGCCGCCGAATTATCGCCGTCGGCAGCTTCCTTGGACCTCTTCTCTCACCTCCAATGGAAGACCTCATGCGCAAGAGAGGAGACCGCCGCAACGAGCAGAATGACGAATCCAGCTAGGTAGACCCATGAAAGAACCGCCACGACCGCGCCGGCATTGTCGTACTGCAACTCGCTGACCGTCGCGGACAGCATTGTCACCAAGACTGCGCCCACTGCCGCCCAGACGAGAAGCCACAAAGAGTAGTCGGGAGTGTCGAGCTTCTCGAACTGTTTCGCTATCGCTCGCTTGACGATCTGCTCCTCATCCGGCGAATGTGATACCTCATCCAGCACCTTCTGTAACTCACGAATTTTCGTCTCAGGTGGCTTTCGGCTGGCAGAAACTACTGCAACTGCAATCGCGGTAATCGCACTGATTACGGCGGCAAGGATTGTGACCATGCGCACTACGTTATCGATCTTGTGCGACAGTTCAGTCCGCTGGGTCATCCGACTCAACTATTCAGTTCACCAAGCCTGCCTGATAGGCCTTGGTAGTGACCTAGTCGGGGATCAGCACGTCCGGATCGGCCAGCTCCACTCCGACCAGAGCGATCATCTGGCTCTGCATCAGGTTCGGTGGATGCTCACCCGCGACGATCGCGGTGTCGATGCCGTCAGGCACATCGTCGACACAGTAGGCCCAACCGTCTGCAGCGCAGCGCGGACCTCGGCGAACCCAGACCGCTCACTGCCGTTGCGCACAGCCGTCAGCAGCAGACCATTACCGGCGGCCGACCTCGTCGTCGAAGGGCTTCTCAGCCCAGCGTCACCACGCACTTGCCCGTCGTCCGCCCGGAGAGCATGTCCACGATCGCCTGCGGCGCGGACTCCAGGCCCTCGTACCGCGCGAGGTCCAGGTTCAGGTCGCCCGACCGCCACAGCTCCGCGAGGTGCTTCCTGGCCTCGGGCAGCCGATCCGCGAAGGTGCCCGCAAGGAAGCCGCGCAGGTTGATGTCCTTGGTCGTGGCGTTGAAGAGGCTGTCCGGAGCGGCCGGCGGCTGGCCGTCGTAGCCGGCGATCGCGCCGCAGAGGGCGACCCGACCGAGCCGGCGCAGGTGAGTGAGCGCGGCCTTCAAGTGATCGCCACCCACGCTGCCGAAGTACACGTCGATGCCCTCGGGCGCGAACTCACTGAGTGGCCTGTCCAGGCCGTCGCGCCAGTTGAACGCCGCGTCGAGCCCGAGCACGTCCTTCAGGTAGGTGACCTTCTCGTCGCTGCCGGCACTGCCGATCACCCGGCAGCCGTGCGCCTTAGCGAGCTGCGCCGCGACACTGCCCACCGCACCGGCGGCCGCGAGGATCCACACCACGTCTCCGACGACAATGCAGGCAAGCGCGACCCCGGCTTCAGGGCCTGACTACGAACCATCCCGCAGCCAGAATTCTGGCCGCGGCGGGCCCGTGTCGTCGTCATCGCCTTACCTTCGCCCCCAATGCGCGGCCTCACCCCGGCACCCACGCGCACCCCGCGACCCGGCGGGGTGCGCGCCAGCCAAGGGCGGCGGTGACGTACCCGACCTCTACAGTGAGCCCGACCCCGCCAGGACCACCCAGGAGAACGCTGTGGACTCACCCGCCCTCGTCACTCCCCGAAATCGGGCAGCACTCTGATGGCGACCCGGTCCACACGCGCGGCCAGCACCAAGCGCAAGTCGAGCTCCAGGCGGGCGACGTCGGCCAAGAAGCCCAGCGCGGCGCCGGCGGTTCCGTCGATCCCTCCCGGCCAGCGGGTGTGGCTGCTGGAGCTCCCGTGGGGAGGACTGGGCGGCGGGACGCCGGCTGGGGTGACCTACTACAAGGCGCTCACCGCGCACGCCTACGTCGGTACCGCCCTGCCGAGCCCACTGGCGCCCTACGCCAGCAAGCCCTACTCCTATCTGCGGTGGCTGGAGGACGAGCTCAACGGCAGCGAGGGCCCGGGCGCGACCGCTGCACCGATGACGCTGCGCCCGGAGCAACGCGCGGACGTCGACGCGATCGTCGCTGCCGCCCAGCGCCAGTTCCGGCAGGTCCACCTGGCGAACGATGTGGGCACCGGCAAGACCCTGGTGGCGGTGGCCGCGGCGAAGGCCATTGCGCAGTTGCGCGGCGCACGCACCATCCTGGTGACAGTGGACCGGCCGGCGCGCATCACCATCCCGTCGTGGCGACGCACCATCGCCGCACTGTGTGACGAGGACCTGTGTGACGACGACCTGCGCTGGATCATCATGTCCTCAGACAGCCTGCGCAAGCTCATGTCCCGGAACGGGCGCCCTCGCCTCAAGGTCGACGTGGCGGTGATCGACGAGGCCCACCAGTTCCGGCACGCCAGCAAGCGCACGAGCTACATGCGACGACTGACCCGCATGGACGGCCCTCACGAGAAGGCCCCGTTCGTGCTGACGATCACCGCCACCCCGGGCCACCACCCGGGCGAATGGGGATATCTCTCGTCGCTGTACGCGCAGGTACACGACGACCCGCCTGCCCGGTGGGCGGACTTCGGGCGGGCCCTGGCCGAGCGGGGTGTGCCACTGAAGACCTCGTACGGCAAGTGGACCTGGACCGCGGAGGCCAAGGAGTCGTTGCCCATGCAGCAGGCCGCCATCAGCGACGTGCGCGACATCCTGCTGCGGCACGATCCGCCACTGATGCTCACCCGGTCGGCGCCGTGGGGGCCGCCTCCGTTCGACGTGGACCTGGTGGAGCTGACCCCGGACCAGTGGCGGGCCTACGAGCTGGAGTGGGGCGACTTCCAGCGGGAGATGCAGTTGGCCAGGACGGGCAACAACGTCGCTCGAGGGCTGGCGGCCTTGGTGCGGCTGCGACAGAAGGCGTCGCTGATCCGAGTCGAGCACACGGTCGCGGCGGCGAAGGCCGAACTCGAGCGGGGTTACCAGGTGCTGATCGCCACCGAGATGGTGTCCACGGCCGCGCACCCGGTGGCCGAGCTGCTCGAGGCCGACGGGATCCCGGTCGCACGGATCTACGGCTCGAACCCGCAGGCCGAATCCGAGCGGATGCGGTTCCAGCGAGGCGAGGCGCCGGTGGTGGTGTTCAACACGCCCACCGCGATCAACCTGCAGGCGCGCGAGCAGTTCGCCGACGGCACGTTCGCGACCGACACCCCGCGCAGAGGCTTCTTCCACCAGGCCCGCTACTCGGGGCTCCTGGCCGAACAGACGATGGGCCGCGCGCACCGGAATCATCAGGTGTGCGCCTGGTCCCTCCTTATATAGTAACCGGCGACTGTTGGGTGCGCTCTACGCTGGCTGACATGACCGTCTCGCAACCCATGAACCTCGCGCAGGTGAAGACCGTTCGTCTGAGCGTGCTGTCGGACATGGTTGACCGGCCTGCGTGGCTGGAATCCACAATGAGCCAGGCGGCTGGGATTCTTCGCCGGAAGGCTCCCCTCTATATTCCGGTGACTGCCAACGGGAATATTCATCCTGCGGTTGCCGAGTGGGCGCGGAGGTATCACTCCGTCAATACAGCTTCCGCTTATGCGTCAGATGTGGCGCTCTTTTTCAGATGGCTTGGTCCGGGGAATGACTGGCTTGCGGTGCGCCGCGCTGAGATTAACGATTTCATGGACCGGCGTCGCTTTGGTGCCTCGGGCGATGATGATCTGCGAGATATTCCGGCGGAGCCGGTATCTGCATCAACGCTAGCTCGCAACCTGGTCGCCATTCGCTCGCTTTACGACGTGGCTGTGGGTCTGGGAATTATCTCCGGCAATCCAGTGCCGTCGGGACGGATCAATGCCACCAAAGGACAGTTGTCAGCGGACGTCAACTGGCTGACCCGCCGGGCGTACGACCGCTGGCGGTCCGAGGGCCTGCTGGGGATTGGATCAGCTCGCGGCGAATCGTTGATGATGCGTGAGAGGAACACCGCGTACGCGGACTTGCTTTACCACACTGGCCTGCGACGAACTGAAGGTGCTGGGCTGCTGACGTTTGAGATTCCCAGCGCTGATTTCAGCACGCGACTGGTCTCTGGGCGGGTGCCAGCTTCGCTGTCGAAAGGGAGCCCGTCGCGGGGCCGGATGATGTACTTGGACCGCGCGACGCACCAGTCGATCACGTCATATGTCACCGGGGCGCGTGAGGTCGAGGTGGCGTTCGGCCTTCGGTCTGGCATCTACGAGCAGGACGCGGACCCGCTGATCCTGAAAGAGATTTCCCGCCGCGGAGGGATTCCGACCAAGGTCCTGGTGAGCCGACCCGCAAGGGCTGGTGAAGAGCGTTGGTGGCGGCTGGACGACCTCACGCTCGCCCAGCGCACACGCATGTACGCACTGGATGAGGAGGGGCGTCGGCGTCCTCTCATGGTGTGGCTCGGGACGGGCGGGAAGCCTGTCGGCGTCTCCAACTGGAACACCGTCTTCAAGTCTGCTTCCGCCCGAACGGCGGGTTCTCGCGGCGCGTGGGGGGCCGGTCTCGCGGTCCTCGATGACACAACGATTCGGGTTCATCCACATATGCTTCGCCACTCGTTCGCGCTGTATGTGTTTGCGCTCGCCGCACACATGGAAATGTGCCAGCGTGGTGCACTAACGCCCGGCGCGTTCGACTCGATGGTGCGCAGCCAAAACATCTGGCTGCGAGTCCAGACACTGCTGGGGCACCGGAGTGTCGAGACCACTCGGAATTACTATTTGGCACCCGTTCTGGCCCTGGAGTGGGAGTGGTTCATGCGGGCCGCTGAGGGTGCTCCGCTGTCCCTCGACCACACGCTCTCGCAGGTCGCTGCCCTAGACGACCGGGTGGCAGACGCATGAGATGCGAAGCAGTCAATGACGGCCTCCGGGTGACCCCGTCACGCGGACGGCCCTACGAGCTCGATTTCACATCTGTTGACGTCGGACCAAACCTGCGAAAAGCACTCATGGAACGATTCATCGACATGGCTGGGCCTTCGGGGTCATGGGGCACGAAAGCGACGACGGGTAGAGCTCTGACGGCAGTCCGGGCGTTCTTCTCCGACCTCGGCGTCGTCAATGCCAGTGACCTGACTGGGGTGATGTACCGCGAACGGTTGATGTTGTGGACCAATTACACTCGCTACAGACGGCACCGCATTCTTCGAGTCATCCTGCCCACACTTCCCGGCATCAGCGCGGAGTGCGCACACGTCATTGAATCGACGACTGCGCCGCGACCGGAACCGCAGGCCTCTGACGACGCGTTGACCGATGAGGAAATCGAGTTGCTACGACTCACCTGTGTCAACAACGTGCGTGATGCCCTCACCCGTGTGAAGCATGGCTGGGACGTCGTCGACGCCTATCAGCGTGGCGAGTATGACGACCGCCATCCCGACTACGAGTACGCCCAGTTCCTCGACGAGGTGGCCCGCACCGGCGATGTAGCAGACCGCAGCCCCGGGAGCCCGAGTAAGCGGCGCGTGCCACCGAGCGTGTACCGCAGGCTTTACCCGAACTCGAGAACCAATAACCGAACGCTCTTTCCGCTGTGGGAGAACCTCTACCCGACTCCCGCCGAAGTCGCTGCCGCGCTCCTCGCATTGATCATCACCTGCGGCTGGAACCTCGGCACCGCCCTCACTCTCGGCGTGAGCGACGTCAACCGAGTGGACGCCCGTGACGGCAGTGAACCGCTCCATCTTCGCGTCAGGCTCACCAAACCGCGACGGGGCGTCGTCAGCGAGTGGACTGAGACCTACACCGACAACGGCCCTCGATCCAAAGCCCGCCTGATTCAGATGATTCTCGAACTCACCGACGGGGCGCGGCGCACGCTACAAGAGGTGGGCTACCCCACTGACGCGGTGCTCGTGTCCCGCTCGGGCCAAGTAAATGCGATCGGTAGGAACGCGCGACCAGTCCCGCTCACCGTGCTGGTAGACGCGAATACCCACACGATAGCGAGATACCTCAGGGCCTGGCGCGGTGAACACCCCGAACTGGACTTTGCAACTCCTATCAGGTTGCGATCCTACTTCGCCACACAAGTTCATCCGCAAGGTCATAGCCTCAACACCAACATCGACTACAACCTCAACGATCCGACGGTGAAGAAGGCCGTGCAGCCAGTCATCGCCACTGTTCTTCAAGACCATTTCCACGCCGTGCAGGCGCGAGTCGTGAACGGTGCGCCGACGGTCGACGACCTCCCTACGGATTTCCGCGGCGTGCTTGAGGACGTGAACTCAGGTGCGCGCGACACAGTGGCCTCGGCCTGCGTTGACCACGAGCATGCTCCCGACACTCATGAGCCGTGCCGCGCGTCCTTCCTGACTTGTTTCGCGTGTACGAACGCGGTGGTCCTTAAGCGACACCTCCCTCGAGTCGTCGCCCTCCACGACCACCTGGAGGGATTGCGCGCTGTCACGCCAGCACACCTCTGGGACTCGCGATTCGCGGCTCATCATGCCCGCATCGCCTCGCTGCTAGTCCCCAATCGGCACTTCTCGAACAGCGACCTCCTCGCTGCCCGCGCTGATGTCACCGATACTGACCGGGACCAGGTCAATCGACTGATGAATAGGACTTGGGACACATGACCAACCCCGCCGTCAACACTGCTGCGACTCGGACGGTCGGGCTCACGCCGGTCGTCCCGCTGCTGACCAGTCCACTCTTCGCCAACCGTCACCACCGGACTCCCGAAGCAGCACCGGAGCCAGTCTTCGGCGACGACGTGTGGCCGCTCCACTACCTCTCGCTCTCCGAGAACCAGATCACATTGAACATCAACTTCGCTGCCATTCGGCCCCGTCATCGCGAAGCGGCGAAGGTTTACCTCTACAACGTCCTCAATACGGAAACTCAGCGTCGAACCACGTCTATGAAGTCTCGGTTCCCATCCGCCGGGACCGCCCTCCATATGTTCCACGCCATGAAGTTGTTGCTGGACTGGATCGACGCACACGGACTCAGTAGCATCGCAGACCTCACCACCGACGACTGGACCCAGTACGGCGAGCACGTGGGTGCACGCGAGGATTGCGCCTATTCATACAAGGTTGCGCAACTAGTCCACCTAGGGCGACTGTGGGCCCACAATGTCGACCTGCCCTCGCCTTACGCGTTCACCGCACCCTCATGGTTCTCGGCGAAATATAGCCGGTGGCTCGGTCCTGCCCCAGTCGAGTACGAGAACAAAACCGAACCGTTCCACCCTGAGGCGATCAGTGCGCTCATCGTTGCCGCCCACACCGTCATCAGCGGCTATCTCGACGGCACACTCACCGTCGGGCGTCGCGGCATTAAGAAGACCGCTGAAACATGGTTCACGGCGCAAGGGATCACGCTCCCACCGGGCCGTCTCTCCGCCGAGAACGCCCGACAATGGAAGGACGCCACCAACTGGCTCCAGTCCTACGACGCAGGCAGCGTGCGGTCGGCAGCGTTCGTGCTCATCTCCTACTTCACCGGCATGCGCCCCCAAGAGGTCCTGCACCTTCAACGCGGCTGCCTCCGCTACAACCCAGTCACCAGCAATGCCAGCGCCGCAGCTGAGTACACAATCGTCGGCCGCGAGTTCAAGGGCCTCCGCGACGAGTACGGTGATCAACTCAGTCAAGGTGCTCAACGCGACCAGCCGTGGGTGACCATCGAGCCCGCCGCCCGCGCGATTGAGGCGCTCGAACAGCTCGCGAGACCAGACACCCCATATTTGTTCGCCTGGAACCGCCGCCCACGAGAAGGCCAACAGCGGCAAGGCGAAGTAGCCACCACGTCCTCCATAGGTATTAGTCTCGGCAGCTTCATCACGCTCTGGAACGCCCACGCTACCCAGAACGGAGACCCGGTCGTTCCAATCTCCGGGCCGACCAGCATCCTCTCCGAGAACCAATCCGGTGACGCCGCTCGCCTGCTTATCGGAACCACCCGCTTCCGACGCACGCTCGCCTACCACATCGCCAACCAGCCCGGCGGTGAGATTGCGCTCGGCATCCAGTACGGGCACGTCAAAAGCGTCGTCTCCCTCGGCTACGCGGGGCGCGAGGAGTCCGGCTTCCCCGATGTAGTGGAGTTAGACGCCCTCCTCGGCTCCTGGGACGACCTCACGCTACTCGCCGAAGAACTCGAAGGCGGATCTGCCATTAGCGGCCCGGCCGCGAATCGCGTCCGTGATGGCGTCACCGCCTTTGCTGCCGAGTTCGCCGGCGAGGTCAAAACCGAAGCAGCACTCGAGCGTTTCAAACGATCCGGACTCACTCTCATTCACGACAACGGGCACGCCCACAACGTCTGCTCGTACGTTGCCGCCACCGCCCTCTGCCACCCCACCCGAACTACCAACCGCGACTCGGGGACACCAGACCTCACCAACTGCCAACGCGGCTGCCCCAACATCGCCCTGCTCGACCGCCACTTCCAAGAGAAGACGCGGCAACGCGACCAACTACTCGCTGAAATCGACTACTTACCCGCCCCGCTGGCAGCGCGCAACCAGCAAATCGCGGACGAACTTACCAAGGAAATCACCCGACACGAACAAGGAGAGAACAATTCATGACCCGACGCGGTGATGATGCAGAAGAACGCGACAAACTCATTGCCGCGCTCATTCGGACCCTGAAAGGTGAATCCGAAAGTAGTTCGGGACGGCTATCAGTCAAAGCGATAGCCCAGGAAGCTGGTCTCGCACGAACGGCGCTTACCCACAAACACCTCGACCTAAAAGAACTCATCGAAATTTATCAATCTGCAAATAGAGACCGAACCCGAAATGACAATACGGAAAAGGTGGAGTCTCTCACGGCCGAAGTTCAAGAACTCAAAGCCCTCAACGAGGTGCTGGCCGCGCAAGCGACGCTCGCGGCCCTCACCTACCGTCCCTCGCCAAGTCTCACATCGGTGCCGCCACCCTGAGCACCACGCAGGCTGGTCAACCAATTATTTACCAGCGCGTGTCGAACAATCAGCCCAAGGATTTCGCCCTGCAACCTGCCGGAGGCCGCGACGGAGTGAACAGCCTAGCCGTCAGTGGTACTGACTGTTCTAGCTGAAAGTTGTTGGTGGGTGCAGACCACGATCGTCAATCTCTACAGCCATGCCAAATCTCGCCACTGGGTCGGCCTATCAAACGAGTCGCGGCTGGCCCATTAGTATTCTCAGCCGAGTTCTGGGTCGGCGCTTATGAGCTTCTGCGCTTCAAGCACGATTTCTTCTGGCGTTGAATTTATCGCACGGGCTAGAGGCCATAGACGATCCAGCGGGGTTCCGCCGACTCCCTTTTCAATCCGTCGAAGCTCTCTCTCGCTCATGTTCGCCTGTTCGGCAACTTCGACCTGAGAGAGCGCGGCCGCCTTCCGCAACCGGGCTACGACCGTTCCGATGGCTCGGCGCACGACTTCCCTCTCCCGCAGCTCCATGGGCGAAAACTTGTGATCCGAGATAGGCACAGGCCCATTATCGCCGTCGATCGACCGTGTCGAGCGACCGGCACGACCCTTTCTGGCACCCGAGGGCCCCTCAGCGATACTATAGGACACTAGTGTCCGGTTTCGCTACGATCGTCTCGAGGTCCTTGGTGCACTCGCCACTCCCGCTACCCGCGCTCCGGCCGCCGAAGCGGCGCCCGGTCCACCAGATGTTGAGCTTGATCGAGGCGCACTCGAAGGGCGAGCAATGGACAGTTCAATTCCGTAGCCCGATATTTGGTGTTTACAGTGTGTTCGGCCCAATTCACCGCTCTGCCGTGACAAATGAGCTGAGAGTGGGACTGGCTTTTATCACGACCGGGGGCAAGTCCCCTAATAGCCGCGTGCTAAATATCTGGGCTGAACGGGCGGACTTAATTGATGTTGCGAGCACAAACTGCTCGCCGGCCACCGTCAGACATGGGGCAGTGGTCCGCGCTGAGGTCTCATCATTCGGAGATCGCCTCACCTTGGTGGGACATGCAGTCGCACAACGGCGCACCGAACTGATCGGAGTCGGCCACCACACGATACGAACGCCGTCTGGTGCGGCGCCGAACCTCATCTCAGTGTCTGAGGTTGCAATCCCCTCTAAACGACCTCCACCCCTGCCGTATGCGTGGTCGGATCTCGACTACGATGCCTCGCGTCAATAACGTGCTGGCTATGTACGCGACACTGCACCGAGCCCGGCAGGAATCATGACCCAGCGACAAACACACGCCGGAACCCCGCTTGTCGAAATAACTCTACCGGGACGAGGGCCACTTGCTGCCGCTGCGGCATTGGGAAGAGATGCTGGGAACCATAACCGGCATGTGGTGAGTTTCCGGTTGCCGGCACGCTCTAAGTGGTCTGATGACAACGCTGCTGCCGACCGTCCGCAAAAAACCGTTCAGCAGCACTAAGCCGACCGAGGACGTGCGGAACAACCCCAGATATCGCCAAGCTGTGAGATAGCCCACTGGCCATACTGGGGAAGCTGTTTTTATTGCCACTCCTAGCTTGCTGAAAAATTGACCAAGATCGTCAAGTGTGGATACTTAGTCCCGCACCTTGACAATCTTTGGGAGAACAATGGCAGTCGTATATTCCGCAGTCTTCATCGACGACTTCGACGGTAAGGAACTAGACCGAGACGAGGCCGTGTCGATTAAGTTCAGCTACCGCGGCAAGGACTACAGCATCGATCTGAGCGCCGAAAACGCCGCTCTGTTCGATGATGCGATCGAACCGTTCCGGTCAGCGGCGACCAGAGTGAAGGGCGACAAGAAGAAGCAGATCGCCCGCACCTCGGGCGGGCGCACCGACACCAAAGCGATCCGCGAGTGGGCGAACGCCAATGGGCACACGGTCTCTGACCGTGGACGTATCCCCGCCGACATCGTCGAGGCGTACGACGCCGCTCACTGAACTAGCCGAAGAAAAAGGAAGGGCCCTGCCTCAAGTCGAGGCAGGACCCTTTGTTTCCACTCGCAGGCTCCAGTCCAGCTCGTCCCAGCCACAGAATCGCGCTGACACATTGACGAGGTCGAGCCAGCGGGCGCCCTCTCCGACTGGCGGCGGGACGACACCGGTAACCAGACGTTATGTAAAGTAGTACTTGTCGAGAGCGTCCACTACTACTTGACGACATACTCAGCGCAGGCGAATACTCGGGACTATGGAGACCTCTCGCCTGGTCGAGCTCATTGATGCTCACAAGCACACCTACGGCGTCAGTGAGGCCGAGCTGGCCCGCCGAATCGGGATCACCCGCCAGAATCTGTACTTGTGGCGCACCCGCGGTCTGCGCGGCCTGCCGGCCCGAGCGACTCTCGATGGCATGGCTACCGAACTGCATCTTCCGTATGTCCGGGTTCTCGAGGCGGCCTTGCGCGATGTCGGCTACCTCGACGCCACCGACGGATTCTCAGGCGTACTGGCATGACCGCCCCTGACCCCCTCGGCCCGGCGGCCACCTGAGTCGTCTTTAGTCCGGCTTTGGAATTTCGACAGTAAAGCTCGCACCTTGGCCGGGCCCGTCGCTGTGCGCTCGAATGTGCCCTCCGTGGGCTTCGACGAGTGCGCGAGTGATGGTCAGGCCGATACCGCTGCCGCCGCTGTGGCGGCCGCGTGAGGTGTCGGCTCGGTAGAAGCGGTCAAAGAGGTGGTCGAGGTGGTGTGGGGCGATTCCTTCGCCGGAGTCCGACACGGTGATCTCGACGTGGCGGCGCCCTACCTGCCCGCTGATGACTGTGACGGTGCCGCCGGCGGGGGTGTGGCGAAGTGCGTTGTCCAGGAGATTGCCCAGCACTTGTCCGATGCGGTCGGTGTCCACCGTCACCGGTGCGTCGTCGACGTGGGTGTGTAGCTGGACTCCCTTGTTCTCGTATCGTTCTCGGACGGCGTCGACCGCACGGGTGACCAGCGTCCGAGTAGTGGTCGGACTGGGGCGAAGGCGGGTGAGGTGTTCTTCCGCGCGGGAGACGTCGACGATGTCCGCGGCGAGTCTCTCCAGCCGCCGAGTAGCCGACCACAGAATGGTTCGGACGTCGTCGTCGAAGGTGTGGATGCCGTCGTCGATGGCTTCGAGGTAGGAGTCGAGTGTGGCAAGGGGTGTGCGCATTTCGTGTCCGAGGTCGGCCAGCATTCTGCGTCTGGTGGTCTCGGTGGCGTCGAGCCGTCGGGCGAGTTCGTTGACACTGTCGGCGAGATCGTCGAACTCGCGGCCCAGGCCTGGGCTAACGACCCGCGTGTCGTAGCGTCCACTGGCGATCTCGGCAGTCGAGGAGGTCACGGCGGTGACGGAGTGTTGAACTCTCCGGGTGAGATACCAACTCACCAGCAGCGCCAGTAACACTGCGATGGTCACCGCCAACCCCCACGCCACGATGATGGACGCCGTGAATGCTTCGACAGACCTCCACCCCGTCCAGCCCGGGCAGGCCAAGGTCAAGGACGATGACGTCTGGGTCGATTTGCCGGGCCAGTGTCACCGCCTGAAGACCATCGCCGCAGATCGTCACCTCGAAGCCCTCGCGTTCGAGGTAGGTGGCCACGACATCGGCCAAAGACTGCTCGTCCTCGACAACCATCGCCCGCAAGCCCGTGGCCGGACGTGGCGTCGGTGCGGCGACTTCTGTCGTTCCGAGCGCACGGGCAGAAGAGTTCATGTCCCCCATCATCCTCGGCGCCACCATATGGGCCACACGCGCGCGGGCCACATGCCGACCCGGACATCTCTCAATGACTTGCGGCTGGAAGTCGAGCGCCGGGTGAGCGAGGGTGCCCACCCGGCCAATGCTGTGTTCGCTCGAGAACGTGGTTCATCGCGTCATCGGGCCGAAATGGGCCAACCGTCAGCTGCAGCAGCAGCCACCCGTTCCACTCGCCATGGGCAAGGAGACACCGACCGTCTGATCTGCGGAGACTATCGCGTATCCGGCGTCGGCCACGGCTTGGGATACGGCCTGGGTAGTCGCGGTTCCGGTCGTTGTCATACTTCCTGCCTGCAAGTTGACTTCGACGCCGATCACGCCGGGCAATGCACCAACAGCGGCTTTCACGGATGAAACGCAATGCCCGCAGGTCATCCCCTGAACTTGGTATGTGGTGGCCGTCATCGTCTTAATCCTTTCGCCGAACGCCGTGGGGCGATCCCACACCAGAATCATATACCCCCGGTGGGTACATGATTCGAGTCGTCAGGTTTCTTCACGAGATCTTGACCTTGGCACCGAGGGAGCGAGGTGGGCGCCCCAGGACACGTTGCCCGAGGCTGGTCGATCGGGCTCGGAGAACCGCGGTTTTCGGACTGGCCCCTGAAAGCACCCTCTGCCGGTGCCCTACAGCGCCCATCATTTCCTGCTGCTCTGCGGAGCCGGCCCCGGTCACGGCTGACCGCCGAGCTGGAACGAGATTATCGATCGCGGTAATCCGTTAAGGTGACTCCCACCGCTCAGCGACCGGCCTCGATGTTCGACCGCGAGAAAGGGGAGAGACCGTCATGTCCTCAGGGATCGTGTCCGTGGCTCTGGTGGCGCTGTCTGTCGTTGCTCTCTTCTATGCACTCCACCGCGTGGCCAGCATTACCTCCGACCCGTTGACAGTCCTGCCGGCCCAATCCGGGTGGGCACCGCAGGAGCACGCCCTGTCGCGGTTCCACGCACGCTGGTACCTCGCCTCGATCGTGTTTCTGGCCTTCGACGTCGAGATGCTCTTTATGTACCCGTGGGCCGTGGTGGTGATCGAGAAGGGGCTCTCTGCGGTGGTGGAGATGTTCCTGTTCCTTGGTGCCCTGCTAGTCGCCGTGGCCTGGGCACGGCGAGAAGGCGCATTCCGATGGGCTTGAGCCCGTTTCTCGCCCGCCTCGCCGTCCAGGCCACCCGGGTGCTCGTCGTCGAGGCCCCGGGCCAGTGGGCGACTCGGATGGAGCTTGAGCAACAGCTACTCCGTCGCGGGTGGCGGATAGCCAGTAGTCCGGCTCAGGGGGACGTGCTCGTCGTGTGTGGTGCGCCGGGCCCTGAGCTGTCGGATCTGGCGAACCGCCTCTGGGAGCAGATGCCCGGCCCTCGGGTGCGCATCGGCATCGCCTCGCCCGGAGCGGTGGTTCCCGCCCTCGACAATGCCACTGCGCTCCTGCTCGACACTTCCCATCACCGGACCGACGCCCGCGAACGGGCGCAGGAGCCCTCGATGTCCGATCACGCGAACAATGCTGATGGCGAAGGGCACGAAGGGCACGTGGGTCACGAAGGACACGAGGAACTCCAGGGCCACGGTGGACACTCGGACCACGAAGAGCACGCGGATCGCCAGGCGCACGAGGGCCACGAAGACCATGGCGGGCATGGTGGCCACGAGGGCCACGCAGACCACGGCGGGCACGAGGGCCATGAAGGCCACGGGGATATGGACATGGCTCCCGCCGGGATTCCCTTGGCCGAAGGCGGGGAGGACCGCGACGGCCTGGAGATGGATGTTCTCCATCTGCCGCTCGGTCCGGTATTGCCGTTCTGGCCGGCCGGGCTCGTGCTGCACTGCTCGCTACAGGGGGACGTTGTCGTCGACGCCACCGCCTCGGTGATCGACGCGACGGAGCACAGGGCCGGAGCACCCGGTCGGCCCACGGACCACGCGTCTGCCACGGTGACCCAATGTGATCAGGTCATGGCACTGCTGGCACTGGCCGGTGCCGAAGACCTGGCGGACTGCGCCCGCCGTGCCCGGGACGGGATTCTGACGGGCGATCCCGGTGCCGCCCGTGACGCCGTCGAGCGTCTGCACCGGAAGGTTCGCAGGTCGCGGCTGCTGCGCTGGTCATTGCGGGGCGTGCTGCCGCTCGGCCCGGCCGATCTGGAGCGCCACGGCTTGCCGGGGCACTGCCTCGGGGATGCCCACGACCGGTTGCTGGCCCAACTGGAACGGATCCGCGTCGAGGTCGGCGGCGCAACGCCGGACCGGGCGGATGGCGGCTCAGCGCAGGAATCTGCGGACAAACTAACTGTGCCGTGGGCGGTGGTGCCGGACCTGGTGACCGGTTTGGAGCTGGGCACTGTGCGCTTGGCGGTGGCGAGCCTTGATCTGGGCTCGCATCCTGCCGTCCGGGAGGTGGGGCATGTCTGAGACCGTGGTGACGACCGTGTCCGGTGGGTGGGCCGTGCTGGCCGGGGTGATCCTGTGTGGGCTGGCGTTGTTCGCGGTGGCGCTGGACGGGGTGCTCTCGTCGCCGGCGCGGGGCGGCGGTCGTGGCGGGCCCACTCCCCTGGCCCGTGCGGCCCGTCTGTTGCGGCAGCGTCGCCGCACGACGGTCGCCGCGGACACCCTGCTGTGGCGGATCGGCGGCGCGGGCATGCTGGTCGGGGCGTTCCTGATGATCGCCGTGATCCCGCTGGGCCGCTGGACACTGGCGGACCTCGACGTGGGAGTCGTGTGGTTCAACGCCGTCGACGTCATGGTGTGGGCCCTGGTCTGGCTGGCGGGGTGGGGCGCCAACTCCATCCACGGTCTGGTGGGCGGTTACCGCTTCCTCGCGCACGGGCTGGCCTATGAGCTGCCGCTGATGTTCGCATTGGTGGCCCCGGCGATCGCCGCCGGCAGTCTGGCGGTGGGCGACGTCGCGGCCGCGCAGGACGGCGTGTGGTTTGTGGTGTGGATGCCGGTGGCGTTCCTGGTCTTCCTGATCGGCGTGACCGGCTTCTCTGTATGGGGTCCATTCGCCCCGGCCCTGTCCGCGGACATCGTCGGCGGGGTGACGGCCGAACTCTCGGGGGTCGATCGGCTGGTCCTGCAGGCCGGGCGCTACCTGTTCCTCACCGCCGGGGCGGCGTTCTCGGTGCCGCTCTTCCTCGGCGGTGGTGCCGGGCCCGTCCTGCCCGACTGGGCGTGGGTGCTGGTCAAGACAGCGCTGGTGCTGACGGTTCTGGTGTGGGCGCGGCGCAAACTTCCGCTGCTGCGACCGGATCGGTTCATGGAGATCGGCTGGACTGTCTTGCTCCCGGCCGTCGTGGCCCAGGATCTGCTTGTGTCCCTCGTCGTGGTCTGGAAGGGCTGAGCCGTGCTGGTCGGGATCGTGTTCTGGGTACTCGCTGTGGTGGCGGTGACCGCGGGGACGGCCGTGTTCGTGGTGGACTCGATGGCCCGGGCCACCTACGCGCTGGCGGCATCGTTCATCGCCGTGGGGGTGATGATTTTGCTGCTGGGTCAGAGCTACCTGGGCATCATCACGATTCTGATGATGGTCATGGAGATGGCGGTGATGGCGGTCTACATGGTGATGTTCATGGGCATGAACCCGGCGCTGATGCCGATGGACATGACCCACGGTAAGAAGACCGCGATCGGCACCTCGGTCGGGGTCTTTGTGCTGCTGGCCGCCGGGGCGCTGCTGATCCCGTGGCCCGAGCGACGTGGCGCCCCACCCGAGGACCTCACCAACGCGCTGGGCCTGGAGATCATGGGCGAAAAGATGTTGGTGATGGCCGTGGTGGGCGCGGTCATGGTGGCCACCATCGTGGCCGGGATCGTCCTGGCCGCCGGGCGCACCCGCTACGACCGGCTCGGCGACGATCTGCGGCGCCGCCCGGCCGACGACCCCCAGCCGGGAGGTGTGGGTCGATGACCCTGGAGGCCGTTCTGGTGGTGGCCGCCGCCCTGTTCGCCGTCGGGCTCTACGGGGCCCTGTCCCAGCAGGTGGTGGTGATGGTGATGATGGGCCTGGAGTTGATGATCAACGGGGTGCTCCTGGCCGCCGCGGGGTTCTGGTGGTTCCTGGCCCCGGGCCCCTCCGGGCAGGTGCTGCTGCTGGTGGTGCTGGCGGCCATGACCGTGGAGATGGCCATGGGCTTTGCCGTGGCGACGCTGTTGCACCGCAAGCGGCAGACCGACATGACCGACATGGCCGAGGATCTCTCCGGATGACCGCCGACCAGACCTTGCTGCTGACCCTGGTGGTGCTCCCGGCTGCCGTGGGTGCGGTGCTCGCGCTGACCCGGGCGGAGCGGGTTGCGGCCCCGATCGCGGTATCGACCGCTGCCGTGACCGCGCTGCTGGCGGCTGTCGTCGCCGTTGCGCGGCCTGCGGTGGCGTTCCCGTTCATCGCCGGCGTCGACGTGGCATTGGAGGTCGACGCCCTGGCGGCGCTGACCCTGCCGATGGTCGCAGTGGTGACCCTTTTGGTGCTGGTTTTTGCGGCCGGCAACATCCGGGCGGCCCGGCCCCGCTTCCACGGGCTGATGCTGCTCTTCGCCGCCGCGGCCCTGATCACGGCCTCGGCCGCCAGCCTGCCAGCGCTGCTGTTTGCCTGGGAGTTGATGGGCGCGACCTCGTACGCGTTGATCGGGTTCTGGTGGCGGGACACCGACCGCGTCTCGGCCGGGCTCACGGCCTTCCTCACCACCCGTACCGCCGACCTGGGTCTCTACCTGGCCGCCGGCGCTGCCTTGGCCGGCGGCGCCGGTATGGGCCTGTCCGAGTTGCCGGCGGCGGAGAGCCCGTGGCGGCACGTGGTGGCGGCCGGGATCCTGGTGGCGGCACTGGGCAAGGCCGCGCAGCTGCCGTTCTCGTTCTGGCTCTCCGGCGCGATGAAGGGCCCCAGTCCGGTCAGCGCACTGCTGCACTCGGCGGCGATGGTGGCAATGGGCGGTTACCTGCTGCTGCGCGTGGAGCCGCTGCTCGCCTCCACCGGGTGGGCGGGCCCGGCCGCCGCGTGGATCGGGCTACTGACCGCGGTGGCGATGGGGATCGTGGCGTTGGCCCAACGGGATCTCAAACAGTTGCTGGCGGCGTCCACTGTGGCGCAGATGGGATTTGTGGTGCTGGCCGCCGGAGTGGGCGCGGTGAGCGGAGGTGCCGCCCAACTGGTGGCTCATGCCTCCACCAAGGCACTGCTGTTCCTCGCTGCCGGGGCGTGGCTCACCGCGTTGGGCACCGAGAAGCTCACGGAACTGCGCGGGGCGGGCCGCCGATGGCCGGTGGTGGGCGTGACCGCGACCGTGGGAGCCCTGGCCCTGGCCGGGATCGCGCCGCTGTCCCTGTGGGCGACCAAAGACGCGGTGCTGGCTGGAGCCCTGGAGACCTCGGCCTGGCTCTACGCCACAGGACTGGTGGCGGCGGCCCTGTCGGCGGCCTACTCCGGCAAGGTCCTATGGACGATCTGGCACCGCGGGGCCCAGGCCCGGGTCGAGGAGCCCACCGCCGGGCGGGAGGTCGGCGCAACGCAAGAGCTCGGCACCGGGCAGGTGGGGGCGCTCGAGCAGGCCCCGCTGGTCGTGCTGGCCGCGGGGGCGGCCGCGGTGTCGGTGTTGGCGCTGCCCCCGCTCAGCGGCGCCCTCGCCCAGGCGATGGGCGGGCACGGCGAGGTGACGGCGCTCGAGCTCGTGGTCTCGGCCGCCATCGCCCTGGCCGTGGTGCTGCTGATGCGACGTCTACGCGCCCCGGAACTCGGGTGGGCCGAGCGGTGGCTGGGGCTGGAGGCTGCTGCGCACGTTGTCGTCGTCGTTCCCGTCATGCGGTTGGCGCACCTCCTGGCCCGGTTCGACGACGCGGTCCTGGACCGCGCCGTGACCTCCGTGGCCGGGGCCGTCCCGATGCTGGCACGGTCCGTGGCGCGGTTCGACGACGAGGTCCTCGACGCCGGAGTCGGAGCAGCCGCACGGGCCGCCCATACGGCCGGGCAGGGCGCGGCCCGCCTCGATGACGCCGTGGTCGACGGCGCCGTCGAGGGCCTGGCCGGTTGGGTTCGCCGACTCGGGCACCTGGCCCGCACCCCGCAGACCGGGGCCGTCCACCAGTACCTCCTGCAGGCCGTCGCGGTGCTCACCGTGGCCGTGGTGGCCTGGACCGTCTACGCAGTGATGGGATGAGCATGCTCAGTCTGATCGTCTTTCTCCCCTTGGCCGCCGCCGCCGTCCTGGCCGCGGTGCCGGCGATCGGGCCGGCGGCCGCGCGATGGGCGTGGATCGCGGTGAGCGTGCTGGAAGTGCTGCTGGTTGCCGTGGTGTGGGCCGGCTACAAGGACCCGGGACCGAACGGGCTGGCGTTCGAGGAGCAGGTGCCGTGGATCCCGGGGGTGGGCAGCAGTTACCACGTGGGCATCGACGGGCTGTCCCTGCCGCTGGTGGCGATGACGGTCGTGGTGTTCTTGGCGTGCGCTGTGTACTGCCTGCGGGATTCGGACCGGCCGCGCGTGCAGGCGGCGCTATTTTTGTTCCTGCAGAGCATGAGCCTCGGCGTGTTCGTTTCGGCCGACCTGATCCTGTTCTTCGTCTTTTTTGACCTGTCGATCGTGGGAATGTACTTCATCATCGCCGGGTGGGGCCACGGCAATGCGGCCCGGTCGGCGCTGAAGTTCTTCCTCTACACGTTCCTGGGGTCGCTGGCCCTGCTGCTGGGTTTCATCGGGCTGTATGTGTTCTCGGCGCCCCACACCTTTGACATCCCCGAGCTGGTCGCCGCACCCCCGCTGGCCGGTGAGCCGCTCGCCGGGGGGCTGGTGCTGGCGGCGATCCTGGTGGGCTTGGCCGTCAAGACCCCCACCGTGCCGTTCCACACCTGGCTTCCCCCGGCCCACACCGACGCCCCGGCCGCCGGCTCGGCCGTCCTGGCGGGGGTGTTGCTGAAGATGGGCGCGTACGGCTTCGTGCGGATCGCCATGCCGATGCTGCCCGAGGTCTGGCGGGCGTGGGCCTGGGTGATCGTGGCCGTGGGAATCGTCTCCGTGCTCTACGGCGCACTGGTGGCGCTTGCCCAGACCGACCTCAAGCGGATGATCGCCTACACCTCCGTCAACCACATGGGCTACATCGTCCTGGCCCTGGGTGCGGCCGGGCTGCTGGTGGAGGGTGCCGAGCAGGCCCGGTCCATGGCGGTCACCGGCGCGATGGTGCAAATGGTCAGCCACGGACTGATCACCGCCGCCCTGTTCTTGCTGGCCGGGGTCATGCAGAGCCGGGCCGGGACCTACGACCTGGGTTCCTATGGCGGGCTGGCCGACCCCGCCCCGCGGTACGCGGCGCTGTTCGCGATCGGCGCCTTTGCCTCCCTGGGCCTGCCCGGGTTCTCCGGGTTCATAGCCGAGTTCCAGATCTTCGCCGGCAGCGTGGCCGTGGCCCCGGTGACCGCAGTGGCGCTAGTGGGCATCGTGATCACCGCCGCCCTGTTCCTGCGGGCCCTGCAGCGGGTCTTCACCGGGCCCGCCGCCGGGCGCTCCCCCGGGTTCGCGGACCTGCGGGCGCACGAGCTGTGGTCGGCCGGCCCTCTGCTGGCGCTGTCCGTGCTGATCGGAGTGCTGCCGCTGGTGCTGCTCGGGGTGATCGAGCCGAGCTCGGCCGCCCTCGTGGAACTGGTGGGACGGTAACCCGTGGACGCCTCCATGCAGATGAGCCCCGGGCTGCTGCTGCCCGAGATCATCGTCTTTACCGGCGGATTGGCGGTGCTACTGGGCGGATCGTTCCTCCCCCGGCAGCGCCAGTGGATCGCCCGCGCCGCGGCCGCCCTGGCGCTACTGGGCGCCGCGACCGCCGCCGCGGTGGCTATGGCCGGGCCTGCGCAAAGCGCCTTTGCGGGTACCTTTGCCGTGGACACCGCCACCGGCGCCGCACGGGTGATAGCCACCCTGGCCACCCTGCTGATCCTGGGGGTGGCCTCCGGGGAGCTCAAGGACTCCCCGCGCGAATCCGACACCTACGCCCTGCTGCTCTTCGCCACCGCCGGGGTGATGGTCCTGGCCGGGATCACCGACCTGTTGGTGCTGATCGTGGGATTCCTGCTGGCCAGCATCCCGCTGTACGGGATCATCGGACTCACCGGCGGCCGCTTGGGCGCCGAGGCGGCGGTCAAGACCTACCTCATGGGGGCGCTGTCCGGGATCCTGCTGATGCTGGGCGTCACCGTGCTCTATGCCCTGGCCGGAGGCACCGACTACGCCCTGCTCCGGGAGGCGTTGCCCACCGCACCGGACGCCGCCGTGGGGACAGGCATCCTGGGGGTGCTGGCCGGGCTGCTGTTCAAGGCCGGCGGGGTGCCGATGCACTTCTGGGTGCCCGACGCCGCCCAGGGCTCCGGGGTCACCGCCGCCACGTTCCTGACCACCGTGCCCAAGGTGGGCGCGCTGGTGGCCGTGTACCGGTTGGTGGCCACGGTCTCCGCCGAAGAGCACTCCTGGTTGCTCGTCGCCGCCCTACTGGCCACCGCCTCGATGTTCCTGGGCAACCTGGCCGCCTACTGGCAGACCGATCCCCGCCGGCTACTGGGCTGGTCGACCGTGGCGCAGGTGGGGTTCCTGCTGGTGCCCGTGGCCGCAGCCGGGCGCAGCGACCTGGCCCTGCCCTCGCTGTTGTTCTACCTGGCCGCCTACGCCGTGACCAACGTCGCCGCCTTTGCCGTGACCGCTGCCCTGCCCGAGCACCGGACGCTCGCCGAATACCGCGGGCTGGCCCGCTCCCGCCCAAGGTTGGGACTGACCGTGCTGGTGGCGCTGCTGGGGCTGGTGGGCACCCCGCCCCTGGCGATCTTCGTGGGCAAACTGACCACCGCCACCGCCGCCTGGGACGGCGGTCACGGGTGGCTGGCTCTGGTGGTGGTGGTCAACAGCGTGATCAGCCTCTTCTACTACCTGCGCTGGTTCGCCCCCGTCTTCGCCCGACCCGACTCCCAAGCCGCCGAGTTCCCCGGACGCGGCGGGATGGCCGCCTGGCCGGCCGTCACGGCCGCGGTCGCCGCGACCGCGAGCCTGGCGCTGGGCGTCCTGGCCGGTGTCCTGTGGGCTGCCCTCGACGGCCCCGGGATCCTGTAGGGCTGGGAGCGGCAGCCTTCCCCAGCCGGAAGGGGCGTCGAGTAGGTGCGGGAGGGAGCCGGGGGCCGTACAGGAGAGCCCGCTTATAGGAGAGAACCCCCTAGATCGTCGGTTGTCGCCGTAGGACCTAAGTCGCACACCCAGTCGAGCAACGACTACAGCGGCGCCGCGGGTTCAGCCAATGGCGCTGAGGAGGTCGCTGCAGGCCTTTTCGCAACGACGGCAGGCGTCAGCACACAGCTTGCAGTGCTCGTGCATGTCGGCGTGAGCCTCGCAGTCTTCGGCGCAAGTAGCGCACGCGGCACGGCAGGCCTTGAGCAACTCGGTGACCACGGTCAGGTTGCTGCCCGTTCGGCGACTCAGGACGGAAGCGGTGGCGACGCAGACATCGGCGCAGTCGAGATTGGTACGGATGCAGTTCCGCAGGTCGGCAACCGCCTCTTCTGCCAAGCAGGCGTCCGCGCCGTGCGGGGAATCAAGGTAGGTCCGGTGCCAGCGACGCATGAATCGTGGCCCCAGGCCGGGGAAGAAACCGGCCGGTAGCTGTTCAACGTGCAACTGCGCGGTCGCGCCGAGATCAGCGATCGTGGCGTACCGCAGCACGAGATCGTCCTCCGTCGCCGGTCCCGGCCGTGGGCAAGGCGCCGTCCGCGCACGGTAGAGCAGGCGGTAGCGCCACGTCGGTCGACACATAAGCTGACTCCCTTCTTCGGTCAAATCAGACCGGGCCCGGCCACTTGCGCGCCGGAAATGCCGGCTCGGTTAGTGGGAGAGCGGCCAGAGCTCGGAAACTCGACAGTGAAACTTGCATCTCGGCCGGGCCCGTCACTGTGCGCTCGAATGTTCCCGCCGTGGGCTTCGACGAGTGCGCGAGTGATGGTCAGGCCGATACCGCTGCCGCCACTGGGGCGCTCAGTCCTCGTAGACGAAGGACACGGACCATTCGCCGTTGAGGATCGACGGCTCACCGGCTTTGTCATAGAAGATCGGGACCGACCGGATGGCTAGGCCCTCGATGGGGCCATGCTCCGGGGTGCTCACCGGAATGAGTAGCTCGCCGGCACCGCCAGCCTCGACGATGTACTCGTTGGTACCGCCCTGACGCACCTCGTAGACGTTCATCGTCGACTCGCGCAGCTCGGTGGACAATCGGACGGTCAGTGTGTGCTCGCTGCGCACCACGAATTCGGGCACCGGGTTGGTGAAGGAGTTGCCGTCCAGGTCGGTCGCGGTGAAGGGCAGAGCCTTGACGGTGCTGCGGTCGGTGGCCACGGTGATCTCCGACAGCACACCGAACCGGGCTTCCGACCCCTTCCACGCCCCCAGGATGGCGGCGATCATGATGATCATCCACGCCAGGATCGCCCAGGTGGCCGGGCGGACACGGCGGCCGGTCAGTTCGGATTCATTGCGGGAGCTCACAGTTTCGTTCTGCCGATCTCTTCGTAGTCGGACTCAGGGAGCCACCGGCTTCCCCGAGGTGCCGCGAACGGTTCCACCTAGCCCAGTGTGGTTACCCGGCTCGCCTCGCACGGTGCCAAAAAGCGTCTCCTGCCCGAGTCGGACCGGGGCGATAGCCGGCCCCGTTTCTTTCATTTCGCGGAGTTGGATGCTGCGCTTTCTAAAGCAGATATCGAGGCTGCGAAGTGCTCCTCAACCGTTCAGTTCAGGCCAGCATAGGAGTGCAGACCGGAGACCACGATGTTGATAAAGAACAGATTGAAGATGAGCACCGCAAACCCGGCGAGGTTGATCCAAGCGGCCTTCTTGGGGCCCCAGCCACTGGTGGCACGGGCGTGCAGATAGCCGGCGTAAAGGACCCAAGAGACGAAGGAGGCAGTCTCTTTGGGGTCCCAGCCCCAGAAGCGACCCCACGCGCCCTCGGCCCAGACAGCGCCCAGCAGGATGCCCACGCTGTAGATCGGGAATGCGATCACAGCGGTGCGATAGGCCAGTCGGTCGAGAGTGTCGGCATGCGGTAGTGGGCGGGAAAGCCCAGAGCTCCAGCCCGTTTCCTGACCCTGCGGTTGCCACACCCGGATCAGGTACATGATCGAGGCGACGCCGGATATCAGCAGTATGGCCGATCCCAGCGAGATGATCGAGACGTGGATGGGCAGCCAGTACGACTGCAGTGCCGGCACGACGGGAGAGGCTTCGGAATACAGGTTGGTGCCGCCGAAAAACAGCAGGATCAGAACCGGTACCAGTACGAATGGCCAGGCCACCTGTAGGGCCGGCTTGCGCAGGAAAATCAGCCCGGCGCCCACTCCCAGCAGTGTGGTGGCCAGAATGAACTCGTACATGTTGCCCCACGGGAAGCGACCTGTGGCCACCCCGCGCAGGATCAGCGCAGCCGCTTGGAAGAGGAAGGCGATGATGATGAATAGCTGTGCGATCCGTGCCCAGCGGACACTGCCTGCGGACTCACGGTCCTCGTCTCCGGTGTCGGTGAGAGAGGTTGATTCTGTGAGCCCGGGCCCACCGGCACCCACTAGGTTCCGGCTTGATTTAGTCACCTTGGCTACCCGGAATCCGGCGTAGTAGATCAACGATGCGACAAGCGCCAGCACGTATAGACCGAACGCGGACCTATACGCCAGGTCGCTGTAGGTGGAGAGCGTCTCGTTGACAGGCAGTCCCTGCGCGAGAATTACAGTGTTCACCGGATGTTGTCCTTCCACGAAGCGTCGGGGTCGGCGCCTCGACTAGATGCAGTGTCGCTAGGTTCGGGCAAGACGGGTGTAGCAGTAGCAATGGTGGCCAGCCGGTCCCGGAGGTCGTCGAATTCCCGGCCCCAGCCCGATCTGTCCGTCTTAGCGAGGCCACCCAGGTCGACGCGGGTCGCCTGGGCCCCGTCGACGATGACCCGTGCCCAGATCCTTCGGCGACGGACCATCAACGACAGGACGAGTCCACCCACCATGACGGCAGCGAACACGCCCACCCAGATCTGAGTAGGGTCCTCCGAGACCTGGATGTTGATGAACTCGTCGGCTCCATCGAAGCGAACCTCGGTGCCATCGGGCAGGGTCGTGGATTCGCCGGGCATGAGGTTGACGCGGGCCCTACGCTCCAACGCGCCCGACTCCATTAGGTCGGGGTCCAGCGAGAAGATCGACTGTGCGCCGCCATTGTCCAGGCCGGCGTTGCCCTGGTAGACGTCGATCGCCACCGCCGGGTCGTCCATCCGCGGGAAACGGGAGCTGAGTATGTTGCCGTCGAACGAGGCGGTCGGTGCGAACAGCCCCTGGATGGCGATCTGCTGCTCAAGGCGATCGTCGATGTCCGGGTACATGCCGGCTGGCGGATCAAAGCGCATGATGCCGGAGGAGAGAAAAGTCAACAGGTCCGTCGGTTGCCACTGCACTGTGTCTGTACGGGTCTCGCCGTTGGGGAACGTGACCGTGAACGTGGGCGCGAAGCCGTGACCTTGGAGGTAAACACGAGTACCGCCGATGCGCAGCGGGTGGTTGACCTGCAACGTGTAGGGATCCCATGTGTCTGGATCGGTGGTAGTGACCTCCTCACTGAAGCGAATGTTGGAGGTGAACATCTCCGCCTGGCCATTGGGTAGATAGTCGGTACGGAAGTCTTCGACCTTGATACAGAACGGCGCCAAGTCAGTGCCGTCTACCAGCAGACCTGCCCGGAACGAGTCGTACGCACTAGGCGTGGTGTTGCAGAAGGCCGGCGCTTCCTCGTTGGCGATGATCACCCGCATGCCCTCCGCGTACACGAACTTGCCGGCCGCGAACGCGATCAGCAGGAACAGCAAGCCGAAGTGGAATACGATGTTGCCCACCTCGCGCGCATACCCGCGCTCCGCGGACAACTCGATGCTGCCCGACACGCGACCGTCCCCGTTGTTGCGACGGACCCGCCAGCCCTTGAGGCTCTTTTGGACCTGGTCCGCGGCCTGCTCCGGCGTGGCCGTGGTCCGGTACGCCGCATGATGCGGCAGGCGTGCAAGGTTACGCGGGGCAAGCGGCGGCGGGGCCTTGAGTTGTTTGACCAGATCAATCGACCGCGGTGTCAGGCAGCCCACCAGCGATATAAACAGCAACACGTACACGGCTGTGAACCACCAGCTGGAGAACACGTCGAACAGCTGGAGCTTGTCGAAGAACTCCCCCAGCCAGCCGTTGTCCGCGATGTACTGATTGACGTTTCCTTGGTTGAGGCTGCGCTGCGGCAGGAGTGCCCCCGGTATCGCCGCCACTGCCAGCAGAAATAGCAGAATCAATGCCGTGCGCATCGCGGTGAGAGTGCGCCATGAGTTGCGCAGGAACGCGGTGACCGGAGCCATCCTAGGCACTGATATGAGTCCCCTCTGCCGTTCCCGGTGCGACGAACCGGAACGAGGGGCAGCTTCGGTGGGGCGTCACCGGCTTCATAGCATCATCAGCACCGCTGTAGCACGCATAGTCACATCTGGAGATTGTCCTTCGCCGACCCCATTGATTCGGTGGGGGTTTGATGAAGGTCTGATCAAGATCAAGCATGCGATAGGCGCCAGTGGCAGACCTACGACGATGATTGAGGCCTTATGTTCACATCCGATTCTCGAGACGCCGGACCTGAAGGTGAGTCCCCGACCACGCGCGCGACCACAGGGCTGCGGGCGATGGTCATCGAAGATGAGCGTGAGCTCGCCGATCTCATCGGTACCTATCTGACCCGCGAGTGCTTCGACATCACGATCGTTCACGACGGGCAGGATGCAGTCGACCTGATCCGGCAGATTGATCCCGACGTCGTCGTGCTAGACCTCGGCCTTCCGCGACTGGACGGCGTCGAAGTGTGCCGCCAGTTGCGCACCTTTTCCGATGCGTATGTCGTCATGCTCACCGCCCGCACCGAGGAGGTCGACACCCTCATCGGACTGTCCGTGGGAGCCGACGACTACATGACCAAACCGTTCAGCCCACGAGAGCTCATGGCCCGCATCCAAGTCATGCTGCGCCGTCCTCGATCGTCTACAGCCTTACGCTCCCCGTCCGCGGCCTCCGAACACAGAGAGCTGCGAAGGATTGGGGCACTGGCGATCGACGTCGAAGGCCGCGAGGTCACCGTCGACACCACCCCTGTTCAGTTGACCAGGACCGAGTTCGACCTCTTGGCGGCACTGACGCGAGACCCCGGCTTGGTGCTGTCCCGGACGCAGTTGATCAGTGCCATCTGGGGGCCTGACTGGGTCGGCGACACGCACCTTGTTGATGTCCACATCGGGCACCTGAGACGCAAGCTCGGAGACACTGCGTCCCGGGGCGCATACATCCGCACCGTCCGCGGTGTCGGCTACCGCACCGGAGATGGTCAGTGAGCCGGATCGATCTGGGTGACAACGTGACGCGCCTCAAGCGGTGGTTCACCACTGCCACCTTCGGTACCCGGCTACTGGCGGCGCTCGCTTTTGTGATGATCGGTTTCGCAGTCAGTGCCTGGGTCGTCGCCGCAATACTTGCCCCCGGGATCTTCCACGAGCATCTGGAGATGGCCGGACTGTCACAGAACTCCTCCGAAGCAGCCCATATGGAGGAGGCATTCAACTCGTCAATGATGCTGTCTTGGTCGATCGCACTGGCGGTATCGGTGATCTTGTCGCTGGCTGTCAGCGGCTACATCGCCCGCCGCGTTCAACGATCGATCACCCCGGTCACCCGATCAGTCCAGCAGATCTCCGGTGGACAATACGACTCACGAGTGCACGAGCCGAGAATAGGTCGTGAATTCGACGATCTTGTCGTCAGCTTCAACGAACTGGCACGACGACTAGATGCCACCGAAACCACACGCCGACGGATGCTTTCAGATCTCGCACACGAGTTGCGGACTCCCCTGGCCACGCTCGAATCCCACCTTGAGGCGATCGAAGACGGTGTCCGTGCACTCGACGACGACACGCTGCGCATTCTGCGAACCGCGACTGGTCGGCTAGGCCGGCTCGCTCACGACGTCAGCGCGGTGTCCCGAGCCGAAGAACACCTCACGCGTCTCATCCCCATCGGTACCGACACTCGCAGCATCATCGCGGCCGCGATCGACGCCCTGCGCCCCGAGTACTCGCACAAGAATGTGATGCTCCAAGCGCGTATTGATCAGGCAGTACCGATCACTGTCGACAGTGATCGAATCAACCAGGTCCTGACCAACCTTTTGCACAACGCGCTCCGCCACACCGATTCAGGTGGGATGGTCACCGTCACCAGTCGCCTACACAACGGGAACGTGGAGATCACTATCGCCGACACTGGTGAAGGCATCGCAGCGCAGCACCTCGACCACATTTTTGACCGCTTCTACCGCGTCGACACCGCACGCGACCGGGCACACGGAGGAAGCGGCATCGGACTCACCATCACCCGTGCACTCGTCGAAGCCCACGAAGGCCATATCCGCGTTCACAGTGACGGGCTCGGCCGCGGCGCCCGATTCACGATCTCCTTACCGCAGACCCCGGCTCATTCCAAGGGCTGACTCAGTTGGTCGCGATACCGTTTTGCCGGAGCCACTCGATGGGGTCGGCGCGCTCCCGTCCCTCGTTCAACCACACCTCGAAGTGCAAGTGTGAACCGGTGGAAAAGCCACGACTTCCCATGAGGGCAATCGTCTGTCCAGCCTGTATACGCTGGCCCGTGGACACGAGAACCTCTTCCATGTGTCCATAAACGGTCATCGTGCCCTCATCCGACAGCAGTCGGACCCAATTGCCGAACCCTTGCGCCGGGCCGGCATCGATGACGGTCCCGTCAGTGGCCGCCACGATCGGGGTTCCGATCGCGTTTGCGATATCGATGCCGCCGTGGAGCGAGCCCCAGCGTTGGCCGAACTCAGACGTGAGGGTCCCGACTGTCGGCATCGCTGCTGTTGGACGGCGCGCGGTCTCCTCGGCAACTTGTCGGCGAGCGTCGATTTCGGTGCCTGCCGCCAATGACGACACCATGGCGGCAGCGCTCTCCAGCGGGAGGTCGCCTTGCACCGCAACGGGCCCAGGCAGTTCAGCCGGGGGAAGGGCTATGTCTCCAGACTGGCCAGCAGGACTGATCGACTCCTCGTGCGCGATGAGGTGAATGTGCTCACCACCAGCTTCTGCGTGCTGGTCCACTAGAAAACTTATCGAGGACACGATGGCCCCGGCGGCGACCGTGACGACGACGACCTGATCATGTAACTCGGGCCGGGCGGAGGGTTGGCGATGCGTACCGCCACCTCGAGGGCGACCAGAACTCGCCCAGATGTCGACAGTTAAAGGGTGTGCCTTGCGGCGTGCACGTCTTCGCTCCACTGTCGCCGTGTCTCCCCTGCCGCTATACCGTGATGGTTTCGTGATGTGACTTTTGCTCGAACTTAGACGAGCAGAGTCCGCCGTCGCAAGAAGTGGGGGCCTCGTCACCCGTGTCGAAGAACGACCGGGAGCGGCCCCCACCAGCGTGCATCGTGCCTAGAGTCTCCCTCTGACCACAGCCTCTGGCAGCGTTCATCAAGCTGCCTGTTGCGAGTGTCAGGGACTACGTGGGCGACATGGGAAGGCCTTCGGAAGCTGGACGTCCTGACAGGCTTCACCCAGGTTCACCCCAACTGGCCGCGCACCAAATCAGCACCGCGTCAGCGACCGTCACGTCCGGGATCTTGATCAGACCTTCATCAAACCCCGACCGAATCAAGAGGTCAGCACAGCACAATCTCCAGATGTGACAGTGCGTGCGGCATTGGGGGACAAGTGGGGCGGGTCGCCAGCCGCCTCCCACCACGAAGAAGTGGACGAGCAGCTCGAGAACGGGAAAGTGTCGCGATCACAAGATTTACAGATTTCCGGACGATTGTTGTTGCTCGCACGAGCGGTGGCCTTGTTGACGGTCAGCGCCCTCGGACTTCTCTTCACTTCGGCAGGGGTGCTGGTCCAGGACGGCACCAGTCTGGACGTCCACAGCTCGGCCGCCATCGCCCTTCATGTCCTCACCGGCGTGCTGGCTCTGGTTCTAGGGTGGCGCGCGTGGGCTACGCGGCGAGGTCGCTGGGCTGCAGTCGTCGCCCTCGTCCTGTTCGGGGCCACGTTCGCCCAAGCGAGCTTAGGGGGCAGTTCGACCTTGGCATTCCACATCGGCGTAGCACTGGTGCTCACGGTCCTGTGTACGTGGCTGGCCGCCTGGACTTTCGGTAGATCACTATACGAGGAGATCGAATGAGACTGCGCAGGACACTCACCGCCTCCGGCTCCACCGCCGCCCTGCTCCTAGCTGTGGGCTGCGCCGGGAACGACACGGGCGCGCCAGAACAGGCAGAGCAGCTCCAGACGGGCGAGAGAGCCGAGAAACAGGTCACGATGGCCGAGGTCCAGCAGAACGATTCGACCGACTCGTGTTGGACCGTGATCGAGAACATCGTCTACGACCTCACCGCGTGGGTCGACCAACACCCGGGCGGGCCGGACCGGATCGAGCAGCTGTGCGGCACAGACGGGACAGAGAGTTTCACCGACCAGCACAGTGGAGCGTCCCAGCCACAATCGCGGCTCGCCGAGTTCCAGATCGGCCAGCTCGCCGGGTGACCCGGCAGATATGCTTCCGATCCGCTCTGTGCGTCCCGGTCGGAGGCATGTGCCGGGCCCCGCTCCGGGGCCGCGCGCGTGGACTCAGCGAGGCCGTGAACGGGTTCGATTCGCTCCCCCCGCGACCTCTGCGGAAGACGAGAGCGCACCTCGCGAGCGTGACATGACAACACGACAGAAGAACCGTGGGCCGCAATCGGTGGTACTGCCAGCAGTCGACCTCAGGATGGGCGGGGTTACCCGAAATCAACCGCAGTCAACGCCTTCCCGGCGGTGGCTAAATAGTCACCCCGTCGGCCGTGCGCTTGGTCGAATGGTGTCGTCATTGGGCGCAGGAATACTGCTGTACACCAGTTTCCCGCCTCTATCCTTGTGGTTTCTCGCCCCGGCCGGTCTTGCCATTTTGGTCCTGTCGATCCGAGGGATCAGCGTGCGCGGCGCATTCGGATTGGGATACCTGGCTGGTCTCGGGTTCTTCGTACCTTTACTGCCCTGGGTGGGGGTTTATGTCGGCGCTGTCCCCTGGCTAGCATTAGCGGCGCTACAGGCCGTGGCAGTCGCTGTCTTCGCTGGGGCCACCGCACTGGTGGCGCGGCTGCCCGGGGCTGCACTGTGGATCGCGTGCTGCTGGGTGGCCACCGAAGCCGTTCGAGCGCGCCTGCCCTTCGGTGGGTTTCCCTGGGGCCGGCTGGCGTTCGGTCAGACTGATGGACCATTGCTGGCGATCGCTCAGATCGCTGGGGCGCCAGGGGTGAGCCTGTCCGTTGCACTGGTGGGCAGTGCAACTGCTGCAGTGGTCGTCGGACTTGCTCGGCGCTCCGCCTGGCGCTCGGTGTTGCTACTCGGGGCGGTGCTTGTGACCGCCTCTGCACTCGGCTCGATACCCGTCTCTACCGCACCAATCACCACCCCCTCTAAAACGGTTGCCCTAGTCCAGGGCAACGTGCCCCGACTCGGTCTGGATTTCAACGCGCAACGGCGCGCTGTACTGGACAATCATGTGGCTCGTACCGACGCTCTCGCCACCGAGGTCGCAGCGGGGGTGAAGCCCGCACCGGATCTGGTGATCTGGCCGGAGAACGCATCAGACATCGACCCGTTTCGCAATGCCGACGCTGCAGAACAGATCGATGCGGCCACAGAGGCGATCGGCGCTCCGATCCTTGTGGGGGCGGTGGTGTCCACTGGCTCCGGTACCACCCGAAATACAGCGCTGGTGTGGGAGCAAGGAACAGGACCTGGCGATGCGCACGACAAAAGACGCCTGGTTCCATTTGGTGAGTATCTGCCAATGCGATCGATCGTGAGCAAGCTCTCGCCTTATGCCGCGCAGGCGGGCAACTTCGTGCCCGGTAACGGCGATGGTGTGGTGACCATCGATGAGACACCGCTCGCTGTGGCCACCTGTTATGAGGTCGCGTTCGATGATCTGGTGGCCGAGTCGGTTCGGTCGGGGGCGCAGTTGATCGCGGTACCAACGAACAATGCAACCTTCGGCGATACCGACATGACCTATCAGCAGCTGGCGATGTCGCGGCTGCGCGCTGTCGAACACAACCGCACGGTGGTGGTAGCGGCCACCAGCGGTGTCAGCGCGATTATCGCGGCGAATGGCGATGTCCTCGAGCAGACCGAAATGTTCACTGCCGATGCCCTCGTCGCACAGGTCCCGCTCAATACCGAGTTCACACTTGCCACCCGATTACGTTCAATTCCTGAACTCATCATCACGGTCACCGCAGTATTCGCTATGCTGGTGGGGTGGATTGCTAGCCGCCGTCGGCGGGGCTGAGATCCCCGGCCATGAGTGCGCGCCGATATCGGGAGCGGACCCGTCGTCGGCCGGGCCGGCTGCAGGCGCTCAACGTGAGCATGTCGGGCAGGGCGCCGAGGGCGAGAAATTGATGAGCTCCCGCGAGGTAAGGGCGAGAGCCAGCTCGAGGATTGGACTCAGTAATCGAGCCTATTTCTCGGACGTAGACGCCGTCGGCGTTCAGCCTCAAATCTGGTGCCGTAGCGATCACGAACGGTCATCGTTACGAGGCGGTCATGGGCCACTGCCTCCGTGGCCGCATCCACCTCAGCAATATGACCGGATACGACATCAGGATCGATATCCCTGTCACCAGGTCCCACAGCACCGTCGCCTAGGCTGCCTTGCTCGTCGTTGCCCTGGCTACGTTGGCGGCGCCGCTCCCGGATTTCACTCCACAGAAAGTAGCCAAGCCCAATTGGCGCTAGAACTCCGAATGCAAGCCATTGAAGCCCATAGGACAGGTACGAACCCGCCTCGACTTCCGGTATCGGAGTTGGCTCGAGTGATCCTGGTTGACCTCCGGGGAGCTGGAGATGATAGCCAGCAAGATCGAGATCCAGAACCCGACCGATCGTCGAGGTTTCAATGGAGCGCACCATGTGACGATCGTGCAGAACTATCGGTTCGGCCGGGGTGTCGGTGGGCATTCTGAGCCTGGCGGTGATGGTCACTGGATCGGCTACCGCGGCCGGGTAGGTCGGCACCGTGTTGTTCTCGCCAACGCGAACCCATCCACGATTAATAAGCAGATCATCGCCGCCCTCGGTCCGAAATGCGGTGAGAACTTGGTAAACCTGTTCCCCGTCGACAGCTTGCTGCCGCAAGAGCACTTCGTCTTCGGGCAGATAGCGACCGGTTACTGTGACCCGATGCCACTCGGATTCGTCCAACGGCGCGTCCCGCGCCGTCAATTCCGTCAACGGCACTGGATCGGCTTCGACGCTGTGAAGAAGTTGGGAATTGCGCGTCTTCAAATCCTCGTTCTTGCCTAACTGCCATGGCGCCAACAGTGTGAAGCACGTATAGACGAACAGTGCGACGGCGATGAAGGAAATCAACCACCCCGGCGTCATCACGCGAAAGACCCTCTGCACGCCGTTCACGGTAGGCGGTGATGGCAAGACGGTCGGCATCGGGGCCCTCCTGTCGGCACCAGCTCCGGCGATCATTAATCGTGCCCGCCTCCCGCCACTGTCGGCAGGGATGGTTCCGATCCGGCGAGATCAGCGTGTTGCGTGCCGAATTGTGGCATCCGGGCCTGGATCGGAAGTGTCGAGCAGCAGGTCGTTGTCTACGTCCTCAGATGACGACGCCGTTCGCGGCCAACCATGACACCGAGTCGATCCACTGGCCGGCGGGATTCTGTACGCCGAAGTGCACATGCGGACCAGTCGAGTAGCCACGGTTACCGACTTCACCGATCACCTGGCCGGCGGTGACCTGCTGGCCTTCGGTGACGTAGTTGGCATTGTTGTGGCCATACTCCAAGAGATAGCCGTCATCGGTCTTGATGCGAATCCATAACCCATAACCGGAAGCGGGGCCGGAGGCCACGACCGTGCCGGACTTGGCTGCATACAAGGGTGTGCCGATCGGCGCAGCGATGTCGGTGCCATTGTGGTTAGCGCCCCACCGCGAGCCGAAGCCAGAGGTGATCGTTCCATCAGTCGGCCTGTGAGCTTGGCTGGCGACCGAAAACGCCGAAGACGACGACTGAGCAGTATCGAATCCGAGCGCCTGGCTCAGCCCGGGGGCCTGACTTGCATACTGGCGGACCGCGTCAGCTCCGATGCCATAGCGGGCGGCAGCCTCTTCGACCATCTGTCCGACGTGCTCGGGATCAGACGATTGGGCAGCGGCCACAGGGGCGACACTAAGCGCCGCGCCACCGGCGATTGCGGCGCCAGCCAGCGTGGTGGCGGCGATCCGGCCCACTCCCCTGGATCGGTTGGCGCGATGACGCCCACCAGCAGAGATGCGGTGGCCCACACCAAGCGAGTCCATGAGATCGGCGAACGGAACGCTCTTGGAGGAGCTCGACATGATTGATTCCTTCAACTTAAGCGATGGTCGCAGCTTCATACCGACGACCACTGGAGACTCCCGAAAAGGTAACAGTTGCATATCGTCCTGTCACGGAGAGTTTCCTGAGAATCCAGAAATCAGCAGTTCATACGCCATTTGTTATTCATCTACGGCATCGCCCGACCGTTACCCCGACGTGATTTTTGGTTCGAACGCGGGCCGGCCGGAGCCACCCCGCAATCGTCCCGGGTGACTAAACCGCGATCAACGCAAGCAGGATCAAGGTCCTTACTCCTGCCCCCTCCTCGTACCCGCCGCACGTGTGATGTCGATCGCTGCTGCCGCAGACTCATCGGGACAGTCGGTCTCCACCTGCACAGTAGAAAAGAAGAAGCCGTACCGATCCTGAAGCAAGTTGGAGGCGGATTGGAGAACGATCTGCGGATCGGCGCTTGCGGAGGTGCGCAGGTGGCCGGAGAACACGAAACGTCCACTGGTTAGTGCCCAAGCATGGGCATGATGGACGTCTTCCACCCCATCTATCGCTGCCAGGTCTTCAGTCACGTCAGACAGGTAGACCTCGTCGGGTGTGCCCTCCATGAGCAGATGGGTGGCGTCGCGCAGGATGCTCCAGCTTGCCCATACAAGCACGAAGCCGAACGCCAAACCGAGCAGCGGATCGATCAGCAAGAACCCGGTGAACTTGATCACTAGTGCGGTGACGATGATGAGCAGGCTGCCGACGAAGGTCTGGATGATGTGCCACAACGCGCCACGAACGTTCATGTCGCTGCGGCTTTGTTTCCAGATCAGGCTCAGGGCAACGATTTCGGTAAGCAAGCCTCCCGCGGCTGCCCACAGCATGGGCGTCGTGGGCAGGTCAACCGGAGCATTCATGCGCATGGCAGCCATCACGATCACCACCATCGCCATGATTAGCAGGAAACCGCCATTGACCAGCGCGCCTACGATCTCGGCGCGGTACCAGCCAAAGCTGCGATTTTCGTCTGCGGGGCGGCGGGCGAGTCGAGCAGCGAAGATGGCGACTAGGACACCACCGACCGCCGAGAAGGTGTGAAAAGCGTCCGAGATCACCGCAACCGAGCCGGTCCACAGCCCGATCGCCAACTCGATGACGAAGTAGATTCCCGTCAGCCAAGCCGAGATAGCCATGCCCCACCCACGAGCCTGCACCTGCCCGTGTCCACCATGCCCATGCGCCATGGGGGTCTCCTTTTTTGCACTCGGAATCCGGTTCTCGTGTCAGCTGCACACTGTGCATCGGTCTCGCGGTGCCCACAGCTTCTCTTGGGAATCTTGATCAGACCTTCATCGAACCCCGACCGAACCAATGGGGTAGGGGCGGCACAATCGTCCGGTGTGACTGTGCATGCAAGAGTGGTGCTGATGCTGTGATGACGACGAATGTGTTCGGCAAGGGTGCGCAGCCCGGTAGCTGGGGCAGACGGGCAAGATGCCAACTGGCCGCAGTGGTGGTGAGTTCGCTTGTACTTACTGGCTGCGCTAGCGGCACTGATGCCGTCGCTTCAGGTGAGACGTTCGATTTTGTCAGCCCGGGCGGCCAGATTGAGATCTTCTATGATCCGCCGGCGGACCGCCAGAAGATCGCGCCGATGTCTGGCCCGGAAGTAGTAGATCCGGAGGCCACTGTGGCGGTCGCAGACTTTCCTGGCGAGGTGGTGCTGATCAACCTGTGGGGTCAGTGGTGTGCTCCCTGCCGGACGGAAACCGACGACCTGCAGCGACTACAGGACAAGTACCAGGCGCAAGGGTTCACCAATCTCGGCGTCAACTTGCGCGACCCGAATCGGCAAAAGCCTGTCGACTTCATCAAGGACAACGGGGTCACCTATCCCTCAATTTGGGACCCATCGCAGGCCGCGGTGGCAGCGCTACATGGTTTCCCCACCTCGGTGGTGCCAGCGACACTGATTCTCGACAAACAGCACCGAGTCGCTGCGGTATATCTAGCAGAGGTCACCGACACCCAGTTGGAGCCGGTCATCGAGAGACTGCTGGCCGAGCCTGCTGAAAGCGACGCTGCATGAACACGGTGCTGATCGCGCAATCCATTGGCCAGACGTTCCAACAAACAGCTGCTTCCGGGCCTCTACTTCTCGCGTTGGGAGCATGTGTCCTTGCGGGACTCGTCTCGTTCGCCTCGCCGTGCGTAGTCCCGCTCGTGCCCGGGTATCTGGCATATATGGCCAGCATCGTGGGTGCAGAGCGCCCGGCGGTGACCGTGCAGGCCGCCGAGCAACGCCGCGCCGAAGCCAGCACGCTCACTCTTGAACAGCAGCGTCAGCGGGTGTCATCGCGACGACGAGTCGTCCTCGCCGCGGTGCTATTCGTTGCTGGATTCACGGTGGTCTTCGTGCTGCTGTCGGCGATGGTGCTGGGCACCGTGCAATACCTCGCCCCCCAGCAAGAATTGCTGCAGCGGCTCGGCGGTGTGGTGACCATCTTGATGGGTCTGGTGTTCATCGGGGCCATACCCGCCCTCCAGAGGGACACTCGAATGCAGCCGAAAGCGCTTTCCACCTGGGCGGGCGCGCCGCTACTTGGCGCCGTCTTCGCCCTGGGATGGACGCCGTGTCTCGGACCGACGCTGGCAGCGGCGTTGTCGGTGGCCGCCGGAACCGGACTCGACGCCGCACGCGGAGTACTGCTCATCGTGGCGTACTGCCTGGGGCTCGGACTGCCTTTTATCGTGGTGGCCTTCGGTTCGACGAGAGCCATCCGCACGGTGGGCTGGCTGCAACGACACACGCGAACGATTCAGATCGTCGGCGGCATCATGCTCATTGTCGTCGGAATCTTGCTGCTCAGCGGCATATGGACGCAGTTCGTGTACTGGCTCCGCGACTTCGCCGTCTCAGACACCACTTTGCCGATCTGACAGTGCTCCGATGGTCTCTCCTAACTCGAGTCGAGTCTGTCTGTCCGAAAAGAACCTTGATCGGATCTTGACGAAACGATGACCCAGATCTCGCATTTCGCCCCGCAGAATCGAGTTTCTAATACAGGCAAGGAGTTGAGTCTGATGGGGTGGTTTTACGGTATGAACTGGATCGACATCGTCCTGTTGATCGCGTTCGTACTCGGTTTCTGGGCGATGGTTCTGGCCTTGACGACCAGTCTTTTCGGAGGGCATCGGCACCTACGCGGGTCTCACTCTCCTGCTACTGGGGTCGTCTCTTCCGGTATCTCTTTCGGATCTCACGTAGGGACCGCGACTTCGCGAAACGCCGATCATGATGAACGCTGACGCCACGGGGCGGGCAGGTGCGCTAAGACGTGCGCCGCGCGTGCTGGTCTCCCGCCGGTCTTTCTTGGCCGGATCGCTTCTCGCCGGCGCCGGCGCTCTGACTGCATGTTCTGGTTCCGGAGCAGCCACGGGCAGTCCCGTGGGAGCCTCGTCAGATCTCGTGAAGCGGCTTGAGCAGGAGCGACGCTCCCCCGGCCAAACGGTGGTATCTGCGCAGTTGACCCCCCGTCCGGTCGACGTTGATCTGGGTGGCCGAGTCGTCTCAACGTGGGGATACGACCAACAATTGCCAGGCCCACTGGTGCGGGCCCAAGCTGGAGAGCGGCTGCAGATCACCGTGGACAACCAGCTGCCCCAGGAGACCAGCGTGCACTGGCACGGGATCGCCATGAGCAACGACATGGACGGGGTTCCCGGGTTGACGCAGGACCCGATCGCACCAGGCACCACGTTCACCTACGACTTCACCGCCCCAGACCCGGGCACGTACTTCTACCACTCACATTCGGGTCTGCAACTCGATCGGGGCTTGTACGGAGTGGTGATCATCGATGATCCGGGCGAGCCCGGCGACTACGACCATGAATGGCTCGTGGTCCTTGACGACTGGGTCGACGGGACCGGTCGGACTCCCGACGATGTCGCCCGTGATCTGGGCATCGGTGCCGACACCGCAGATGCCGGGATGCAGGGGATGGACCACGACATGATGGACATGCACGGGGGTGAGGGGTCGATGATGTCCCCCATCCTCGGCAGCGCCGGGGATGTCACCTACCCGCACTTTCTGATCAATGGTCGACTCCCTGTCGACCCCTACGTTTGGAGAGCGTCGCGGGGCCAACGCGTGCGCATCCGGTTCGTCAATGCCGGCGCCGACACCGCGTTCCGGGTCGCGCTTGGCGGGCACCGGATGACCGTCACTCACACTGACGGCTTTCCCGTGCTTCCCGAGGACACCGATTCTCTTCTGATCGGTATGGGTGAACGGTTCGATGTTGTGGTCACGCTCGGCGACGGCGTGTTCCCGTTGTTCGCTCAGCCCGAAGGCAAGGATGGCCACGCGCAGGCCCTTGTACGTACAGCAGCGGGCGATCTCCCGACGAATTCCCGACCAGTCGAAGTGGACCGGCGTCCGCTATTGGGTACCGACTTATCCCCCAGCGAGGCAGTACGTCTGTCTAGCCAAAGTCATGATCGGTACCACAGTGTTGACCTGGGCGGGACGATGTCGCCGTACCGGTGGACCCTCAACAGCCAAGTCCACCCGGATTCGGCGCCGCTGGAGGTCAACAGTGGGGAGCGGGTGCGGATGCGGATGCGGAACATGTCCGACATGTTCCACCCGATGCACCTGCACGGACATACGTTCGCGCTCGCGGACAGCGGGCTTCGCAAGGATACCGTCACGATTCGGCCGATGCGCACCATTGAGATCGAGTTCGACACCGATAATCCTGGCCAGTGGGCGTTGCACTGCCACAACGCCTATCACCAAGAGGCCGGGATGATGACCACTCTGTCTTACCTCGCCTGACCGGCAAGGTGATCCACTCGCGGGCCCGAAAGTCCGCAGAAGAAAGGGAACCCAGATGAATCGAAAGAAGCTTGTGATGACCGCCGCTGCCGCCGCGGTCCTGCTGGGGCTGTCCGCCTGCACCAGCGACGAGACCGACACGGCCAGCGAGACCACGACCGCCGTCGAGACCACTGCGACCAGCGGGAGTTCGACCACCGAGCAGGCAGAGGAATCAGCTCAGCATTCCGAGGCTGACGTGATGTTCGCCCAGATGATGATCCCCCACCATGAGCAAGCCATCGAGATGAGCGACATCATCTTGTCCAAGGATGATGTCCCCGCCGACGTCACCTCGCTGGCCGAGGAGATCAAGGCGGCCCAGGGGCCCGAGATCGCGCAGCTGACCGACTGGCTTGAGCAGTGGGGCGAGCCGACGCAGCCCGAAGGCATGGACATGGACATGGGCGGTGACCATGACATGGCGCAGATGGAGGGCATGCTCTCCGATGAGGAACTGCAGCAGTTGTCCGACGCTCCCGGCCCTGAGGCTGCCGAGTTGTTCCTTAACCAGATGATCGCCCACCACGAAGGTGCCGTGGCCATGGCCGAAGACCAGGTGGAGAACGGCACGTACCCGCCGGCTGTCGATCTGGCGCAAACCATCATCGACACCCAGCAGCAGGAAATCGACACCATGCGGCAGTTGCTTGACCCCATGTAGAAAACGAAGCCTTGTATACCCGGCGGGGTCGATGGCAGTCCGACCCCGCCGGAGACCGTCTGGGCATCAACACATTTTCTTGTCCCTGCCAGAAACGAGATACGCATTCATGCTTTCGCACCGAAAGCGGGCCTGGGCCTCAATAGCCATCCTTGCATCGGCTCTCATCGCGACCGCGTGTTCGAGCCCGCAGCAGACGCCAGCACCCGAATCCGGGGACGCCTCATCGACGGCCGGCACCGCATTAACACCCGCGCTTGACCATGTGCACGGACTCCACCTCGATGCTGAGGGCAGGGTGCTGGCCGGCACGCATACGGGGCTTTTCGTCCTCAACCCCGATGGCGCGACCACCCGCGTCGGCGACGCCGACGACGACTTCATGGGGCTCACAGGCGCGCCCGGGACGGATAACCTCTACGCCTCGGGCCATCCTGGCCCGTCAAGCTCCGCCCCCAATCCTCTCGGACTCATCGAGAGTGTCGACGGCGGCCAGTCGTGGGCGACGAAATCCCTCTCCGGCGAAGTCGACTTTCACGCCCTGACCACTGACGGAAACACCCTTGTCGGATTCGACACCGCCAACGGAATTCGAACGTCCACCGACTCGGGCGTCAGTTGGACCGACGGCATCGAGATAGCCGCGAGAGCATTGGCGATTACCGACGAGGGCATCTGGGCCACAACCGCAGAAGGCCTACAACTCAGCACCGACATCGGGCGCACATTCGCATCAGTACCAGCTGCTCCCGAACTCCTGCTGATATCTGCAGCCGAAGACGGCACCCTCTGGGGGATCGATACCGACGGCACCGCCTGGCGCAAGAACGTCAACGACGATGAGTGGCAGCAGGGACCAGTTGTCGGTGATGTCGAAGCCATCATCGCCGCGGACCAGGACACTGCCTACGCTGCTGATGGACGGTCATTTCATACATTAACGATTCCCTGAAACGTCGTCGGCGGCGCAAACCAAGGCCGACCGAAGACGGAATGGAAACTACCGGTCAGAACGCATACGAACTCGAGGGAGAAGTGGTGAGGAAAGAAGCGATGCTCGCAGGCGGAGCCGCACCAGAGCGCACACCGGCGAAACGGCTTGCCTCGGTCGCGGTGGCCTTGGTGGCCGCAGTAGGACTGAGCGCGTGCACGATCGGGGACACCGAGGACGCCTCGACGGCCGCTGCACCGAAAGAAGCCCCCGCCGCTGCGGCCGTCATTCACACCTCGTTCGAAGATGGGACAGTGGCCGCGACGCCGCGGGAACCGATCGTCTTGGATGTGACAGACGGTGCGTTCGACGATGTCACGGTCACAAACGAAGAAGGCCGCGAGGTCGAAGGCGAGTTCAACGCGGAACGCTCCCAGTGGCGCACCACCGAGACTCTGGGCTACAACCGGGATTACTCGATCGAGGCGAGCGCTACTAACGACGACGGTGAGACGATTACAGACTCGTCCTCGTTCAGCACCGTGGTCCCGAACTCGACCACCAGCGCGAGCCTGGTGACCGGTCAGGGCCACACGGTAGGTATCGCGCAGCCGGTCGCGGTGCGTTTCGAGTCCGCCGTCGGCGACCGTAAGGCCGTCCAGGACGCCATCGAGGTCACCACGACCCCCGCCGTCGAAGGAGCCTTCTACTGGGTGTCGCCCTCGGAGGTTCGCTGGCGCCCCGCCGAATTCTGGGCACCGGGCACCGAGGTCGACGTCGACGTCAACATCTACGGCACCGATATGGGCGAAGGCCTTTACGGAGCCCAGGACGCAAACAGCAACTTCACGATCGGCGACGAGGTCATCACCACGATCGACGACAACACCAAGACAATGACGACCCGAATCAATGGCGAGGTCGTCAGCAGTAGCCCGGTCTCACTAGGAAAGGCATCGACACCCACCCCGAACGGCACCTACTACATCGGCGACCGATACGAATCGCTCATCATGGATTCATCGACGTTTGGTGTGCCGGTCGACTCGGCCGACGGCTACCGGCTTTCAGTCAACTGGGCCACCCAGATGTCCTACAGCGGGATCTACGTCCATGCCGCCCCATGGTCCGTTGAACAACAGGGCTTCACCAACGTCAGTAACGGCTGTATCAATGTCACCGACGCCTACGCCAAGTCGTTCCAGAACAACAGCAACCGTGGCGACGTGGTCGAAGTCATCAATACCGTCGGACCAACACTTCCTGGGACCGACGGACTGGGCGACTGGAACATCCCGTGGGAGACCTGGCGTGCCGGAAATGCCGATCAGGCCTGAGGGGTCCAGTCACTATTCTGACCTCGACCAAAGGCCAGGCCAAAATCGTCCGGCGAGCGCGGGAATAGCCAAAATGCACACTCTTCCGTGGTCATTGATCGACGTTTGAATTTCCTGACATTCGACGTTCATGGACGAGGGAGTCTCGCCGGATTCGTTTTTGGCGGCCCCACCGGCACAAACGAACAATGGCAGCCAGCAGGTGCGCAAGATGGTGCGCGACATCTGGTGCAACCAGCCGGTGGACGCGAATACGCCCGGAGCTAATACGCAGACCTTCCACTAAACGGGCCCTTCACTATGAAGGGCCACTAAACGATGCCGAGCTGTAGTTTCTGCGAACTCACCCTTCCCCAAATTTCCCCCATCTTCGAGGGCACGAGGGTTCTCCACCATGGTCTCGATCGTTCCAGCCTGTCCTGAGTGTCAGCTCGCCAGCGGAAATTCTTGATCAGACCTCCACCTGATCTCCACACAAATACGCGGGCGTACCGGCCAATGTGGAACTCGACCGGAAGACAGGGGCGCGGTATGGAGTGGGCGAGTGTAACCGTGGTGGCCATTGGCCTGGGCGTGTTCTGGGCCAGCGTGCTCTGCCTCATTGTCGCCCTGACAGGGACCGCTCCCCAGGCGTGAGACACCCAGGGACCAATCGATGGGTGAGCCGGGTTCAACCACCTACCCCACATACCCCATAGGGGTATAATTGGAGGTGTTCCAGTGAGCACCAGCAACGAATATGAAGAGGAGAAGATGTCTATCCAGCCTCGCAGTAACCTTCCGTTGGAAGCGATCGCTGAATCCTGCACGTGCTGCTCCACACCCAGACCCTCGGTGCCGATGCCGATCCACGGTCTCCAGACCGACCGCCACGCCCCGCACCCGGCGCCACCACCCCCCAGACACCGGCGGGCCACACGCTCGGGACTGAGAAGTAGCGAAGGACGATCGCGATGATGTGGAACAACGGGATGGGTTCGGGAATGGGCTGGATGTGGATCTTCTGGCTCTTGGTCATTCTGGGCACGGTGGTGGTCACCGTCGTCCTGGCGAAAGCGTTCACCGGCGGCCGGGGCCAGACCGGAGGGCATGAGCATGTCAAAACCGGGGAACGCCCGCGCCAGCCGCGAGAGATCCTGGACGAACGCTACGCCCGTGGAGAGCTAACCACCGAGGAGTACCGGGAGCGACTACACACTCTGGGCGAGGGACGGCAGTGAGCGAGCTGACCCGACGGCAGCTCCTCGCACTGGGTTTGGCAGGGGCCGGCACCGCCGCCGTGGGCGGGGCCGGCCTGTGGTGGACCGTCAGTGAGGGCAACACCACGAACAGTGGTGGCTTCTCCGACGGTGGTGACGACCTTCTCGAGCCGGACGTGGTGGCCAGTCGGGACGGTGTGCTCGATCTGGAGTTGGTCGCCGCCCCCGCCCGGGTCAAGATCGGCGGGCGAAACGCAAACGTGCAGGCGTTCAACGGCACACTCCCAGGCCCCACCCTGCGCGTTCGGGGCGGAGACACGATCCGAGTGGCGATTGCCAACGAACTCGACACCCCGACCAACCTGCACGTACACGGGTTGCACGTCTCCCCCGAGGGCAATGGCGACAACCCCTTCGTCAGCATCTCCCCCGGCGAGTCCTTCGACTACGAAATCGTCCTGCCAAACGACCACCCGCCCGGGACTTTCTGGTACCACCCCCACCACCACGGCCATGTCGCTGACCAACTGGCGGCCGGACTCTACGGAGCGATCGTTGTTGAGGACCCCGAGCCGGTCCCGGTGTCCCGTGAGCGCACCTTGGTCGTCTCCGACATCACCCTCGACGGCACTGGCAACCCGGCTGCCGCGTCCCCGCCCGAGAAGATGATGGGCCGTCAAGGCGAGATAGTGATGGTCAACGGCCAGGTTCGGCCCCGGGCCACCGCTTCGCCGGGAGAGCGAGAGCAGTGGCGGATCGTCAACGCCTGCCCGTCCCGCTACCTGCGCCTGACCCTGGATGGTCAGTCTCTGCGCCTGCTCGGCCGTGACACCGGCCGCCTACCCGAACCTGTCGACCTCACCGAGGTGACGCTGGCTCCCGGAAACAGAGTCGAACTCCTGGTGGACGCTCGCCAGGGCACCTCCACTCTGCTCAGCATCCCGGTGGACCGCGGCGCCATGCCTGGCATGATGGGCGGACCCATGGCCGGTGCGTTCCCGGCGGACGACGAGCCGATCGGTCTGCTCACGCTGGACGTGACTGGGCCCCCGGCGGACGAACCCGATCCCGTGCCCGCAGGACCGGCCCTGCGGGACCTGCGCACCGCACCGGTAACTGCCCGTCGAACCCTGGAATTCGCCATGGGCATGGGCATGGGCCGTGGGATGCGCGGAGCCGAATCGATGATGTCGTTCACCATCAACGGCCGACAGTTCGACGCCGACCGAAACGACATCACGGTCCGCGCCAGAACTGTGGAGGAATGGACCCTGACCAACACCAGCCCCATGGACCACCCAATGCACCTGCACGTGTGGCCCATGCAAGTCCTCGACGACGGCGAGTCACCCACCTGGCAGGACGTGGTCAACATTCCGGCCTTCGGCCGCGTCACCATCCGCGTGGCCTTCGACGACATCGTCGGCAGCACCGTCTACCACTGTCACATCCTCGACCACGAGGACCTCGGCATGATGGGCACGATCCTGGCCCGCTGAACTCGGCGCACCCGACCGCAAGCACACCGCCAACCCCGCCCGACGAGAAGAAAGTACGGTACCGCATGGATCGCAGCGCCCAGTCCTCGAACTCACTGACCCTCACTGGATCCGTTGCGCTCGGGACGGGGGTGATGATCGGGGCGGGCATTTTCGCCCTGGTAGGGCAGGTCGCCGAGCTGGCCGGGGGGTGGATGCCGTGGGCCTTCCTTGCCGGGGCAGTGGTGGTGGCCTTCAGCTCCTACTCCTACATCCGCTACTCAGCCACCAACCCTTCCTCGGGCGGAATCGCGATGCAACTCAAAGCCGCGTATGGACCCGGGGTCGTGGCTGGCTCGGTTTCGCTGTTCATGTACGTGTCGATGATCCTCGCCGAGTCCCTTCTCGGCCGAACCTTCGGTACCTACATGCTGCGACCGTTCGGGATGCAGGACTCCGACGTGTGGGTCCCGGTGCTGGCCGTCCTCGCCATCGCCGGCGCCGCACTGGTGAACCTGGTGGGCAACCAACTAGTGGAGCGCTCTGCCACGGTCACCGCAGCGCTCAAGATCGTCGGCATCGCGGTGCTGGCGATCGCGGGAATCCTCGCCGCGGGACTCTCCTCCCTGCCCCGGCTCATTACCGCCGCTGGACGCACGCCACCAGACCAGGGATGGGTGGGCTTTCTCGCCGGTGTCACCCTATGCATCCTGGCGTACAAGGGGTTCACCACGATCACCAACCACGGCGGGGATCTGAAGAACCCCAAGCGCAATATCGGCCGCTCAATCATTATTTCCATCGCCCTGTGCACGGCGCTCTATCTATTGATCACCGTCGCAGTCACTGCGAGCCTGACCGTGCCAGAGATCATCGAGGCCCGCGACTACGCACTGGCCGAAGCAGCCCAGCCGATGTTCGGCGACTGGGGCATGAGAATAACCGTGCTTATCGCGGTGGTCGCCACACTGTCTGGACTGATCGCGAGCCTATTCTCAGTCTCGAAGCTCTACGACATGCTCCGAGAAATGGGCCAAGCCCCGGGCCTGCCCGGCCGGCCAGGACATCAGTCGCTCTACATCACCGCCGGGCTGGCGATCGTGATGGCCGCCTTCTTCGACCTCTCCCAGATCGCCTCCCTTGGCGCTATCTTGTATTTGGCCATGGACATTGCCATCCACTTCGGGATCATCCGCCGTCTCAAAAACGACGTCGCCGCCAACTCCTGGATCCCGTTGCTCGCGATCATCCTTGACCTCGCGGTACTGGTGCCCTTCCTGCTCACCAAGAGCCAATCGGACCCGTTCACCCTCGTCATCACCGCGCTAGTGGCCCTAGCCATCGTCCTCGCCCAGTGGCTCGCCGTGCGACACCACCAACACCAGTGAGAACACAGAGCACACCAGAGACTCCAACCAACCCAGCGCGATTCAGGCCGCACGACGCGCGTCCGCTGAGCGCGTTGAGGCGCGCATCTCCCCACACTTGTGGCACACGCCGTACCGGCTTCACCGAACCTTCACGTGAAGGACAGTTCGTCCTTCACAAACACTTGGCAGATTGGGGGTGTACCGATCAATGGTCCCGTGCACTCGGGGCTGGATCGAGCACCCAGGAGGAAACGATGCAGGCGAGATGGAGTATCAACATCACCCCTATCGAAAGGGGCGCTCGCATCGTGTTGGGTCTTCTCGGTGTCGTTGGCGGAGGAATTCTGCTCAGCCAGGCGGACTCCACGGGCGCGGTGATCGTGGAGCTGTTGTTGATCGTGGCTGGTCTGGACCTGATCGTCACTGGTGGGACCGGGCACTGTCCACTGTACAAAAAATTGGGCCGCCTCCCGCTTCGGAAAGGACACCCCTCATGAGCGAGCAATCACCCCAGGAGCGACGGCGCCAGCCACTAGACGCGCCCCCTGATCAGCCCCCCGTTGCGGGGTCGGCTTCCCCCTACAGCGATGGGCCTCTGGAAGAGCACTACCCGCCCGAGCCCTCGAAGCCCGGACGCTCCGGTCATCGTTGGATGATGCTCGCGTGTTGTGTCCCGATGCTCGTTCTTGTCGGGGTCCTGCTGGTGACCGGGGTCGCAGGCACCGGAGTGATCGTGTTTGGCGCGCTGTGCGTGGCGATGATGGGCCTGATGATGTTCGCAATGCCCGGTGGCCACGGCCATTAACCCGCCACTACACGCTCCTGGGATCCAATCGGCTCAGCATTGAACCGACCAGGAGCGAGCACGACGCGATTTCCAAGGCTGGAGGACACCGAGATGGCTGCAGCGGCCACTAGCACGATGAGTTACACCGTCAGGGGACTGACCTGCGGTGAGTGCATCGCGCGAATGATCGAGCATCTATGGGGGCTACCCGAAGTCGAGGGGGTGTCAGTCGACCTCATCAAAGACGGGCAGTCCGTCATCACGATCAGATCTTCTCCCGAAAACAGCCTGGCGCAGACCCTCACCGCGGTCGAACAGGTGGGTTTTGAGCTGACCGGCCGAATGGAGCTGACCGGGCATTGGCCGGGCCTACACGGTGCGTTGCATCCCGACGAAATGACCCGACGAACCAGGCTGCAAAAGCTCGGTCTCGTGGAAGGTGACAGACGATGAACAGTAGCGGTGTCATGATCTTGCTGGCTGCGCTCACCTTGACCGGATTCATACTTTGGTACTTCTTCGGCACCAGGAAAGTTCGCCGGGCCGAACTCGAGGGGGCGTGCAGGTCGTCAAAGTCACGGTCAAGGGCGGATACAGCCCGGACCTGATTGAGGTCTCCCCCGGGGTGCCGGTGCGGCTGCTGTTCGACAGGCAAGAAAGCGGTGAGTGCTCGTCACGGGTACTGTTCCCCGACTTCAAAATTAACCAGACTCTGCCCGCGTTCGAGACCACGTCGGTGGAGTTCGTCCCCGATCACCCCGGCGAGTACAGCTTTGCGTGCGGGATGAACATGCTTCACGGCAAGCTCGTGGTCGTGGGTGACCCGCCTTCGCCGGAGACTTGTGGGTCCTCGGCCGCCACCCATTTGGCCGCGACCGCGCCGAACGCAACCGAGACGAGAGGATCCGACGCCACCGCCACCGCAGCCTGGGCCCGGGTGCAGGACGGTGTTCAGGTGGTCACGATGCAGGTACGGGGTGGATTCGAGCCGCACGTGGTGCGAGTGCGGCCGGGGATCCCAGTGCGGGTACAGGTGGACCGACAGGAGGACTCGTCCTGTTCCGCTCGCCTGGTCATCGCCGATCTTGACGTGAACCGCGCGTTGGCCGCGTTCGGACAGACCACGATCGACCTGCCTGCCCTGTCTCCCGGTGCTCACGAGCTTACCTGCGGAATGGGCATGCTCCACGGCCAGATCCTAGTCAGCGATAAGGCCGACGACCGGGACTCGGCGACCCCGGTACAGGCGGGGTCGGTGGCTGACCCGTTCGACGGGCATGCCTCGGGCCCGGCTAAAGACCACGGGGATGTCGAAGGGCGGGAGCGCGCCGCCGAGATCTCCGACCTGTGGCGTCGAGTGGCGCTCGGGGCGATCCTCACGACCCCGGTCGTGTTCGCGGTGATGCTCACCGAGTTCTTCTCGGTGTCCTGGATGCCACAGGTGCTGCTGGAGCCCTGGGCGCAGTTCGCGTTGATCACGCCGGTGATGTTCTACGCGGGCTGGCCCATCCACCGCACGGGGTGGATGGCTCTGTCGCACCGCACAGCAGACATGAACTCCCTGATCACCCTGGGCACGTTGGCGGCTTACGGGTACTCACTCGTGGTGACGCTCGTTCCGTCGCAGCTGCCGGTCGATGTCCGGGAGGTCTATTACGAAGCGGTCGGGGTGATCCTCACCCTGATCCTGCTGGGGCGTCTGCTGGAGACGAAGGCGAAGGCCGGTACCGGAGAAGCGATTCGTACTCTGATCGGACTTCAGCCCAAGACCGCGCGCGTGATCCGTGGCGGCGAGGAGCTCGAGATTTCTATCCAGGACGTCGTGGCCGGGGATGTGGTCGTAGTCCGGCCGGGGGAGAAACTCCCGGTGGACGGCCAGGTACTCGAGGGCGGCTCGGCGGTGGATGAGTCCATGGTGACGGGCGAGCCGATCCCGGTGACCAAGACGGCTGGGGACCTGGTCATCGGGGCGACGATCAACCAGACCGGCTCCTTCCGCTACACCGCCACCAGGGTCGGCGCGGACACCATGCTCTCCCAGATCATCACCCTGGTCCGCCAGGCCCAGGGGTCTAAGGCGCCCATCCAACGCCTGGTGGACCTGGTCTCTAGCTACTTCGTACCGGCCGTGATCGTGGTCGCGATCTGGACGTTCGCGGCTTGGAGCGTGCTCGGTCCAGCCCCCATGTTCATTTTCGCGTTGGTTGCGGCAGTGTCGGTGCTCATCATCGCGTGTCCCTGCGCATTGGGGCTGGCGACGCCGTTGTCCATCACTGTCGGCACAGGCAAGGCCGCTTCGGCTGGCATCTTGATCCGCTCGGCAGAGGCACTCGAGACTGCGCAGAAGCTCGATATCGTGGTGTTGGACAAGACCGGCACGATCACCAAGGGCCAACCGGCGTTGACCGACGTGCTGCCCGCCGACGGCTTCGAACCTTTGGAGGTCCTCGCACTGGTAGCTGCGGTGGAGCGCTTCTCCGAGCACCCACTGGCCGCGGCGATCGTCGCAGGTGCCCGAGACCAGCAGGTGACCGTGGCCGAGGCCTTCGAGTTCGACTCCATCACTGGCCAAGGCGTAAGGGCGTTGGTCGGGGGCCGGACAGTCCTGGTTGGCAACCGACGCCTGTTGACCACCGAGGGCGTCGATGCCGAGGTGTTGAGTGCTGACGTCGAGCAACTGGCCGGGGACGGTAAGACCCCTATGCTAGTTGCCGTGGACGCTCGACCCGCTGGCGTCGTCGCGGTTGCCGACACTCTCAAGGAGGGCTCGATCGCGGCCATCGCCGCCATGCGGGCCCGCGGCATCGAGGTAGTGATGATGACCGGGGACAATCGGGCCACCGCCGCGGCCATCGCCCGCCAAGTCGGCATCACTCGAGTGGTCGCCGAGGTCATGCCCGAGCACAAGGCCGCTGAAGTTAAGCGACTGCAAGCAGAGGGCAAGGTTGTGGGCATGGTCGGCGACGGCATCAACGATGCCCCAGCCTTAGCCCAAGCCGACGTCGGTTCAGCGATCGGCACCGGCACCGACGTGGCCATCGAGTCCTCAGACATCACTTTAATATCCGGGGCGTTGTCAGGCCTGGTCATCGCCGTGGACCTGTCCCGAGCCACGATGCGCAACATCAAGCAGAATCTGGTCTTCGCTTTCCTCTACAACGGTCTCGGTATCCCGATCGCTGCGGGCGTACTGTATCCGTTCTTCGGGCTCAGACTCAGCCCGATGATTGCCGCTGCGGCGATGGCATTGTCCTCCCTGTCGGTCGTGGTCAACGCCAACCGACTCCGGGGCTTCACTGCCGAACGGGCCGCTGATGACACCGCGGTGTCGCTCGCCTCCGAACCTGTGGTGGAAGTCGGCGACGACCGCCACGATCCTGGATCAGAGCCAACTCCCCATGCCACTGACCCGGTATGCGGCATGAGCGTGGACCCGGCCTTTGCCACTGCCAGCGCCACCCACGAGGGCCACACCTACTACTTCTGTTCCGGCCACTGCGCGAGAGTATTCGACACCCGACCCACAGACTTCGCCGCCACCACCGAGCGAGGAAGCGCCCCGCCGCAATGACCTCCACCAGAGATGCTCTCCTCCAGACGCGAGCACTAACTCGCACTGACCCGATCAGATCCTCAATTTCGACCATATTTCGCCCTGCCGGTTGCTCCCGGTGGGGATGAGCAATCACACCAGAACTGACCTTGCGGTCAGGAGGAGGGGTTCATGACTCACGGACACGGAGGCCACAGTTACACGGACGGTGCGCGCGGCCCTGGGTGGGGACTGGCCATCTCGGCGTGGCTGACGGGAATTTACTTCTTCATTGAAATTAGCATCGGGTTATGGACCGGTTCGGTCGCGGTGATCTCAGATGCCTTCCACACTTTCTCGGCCGTCGGTGGCGTACTGGTGGCCATCATTGCTGCGCGGCTCGCTCGCCGGCCAGCAGATGAAGACCGCAGCTTCGGCTGGTATCGCGCGGAAATTGTCGGCGCATTGGTCAACGGCGGTTTCCTGCTGGTGATGGCGCTGGTAGTGATCGTGATGGGCGGGATGCGGCTAACTGCCCCGATCGACCTGTCCACTACGCCGATGTTGTGGGCAGCCGCGGGCGGTTTGCTCACTGAAGTCATCTCGTTGGGTCTGATATGGAAACAAAGTCGCACTGATCTGAACGTCCGCGGCGCACTGTGGCACATTCTTCAGACCTTTGTGGGCAGCCTCCTGATCATCGTCACCGCACTCGTGATCCGCTTTACCGGTTTCTTGCTGATCGACCCACTCTTGGGCATTGCTTTCGGTGTGGTATTGCTGTGGGCGAGCTGGGGCATCTTGCGGGATGCTGCCCATCTACTGATGGCGGGCACACCGACCGACCTCAGCCTTCCCGAGATCACGGCAGCACTGGAGGACACCGAGGGGGTCCAAGGGGTGCACCACGTTCACGCGTCAGCACTGACCAGCGGACGCTATATCTTCTCCGGACACCTTCGAGTGGTCGAGGGCGCCGATCCACAAACCGTCCTGCAAACAGCCTCCACTGTGCTCGAAAACAAGTTCGGGTTCTTCTTCACCACCTTGCAAGTGGAGACCGGCCACCTTGATGAGGCTGGCGCCGAAGCGATCGACATCACGCGGCCCGCGCCGAAAAATAGAACATGAAGGCGCTACTGCTGCTGGCTTTGATCACCGTGTCTGAAGCGACTATCGGCGTATTTGTCAAGCTTAGCGACGGGTTGATTCCCGTCCAGACGCTGACGTTTTACGCGATGGCCTTCGCGGCGGTGTTTCTGTTCATTGCGCGGGCACTGGCGAGCCGGGAATGGCCCCGGTTCCCGCGCGGGAACGTAAAGGACACGGTCATCATCGGCGCGCTGATCGCGGCCCAGGGCGGAGTGTTCAACTACGCCATGACGTTGGTGCCCATCGCCAATGCGGTGATATTCTGGAGTATTGCCCCGTTCTTCGTGTTCATTTTTTCTGCACTGTTTCTTGGCGAGAAGGCGCACAAGCGCTACATCGGGATTTTCGTCATTGCGTTGGCCGGTATCGCCGTGGCTAACCCGCTCAGCGGCGGTCACACCCTGGGCAATCTTGTGGCGTTGGCAACCGGGGCGATCTATGCGGCGATGATCACCTACATGCGTTATGAGGGCAAGACCGAGACGGGTAACGACATAGCCTGGTCGCTCCTGGCCGCGGCACTGGTGCTGTCGCCCTCGCTGCTGCTCGTCGGGCCCGGCAAGGTCTCAGCCACAATCTCCTATCCCGGGCTAGGTATCTCCGTGCCGGTGATGCTTTGGGTGGGGGGTCTGGGCGTGATTTCCACAGGATTCGCCTATTTCGGCATCTCCATCGTTTTGAAAGTTCTCAACGCCAATGTTTACTCGCTGGTCGATATCATTGTCTCCCCTGTGGTAGCCACGACATTGGGGTATCTGGTCTTCGCCGAAGTTCCGGCGCGGAGCACGATTTACGGGGCTGTACTGCTGCTCGGCGCCGGATTCTGGTTGACACGGGAGATGTCGCGGGGGGCAGAAAATCGAGCCGCGCACCCCTGTCAAATTGCCTCCCACCACACTTGAGAGTCCAGGGGTTCGTGCACGAGGTGAACCACGACGTCGTCTTCGACGTTTAGCTGGCTGTCCTCAGTGGGGTGCGGCCCGGTGCGGCAATCCGGTGGAACACCATGGCTGCCGCGAGCGTGATCCCAGCTAGCCAGCCAAGGGCCAGTAACGCCCCGGCGGTCTCGTCGAAACTGGGGGTGAACGCTGCGTCGGTCAAGACGCGAACAGCTCCATGGGAGGGCATCCAAGTCGCCCAGTCGGGTGGGGCGGCGTCGAACATGATGTTCTGGGCCAACCCGACATCAAGGAAAGGCAGCATGAACATCAAGTACAGGCCGCCCAGGCGCCCGACTATAGGTCCGATCAGCACTCCGAGCATGGCGTAGGTCAGGGCAACCGCCAGGGTCGCGAGCGCGAACGCCACCCACGAACGCGGTTGGAAGCTGAAGCTGGTCACGCCCAGGGAGACTGCGCTGACCAACACTGCGGCCAAGAGGATCACCCCGAGACGAGCCGCGAGCACCTCTGCGGTGCGGTAGCCGGCCACAACGAGTCGCCGGTCGGCCTCGAGTGATCCGAGCACGACGAACAGGCCAGCCAGGCCGGCCAGGAAGGCCACGGTGATCGGCACCATGATCGCTCCGTGCACATCGATCATCGAGACAATGGCGATCGTGTCCTGGCCGCGCTCGGTGAGTGCAACGGGGGTGGGCTGATCAGGGGTGATGGCGATCGACAGAGAGATGAAAAAGAAGGGAAGACCGACAAGCAGAACCCACAGTGCGACGTTGCGTCGATACTCGCGCCAGGCGAACCGCGACGCCACCCGTGTGCGCCCCCAGGTCGACTCGGGTGCACGACGACTGGTGCGGCGGTGGCCGGTAGTCAACACGAGGACACCGAACGCGAGCACCAGCCCGCCAAGGGTCCAGACCGCTGCGGCGCCAAGGTCACTGAGCGGGCCCGCGTGGCCAGTGCTGGCATCGAGCATCACCAACGTCGGAAAGTGTGAAGGGAACACGCGGGTAATCCATGAGTCGGACGGACCCATCGCCGGTCCGAGGAATACATCGAACATCCACACGAAGACGATCACCAAAGAGCCGTTGACTTCGGAGCGCACTAGCGCACCCACCGCTGTGCCGAGTCCCAGGTATATGAGGGCAAACATGACGGTGGCTGTCACTGTGCGGCCCACGTCAACGATGTCGGTACGAAGCGCCAGCGCCAGAAGTGAACCGGCAACCGCCACGCCCGCCAACGCCAGAGACGACGCCAGCCTGGCCAGCACGACCCTCGTCGGGGAGGAATCCGTGGCAGCCAGTCGTCGATCTGCCTGACGGGACCCGCTGACGTGGAAGAACCCCGCCACGCCAGCCAGAAATGCTGAGGCCCAGCCGGCGGTCACCGCCTCCAACTGTCCGAGGCTGGCTTGCCCACCCAGGATCCGGGCGAACTCGGCAATCGTGTCCGCTGTCAAGGTCACAAACACCAGGGGCACGACGCCCAGTAGCACCAAATTTATTGGACGGCGGGCATACTCGACCAGATACCGCCACGTCAACGACACAGTGAATGGGGTCGTCATCGTAAGATCGTCCTGCCGTCGACCAGGTCGTAGATGCGGTCGAAGCGCTCGGCGTCAGTGATGAAATGGCTGATGATCAACAGACTGCGCCCGGACTCGCGCCGGTCTCGGGTCAACTGCCAGAACCGCTGGTAGGTGTCCCAGTCGAACCCGGCGTAGGGCTCATCCAGTAGCAGCAGGTCAGGGTCCGGAAGCAGCGCCAAGCCGAGGTTGAGCTTGGCCCGAGTCCCCCCGGACAGCGCCTCAACGCGAGCGTGCCTCCACGCGACAAAGCCCAACGTGGTGTAGATGTCGTCTTTGGACCGCTCGATCTCGTCGTCGTCCATGCGGTAGGCCCGACCGAACAGGTCGAAGTGCTCGTCGCAGGTCAGCCTCTCGTACAGGATCGGCTCCTGCGGACAGAATCCGATGGGCCCAGTGTGGCTAATGGTGCCGCTATCTCGGGGTAAAGCACCCACTAAAATTTTCATCAGAGTTGATTTCCCCGACCCATTTTCGCCCACTAGACCCACGATCTCGCCAGGTCGAAGCTCGATGTCCGCGCCGCGCAGCACGCGTCGGGTGCGCCGTCGTGGCCACCACCCGGTTCGGTAGGACTTAGCCACACCGTGAGCGGCCAACACCACCGTCTCCCCAATAGGGCTTTCAGGCAGGCCGGTAATTGGATCCTGGTCCGTCACATCTGCTCCTCATTCAAATACTGGGAATGATCTCGCAAAAAGATGAAGTTTGGAGTCACCTCCGATGAAGGTTCAATAAACATTCTGAAAGAGCACTCCGGGATTATGGCGGTGGCATTCTTCACATTCATACTTTGAGGGAGGCTCTGCCCAACTCCGGCCGTAACACCGCATACAGTCACATTGGATGCGAGCTAGAAAATCGCGGGCCACCCACCGCGGCGAGGAGGCTACCGATGTCCGACAGAACAGAAGAGGCGATGACCTTCCAGGCAGTGCATACATGGATCGCGTCCTCTCCCGCCGCCGGTGCAGCCACCGCTGCCGAAGTAGGGGTCACCGACGCGATGAGGTGCTCTGAGCTACACCACACCCTGGTGAGGTTGCCCCTCGGTCGCGGTACGGGTGGCACAAATCGGCAGAATTCCCACTGGGCAGGCAAGGACCACCCGCTCGCCGGCCTGCCCGCCAGCGGGCTCGTCGATCCGCTCGTCAACCTATTGCTTCGCTCGCAGCTCCTTGCGTGGGCCAAACCCAGCGGGCTCTTCGCGACCCTTCCCCTTGAAAGCGTCACCTCTCCCCTCCCGCGCCGATTGAGTTCTTGTAGCTCAAGACCCCCGGACCGGATGGCCAGCCCGAGCGACAAATCGGCAGACAGTCAACCGCGGGGGCGTCGATGACCTCCCCGCGAGCCGAAGGCGGATCCCCTGCGTTAACCGGCAAACCGTCCCCGCTTCGGATGTTATGGATCACCGCCGCCCTGGCTGCCTGCTTCCTCGGTATCAAATGGGGACTGCGCGATGCGCCGCTGCTGTGGTTTGCGGCCCTGCGGGCGCTACTTGGCGGTGGCGCCCTGGCTCTCGTCGCCCTCTTTCAGCGACGACAGATTCCGTCCTCTTTCACAGCGTGGGCAAAGATCACGGCCCTCGGGTTGGTCAACGTCACGTTTGCCTTCGCCGCAATGTTCGCTGGCGTCGCCGGGCTGTCCACCGGGGTCGCGGCAGTACTGGCCAACGCCCAACCATTGCTGATCTTGCTGCCCGCTTGGTGGCTGTTCGGGGAACGAATCACGGCACGGACCGGGCTGGCCCTGGGAACAGGGTTCGCCGGACTGCTTATCGTCTCGATACCCGGAGGCGGCGGATCAGGAGCGCTACTCTCGCTACTCGCGGCCGCAGCAGTAACCGCGGGCACGCTGATGGTGCGCGGTTTGGCAGACCTCGACGTCGTGGTGCTCAGCGCTGCCCACTTTTTGATCGGGGGGCTAGTACTGGCCGGGGTCGCCCTCACCGTGGAAGGCCCCCCGGCCATTAGCTGGACCCCGCGGTTCGTGATCGTGTTGGCATTCCTCGGCCTGGTGGCGACCGCAGCGACCACTCTGGCCTGGTTCGTAGAGGCTCAACGCTCACGGCTGTCCTCCCTGACGGTGTGGATGTTCCTGATCCCCGTGTTCGGTCTGCTGATCGGGATAGTGGTCCTCGGCGAACGACCGACTGCCTGGACTGGGGCAGGCATCGCTCTCGTGCTGGCTAGCATGTGGGAGGCGCTCACCAAGCAGCCCTTCCCCCACGCTGGCCCGCCGGGCCACCTGAATTCCCCCGGCCCCGATTACTCGCCCCCCGCCGCGAAAAGGGCCGGCCCGCGGGGTACTACCCGGCGGTGAGCTGGTTCAGCACTTGCTCTGAAATGTGGCGGAGGGAATATCCACGCCTATGGAACTGTGAAAGGTGACCCCGGTGCACACCAGGCATGACCGAGGTTAGTGGCAGGCGCTGGTAGCCCGGATCAAATCAATGGCGAGGTCGTCAGCAGTAGCCCGGTCTCACTAGGAAAGGCATCGACACCCACCCCGAACGGCACCTACTACATCGGCGACCGATACGAATCGCTCATCATGGATTCATCGACGTTTGGTGTGCCGGTCGACTCGGCCGACGGCTACCGGCTTTCAGTCAACTGGGCCACCCAGATGTCCTACAGCGGGATCTACGTCCATGCCGCCCCATGGTCCGTTGAACAACAGGGCTTCACCAACGTCAGTAACGGCTGTATCAATGTCACCGACGCCTACGCCAAGTCGTTCCAGAACAGCAGCAACCGGGGCGACGTGGTCAAGGTCATCAATACCGTCGGACCGACGCTTCCCGGGACCGACGGGCTGGGCGACTGGAACATCCCGTGGGAAACCTGGCGTGCTGGAAATGCCGACCTAGCCTAAGAGGCCCTCGGCCAGGGTTCCGAACAATTGGTTGCGGATACAGACATGGCCGGGTGTTGGCCTGCGTTAATACGCGTCGCCCGTCTCTATGACGAACTGCTCGACTGCGGCGGCAAGGGCCTGGTTCGCGCTGCACCGCCAGCACGGTGAGCTCGTCTCCGCGCTTCCAAAGACCTTGCCGCCACGGCTCTTGCGCCCGCCTACTGGTCAATCCATACGGCGTCCGGGCGATCAGAGTGCAGGCGGAGTGAGCCGCGGACACAAGCGAACATCACCCTTGACCAATACCCCTACGGGGTATAGGTTCATTGGTGTTCGGATTGATCCGAGCCATCGGATGTCTCAACGAACTACACCCGTCAACGGAAGGAGCCGTCATGGCTACCAGCACCAAGGAGTACACCGTCCAGGGCATGACCTGCGGACACTGTGAGTCGTCAGTCAAGGAGGAAGTCGGCGAAATCGCGGGCGTCTCCATGGTGGAGGCCTCGAGCAAGACCGGAACGGTGTCGGTCTCCGGCGAGGGCTTCACCGACGAGCAGGTCGTCGCCGCCGTCAAGGAAGCCGGCTACACCGTCACCTCTTGACGCGAAGCGATCTCGCCAGCCCCAGCAGCTGGCGAGATCCCTGGCCCCGAGCACACCACCCGTTCACCGTGAAGGATTGATCCTCGATGACCCAGACTCAACCCTCCCAGATGCACCCCGCGGTGGATCTGATCGACATAGATCTGGGCGTCACGGGCATGACCTGCACTTCGTGCTCGGGGCGGGTCGAGCGCAAGCTCAACAAGCTCGACGGGGTGGACGCCACGGTCAACTTCGCCACCGAGTCCGCGTCCATCTCCTTCGACCCGAGCAAGGTCGACACGGACGCGCTCATCGAGACCGTGCGCGGTGCGGGATACGACGCGTTCACGATGAAGAATGACGACGACCAGGCTGTGGACGCAACTTCCGCAGGTGGCGGCGCCGGTCCCCGAGACCAGATCGAGGAGGCCAGGGAACGCGAGACCGCAGACCTCAAACACCGTCTGATTGTCTCGGCCGCACTCACGGTCCCGGTGGTCTTGCTGAGCATGATCCCGGCACTGCAGTTCACCAACTGGCAGTGGGCCGTGCTGACCATGGTCACCCCCATCTTCTTCTGGGGAGGCGCACCCTTCCACAAGGCCACCCTCGCCAACCTGCGGCACGGCTCGTTCACCATGGACACCCTGGTCTCCATGGGCACGGCGGCCGCCTACCTCTGGTCACTGTGGGCACTGTTCCTCGGCAACGCCGGCATGCCCGGCATGACCATGGAAGTGCATCTGCTGCCCACAAACTCCACGATGGACGAGATCTATCTGGAGACCGCCGCCGTGGTGATCTCCTTCCTGCTGCTGGGCCGCTGGTTTGAAACCAAGGCCAAGGGGCAGTCCTCCGCCGCACTCAAGGCGCTCCTCGACATGGGAGCCAAGGACGCCGCCGTCCTCCGCGACGGCGTCGAGGTCCGCATCCCCGTGGGTCAGTTGAAGGTCGGCGACATCGTCGTGGTGCGCCCGGGCGAAAAGATCGCCACCGACGGTCGCGTCACCGAGGGTTCGTCCGCGATCGACGAGTCCATGCTCACCGGCGAATCCGTCCCGGTTGAGGTCACGTCCGGCTCCACGGTGACCGGCGCAACCATGAACACCTCGGGAAGACTGCTGATCGAGGTCACCCGCACCGGCGAGAACACCACACTGTCCCAGATGGCCAAGCTGGTCACCGAGGCGCAGTCCAAGAAGGCCCCGGTCCAACGACTGGTCGACCGCATCTCGCAGGTCTTCGTGCCCATCGTGATCGTCATCGCGATCATCACCCTGCTCGTGCACTTGTTTGTGGTGGGAGCGGGACTGGCCACCGCGTTCACCGCCGCCGTGGCCGTGCTCATCATCGCCTGCCCGTGCGCACTGGGCCTGGCCACTCCCACCGCACTCCTGGTCGGTACCGGCCGCGGCGCCCAGATGGGACTGCTCATCAAGGGGCCCGAGGTCCTAGAGTCCACCCGGCGCGTCGACACCATCGTCATGGACAAGACCGGCACCGTCACCTCCGGAGTGATGTCCGTCAGCCAGGTCACCACTGCCGCCGGATTCGACCGGACGGATCTGCTGGTCAAGGCCGCTGCGGTGGAGGCCGCGTCCGAGCACCCGATCGCCCAGGCCATCGCCCGCGAGGGTGCAAAGAGTCTGGCGGGCGAGGGCCCCGTGGCCGACAGGGAGGCCGGATCCGCCATTCTGCCGGAGGTCACCGGGTTCACCAATACTGCAGGCCGTGGCGTCACGGGCACCGTCGACGGTGCCGTGGTGACCATTGGTCGCCCTGAGGGCTCCCTGCCGGCGGACCTGCGGACCGCGTTCGACGATGCCCAGAAGCAGGGCGGCACCCCTGTGGTCGCCCAGATCGACGGCACCGTCGCGGGCGTGATCACCGTCCGCGACACCGTCAAGCCCACCTCCGCCGAGGCGGTAGCCGGACTCAAAGCTCTCGGATTGACCCCGTGGCTGCTCACCGGCGACAACGCCGGAGCCGCACGTGTCGTGGCCAGCGAGGTCGGCATTGATCCGGCCAACGTGATCGCCGAGGTCATGCCCCACGACAAGGTCGCCCAGATCGAGAAACTGCAGGCCAAGGGCAAGAACGTCGCCATGGTCGGCGACGGCGTCAACGACGCGGCAGCTCTCGCCCGGGCCGAGCTCGGACTGGCGATGGGCGCCGGCACGGACGTGGCGATCGAAGCCTCCGACATCACTCTGATGAACGACGACCTGCGATCCGCCGTGGACGCGATCAGGCTGTCACGCCGGACCCTGGGCACCATCAAGGGCAACCTATTCTGGGCGTTCGCCTACAACCTCGCACTGATCCCCGTCGCTGCGATCGGACTGCTCAACCCCATACTCGCAGGCGTCGCAATGGCGTTCTCGAGTGTGTTCGTGGTGACCAACTCCCTACGCCTGCGCGGGTTCACCTCAAGCCACGCGACCCCCAACCACGACCAGACCAGGAGCCAGTCATGACGGATACCCCGGACCTCGCCATCGACCCTGCAGCCGAGCACGATGCCGAAGCCGCTGGCTGCGAGACCCACAGTCACCACGGCTACATGAAGGAAAAGGACCGCTACAAGGCCCGGCTCAAGCGGATCGAGGGCCAGGTGCGGGGCATCCACCGCATGATCGATGAGGAGCAGTACTGCATCGACATCCTCACCCAGGTCAGCGCCATCAATTCCGCACTGCGCAACGTCGCCCTCGGCCTGCTCGACGACCACATGCGCCACTGCGTCGCCGACGCCGTGAACGAGTCCGACGAAGCCGCAGAGATCAAATTCAAGGAAGTGGCCGACGCCATCGCCCGCTTCGCCCGCTAAGCGCTGTCAGGTAGGTACACAGGAGGCCCCGGCAAGGTCGCGAGCAGGTACTTCGCGGATGTAGCCGAGCCCCGAAATTCGGTGAACACGCCTCACCAACATACCCCGTGGGGGTATAGTTTGCGGGTGGGAAAGCCAATGAACTCGCACGGCAGAAACCAGGAGAGAACATGACATCTGATCGAATTCAGGATCCGGTCGACGCCGCCGGTTAGCTCGACGAACTCGCGGGCCCTATCCCGGGCTGGCTACCCGGTTGTTCCAATCGTCCCAGGCCATCACCGCAGGTCGTCACCGAAAAAGCCTCCGGGTTCGAGCAATGTGGCTACGAAGTCGGGCCAAAGGCAGCTCACCCTGGCCCACGCCCTTGGGCGCCCGAAAGACCAGCAGCGGCGGAGGGTGCTTCCATCGTTCCGAGCGCCCTAGAAGGGAGCCGCCATCATCGTGGCGCCAGCCCGAACCACTCCCCTGACGAACATCTTGAGCAAACCTTCACACAATCTCCACCACAATCCGCTGGCTCACCCACGATCCTGACTGTCGGCCGGACCCCAGAACGCCAGGACGTGCGTCATCACCGACGGGAACGGCGATCCTGGGATGGGCGGTGTCACGAACGTGGTCGGCCGAGCACAGATGTCAGCACGATTCGATACCCTGCGGCGGTATCGGCTCGTGGCCCGGAGCAACTGCTACTTGGCCCCACGGGAAGAGATGTCCATGACCCCTAGAACACATCATGCGCTAGGGCTCACCGCTGTCAGGGAATCATGTTCTTGCTGTTTCACTCCCTCGAAACTCCTGCATATCGAAGCTGCCGGACGCATGCCGCTCGAAGATCACGCCAACCAGGTGGCAATGGACAAGACGGAAGGGACCAAATGAATCAGTCGCACGATCATCATGACCACGCCCACAGTCACGGATCCGGCGGAGCCGCGGCCGGGCACCTCAACGAGCGAGACACGGCGGTAGCTGAGCACCATCACCCGGACGGGCCCCAGGAGACGACGGGCCACGCCCATGCGGGGCAGCATCACGCTGGCCATGAAGACCATGGCGGTCATGCCGGGCACGCAGACCATGTCGGGCAGTTCCGACGTTTGTTCTGGATCATGCTCGTCTTGGCGGTGCCGGTGGTCGGCTTCAACGAGATGTTCGCCGACCTCATCGGTTACCAGCTGCCCGACGCCGGATGGGTGTGGTGGGTCTCCCCCGCCCTGGGCACAGTGATTTATCTCTGGGGTGGTCGGCCGTTCCTTACTGGCGCGGTGTCTGAGGTTCGCGCTCGGCAGCCCGGCATGATGCTGCTCATCGGCTTGGCGATCACCGTGGCGTTCATCGCCTCCTGGGGCGCAAGCCTGAGCTTGTTGGATCATGAGCTGAACTTCTGGTGGGAACTGGCGCTGCTGGTGGTCATCATGCTGCTGGGCCACTGGATTGAGATGCGTTCTCTGGCGCACACCACCTCTGCACTCGATTCTCTGGCGGCGCTGCTGCCTGATGAGGCCGAGAAGGTCGACGGCGACGAGGTCGTCATCGTCTCTCCGGCCGACCTGGTGGTCGGTGATGTGGTGATCGTCCGCCCCGGGGCGTCCGTGCCCGCCGACGGCCGGATCATCGACGGCTCGGCCAGCATGGACGAATCCATGGTCACCGGCGAGTCCAAGGCGGTCCGGCGTGAGATCGGCGAGCAGGTGGTCGCTGGCACGGTGGCCACTGATTCCGGCTTGCGCGTCGAGGTCTCCGCAATCGGTGACGACACGGCCCTGGCCGGTATTCAGAAGCTGGTGGCCGACGCGCAGGCATCCTCCTCGCGTGCCCAGCGGATCGCCGACACGGCGGCCGGATGGTTGTTCTGGTTCGCCCTCGGTTCGGCTGCGATCACCGCGGTCATCTGGAGTGTCCTGGGGTTGCCGGAGGCGGCGGTGGTTCGCACGATCACCGTGCTGGTGATCGCCTGCCCGCACGCGCTGGGTTTGGCGATCCCGCTGGTGGTCTCGATCGCCACCGAACGCGCCGCCCGCGGCGGCGTGCTGATCAAGGACCGCCTCGCGCTGGAATCGATGCGAACGGTGAACTCCGTGCTGTTCGACAAGACCGGCACCCTGACCAAGGGCGAACCCACCGTCACCGGAATCGAACCGACAGATGGGCACACCGAGAACGAGGTGCTTGCCCTGGCTGCTGCCGCCGAGAGCGACAGCGAGCACCCGCTCGCCAGAGCCGTCGTCGGGGCCGCACGCGCCCGCGAACTGGCCGTGTCGAAGGCGACCGACTTCTCCTCCTCGCCAGCTGTGGGCGTGACGGCCACTGTGGACGGCACCGTGGTCGAGGTCGGCGGCCCGTACCTGCTTGACCAGCACGGACGCGACGAACTCCCCGTCGCCGACCAGTGGCGCGCCGAGGGCGCGATCATCCTGCACATCCTCACCGAGGGCCGGGTGATCGGCGCGCTGCGGCTGGCCGACGAGATCCGGCCAGAGTCCCGTGACGCCGTCGACGCGCTCCACGCTGCGGGCGCGCAGGTCGTCATGATCACCGGCGATGCTCAGGCCGTGGCCGACACCGTCGCCGCCGAGCTCGGCATCGACCGGGTCTTCGCCGGGGTCCGGCCCGAGGACAAGGCCGCCAAGGTCGCCCAGCTCCAGCACGAGGGCCGAAAGGTCGCCATGGTCGGCGACGGGGTCAACGACGCTCCCGCGCTCGCCCAAGCCGACGTCGGCATCGCCATCGGCGCCGGAACCGACGTAGCGATCGGCTCCGCAGGAGTCATCCTGGCCTCATCGGACCCGCGCTCGGTGCTCTCGGTCATCGAACTCTCCCGCGCGAGCTACCGCAAGATGAAACAGAACCTGTGGTGGGCCGCCGGCTACAACCTCGCCGCCGTGCCTCTCGCCGCTGGAGTGTTGGCTCCGGTTGGATTCGTGCTGCCCATGAGCGTCGGCGCCATCCTCATGTCGCTCTCAACAGTCGTTGTCGCTCTCAACGCCCAACTGCTGCGCCGCCTCGACCTGCGTCCAGAATCCGTCACAAGAGCGATGGAGCGAGGATAAACACGATGAACACCAGACACCACTCGCGGCGACGAGTCACGTCCGCTTTCCTTGCTGCCGCCGCGTTGACTCTCGCCGGCTGCTCGACCGGACCGTCCGAGAGCGCTTCGACAGAACCACCCGTCACCTCGTTGGAGTCCTACGGCCTCGCCGGTCTCGATGCGACCCAGATCATCGAGAAACTCGACGCCATGCCGGTCGCTGATAGGCCTGACGATCTGATCGCCTCGGTGCAGCCGAACGAACTGGTCTTGACCAGTGGCGATGAGAGCCTCGCAACAATTCCGATGCCAGATGACCAGTTCTATCTGGCAGTGGCGCCCTACGACACCAGCACCCACCCCTGCCAATTCCACAGCCTGACCACCTGCCTCGGCGAGATAGCTACTGAAGAGATGCACGTCACCGTCACCGATACCGCCACCGGAGACATCCTCATCGATGAACCACGCACCACCTATGACAACGGCTTCCTCGGACTCTGGCTCCCCCGGGACGTCACCGGCGTACTCACCATCGACTACGACGGCAAATCGGCCACTGTTCCGATCGCCACCGGAGACCAGGACCTCACCTGCCTGACCACCATGAGACTCACCTGACAACCCCGACTGCCCGCATCAACACCCCCCGCCGGGTCGCGGCCACCGACCGGCGGGGGGTGTTACGTCCCGCATGGACCACAGCACCGCCAGTCAGAGGTAGCGGCAGATCGTCTCGGCCTGGCAGGTCGCAGGGTCCACTGTGCGGCTGGCGGACTGCAGGTCTGCCACTGTCTGACGCAGCTGCAAGAGGTCGGCGATCTGCTGGTCGATCTCGTCCAGGCGGGTCGCCAGGAGCGTGTCGACGTGAGCGCAAGGTGCCTGCCCGGCATCGCGAATCCGGAGGATCTCACCAATGCGGACCAGCGACAGTCCCGCACTCTGGCCCCGCCGGATGAAATCGAGCCGGTAGATCGCGTTCTCAGGGTAGTCACGGTAACCGTTGAGGGTTCGGCGTGGGGGCGGGAACAGGCCCACCGATTCGTAAAAGCGAAGGGTTTTCGGAGAGGTGCCCGCCGCGGCAGCCAATTCGCCGATCCTCATTGAATCTACCGCTCCTTCGAGACCGCCTGGTTTGACCTTCCAGTGTGCTGGAAGGCCCATCCTAATGAGAGAAGAAAGAGAGGGGCCATCTGATGGAACCGGGTTTCGAATTCGACTTGGCGGTGGTGGGCTCCGGCGGGGCAGCCATGGCGGCCGCTATCACCGCTCGGCAGGCCGGCAGGACGGTGCTGGTGATCGAGCGCGGCACCATCGGCGGCACCTGCGTGAACATCGGGTGCGTCCCGTCCAAGGCACTTCTGGCCGCTGCTGGCACCCGCCAGGCCGCACTGACCAATCCCTTCCCCGGGGCCCCCACCCTCGCCCGGGACGTTGATCTGGGAGCGCTGGTCAGACAAAAGGACCAGCTGATCACCCAGCTGCGAGGGACCAAGTACGCCGACGTCGCGGACGCCCATGGCTTCGAAGTCCGCCGCGGGGAGGCATCCTTCCTCGATCCCGACACTCTGGTCATCGATGGGGATCCGGTGGCGGCCGGATCGGTGGTGCTGGCCACCGGAGCAGAACCGGCACGACCGAAGGATGTAGCCGGGCTGGGCGAGGTGGAGCATCTCACCTCAACCACAGCCATGGAATTGACTGAACTGCCCGAGTCCATGATCGTCATCGGCGGCGGCTATGTCGGTATCGAACAGGCCCAGCTCTTCGCCCATCTGGGCACCCGGGTGACCATCATCGGCAGGATCACCCCGGCCGCCGAACCGGAGATGGTCGCCATCCTGCGCCAGGCCCTGGCCCAAGACGGGATCACGGTAGTCGAAGAGCACGCCACCTCTGTCGACCGGCAGCACGCACAAGTCAGGGTGCGCACAGCGTCGGGCCGAAACCTCTGCGCTGAGCACCTCTTGGTGGCCACCGGGCGTCGCGCCTCCACAGCTCGCCTCAACCTGCCAGCCGCAGGCATCACCACCGACCCGGACGGATTCATCCTCGTCGATAAGCATCAGCGCACCACCAACCGGCGGGTCTTCGCCGCCGGAGACGCCACCACGGCACCCCAGTACGTCTACGTCGCCGCCGCCACCGGGAAATCCGCCGCCACCAACGCCCTGCAGTCCGATCCGCAGGCCCCAGCCGAGGTCGTCGATTACACCGGACTGCCGGCGGTGATCTTCTCCCGCCCCCAACTAGCCACCGCCGGGCTCACCGAGGCCGCAGCCCGGGCCGCCGGGCACCGGTGCCAAACCCGAGTGATGAGCTTCGAGGACCTGCCGCGCGCCTTAGTCGACCAGGACACCCGCGGGGCGATCAAGATGGTCGCCGAAACAGAAACCGGGAGAATCCTCGGACTCAGCGCCATCGGAGACCACGCCGGAGAAATCATGCTCGCCGCGACCTACGCCATCACAGCCGGGATGACCACCCGCCAGATTGCCGACACCTGGGCCCCCTATCTGACCACCTCCGAAGCCCTGCGCCTGGTCGCAGGCACCTTCCACACCGAACTACCCACCTCCTGCTGCGCCTGACCACCGCCTCCACATGAGGGGGCTTGGTTGGCCGCGATCGAGGTTCCTGCCGCCTCCGGTTTCGAGTCGAGGAGGATGACGTCATGCCAAAGGACGTTAATCCCGCTACTGAACCACCCCACCAAGGCGAACAAGGCGCCCGGGCGCGAACTGCTCTGGTCGTCTCGGTCACGCTGCTGGTCGCGGCGGACCTCGGAGTTAAAACTTGGGCGGGCGGAGCACTGGCCGACGGCCATACGGTGGACCTAGGACTAATGCAGCTGCGCCTGGGCTTCAACTCCGGGGTGGCGTTCAGCCTCGGCGCTGGCCTCCCCGCCGGCGTCGTTCTCGCCATCACTGGCCTCATCATCGGCGCCCTGGCGATCTTCACCTGGCGGGCCACCCGCTCCGCAACGCGCATAGTACGACTGGCACTTGCCCTGATCCTGGGCGGAGCTGTGGCCAACTTCATCGATCGCGCCACCGACGGGCTGGTGACTGACTACCTACACACCGGTTGGTTCCCTACCTTCAACCTCGCCGATGTCTTCATCACCGGTGGCGCCGTGGTGCTGATCGTGGCCACCCTCACCGGCCGCGACAGGACCGACGTCTTGGAGACGCCCGAAGCTGCGACCCGGCAAACAAGGGGACCTCATGGCAACTGAGTAGGCCGCAGCAGCGTTGGCCCTGTGGAGCTGCGTGCCTACCGCGACGACGAGTCCGAGTTACACCAAGATTCTGCGGCAGATGCCTCACAGCGGCTGACCGGCAGTGGGCTATCCCCCTGCATACCCGCAGATCGCGAGCCCGCTCCTCCGTGGTCGCCGGTGAGGCCGAGTTGAACGAGACCGCCTCGGGGACCTCGGGTAGTTCGATGATGCGCAAGCGGGAGGGCGGTTTTGTCATCCCGGCGGGCGGAGAGCTTGTGTTCGAGCCTGGCGGGAACCACATCATGCTGATGGGCGTGCACGAATCGATCCGAACGGGTCAGGAAGTCACCGTGACCCTCACATTGGAGAACGGTGACACGAGCGAGATCGTCGCCTCGGCTCGGTCGGTCGAGGGGGGCACGGAGCAATACCAGGGCGAGGAGTGACGGGGCATGGGCGACAAAAAATACCGCTCGGCGTTGAATCGCAGATCCTTCCTGGTCGGCGGCGCGGCTCTGACCGGTGGGCCGCCGTCGCCGGAGGCGCGGCGGGGTGGGGCGTTGGTGGGCGAACCGCCACCGCGCGGACCCTTGATCGCGAGGCGTTCGCCGGCTCTCGGGCCGTCGGCGCGGCCACCGAGCCCTTTCATGGTGACCGCCAGTCGGTATCACTACGGCGCCGCAGGCGCATGCGGCGTATGTGGCATTCGGTTTGCGAGAGGGTGTTCGTCGTACCGACCTCATCGGTGTACTGCGAGCCTGGACCCAGGACGCGGCCCGGCTCACGCAGGGGCGCGGAGGTCTTGCCGACCTGCAACACGAGTTGGCTGAAGGTCCGTCCCGGTTGACGGTGACCATCGGTTTCGGCCCGGAGCTGCTCGGCAAAGTCGGTCTTAGTGACCGCACCCCGGAGTGGTTGCAGCAGCTACCGGACTTCCCGCAGATCGACCGGCTCGAGGACCGGTGGTCGGGTGGCGATCTGCTGCTGCAGATCTGTGCCGACGACCCGCTCACCGTCGCACACTCGGCCCGGATTTTGTCCTCGGGTGTTCGGCGACGCGGTCATTCAGCGGTGGGCGCAGCGAGGGTTCCGTCGTGCCGTGGGCACCGACCCGTCCGGGCAGACACAACGCAACCTCTTCGGGCAGATTGACGGCACCGCCAATCCCTTGCCGGCCGATGCCGACTACGACCAGTTGCTGTACTCCGATGGCGCCGATCGGCGATGGATGCGGGGTGGCACCTCTCTGGTGCTGCGCCGTATCCGAATGACGATGGACACCTGGGAGGAGATCGAACGGAGCTCCCGTGAGCTCACGATCGGACGGAAACTCGACTCGGGCGCGCCACTGACCGGTACTGCGGAACACAACCGGGTTGACCGTCATTCCCACCGAGTCACACATCGCCCGGGCTCGGCCACGGATCCGGGCCGAGACGATCCTGCGGCGACCGTACAACTATGACGATGTCCCGGATCCCGGCCAGATCAGCAATTCTGGTCTGTTGTTCGCTTCCTACCAGGCCGACCCGGTTCGCCAGTTCGTGCCGATCCAGCAGCGACTGGCAGAGCAGGACATGCTCAACACCTGGACGGTTCCGATCGGCTCCGCCGTTTTCGCGATCCCACCCGGGTGCCACGAGGGCGGCTACGTCGGCGAGAGCGCACTGGAGGGATAACCACCTCAACCGCCGAGGGTTACGGTCACCGCCCCGCTCGTTTGGGTCTGGGCTGCCGTTGTTTCGTGGGTCGATCGCGCACCGGTCACCCCGCCTCACGCTGACGCTACGGCTGTCCGATTATCATCCAGTTGTCACGTCACGTCAGGGCACGCACGAGTCGGGAAGCGGACAACCTGTTGAGTAGAAGCCTGAAACTTTCGCTAGCGCTGATCACGGCTGCTCTGGTCGTCCTGGTGGTGGCGTTACTGGCTGCCCGGAACGACTCCGGTTCCGAGCAGACTGCCACCAACGACAGCCCGGATACCGCCGTGTTGGTTCGCGAGGACAGTCCCCGACTGTCTGAGGGCGGTGACGCCGTCTTCGTTGAGTTCCTCGATTTCGAATGCGAAGCCTGCATCGCGCTCTATCCGACAATTGAGGACCTCCGCGAGCAGTACGGAGACCGGGTGACGTTCGTGGTGCGCCACATGCCCCTGCACGACAACTCTATGGCGGCGGCCCTGGCCGCCGAGGCCGCCGCCGAGCAAGGCCGGTTCGAGGCCATGTACCGCAAGTTGTTTGACACTCCCGAGCAGTGGGGCCACCAACAAACCCCGCAAATGGACACATTTTTCGGCTATGCCGAGGAACTGGGGTTAGATATGGAGCGCTTCGAGAGCGCATACAACGACCCGGCCACCCTCGAGCGCATCGAGCAGAGCAAGCAGGACGGTCAGAGCCTCGGGGTCAGTGGCACGCCGACCTTCTTCCTGGACGGGGAGCGCCTCGAGCCGACCAGCGTCACCGATCTCGAGAACAGCATCAATGCTGCCCTCGAATAGCTCAGCCACCCCGGTCGCACACTCCACCAACGCCGGCCCGGATCAGTACCCCCACCGCAGGCTCGCGGTGGTGCTGATCGTTGGTGGGCTCATCGGCCTGGTCGCGGCGGTAGTGCTGCTGGTGGAGAAGATCGCGCTGATCGAGAACCCGGGCTACGTCCCGTCCTGCAGCATCAACCCTGTCCTGTCCTGCGGGTCGGTGATGACCACCGCGCAGGCCGAGGCCTTTGGCATCCCCAATCCGATCATCGGCATCGCCGGATTCGCCGCCACCACGGCCCTGGGTGCTGCGCTCCTGGCGGGGGGAGCATTTCAGCGCTGGCTGTGGGCCAGCATCCAAGTAGGCGTCACCTTCGCGGTGGTGTTCATCCACTGGCTCATCTACCAAAGCTTGTACAGCATCGGTGCCCTGTGCCCGTACTGCATGATCGTCTGGGCGGTGACCATACCGATCTTCTGGTACTGCACCCTGTGCAATCTTCAGCCACTACGCCGCAGCGATTCGGCGGGTCTTGCGCGCCTCATCGCCGTAGTTACCGAATACCGGGGCGCGATACTTACCGCCTGGTACCTACTTGTCCTGCTGCTCATCACGCACCGCTTCTGGGACTACTGGACCACCCTCGTCTAGAAACGCTCGCCGAACAGCAGATCGCGTTCCGCGAGTCAGTCCTCGGCTCACTCGGGGGCGGCACACCGCAGTCTGCGCAGGCGCTCCCAGATCAAAGCAGCGCACGCCGGATGGCTCTCGGACCCGGTCCCCCGCCCGCTGTCCAACTCCTCGTACAGCTATCGACTGCTGTCGCAGACGATCAGGCGCGGTTGCCTCCACGCGAGCTGCGTCGATACTCGGATGCGAACCGGTCACCGTAGCGATCACGCATGGCCGCCGCTACGAGCCGGTCTGAGTCCGCGGCCTCGTCCGATGGACCATCGTCTCCAACCGTGGCCGCGGGAGGGCCCGACGGGGCCTGCGACGCTGTGGTGTCCTGCCCGGGACCTGCTGCCCGGTTCCCGCCCTTGCGTGGCCGCGCCGCGGCGGCATCGTTGTCCTCGTCGTCCAGACGACGGCGCTGACGTATCTCGCTCCACACGAAGTAGCCCAGGCCGATGGGAGCGAGGACCCCGAAGGCCATCCACTGCAGGCCGTACGACAAGTACGGACCCGACTCGGTGGACGGCACTGGCATCGGTTCCAAAGACCCGGGCTGCCCACCGGCGAGCTGGAGATAATAGGGCGACAAGTCGGTGCCGAGGAGGTCCCCGATGACGGGGGGGTCGATGTTGCGCACCATGTTCCAATCGTGCAGAACGATGGGTTGGGCGGGAGCATCCATCGGGATCCTGAGGCGGGCGATGATGGTCAGCTGGCCCGTCGGCGCGGACGGGAAGTCCGGGACCGCGTTGTCGTCGCCGACGCGGACCCATCCGCGGTTGACGAGCAGGGAGTCACCACTGTCGGTGCGGAATGCACGAAGTGCCTGGTACACGAGTTCACCGTCGACGGACTGCATCCGCAACAGGACATCCTCCATGGGCAGGTAACTTCCGCGCGCAGTAACCAGATGCCACTCGGAATCACCGAGAGATCCCTCCCGCCGGATCACTTCGTCCAACGGAACCGGCCCTGCCACGCTGCTCTCAACGAGCTGGCATTGCGTGCCTTGAGATCCTCGTACTTGTTCAACTGCCAGGGGGCAAGCATCGTGAAGCACAGGTAGGCGAAGAGGCTGATGAACAGAAGGGTGATCAACCATCCCGGCTTGAGCATGCGAGAGAACCGTTTCACCTGCCAAACAGTAATCGTGCCGGCTGTCCGATCACCCTGCGCATCACCACGGCGACGGGAGCCGGCTGCACGGGCCTGTCGGAAAACTGGGCTGACCGGGGGGCGCGCACCTCATTTACGACCTGTCCGGTGCCCTGGTGGTCCGTGATCAGCGTCGTCAGGTTTTCGACCTCCCGCCGATCGAACATGCTCGCCATCGAGCACCGCGCCCAGCGGCGCGCATGTTCATGCGGAGTAGTGACTACCGCTGCGTTCCCGGCCGAGGCCAGAGCCCCGGTGTGTTACGGGCCCGGCGTGGCTGCGCTGGGCGCCTACCTACTGGGCCGCCAGCACCTTCCGGTTGACCGGCGTTCCGCAGAATTCGGTGGTTCTGAAGCCATTCCGGGGTGTTCGCAACGCTGTGCCCTGCACGGGCATGTTGAGGTCTAGCAATTCGTGTCGACTCTGCCCGTGTCACCTAACCCCCCAAGCAGAAACGCGGGACTCATGACCGAATGGGACACTTGAAGAGCGCCCTGGAGTCTCGCCCCCAGCAGCGTCCGGGACCGTAGCCTGATTAGGCGTCGTTGGAGCCGATGACTGCTCGCAGAGCAACGGGCGTGCCAGCCTAGCTGCAATCAGATACCGACCTAGGAGATCAGCAATGATCGCATTGACCACGTGGACGGGCGGCATCCTCACCGCCACCGGACTCATCGCCTACTTCACCACCGGGATGGAGAGTGCCACCTCGCTGATACCGGCGTTTATCGGTGTGCTGCTGCTCATCGCGGCGTTCATCGCGAGCCGCGTCCCGAACGCCAGCCGAGGGGTGATGATCGCAGCGCTCGTCATCGCCGTGCTCGGGGCACTGGGATCTCTCATGCCGCTTGCCGACCTCGGCGCGTTGTTCGCCGGAGATGCAGAGCGGCCTGCTGCGGTAATCGTCAGCGGGATCATGCTGATCGTGCTCGTCGTGTACTTCGTGGCGGGCCTTCGTCAGATCCTGACCACTCGCGAAACGGGGCCAAAAGCAAATTGACAAAGACCCCGGCCTTTCGCGGTGGGGTGAACATCGGGAGGAAGATTCCCGCGGATCGTGAATCGGGGCGCTCGCCTCGCACCGCGGCTGACGCGGGTTGCCGGGGTCGAGAGCGTTCAGGACGTAGTCGGGGGCGCGGGGATCGGCCACGGCAACGTGCTCGGAGAGGTTCTGCTCGCAGCCGTCCTGGACCACCACGTTGGTCGCCATCGAACCGGGGGCCAGGCCCGACGTGTACGGCAGGACGACCTCGACGTACCGGGTAGCCCGTTGAGGTACCGCACGCCCGGCGCGTACGGAGTCCCGTCGGCCCACAACTCCTGCAGCACGAGCGAGCCCGGCAGCATCTGCGTGAGGAGCACCGCAACCAACTCGACGCCGCCGGTGGAGGCGGTAAGCATCTGGTCCGGTCACCGGCCTGCTGATCGAATCCCGTACGACTCAGCTCAATGACCGCGATATCAAGACGGTCCGCGGAACCCCGGTTTTCGCTCCCAGCCGGGACACGCTTCCACGTCGCGCACGCGGCCGGAAACCAGGAACCACTCCTGCCAGCGTTCCGGAGAATTCTCCGGTTCTGGAGTCATTTCGGAGTGGGCGCAACGCCGTGACCTGCAGGGGCTTGTTTGAGATCTAGTAAGTCGGGGATTCCCCGAAGAAATGCACTACCGCGCGGGGTTGCAACGCCGGCCCGGAAATTGGCGAACACCAGCACGCGCTCCCCCGCGGGGAGGCGGTCGGCACGCCCGAAGTGGACGGTGCTAGACGAGGACTCCTTGGGCCGCGAGCCACGGCACCGGGTCGACCCACTGACCGGCGGCGGTCTGTACGCGAAAGTGCAGGTGGGGGCCGGTGGAGTCTCCGCGGTTGCCGACGGTTCCGATCACTTCACCGGCGTTGACCCGCTGGCCGACGCTGACGTAGTTCTGGTCGTTGTGGCCATATTCCAGCAGTTCGCCGTCATCTGTGCGGATGCGGATCCAGATGCCGTACCCGGCGGCGGGGCCAGCGGCTTCGACAACGCCGCTCTTGGCGGCGTAGAGCGGCGTACCAATGGGCGCTCCAAAGTCGGTGCCGTTATGGAAGCTGCCCCAACGCGAGCCGAACCCCGAGGTGATCGCGCCCGCGGTAGGGGCATGCGCACCACCGATCTGCGGGCTACCGGCGCTGTCGCCGAGGGAACCGAGCCCGAGCCCGGCGGCGTACTGCCGGACCTCACTTGGGGCCACGCCGAACTGGTCCCCAATCCTTTGGATCTCGGCGGGGTCGATGCCGAACTGCTCGGCCGCGGCCTGGATCGCCTCGACGACCTGGGCATGATTGATCGCGACGGGTTGAGCGGCGGCGGCTGGCGCGAAAGCCAGACCAAGGCCGCCCGAGAGGGCTACGCCGACGACGGCGCTACCAACAAACCGCGACACCGTCGCGGTTTCGCTGGCCACACGATGGCGGCCGCCGGCCAAAGTCGCGCTGCGCACGCCCAAACGCTCGGTGAGCTCTGCGACGGTCACGGTCCGGGTGGAGTCGATCATGGGGCTGTCTCCATCGTTCGGGGTGATGTGTTCCCGCGACGTCTATGCGATGCGGGTGACCGATTTCGTCGGCAACACGACCCAATATAACAACTCGGTATCGATCGTGTCACCCCTCAGCGCGTAATTCGTGATCATCGCCAGCCCCAGTGCGCCCAGATCGACTCCCGGTCGGGGAGAAGTCGTCTCCACCTCGGAAGCTCAGCCAGCGCCTAACCCTGGCGGAGCTGTCACCTCACTGGTCCTCTCTGTGACGGTCGTCTCGGCCGTGCATCTGCCTTGCGACCCGGTTGGTCAGCCACTACCTTTAACCGGGGTCAGGTCACGAAACGATTACGGTTAGACGACGACGGGATTCGGTAGCAGTGGAGAAGCGAGCAGGACCGAAGCACGCCTCTCAGTCGACCAGCCCCCCGCGGCGCCGCCGCGGAGCCCATCGCCGGGTTTCACCGAACAACCACCGCAGTATCGCCGCGGTCGTGGCCCTGGCCGCGGGTGCCTCTATTGCGGCAGCGGCTCCCGTCAGTGATCAGCGGATCGTTCTTCTCGCGACCGACGAGCCCCCGGCCGGTAGCACCGATGACGCACACTCCAAAGATGCCCAAGCCGCGACCCCCTCGGCTCCACTCCCCCTCACCTCCGATGACGCGAACGTGTCAGGCGAGCCGGGACCCACCGCCGCGGGTTTCGTCGGCAGTCTGCAGAGGGGCACCGAACTCAGCTACGAGCGTGAGCTTGCCGAGGAGCAGGCGCGGCGTCCCATTGTGGCCCTCCCGGCAGTGGGCATCTCAACGTCCTCCTTCGGCCCCCGATGGGGCACGTCCCATTCGGGTCTCGATGTCGCCAACGCCATCGGCACGCCGCTGTTCGCCGCGACCGATGGAATCGTCATCGATTCAGGCCCGGCCTCCGGTTTCGGCATCTGGATTCGGATCATGTCGCCGGACGGCTTCATGACCGTCTACGGCCACAATGAGAGCAATACAGTTCAGGTCGGTGACACTGTCGTCGCTGGTCAGCAAATCGGCGTGATGGGCAACCGCGGCTTCTCCACCGGCCCACACGTGCACTTCGAGGTATGGGCCGACGGCGGCTCGCGGGCTGTCGATCCGTCGGCATGGCTGGCAGAACGGGGCATCATGGTCAACTCGGGGTCAAGCAGCAGCGCCCTATGACGCCGGAACTCTGACGGCGCAGGCTGGCCGACAAGGCCCTGGCTCCCCCACACTGGGCTTCTAACTGTGACGAACAACTGACAAGACGACGCCCACCGGCACACTCACTGCGAGGCTGGCAATGACAATCCGGTAGAGCACGAGATACCACGTACGCGGGCGCGCGTGACGCACAGTGGCCAGGAACAACGTGAGCGATATCAGCAACAGCACACCGCCCGCGGCCACCACGATCACGGAGCCGGTCAGGGTGCCACCGAGTACCGCACTGTTGGCCAAGTTGTAGGCGAGAAGCTGGACAACACGCAGGCGACCGAACAGTGTGCCGCCAGTAAGCAGTGCCTGTCCGACGCCCAGCCCTACCTGGGCCACCCCCGCAACTAGCACCAGGTAGGCCGCCACCCAGGAACCCTCATCGAAACCGGTGGGACCGGTGACCGCGGCGACAAGGCCGCCCGCGATGATGGCGGTGAGGCCGACGAGCACGAATTCTCGCATCGCCCGCCAGTGCGAGCGTGTGAACTCGGCCTGATTACGTGCGCTGTGACTCAGTTCGTCGCCCATTCTCTGTTTCCCCTCGCCGTGATCGGTGTCGTGGTCCTGGTAGCGGGGTTGCTCGCCACTGAGGTGGAGACCACCGGGTTGTCGCACCCGCCGGTTGGTGGGGTTGGGGATGTTGCGGCGGGCGGCCATCTCGTTCATGGGCTCGCTCCTATCGCCGACGTGCCTGGGGGACGAACAAGGGGGTGTGAGGGAACCATCCTCGACGACGAGGGTCCGCTTGTCCCCTACTTCCGGTCGGTCTGGGACATCTCGCGGAGCATGTCGTTATAGGCCTTGAGCTCGGCGTCGTCGTCCCGCTCGGCCTGCCGCTCCCCCCTCCGCGCCTCACGCATGTCCGTCTGGAACCACTGCCAGGCCAGGGCGAGCATGACGATGAACAGCGGGATCTCCCCCGCCGCCCACGCCACCCCGCCGCCGACCTGCTGGCTCTGCAGCAGATCCGGGACCCAGGGCAGCCCGATCCCCGAGTACCAGCTCTCGGCCAGCACGGTCTTGTAGTTCATGAGCACGATGCCGAAGAAGGCGTGGAACGGTAGCGAACCGAGCAGCACCATGAGCTTGTAGAAGGGCGAGAAGTGCCGCGGCGCCGCGTCCACGCCGATGATCACCCAGTAGAACAGGTAGCCGCTGATGAGGAAGTGCACGTTCATGAACATGTGGCCCAGGTGCTCGGAGGCCAGCGTCTCGTAGAACCCTCCGAAGTAGATCAGGTAGAACCCGGCCACGAACTGCACCGAGGCGACGATCGGGTGGGTGAGGAATCGGGAGAGCGGGTTGTTGATGAACTCCACGATCCACTCGCGTGGTCCCGGCGGGTTGCCGCGGCCCGCCGCCGGGAGCGCCCGCAGTGCCAGTGTCAGCGGCCCGCCTAGGGCGAGCAGGACCGGAACGAGCATCGAGATGAGCATGTGCCCGACCATGTGGCTGGAGAAGTCGGCCATCATGTACATCCCCATACCGGAGCTGGTGGTCAGGAACAGCAGCACGCACCCGAGCACCCACGCCACGGTTCGTCCCACCGGCCAGGAGTCGCCGCGTCGGCGCAGGGTGATCAGCCCCCACACGTAGAGCCCGAGCAGGATCACCGAGGCCAGACCCAGCACCAGGTCGAAGCGCCACAGACCGAACACCGTCTCGAAGGAGAACGGCCCCGGCAACTCAAAACCCAGCAGCGACTCCTGCCGGGTGGGCACATAGAGCGGTGCCGGGGGCGGGGTGCGGCCGAGCGAGACCGACAGACCCAGGGTGCCCGCCATGATCACCGTTTCGACCAGTCCGATGCGCAGCAGCGTGCCGCGGTCCACCGGGGCGTTGGCCGACGTTCCCTCGATGCGGTTGATGATGCGCCGGCGCACCGCCAGCCCGAACACCGCCAACAGTGCCAGGCACAACGCTTTGGCCACAATCAGCAGCCCGTAGGTCGAAGACAACAGGTCGGCGGGGTGCAGACGGACCAGCCCGTTGATGATCCCGGTCAGCCCGAGCGCGACGATCGCCACCGTGGCCACCACCGAATAGCGGCGCAATGAAAGCGCTACCCGGCCCCCGCCACGCATCGCGTGGGCGATCACCGCGACGAGCCCACCGACGTAGAACGCGGCAGCGAACAGGTGGATAATCAGCGAGTTGGCGGCGATGTCGTGGGCGGTGCCGCCCGAGGCGTGGCCCGTCGCGGCAACGGGCAGGAGCGAGAGCACCGTGACCCCCAGCCAGATGACCGACCAGCGCCAGCTCACGGTGAGCCGCTGCCCGATCCCGGCGACCAGTGCAATGATCGCGGCCCAGCGCCACGAGGACGCCACCTCGATCTGAGTGATCGCCACGATCCACTGGTCCGGCGGCAGGGACTGCCAGAGCGTGCGCCCGGACACATCCGACAGGGTCAGCGGGATGAGCAGGGCCGCCGCGATCGCCCACGCGATGTTGATCCACGAGGAGATCTGCTGTGCGCGGTAGCCGTCCACGTCGAGGGTCTTGTCTTTCTGCGGCGGGGTGAAGAACGCGGCGAACAGCGCCATTCCCACCGCCACCGATGCCAGCAGCTCGGCGATCGCGCGGACCGCCGGGAGCCCGGCGGTGGTGAGCAGGCCCGGGTTCGGGACGCCGAGGAGCTCGAGTGCCAGGTCCGTGGACATTCGCGAGAGCGGGACCACCACACCTGCCGCCACGACCGCGAGCAGCACCACGACCGGCACCACACCGCGGGTACGCAGCGGTCTGGCGGTGGCGGAAGCTTTGGACGAGGGTGCCTTCGACGACGGCGACATGATCCCTATCGTAGGAAGCGGGTATCCCGGGGTCCGATTCGCGCCTGCTCTGCGCACCCCCGTGACCGGCGACGTTTCATGCGGGCCGTCCACCTGCCGGCGGACTACCGGGCCTGCTCGCATGCGCCCACTCGGCCGCCGCTCTCTCGGACTCCGGGCCTCAGCTGATCAGACAGTCTCGGGTTCGGGCGGTGATCGCGTGGGTCGGCCAGCCTGCCGAGGCCTTCAGGGTCGTACCTTCACCCGCATTGGTGGCCGTCTCCGCGCCCGCCGATCCCTTTCCTGCCGCCGCGCCGAGCAAGTCCGCTGGCCGGACCCGCACTACCCATCGTGCAGAAATGTGAACCGTTCATCTCCGGCTCGTAGCGGGTCAAGCGTGTCGGACTGCGGGAGATTCACGGTCACGCACGGCGGCAGTCTCCAGTTGAATGGTGGCATGGTCAATGGAGACGGGGAAATGCTCCTTGACGCAGGTGAGGATCTCCTCCAGGATCTGCGGGGCGTGACCGGATTCGAAGCACTGATCATCGATCACGACATGCGCGGAGATGACCGGCAGGCCGGTCCCAATCATGGATGCGTGCAAGTCGTGCACGTCCCGAACATGGTCCAGCTCCAGTATGTGATCCCGAACCTCATCCAGATCGAGCCCCGTAGGCGCGTACTCCATCAGCACCCGAACCGTCTGCCGCAGAAGCGTGAACGCGCGCGGGATGATCAAGGCGGCGATGAACAGCGCGGCAATGGTGTCGGCTCGCTGGAAACCGGTGGTGTTGATGACGATCGCCGCAACGATCACCCCCACCGACCCCAAAGCGTCGTTGAGCACCTCCAGAAATGCCGCCCGCATGTTGAAGTTGTCGCCTCGCCTGGAGGCCAGCACCACAATGGCGGCGATATTGGCGATCAGGCCGATCACGCCGAACACCAGCAGTTCGGTACCGGGCACGTCCGCCGGCTCGAAGAGTCTGCGGACGCCTTCGATCGCGGCATAGCTACCGACGACGATCAGCAGGACAGCTTGCCCTAGTGCGGCGATGACTTCGATCCGGGCGAATCCCCAGGTCCGTTTACTGCTCGGTGGACGCAGCATCATCGTCGCGGCTATGACCGCAACCAACAATCCCGACGCATCAGCCAATGCATGAGCGGTGTCGGTCAACAACGCGAGACTGCCAGTGACCACGCTGCCCACCGCTTGGGCCACCACGATGATCGCGGTGATGCAGAACGCGATCAGCAGCCGACGACGCGTCCCGCGATCGGCCTGGGGAGAAGTACTTCCATGGTCGTGACCGTGGCTATGCCCCATCTCGACTCACTCCTGCCCGAGGTCAAGGTCGGGGTGGTCCTGGTGATCGCGCAGCGACGGCGACACCCCGGACGCACTCAACAGCGCATCGGCGGCTTCCACCAGGTCCGCCAGCCGGGCCGGCTCAGCCAGCGAGAACCACGAGGAGCGCCCCTCGATCCGCATTCTGACTAACCCGCAATCCCGCAGGCAAGCCAGGTGCTTGCTCACCGTGGACTGTGCCAGATGCATGTGATCGACCAGATCCCGAACCCGATGCTCACCACTGACCAGATGCTCCAACAACGCCAGTCGAGTTGGTTCTGCCAGAGCATGGAACAACGCTGCATAGGTGTTTCGATCCTCGAACGTCACTGAATCGGGCACCCCATAATTGATCGCCATAGAGCGATGTTAGCACGAACCGTCGATAAGTTCGGGTGGGTCTCGGCCATCGGTGTACGCATTGTTCTTGCTCAGTCGTGCCTGGCAGCTGATGCCCTCCCGTCGATGCCGGGGCGCAGCGCAAGGCCGTCCGGTCGATACCGAGTGTTGTGATGGTTGCCGTCGTTTTTTTCCGGCGGTGTGCGGTGCGGGGCACGCGGGCACAGTGTCAATGAGGGAGCGGTGCCAGCTGGTGCATGTGCCGGCTGTCGTCGCGGTCGGCAGTTCTTGGGCTCGAGGGTCGCTCGAGCTGCCTGGTGCGTGCGGCACGCAGGCCATTGAGTATCACGAAGACTTCGGCGACCTCGTGGACCAGGACGACCGCTGCGAGTCCCAGAATTCCGGTGATCGCCAGTGGAAGCAGAACGATGATGATCGCCAAGGACAGGATGATGTTCTGATTGATGACGCGACGACCGCGGCGGGCGTGGTCTATGGCGCGCGGGATCAGTCGCAAGTCATCGCCGGTGAATGCGACATCCGCCGACTCGACCGCTGCGTCGGAGCCGGTGGCCCCCATGGCGATTCCGATGTCCGCCGAGGCGAGCGCGGGGGCGTCGTTGACACCGTCGCCGATCATCGCCACTGGCCCCCGGCCGTCGGCACGCAACTCGGCGATTGCCTGCGCCTTGTCCTGCGGACGCAGCTCGGCACGCACGTCGGTGATCCCCGCCTCGACGGCCAGTGCATCAGCGGTGCGGGCGTTGTCGCCGGTAAGCATCGTCACGCCCATACCCCTCGACGCCAGCGACGTCATGGCCTCGCCGGCCTCTGGACGCAGCTCGTCGCGCACCCCGATGGCCCCGACCGGGTGGTCGTCGCGGTGGACGACCACCACGGTGATGCCGCGGGCCTCCATCGCGTGAACGTGATCTGCCAGAGGACCTGGGTCGAGCCAGCGCGGGCTGCCGACGGCGATGTGCGCGCCATCGATAAGGCCGGCGATTCCCGCGCCCGCGGACTCGGTGACCGCCGATGCGGCGGGGACCTCGGTAGCTGCGGCGGTGATCGCTGCGGCCAGCGGGTGGGTGCTGTGGGTTTCCAGAGCGGCCGCCCAGCTCAGGACCTCGTCCTGGGCAGCGTTGCCAGTGGTGAGGACCTGCGTGACGGTGGGCTGGTTTCGGGTCAAGGTGCCGGTCTTGTCCACTGCCACATGCCGGAGGTAGCCCATGCGCTCGAACGCGGCACCGGATTTGATGATCACCCCGAACTTGCTGGCCGCACCGATCGCGGAGACGACCGTAATCGGCACCGAGATCGCCAGTGCGCACGGCGAAGCGGCGACCAGTACCACCAGTGCTCGCTCGATCCACAGTCCGGAATCTCCGAAGATCGAGCCGATCAGGGCGACCAGAGCAGCCAGGATGAGAACACCCGGCACCAGCGGGCGGGCCAGGCGGTCGGCGATACGTGCCCGCTCCCCCTTCTCTGTCTGTGCCTGCTCAACCAGTTCGACCACTGTGGTCAAGGAATTGTCTGTCCCTGCGGCGGTGGCCTCGACCTCCAGGACGCCGGAGGTGTTGATCGAGCCGGCCAACACCGCGTCACCGGGCCCGACCTCGACGGGAATGGATTCACCCGTGATCGCCGAGACATCCAGGCTGCTCTGCCCGACACGAACGATCCCGTCGGTGGCCAAACGTTCGCCGGCGACCAGACGCAGCACATCGCCGCGTTCCAGAGACTCAACGGGCACGGTGCGGGTGCCCCCGGTGGCGCCGAGGACGGTGGCACTGGAGGGAATCAGCGCCAACAGGGCCCGCAAGCCCGAGCGGGCCTTGTCCATCGCCCGATCCTCCAGCGCCTCGACGATGGAGTACAAGAAGGCCAGAGCGGCGGCCTCCTCGATGAACCCGAGCCCGACCGCACCGGCGGCGCTGATCGTCATCAGCAGCCCGATACTCAACCGACCCCGGACGAGCAGACCCCGCACCGCGCCTGGAACAAACTGCGAGGCGCCCAGAAGGAGAGCGGTCCAGAACAGCCACGCCGCTGCAGTCTCCGCCCCGGGGCCGTTGGCGAGCCACTCGAGGATCACACCCAGCAGGAGCGTCAGGCCAGAGAACACCGGGATGAGGACGGCACCGTTGCGCCACCACGAAGCGGACTCGTCAGGGCCGGCCACTGGCCCGGCCGGCTCACAACCACACGCGGACGTTGTCACCGCCGACCCCCTTCCGAACTGCAGCAACCCTCGACCGGACACTGCATGTCCAGACAGGGCGCGTTCTCGTCAACGGCAAGAGTCGTCTCGACCAAGGCGTTCAACGCACGTGCCAGATGGGCATCGACGATCTCGTACCGATTCTGCCGACCCTCGAGTTCAACCACGACGATCCCGCAATCCCTGAGACAGGCGAGATGATTCGACACATTTGAACGCGTCAACCCCAGCTCCTGGGCAATCTCGGCGGGATACACGGGCCCATCCAGCAGCCTCATGAGAATTCGAGAACGAGTCGGGTCGGCCATCGCACGACCGAGTCGGTTCATCACACCTTGACGCGAAGCAACAGTCAGCATGCACTGAATAGTACAGGACTCAGTGAACTGTCCCTGGCGGTGTGACCACGCATCTAAAGACGACGAAACCGCAAGGCCAACACAGTCAATGGGCACAGGTGTACCTGGCCTACCCCCGGAACCCACCCGCTTGCCGCGCCGTTCTGGGGCGTTTAACAGGGCGGATAGTGGCTATGGCACGATCGGACAGCGGGAACATCTCGCCAGTGCCGGTCACGTCACTGGTGTTCGAGAGAGCCACCCCGTGCGGCACCGCCGGTTCGGAGCCGAGGGGGCAATGACCCGTCGCAGACCGGAGTGAAAAGCATGGGCAGTATCCGAGCAATCGGTTTCCGCGCGCGCCTCTGGGCGGCCCTGTGTGCGGGCGCCTTTGTCCTCTCCGGTTGTGGGAGTGGCACCGATGCGGTCGCGCAGGGCGGCACGTTTGAGTTCGTCAGTCCAGATGGACAGCTGGAGATCCACTACCCCGAGGAAGAACGGAAACCGGTTGCCGAACTCGCCGGGCCGGATCTGCTTGACCCAGACCAGACCATCGGGCTCGCTGACTACAAGGGCGAGGTGGTGATCCTCAATACGTGGGGCCAATGGTGTGGGCCTTGCCGCACCGAGGTCGACGATCTTCAGCGCCTTCAGGAGGAGTTCGAATCCCAGGGCGCCACCGTGCTCGGGATCAACGTGCGTGATCCCAATCGCGATAAGCCGGTCGACTTCGTGCGCGACAACGGCCTTACCTACCCGTCGATCTGGGACCCGTCCAACGCGGCCGTAGGTGCACTTCGCGGCTTTCCCACCTCGATCGTGCCGACAACCCTCGTGCTTGACCGGCAACACCGGGTGGCCGCCGTGTATTTGGCGGCGGTCACCGATTACCAACTTCGGGACGTCATCGCCGAATTGGTGGCCGACGAGGAGAGTGCCACGCCGTGACGAATGTTGCCGACCTCGTCTTCGCCGGTGCCATGCCGCCGATGGACGGCCTGGTGCTCGCGCAGGGTATCGGTTCGGCGTTCCAACAGACAGCGGCCAGCGGACCCCTTCTGCTCGCCCTCGGCGCCTGCCTACTAGCCGGTCTGGTCTCGTTCGCCTCGCCATGTGTGGTCCCGCTCATCCCCGGCTATCTCGCCTACCTCGCTAGCGTCGTCGGCGCCGAGCGACCACCGGTCACCGTGGCGCAGGCCGAACAGCGCCACAGCGAGTCGCGAACGATCACTCTCGAGGAAAAGAAGGCCAGACAACGCTCGCGCTACCGGGTCGTCGGGGCATCTCTGCTCTTCGTTGGCGGGTTCACCGTTGTGTTCGTCTCGCTTAGCGCAATGGTCCTCGGAACGGTTCAATACCTCGCACCACACGAGGAGTTGCTCCAGCGCATCGGCGGGGTCATCACCATCCTCATGGGTTTGGTCTTCATCGGCTTCGTACCGGTGCTGCAACGAGATACCCGATTCCAGCCGAAGGCTGTCTCTACCTGGGTCGGCGCGCCTCTCCTGGGCGGAGTGTTCGCCCTCGGCTGGACACCCTGCCTCGGACCAACGCTCGCCGCCGCACTGTCCGTCGCCGCCGGAAGCGGCTTCAGCGGCACGCGCGGTGTCATGCTCATCGTCGCCTACTGCCTCGGGCTGGGGCTGCCATTCATCCTCGTCGCCTGGAGCTCCACCTGGGCAATCCGAACCGTCGGCTGGCTACAACGCAACACTCGACGAATCCAGATCATCGGCGGCCTCCTACTCATCGCAGTGGGCATAGCACTGTTCAGTGGCGTGTGGGCACTGTTCATCAGTTGGCTACGGGACTTCGCAATCACCGGCACGACGCTGCCGATTTAACCTTCTGCGCGGCCCTTCCGGGGCGGTAGCGCCCGAGTCACAGAGCCCAGAAATGTCTAACCTGTTCAGACGCCCAGTCAGTTCAGCGCCTACTGTACAGTTCAGTGAATGCTGACTATATCGTCTTGTGTGGATGTGATGAACCGGTTGGGGCGGGCGATGGCCGACCCCACCCGGTCGCGGATACTGCTGACCCTGCTGGAGCGGACGGCCTACCCGGCGGAGCTGGCCCGCGATCTGGAACTGACGCGTTCGAACGTGTCGAACCATCTAGCGTGCCTGCGCGACTGTGGCATCGCGGTCGCCGTGCCCGAAGGCCGCCAGACCCGGTACGAGATCGCTGATCCGCACCTGGCGCGGGCGTTGGCCTCCCTGGTCGAGGTCACCCTCGCAGTCAATGAAAACGCCTCCTGCCTGGACCCGGCCTGTTCGGTGCCGGGTTGTTACGCCACGGAGGTGCAGGGGTGATCCTGTCCTCAGCCCTGCAGGCGATCGGTCTGTTCATCGCCACCAATATCGACGACATCATCGTCCTCTCACTGTTCTTCGCCCGCGGCGCAGGCCAACGCGGCACCACCGCACGCATCCTGGTCGGCCAGTACCTTGGATTCCTAGGCATCCTCGGCGCCGCTGTGCTCGTGGCCTTGGGCGCCGGGACGTTTTTGCCCTCGGAGGCCATCCCGTACTTCGGGCTGATCCCATTAGGCCTGGGACTATGGGCCGCGTGGCAGGCCTGGCGTGGGGACGATGACGACGACGACGCCAAAATCGAAGGTAAGAACGTGACCGTGTGGACCGTGGCCGCGGTGACCTTCGCCAACGGCGGGGACAACATCGGCGTCTACGTCCCAGTCTTCCTCAGCGTCGGCCCGGGAGCCGTGGTGGCCTACTGCGTCGTGTTCCTGGTTCTGGTCTCGGTCCTGGTGGGCCTGGCCAAGTTCGTGGCCACCCGTCGGCCAGTCGCCGAGGCTTTAGAACGCTGGGAACACATCTTGTTCCCCATTGTCCTGATCGGCCTGGGCATCTTTATCCTGGTCAGCGGCGGAGCCTTCGGACTCTAATCACGGCCGGCCCTCCCGCCGCCCACTCTCACTGCCACTGCCGACCAGGATCGTCAGCGACGTGAGGCCGAAGGCAAGGCCCTGTCCCGAGGAGGACGAACAATGATCACGTGGCTGGAGCGGTGGCAGATACCCCTGTACCTGGTGGCCCTGGGGGTCGGTGCCGTGTTCGGGCTGGCCACCCCTTCCGCCGCCCCGGGTCTGGAGCAGGCAATCAACCCGGTACTGATGGTGCTGCTGTACGCCACATTCCTGGGCGTGCCGCTGACCCGGCTCGGTCGCGCGCTGCGTGACGGCCGGTTCCTGGCCGGGCTGTTGGTGCTGAATTTCGCCATCGTCCCGGTCGTGGTCTACGGGCTCTCCCGGTTCGTCGCTGACGACCAGGCCCTGCTGCTGGGTGTATTGCTGGTGCTGCTTGCCCCGTGCATCGACTACGTCATCGTCTTCTCCGGGTTAGCTGGCTCCGCGCACGACCGGCTACTGGCCGCGGCCCCGCTGCTGATGCTCGTGCAGATGCTGTTGCTGCCTGCCTACCTGGGCCTATTTATGGGCCCCAGCCTGTTCGAGGTCTTGGACGTCGCCCCGTTCCTTGAGGCCTTCCTGTTATTGATCGTCACACCCTTGGTTCTGGCGGCCATCACGCAGTACCTGGCCGCACGGTCCGCCTCCGCCCGGAAGCTCATGGACGCGATGGAGTCACTGATGGTGCCGCTGATGATGGCCACCCTCGCCGTCGTGATTGCCTCGCAAGTCGACGCCGTCCGGACGGATCTGTCCTCACTGCTGCGGGTCATCCCGGTCTATGTCGGCTTCCTGGTCGTGATGATCCCCTTGGGAATCCTCACCGGCCGGGTCTTCAGCCAGGATGCCCCGTCGACACGGGCGTTGGTCTTCTCCGGGGCGACCCGCAACTCGCTGGTCATACTGCCCCTCGCCCTGGCCCTGCCCGACCCATTTGCCCTGGTCGCGGTCGTCGTGGTCACCCAAACCCTCGTCGAACTCGTCGGCATGGTCACCTACGTCCGGCTCATACCCCGCCTCATTCCACACCACCCTGGAGCCCGCTCCCTAACAACTTCGCCAGCTCCCAAGGGCAACCCGCCCTGATGTCCGCACAGGCCCTGTGGGGACCGACACCAGCCCAGGGCGCGTAATAACCAACGGGAGGGATCCGAGCCCCGCCGAACTGGCGGCATAGCTCGCACTCCCCTCACCCCCGAGGGAGATCACTCTGGTGGTGGCTGCGCCTATTTCACGGTTCTGCCAACTGATGCGGCGATTCTCCGGGCAGCCTGTTTGGCATAGGGCCCCACACCGGTGATCGTTGCCGCTCCGGGACCGGTCCAGTCGCCGTAGCCGACCACATGGAGGCCCGGATGCTTTGGTCGACCGTGGTCGAGCAACCGGCGTATCGGCCCGATCGCGGAGCGAAAACCCGTGCACCAAATCAGGTGATCGGCGTCGATCTCATCCAGTGAGGTGAACATCGGCGTGGCCTGCAGCCGTCCGGTGTCCCGAGCGCGGCGCACCTCTGGCAGGACGACGATGTCTCCTAAGGCTGAGTCTGTCCCGGGGTCGGGCTCGCCGCGCTGCAGGGCAAGGGCACGTAGTCGGTTGCGGCGGAACAGCACCCGTCCGTCGACCTCGTCGGGCATCCAGCGTGGTGGCTGACGGGTGTACCAGGTCACCTCGGCGACGCTCGTGAGTTCTGCGGCGATCTGGGCGCCGGAGTTCGCGCCGCCCACGACCGCGACTGTGGTACTTCGAAAGGGAGTTGTACCGGGGTAGTTGGCGGAATGCCACTGCGTGCCGGCGAAGGTTCCTGGGTGGGAGGGAACAAAGGGGGCGGACCACGTCCCGGTGGCCGCGACCACGTTCTCGGTCGTCCACGACTTCGTGCCCGCCCAGACGTGGTAGGTGCCCTTCTCGTAGATCACCTCGTTGACCGTGACGGGACGCTGGACCGGAATCCGGTAGCGCCGTTCATAGGCAGCGAGATAGTCCACGACATGGCAGGCCGGTGGAAACCCGTCATAAGGGGGCATCGGCCAGCCCGGCAGATTGGAGAACTCAGCGGTGGAGAACAGGCGCAGGGACGGCCAGACGTGTAACCAGCCCCCACCCGGGTTGGGTTGATTATCCAGAACGAGGGTGTCCACGCCTGACCGCAGCAGGTAGTAGGCGGTGGCCAGACCTGCTTGCCCACCGCCGATGATGATTGCCTCGTGGTGCTCCGGGGTCCAGTCTGTGTCCGAAATGGTGGTCAGCTCCTGTTCACGTTCGGGCACTTAGTGCTGCGGCCACGGTGAGCAGGACGGCCATGATGACTGCCATTGCAGGGTATCCACCGATGAGGCTGGCCAATAGGGGTCCGGACACGGGGGCGAGTGCGGTGACGGCGGTCATTGGTGCGTTGAATAGGGCGTTGATGGCGCCGAAGTTTTGGGTGCCCCACCGGTCGGAGACGGCGGTGGCCTGGAGAAGGGTGTGACAGCCGCGGGCCGCGCCTGTACCTACGGCCAGAGCGATGAGCAGCCAGGTCGGGCCGGGAGTTGTTGCCAGTCCCCACAGGCCGAGTGCACCGGCGCCGAGGATCACCAGTGTGCGGTGTTGGGGTGTGGTTCTTCGGGTCAGTGGTGGGTAGCCGAGTCGGCCGATGACTTGTCCTGCGCCCACCAGTCCGAAGGCCAGTGCTGCGGTCGAGTAGTCGATTCCTCGTTCCAGCAACAGTGGGATGAGGTTGATCGTGACGGCGAATAGCGTGAACGTGGCTGCCGTCATCACTACTTGCAGGGTGAGGAATTGGCGGGTTCTGGTGACCTGGCGGATCTCGGTTCGGGACTGCTGCACGGTCGGCTCGCTGGCGGTGTCTGACCAGGTGGAGTTGAGAAAGAAGGCGTGCAGGGGCACAGATACGGCGGCGAGGATGCCGGCCATGATGAGGTAGCTGGTGCGCCAACCGAACTGCTCGATCAGGGAGGCAGTGAGCGGGGCGAAGATGGTGGAGGAAAGCCCGGCGACGAGTGTCAGCGTCATCAGGGGGCCGACTCGTCGCGGGCCGTACCAGCGGGTGATGACAGCGAACGCGGGTGGATAGAGGACAGCCGATTGGGCGAACCCCGCCACGAGCCAGGCCAGATAGAACATGGGCAGGTTGGGAGACCACGCCACCAGCGCCAGGGCAGCCACACCGATGACCGCCCCGAGGGTCATCACCGTGCGTGGCCCTCGGGAATCCAGAACGGAACCGACTTTGAGGCCGGCGACTGCCGAGATTGTGAGACCAGCTGACAGTGCGCCGGTGATGGCGGTGCCACTCCAGCCGGTGTCCTGGGAGATCGGCGCGACAGCCGCGGGCAGTGAGTAGAAAAGTAGGCCCCAGCTGGTAGTTTGCGCGATACACAGAGCCGCGAGTCCGCCCCGGGGGCGGTCGATCCCAGGCGGTGTCGCGTCTCGTTCCGTCATTGGATCCGATGCCGGACACGACGTGTGACCACCGGGTTGCGGCGGGTCACCTGTGAACCGTGGCCCACCAGGCGCGGACTCGATCGTCGATGTCGTCGACGATCTGGCGGGTGATCTCCGGAGTCTGCTCCGCGGGGTCGACAAGGTCCCAGTCCAGATAGTTCTTGCCCGGATACACCGGGCAGGCATCCCCACACCCCATCGTGATGACGTAGTCGGCAGCCCGCACCACGTCATCAGTCAGTGGCTTCGGGAACGCCCCCGCCATGTCGATTCCGCGCGATGCCAAGGTCTCCACCACGACAGGGTCGACCTCAGAGGCCGGGAGTGAGCCAGCTGACCGGACCTCGACGCCGCTACCGGCGTAGTGCTTGAGCAGGGCCGCGGCAATCTGGGAGCGGCCGGCATTGTGGACACACACGAACAGCACTTGTGGGACGGTCGACTGGATCTTGCCCTGTGACAACGCCAGTGCACGGAGCCTGTCTGAGGCGAAGTTTCGGGCCAGCGCCGCGAGATACCGCTTGATCGTCGCCGTGCGAGCCAGCGCGGTGTAGGACTCGAAGACGTACCGCTCTATGGTCTCGGCCGAGAACATGCCCTCGTACGTTCGAGCGAGGTCATCGGCCGTGCGCTGCAGGACGTGGACGTCCAATTCGGGTGCGTCGATAGTCATGGCGGGGACCTTTCAGCAGCAGGAAGAGGTGGAGGTGGTGGCGCCGAGCGAGATCAGTTGTGGGGTTGCCGGTGCATCGCACGAGCCACCGAGGTCGGTGGAGCAGACTCCGGTCTCGAGCAGGTCGAGGTGCACATCATCGGCGGCGGCCCGGTCACCGGCGAGTGCGGCGGCGATGGAACGGACCTGCTCATAGCCGGTGGCCATGAGGAACGTTGGTGCCCGGCCGTAGCTTTTCATTCCCACGATGTAGAAGCCGGTCTCGGGATGCGCCAGCAGGCTCTCGCCGTGCGGTGCCACGCTTCCGCAGGAGTGGAACTCCGGATCGATCAGCGGCCCGAGCTGATACGGAGCGTCCACGGCCGGGTCGAGAGCGAGCCGAAGCTCGGACAGGATGGACAGGTCGGGGCGGAATCCGGTGGCCGGGACGAGTAGGTCCACCTCGAGTCGAGTGGGACCCTGTGGGGTGCTGGCGTGCACGGTCAGATTGTCGGTCTTCGGGGTGAATTCGTTGATGGTGAAGGAGGTGTGGACCTCGATCACTCCGGACTCGACGGCTTCGCGCAGGCGGGTGCCGAGCGCTCCGCGGGCCGCCAGTTCATCGCGGTCCTCGCCTCCGTAGACGCTCGACACCTCAGGGGTGCGCACCGCCCAGCTGATCCGCGTTGCAGGGTCCTGCTTCGCGAGGTCAACCAGGTCGAGCAGGGTGTTGGCGGCCGAGTGTCCGGCCCCCACGACCAGGACGTGACGTCCGGCGAAACGGTCGCGCTCTGACCCGGTCACGGCCGGAAGCGGCGCGGTGATCAGGCCCTTGTCGATCGCCGCGTTCTCACCGGGTGCGGGTAGACCGGAGCGGCCGAGCGGATTGGGCTGGCCCCAGGTTCCGGAGGCGTCGATGACGCTGCGGGCCCGCACATCGGTCACGGCGCCATCAGCGGCCTGGACTCGGACCAGGAACGGGGTCTGCTCGCGGCCCGCCGAGCGGGTCTTGTCGATTCCTTCTCTGGAAACCGCCACCACGCGGGCGCCGGTGCGGATGACATCGTCGCCCAGGAGCTTGGCGAGCGGGGCCAGGTAGTGCTTGATCAGCTCGTGCCCCGTGGGCAGAGCGTCCGGGTCGGGCTCGGTCCAGCCGGTGGGCTCGAGTAGGCGTCGGGCGGCGCTGTCGATGTCGTACTGCCAGGGCGAGAACAGGCGGGTGTGCCCCCACTGCTCGATAGCGGCGCCGATGGTGGCGCCGGCCTCGAGCACTAACGGGGTCAGACCCCGTTCTCGCAGGTGCGCGGCCGTGGCCAGCCCCACGGGGCCGGCGCCGATGACTACTACCGGAAGCTCGTTGAAGTTCGTGCTCATTGGGTGTTCTCCTTCGGTGCCAGTTCGGCGATCAGGGTGGTGATGCGCCGCTTGATGTCGTCGCGGATCGGGCGGACAGCGTCCTTGCCCTGACCGGCTGGATCGGCCAGTTCCCAGTCCTCGTACCGCTTTCCCGGGAAGACCGGGCAGGTGTCTCCGCAGCCCATCGTGATGACCACGTCGGCGGCCTTGACCGCGTCGGTGGTCAGCACCTTCGGTGTGGCGGTGGTGATGTCGATGCCTTCTTCTGCCATCACCTCCACCGCGACGGGATTGAGCTGCTCGGCTGGCTGCGAACCGGCGGAGAGGACCTCGATCCGGTCCCCCGCCAGATGCGAGAGGTAGCCGGCGGCCATCTGGGAACGCCCGGCATTGTGGACACAGACGAACAACACGCATGGCTTGCCATTGGTGATCTCTGCGAGCAGATCGCGTACTCGGTGGTCGATGTCGTCGCGGACCAACCGCATCCGCTCCATCCCCTCGATTCCGCGGGCGGAGGGCTCGTCGGTGTTCCACACCTCGATCGTGCCCGCCATCCCGTCGACCGGTTCGACCTGGGCTTCCTCTCCCAGAACGATCACCCGGTCCACCCGCCGGAGCAGGTCGGGATCGATGGCCGTGGGTGTCTGGTCGGACATGTCGGCGCTGAGCTCGGCGACCGCTTCCGCGGCTAGGGCGTTGACCGCGGAACCGGGCCGGGTGCCCGCGGAGTGGACCTCGATCGCCTCCCCGGTGTGCAGGCGCATGAGCGCTGCTGCCATCTGGGACTTGCCGCCGTTCTTGACGCACACGAACAAGACGCTGGGAGTGTTGGTCATGGCCGGGCTCCTTCGGTGTTGCGGGCCGGGTCCGTGCGAGGTGGCGGAAGGGTTGGATCTCCCGGGAACAGTCGGGGGCCAGCCCAGAGCGCGACGTAGACGAGCCCGATCAGAACAGGAACCTCGATCAGCGGGCCGACCACACCCGCCAGGGCCTGGCCCGAGGCGATACCGAAGGTGCCGATCGACACCGCGATCGCGAGTTCGAAGTTGTTGCCCGAGGCGGTGAAGGCGACGCTGGTCGACTTGGCGTAGTTCAACCCCACCGCCTTGGAGACGAACCAGCTGAAGAAGAACATCAGGACGAAATACAGCAGTAGCGGCACGGCCATCCGGGCCACGTCCAGCGGCTGCGAGGTTATCGCCTCGCCCTGCATCGCGAACAGCAACACGATGGTGAACAGCAACCCGTACAGCGCCCACGGTCCGATCCGGGGAAGGAAGGTCTCCTCGTACCACTGGCGTCCCTTCGCCCTCTCCCCCAACACGCGGGTGAGGAAACCGGCCAGCAGGGGGATGCCGAGGAAGACCAGCACGGAGATCACGATGGACCACACGGAGAACTGCGCCGAGGTGGTCTCCAACCCCAGCCAGGAGGGCAGCAGCTGGAGATAGAACCATCCGAGGGCGCCGAACGCCACGACCTGGAACACCGAGTTGATCGCGACCAGCACCGCGGCGGCCTCCCGGTCCCCGCACGCCAGGTCATTCCAGATGAACACCATCGCGATGCACCGCGCCAGGCCCACGATGATCAACCCGGTACGAAACTCCGGCAGGTCCGGCAGGAAGATCCACGCCAACGCGAACATGAACGCCGGCCCGAGGACCCAGTTCAGGATCAGCGACAACGTGAGGAGCTTCCGGTCGCCGGTCACCCTGTGGGTCTCGTCGTAGCGCACCTTCGCCAGGACCGGATACATCATCACCAGCAGGCCGACCGCGATCGGCACCGAGATGCCGCCGATCTTCACCGAGTCCAAAGCGGCATCCAGGCCCGGGACGAAGCGCCCGAGCAGCAGACCGGCCGCCATGGCCACAAGAATCCATGCGGCCAAGTAGCGGTCGAGAAACGACATCTTCTTGGCGACCGGCGCAACAGCCCGGGCCGTGGTTGTGCTCATTGGCACGAAACTCCCTCATATCGATGAACGTCTATGCTGGAGGCTATGCTCACATATCGGCATGTGTCAATGTATTGTTCGAGGTGAGGTGATCGAGGAAATGACTTCAGCAAACGACGTCCTTCCGGCTCGGACGCAGAACGAGTGCTGCCCCCTGTCGTCAGCTCCGATCACCGCCGAGACCGCAGATCAGATGGCGCGCACGCTCAAAGCACTGGCAGACCCGACACGCCTGCGGCTGCTGTCCCACATCGCCGCGCAAGGCTGCGAGTCGGTGTGTGCGTGCGACTTGCTCGACGTGGTCGACATCAGCCAGCCCACGATCAGCCACCACCTCAAGAAACTCGTCGACGCAGGACTCCTGACCCGAGACCAGCGCGGCAAGTGGGCGCACTACTCAGTCGTGCACGAGACGTTCGTCGACCTACGCCGCTTCCTAGACCTAACCTGAGGCCACCCGGAGCGGTAGCCGGTTTCACCAGTAGGCGATCCAGCCGGAGTCGCTACGCGGACCACGCAGCTGCAGCCCGCGAAAGTGAGTCGCTGCCAGAATGCAGGTGGCTGGATGCCCACCCATCTATGGCACGTACACCACGGCCGATAACCAGACCTTATGACAAGCTCAGGGTGTCGAGTTGTAGATCCTGCGAACTCAACACCTCCCCGAACTGCCCCTCGCCCGTAGTGCCCGACAGGCCGCGTGACCTGCACGCCCTCAGGTGCCGGATTGCCGCTCCGGCTCTTGCTGCG